>NZ_CP173678.1:2236250-2885000 GCF_051903925.1 Zavarzinia sp. CC-PAN008
GCCCGAAGCCAGGCCCAGGCTCTGCAGCAGGATGTCGGCCAAGTGGGCGCCGGTCCCACCCAGCAGGTTCTGCGTGGGCCCGTCCGAAGCGACGTTGAAGCTGGGGTCGCCGGCATGGAAGCTGGCCAGCGACAGGGCCAGCAGCAGCGCCACGGCAAAGATGCCCAGGCCCGCCAGTTCCACCAGGCGACGGCGCAGCACGACGGCCGTGCCCTTGGGCAGGATCTGCAGGCCGCCGCGCCGGCCCAGGCCGCGCAGGCGCGACCGGCCGATGCCGGGGGGCGGCGGTGCAGCGCTGCGCCCGCCAAGCCCAAAGCTGTTACGCAACAGGGTCATCATGGCCTCGACCGGTCAGGGGGACGGATCAGCCAGGCGGACCGAGTCGCCCGGCTGGATCCGGCCGCCGTGGGCGACCACGCAGGTGACGCCGCCGCGCCAGTCGGGCCGCAGTGCCGCCCGCAGGCCGGGGACCTGGGCGTCCATCCGTCCGCAGGGGTCGGTCTCGCCAGTCACCTTCAGCACCACGTCGCCGATCAGGATGCGCGCACCCACGGTTCGCGGCAGGTCCACGCCGGCGACGAGCAGGTTGGCGCGCCGCGTGGTCCAGGGGATCTCCGCGCCCAGCGCGGCACAGGCGGCGGCCCAGGCCTCCGCCGCGAGGACGGTCACCTGCCGGTCGCCGGAGCGGCCCCGCCAGTCGCCTTCGATCCCCGCCTGGGGCGTGACCGCGCAGCCGGCGATCTCCTCGACCACGGCGTGGGGCTTGGCCTTGCGCGCGATGGCGACAAGACGGCCGGTCGCGTCAGAGGGCATTCTCGTCCAGCTCCCCCGTGCGCACGCGCACGACCCGCTCCAGGTCATAGATGAAGATCTTGCCGTCGCCGATGGCGCCCGTGCGGGCCGCCTGTTCGACCGCGTCGGCGACTGCCTCCGCCTTCTCGCTGGGGACGGCGATCTCAAGCTTCAGCTTGGGCTGGAAGTCGATCTGGTACTCGGCGCCGCGATAGATCTCGGTATGGCCGCGCTGCCGGCCGAACCCCGTGACCTCGCCGATCGTCATGCCTTCGATGCCCAGGGTGTTCAGGGCATCGCGCACGACGTCCAGCCGAAAGGGCTTGATGATGGCGACGATCAGCTTCATCCAATCGGGCTCCCAACCGGTCGCAAGAGCGTTGCGGAACACCTTGCCATCATTGCGCTACTCATCGAGCGGGCAAAGCGGCTGCGGCGGCCAAGCGTCACCATAGCCCCTGGACACAGCGCGCTCCAGGGCGCGATATCGGCAGTCATGCCACAGTCTCCATCAATCGACGTCCCCGCCCGCAGCGCCGTGGCGATCGCCGGTGGCGGGATGGTCGGCGGCACCCTGGCGCTGGCGCTTGGGCGCGCCGGGATCCCGGTCGTGCTGGTCGATGCCGAGGTGCCGGAGGTCGTCGTGGATGCGGCGTTCGACGGCCGCGTGTCGGCCATCGCGGACGCCTCCTGCCGCCTGTTCGAGGCTCTGGGCCTGTGGCCGGCGCTGCAGGACCACGCCCAGCCCATCCGTGACATCCGCGTCTCCGACGGGCGCCCGGGTGAGCCTGCCTCGCCCCTGTTCCTGCACTTCGACCATCGCGCCATTGGCGACCGCCCGTTCGGCCACATCATCGAGAACCGGGCGATCCGCCAGGCGCTGCACGCGGCCCTGCGCGCGACGCCCGCGGTCCGCTGGGTGACGCCGGCGCGCGGCGTCCGCGTGGCCGCCACAGAGGCCGGTGCCGTGCTCCACCTGGCGGACGGTACGGCGCTTCGGGCCGACCTGGTGGTGGCCGCGGATGGCCGGGCCTCCGCCCTGCGGCAGGCGGCTGGGATCCGCCTGGTCGGCTGGGACTATGGGCAGACCGGCATCGTGGTCACGGTGGCGCACGAGCGGCCGCACGACGGCACCGCGGTCGAGCATTTCCTGCCCGCCGGGCCCTTCGCGATGCTGCCCATGACGGGCAACCGCTCCAGCCTGGTCTGGACCGAAACGCGGGAGCGGGCGCAGCGCCTGCTGGCCGCCCCGCGCGCCGTCTTCGTGGACGAACTGGCGCGCCGCTTCGGCGATCACCTGGGCGCGTTGTCGGTCGAAGGGCCGGTCTGGTCCTATCCGCTGGGCTTCCACCTGGCGGACCGCTTCGCGGGCCCGCGCCTGGCCCTGGCCGGCGATTCGGCGCACGGCATCCACCCGATCGCGGGGCAGGGGCTGAACCTGGGCCTGCGCGATGTCGCAGCCCTGGCCCAGGTGCTGTGCGAGGGGCGGCGCCTGGGCCAGGACCTGGGCGAGGCGGACCTGCTGGCACGCTACGAACGCTGGCGGCGCAGCGATTCGCTGATCCTGGGCGTGGTGACGGACGGCCTGAACCGCCTGTTCTCGAACGACGTCACCGCGGTCCGCACAGCGCGCGACCTGGGCCTGGCGGCGGTGGAGCGCATGGGTCCGCTGAAGCGCTTCTTCATGCGCCATGCCGCCGGCCATGTCGGCACGCTGCCCCGCCTGCTGCGCGGCGAGGCGCCCTGATGAGCGCTGTAAAGACTTCAATTGGAAAATGAGCGCACGGTAATTTTAAATACCTCCCATATTGTTTCAATCGTGGGTATCGACAGGATAATAAATCCGACGATAAAGAAAAAAGCTGCAGATATTCGTAGACTTAAGTGAGACTTATCTATTACGTGAAAATACTGCCCCATTGTAGACGAAATGTTGGGTTGATTTGATGTTGACAATTTGTCTCGATTGATTATTGATTCCTGCAAGCCGAAAACATCAATATGGGATGTTATGGATGTGATTTGATCAATCATATGCTGAATATGAACTGGATGAGAAAAGTAGTCTTTCTCCATTGTAAAAAACTCCGAGCCGCTATTATATTTCTTGACAATTGTCGGGCAGAAAAGTGTGAAAATGACGGAGCCCGCTCCCAGGAACAGAGTTGAATAGTAGATCAAAAATACCTTGTGTGGAACAGGTGAGGAGTTCGGAAAAAACTTTCTGTCGAAAGTTACAAACTGAATTACATACTCGTTGAACACAATCAGATATCCAATTGTCGGAAATAATATCGAAAGCTGAACTGCTTTCGATTTTCCAATCGTCTTGAGAGAAGACCAGGTTGGTGTCCGCTCGATAATCCAATCAGTATCGAAAAGCCGGTTCAGATGTCTGTTCATCGCGGTAGCCGTGGCTTTAGTGGATTAGGTTGAGGCACTTTGGCTTCCATTTTGGAAGCGATCAATTGGCGAAAGCGCCTTTTTTGAGGGGATTTTATGGTATCATACCACCAGACACAACTGGAGCGACCCTGATGAATGCCATTGCAATCTTGTCATGCTTGGTAATCTGCTCGACTGTCTGTGTTTCTTCAAGGTCGGCTCGAGCGGAAGAGGATCTGAGTGGGGTGAGTATCTCAACAACAAGCCCAAACAGAGAAGATAGGGCGGCGTTCTATAGAAGAATGATTGACATAAATCTCAGTCAAGAGCAACGGGTCGTAGTTGTGCCGCGATTCTCTAATCTTGAAGATTATGTTGAATGGGTATCAGGACCTAAAGAAGAAGCTGTCGCGGCAAGTCGTCGTGAGTTCAGAAGGACAGGTAAGGTGGCAATCGCCGGTGTTGCGGCAATAGCGATCGCTGGTTATTTAGTTTCAAATGAAGAACAGGATACTGATCAGCTGCTCCCCAATGACTCTGGAGCTGAGTAGCAGGTTGCTCAGCTCCGCCAATGCTGACAGCCAGTGCTCCTGCTAATTATGCGCTCTCCCCAAAATTGCACTTCAGTCGCGCGACAGGCCTTGGGCCGCCATGTCCTTGATGTAGCGCTGCCACAGGATGTCGCGGTTCTCGCCCAGCTCGCGGAGGTAGCTCCACGAGAAGATGCCCGTGTCATGGCCATCGTCGAACTGGATCAGGACGGCATAATGGCCAACAGGGTGCAGCGCGATGATCCCGACATGGCGCTTGCCGCCGCTCAGCATGCGGGGGCCCCCGCCATGGCCCTGGACCTCGGCCGAGGGGCTTTCGACGCGCAGCAGTTCGGCCGACAGGCGATGCGTCTCGCCGTCGTCCCAGTCGACCTCCAGTGCCCGTTCGGCCTTGAGCAGGCGCAATTCCAGCGGCCACGGCTTGGCGAGCGTCATGGCGCGGGGTCGTCCAGGCGGCGCGCTTCCTCGACCAGCATGATCGGGATGCCGTCGCGAATGGGATAGGCCAGCTGGGCGCTGTCGCTGATCAGTTCCTGGGCAGTCGCGTCGTAGCGCAGGGTCCCCCGGGTCAGCGGGCAGACCAGGATCTCAAGCAGCTTGGGGTCGACGGCAGCACCGGTACGCTCCGGCATGGGCTAGTCCTTTAGTCCTTGTGCGGAAAGGGAGGCTGGCGGTCACTGCAGCGGGGCGTCGGGCTTGGCGCCCATCGCCAGCGCCATCTCGATCAGGGCGATCAGGACGCGCGACCGATCGCCCAGGTCCTCCGCCTCCAGCAGCGCCTGCTTCTCGCTGGGGTTGAAGGGGCAGATCATCGACAGGGTGTTGACCAGCGTTTCGCCCGGCGCCTGCTCGATGGCGCTCCAGTCGGCGGCCAGGCCGTTGCGCGCCAGGTAGTCCTTCAGCACCGGCATCAGGCGGGCGCGGTCGATGCCGTCGTCGCTGGCCGCTGCCAGGTCCTGGCGATAGCGCGCGAAATCCGCCTGCACCTGGCGATAGGGCGTCGTCACCGACAGTTCCTGGTCGACGTGGAAGCGGCACTGGCCGGTCAGCGTGATCAGGAAGCGGCCGTCGTCGGTCTCGGTGAAGGCGGTGATGCGGCCGACGCAGCCGGCACCATAGAGGGCCGGGCGGTTGTGCTCCGGCGCGGTCGCGACGCTGCCGGGATCCGTCGGCTGGATCATGCCGATCAGCCGCGGGCCGGCCAGGGCGTCGCGCACCATGGCCAGGTAGCGCGGCTCGAAGATGTTGAGCGGCAGGCGCATGCGCGGCAGCAGCAGCGCCCCCGGCAGCGGGAAGATCGGGATGGTCGCGGGCAGGTCGGACAGGTCGACCTGCATCCCGGCCGGGCGCTGCGGTCCGCTCAAGGAAGCCTCAGGAGAAGAGGATGGACGACAGCTTGCGCCGCCCGTCCAGGGTTGCGGGATCGGTGGGACCCAGGGCCTCGAACACCTTGAGCAGCTGGAGGCGTGCGGCCTCCTCGTTCCACTTGCGGTCCCGCTTGATGGAGGCAAGGAGTTCGGCGATCGAACCCGCGGCGTCGCCCTCCGCCAGCAGCGCGAGCGAGAGGTCGAAGCGGGCCTGGTGGTCGTCGGGATCGGCCTCCACGGCGCGGCGCAGGCTCGCCGATTCGCCGGCGGCGCCTGCTTCCTTGGCCAGGTCCAGGGCGGCGCGCACGCTTGCGATGTCAGGGTCGTTGGCGACGTCGGGCGTGACCTCGGCCAGGATCTGCTCCGCTGCCTCGGCATCGCCTGCGTTCATCGCCAGGCGGGCCAGCCCGGCGATCGCCTTCGGGTTGCCGGGATCATGCTGCAGCAGCTCGACATAGGCGGCCTCGGCCGCGCCGAAGTCCCCTGCCTCAAGCGATTCGCCGGCCAGCGCCAGCAGTTCCTCGACCGGGTTGCCGCCGCCCGAGGCCTGGACCAGGCGCTGCACGAACTGCTTCACCTGACTTTCGGGCAGGGCACCGACAAAGCCGTCGATCGGCTGGCCGTTGCGGAAGGCATAGACCGCGGGGATCGACTGGATGCGCATCTGCTGCGCGATCTGGGGGTTCTTGTCGATGTCGATCTTGACCATCTTGACCGCCCCCTTGGCCGCCATCACGGCCTTTTCCAGGGCGGGGCCCAGCTGGCGGCAGGGGCCGCACCAGGGCGCCCAGAAGTCGACGATCACGGGGACATCGCGCGACGCTTCGATCACGTCGGCCATGAAGGTCTGGATGCCGCTGTCCTTGATCAGCGATGCCTTGTCGACGGCCGGGCCGCCGCCGTTCTGTCCGATCAGGGTGTCCATGGGTGTTCGGTCCGCCTTCGGTCGTCTGGTCGTGTCGTGTGTCGCGCGCGTCCGCACGGGCGACGCCATCGCAATTCGTGCAGCCCTTCTAACATGGGACGGGGCCCGTGCGCTGCAACCAGACGAACGGGCCGGTCGGGGGACGCGATGCCGTCGGTCTTGCACTGCCCCGCTCAGGTTTGCATTTTGGGGCCAATACAGAATTCCGTGGGAGGAACGCGTCATGACGGCGCCCGAAGGTCTTGTCTCCGCGGGCGGCGTTCCGCCCATGGCCGCGGTCACGGCCCAGCTCACCGCTCCCGGCGCCCCGTTCGAGATGGAAGAGATGGTGATCCGCGGCATCGCCGAGCGGGTCTGGAAGAACGCGCCGCCAACCCTGCGGGCGATCTTCGAGGCGAGCGCGGCGCATGGCGATGCCGACTTCCTGGTCTATGAGGACGAGCGCCTGACCTATGCGCAGCACCATCGCAGCGTTCGGCGCCTGGCCCATGAACTGGTCACCCGCTGGGGGGTGAAGAAGGGCGACCGCGTGGCGATCGCCATGCGGAATTTTCCCGAATGGTCGGTCGCCTTCTGGGCCGGGGCCTGTGTGGGTGCCATCGTCGTGCCGGTCAATGCCTGGCTGACCGGAGCGGAGCTCGACTACTGCATCAGCGACTGCGGCGCCGACATCCTCTTCCTGGACCAGGAGCGCACCCTGCGCCTGGCGGAGTTCCTGCCCGCGCTGAAGCTGAAGGCGGCGATCGTCGCCCGGGCCAGCGGCGACCTGGCGCCCGGCCTGCTTCGCTTCGAGGACGTGGTGGACGCAAGCCCCCAGGACCCGCCACTGCCCGATGTGGCACTGGAGCCGGAGGATGACGCCACGATCTTCTACACCTCCGGCACGACGGGAAAGCCCAAGGGGGCGCTGGGCACCCATCGCAATATCTGCACCAACCTGGTGAGCCTTGGCTTCTGCGGCGCGCGCGCCGACCTGCGCCGCGGTGTGGTGCCCGCCGCCCTGGGTGGAGAGGCGCCGCCCAAGGGGGCGATGCTGCTGGCCGTGCCGTTCTTCCACGCGACGGGCTGCCATTCCGTGCTGGTGGCGACGCTGGCCGCGGGCAACAAGATCGTGCTGATCCACCGCTGGGACGCCGCCCGCGCGCTGGAATTGATCGAGCGCGAGCGGATCACGGCGTTTGGCAACGTGCCGACGCTGGTCTGGCAGGTGCTGGAACATCCGGACTTCAAGACACGCGACACGTCCAGCCTGCTCAGCGTCTCCTATGGCGGGGCGCCGGCGGCGCCGGAACTGGTGGCGCGGATCAAGCAGGCCTGGCCCAAATCCAATCCCGGCCAGGGCTATGGCCTGACCGAGACGTCGAGCGTCACCACGATCAACCAGGCCGACGACTACGTGCGCAAGCCGGACAGCGTGGGCGTGCCCGTCCCCGTCTGCGACGTGAAGGTGGTAGGCCCCACCGGCGAGACGCTGGGGGCAGGCGAGATTGGCGAGATCTGGATCAAGGGGCCCAACGTCGTGAAGGGCTACTGGAACAAGCCGGAGGCGACGGCCGCCACCTTCACCGACAACTGGCTGCATTCGGGCGATGTCGGCCGCATCGACGAGGAAGGCTTCGTCTATATCCTGGACCGCGCCAAGGACATGCTGATCCGCGGTGGCGAAAACATCTACTGCGTGGAGGTCGAGAACGTCCTGTTCGACCACCCCGCCGTGATGGACGCCGCCGTGATCGGCATTCCGCACCTGACCCTGGGGGAGGAGGTCGGCGCCGTCGTCACCCTGGCGCCCGGCCAGCGCCTTGACGAGGCGGCGCTGAAGGCCTGGATGGGCGAGCGCCTGGCGGCGTTCAAGGTGCCGGTGAAGGTCTGGTTCCGCGACGAGCCGCTGCCCCGCAATGCCAACGGCAAGATCCTGAAGCGCGACCTGAAGAAGGACCTGCTCGACGCGGCGTGAGCGAGAGGGGCGACGGCCCTCTCTATTTTCCTCCCTACGTGCCCCGGCTTATCCGGGGCATCCATGAACCAACCGTTCCGAGTGCTTGGCGGTCGGCTCATGGGTCCCCCGCATGAAGCGGAGGACGTAGGGTTGGTGGGTGGGACTGGTTCGCTCCAATCTCCGAGTTGCCCCCGAATCCGCATCCGGGAAACGTCGCGTCACACCGGCTTGCGGCCCATGACCTGGTCGATGTAGCGGCCCTGGAAGAAGCGCAGGCCCAGCGAGCGGCCCCATTCGATCGCCGTCTCGTCGTCGCAGCGGCACAGGATCACGCGGTTGACCCCGGCGCGCTGCACCGCGTCGGCGAATTCCGCTCGCCGCTCGGCGCGCTTCTCGGCCGCCAGTTCTGGATGCCAGTGCACCTTCTGCAGGTCGAGCCGCAGCTTGGCGCGGTCGATCAGCGGGAAGGTCAGGTGGTTGAGCCCGTCCAGGCACATGCGGTAGCCGCGATCGCGCAGGTATTCGCGCACGAACACGAACGCGCCCATGTCGGAAAAGACGTCGGCCGACTGGACCTCCAGCACCACCGACTTCTGCGTGCGCTGGCGCAGCGCCTTGTCGAAGGCCATGAACGCCGGCGAGAGCAGGGTCGAGACGTTGATGTTGATCGAGAACGAGGCCTCTCCCTCGCCCTCGATCCTGGGCAGGACGCTCAGCACGCGCTGGTCGATCCGCTCCGTCAGGCGCTGGAACAGCCAGCGGTCGGCGGTCAGCTCGGTATCCGGCATCAGCGCCTTTTGCAGGCCGGGGATCGAGACATAGATCTCGGTAAAGATCGGGGTCGGCGGAATGCCGGCGGGATAGGCGCAGATCGCCTGGCGGCGCAGCAGCGGCGTCAGGTCGACGCCGCTCAGCGCGTTCTCCATCCGGGCCAGGCGCGACGGATCGATGGGCGAGGTCTGGACCACCTTCTGGGTGGGGTCCGCCGGCTTGTCGGGCCGCGCGCGGGCCAGCGCCTGCTGGCGCCGGACGGCCACGCCGAACAGGTCCTGGAAGCCGCCGCCGGCCAGGTCGTAGACCGTGGCGAAGGCCCCCTCGCCATCCTCGCCCCCGATCAGCGGATCGTTGGAGAAGAGGAAGCGCAGGCGCAGCACGAGCTCGTCCACCTCCTCCACCTTGGCGCCGCGGAACAGCAGGAGCAGGTCGTTGTTGCGGAACTGGTAGGCCATCCCCTCCGCCCGCTTGATGAGGCGGTCGAAGGCATTGAGCATGATCCGCAGGTGATGCTCGCGGCGATTGTGCGGCTGCAGGCGCGAGACGTGGATCAGGACGCCGACCCGTTCCTTCCGGGTGGCGGTCAGGCGCTCAAGCTGGTCTGCCAGGCTCAGGTCGGCATCGGCCAGGCCTTCTAGACGTCCGGTTGCTGGTGCCATGCTCTCCCCCGGGCGCCCCTTCCCGGACTGGTAACGAGTCTAAACGTCAGTCCCCGCTGGCAGGTTAAGCGACGGATCGGTGATTCGCTGCAAGCGAATTGCGCCGACCATGCCGATGCGCAGGGCCAGCGCTTTGCGCCGCGCAGCGGCCAGCGGTCGCTCGGCCGGACTGCGCAGCAAGCCAGCGCCGTAGCGGTCGGCGGCAATCAGCCCAACCTCCGGCCCGTTCAAGGGTTCCAGCTCGAAGGGCGCGCGCGGAAAATCATGAGGAACGGCGAAGGCGAAGCGGTCGCACCAGGGCAGGTAGTCCGGCCATTTCCGGTCCCCGCGCAGGTCGGCCATGCTGACCTTCACCTCGACGATGAAGACGCGGCCCTTGGCGTCGATGCCGGCAATATCGGCCCGGCGGCCGCCGTCCAGGACCAGCTCGGTGATGCTGGCATAGCCCATGTCCAGCAGCAGGCGCTGCACGCCACGACAGACGTCGGCGGCGACCATGCGCTCGGCCGCCTGTTCGGCGGCGAGCGACGCCACGTTCAGGTCAGCGGGTTGGGCAACACTGGACATGTTCCCATTTTGTACTGGAGTGTCATTGGCGTCCAGCCCAAAACTTCACATGCGCAGCATGACTATGTTCGTCTCGCTGCAATCCAATATATTGATACGTTGGCGCGAACAAAGAGCAGATCAATGGTCAGAGTCAGTCGATTGCCCCTGTATGCTGAAGTCGAAATGGACCGACTGTGCGCCGCAATCGGCGCTTTTTGTCATAGGGTTGACGAGGACGAGAGCGGTTGGGACCGGCTCGTCGAATTCCCTGAACCAGACCAATATCGGGGCTCTCTAGATTCCAAGCCACCACGACACATTGCATTCGTTCAGGTTAAGTCCAAGCAAGGTATGCCGCCGTACTGCAGGATTAAGCTATCGAACGCAGTTCGTGCGGCACTGGCTCCTGAGCCCTGGTTCGTTGTCTGCATAGTGCAGGACAAAAATAGAGAAATCTTACGAAGATATTGTATCCATGTCTGGAGCGATACAATAGGTAGAATTCTGAAACTGGTTAGAAAAGCAGATATTTCGAAAAAGCCGCTACATAAGTGCTTTATTTGCATTCGTTTTGCTGAATCCGATCAACAAGGGGATCGCCTCGTCAGTTGGATGCAGTCAACGGTAGCGGAGTTCGGTCCCGATTACGGTGTCAAGAAGCAAGCAATTAGCCAGACGGTGGGTTACGAAAACGGCTATGGGACGGGTGAGATATCTGTTGATGCAATCGGATATGAATCGCTAACTGAGATGATGCTCGGATTAAAAGCGGAAGCGCGTGTCAAGAAATTTACGTTTGTGCCGAGCCGCTTTGGAATCGCCAACGAGATAGAGCGCATAGAATGGTCTAATAGTACTGTGAGCCTCACACCGAGGTCATTAGCTACGGTAGATCTTATATTCAAGAGTGCCTTCGGGGGCGATGAGATCAAGATCGCTGGTCAGGCATACGCCTCGCCCTTTACTCGAGAACGACAGGGCAGGCCGCCCGTACGCATCTCAACCAACATACTCGATATACTTCTTCGCCCCGATAAAAGCATTACTTTTACAAGTGCCTTTGATCCTAGCGCACGAACTAGACTTTCGACAATCATAAAGTACTTAAGTCTTAGAACTTTACTTGAGTGTGGTAGCGTGGAGCTTCAGGTGTGGTGGGAAGGCCGTCGCCTGCTGAAGGGAGAGATGAACGCATCAATTGCCACAGGCGAAAAAGAGACAAATCGACTCTTAGATTCAGCGCGTCTCCTCGTACAGATTTCGACAAATTTGGATCCCGAAACAAGCCTTGATGCCATCCAAAAATCTGGACACCTCGAAGCCTTACTTCGATTCAAAGAATCAAGAAGCTGGCGTCTGTCTGTAGATTTAGATACTGATGAAATATCCCATGTATCAAGAGTGATATATTGGTTGAGATTCAACATATTGGAAACCGTGTTCTGCCTTATAGGCAGTCTCCACGTATCCCATTGCGAGACTACACAGGATGGTCGCGCGCAACTGACTGGTGAAGGGCGAAGCATCATATGCTCTTATGCATTAGATGGTCATATTCGAGAAAATGGTAGCATGATAGAGGACGACTATGAGGCCTATTTGACCAAATCAGGCGATGAAGAATTATTGGTTGGTATTGGCGATTTGGGCTGCGCTCTATGGTCCTAATTTCGGCCACTGTGGCGAACATCAGTCCGCCACAGTGCAGTCTTATTTCGAGGCCTACTCCGCGGCGACCTGGCGGAGGGTGAAGCGGCTCTTGGAGCGGTTCACTTCCTTCAGGAACTCGATGCCCTTCTCGGCGATGTCGTCGCCGATCATGTGGTCGCCCTCGGCCACCAGTTCGTCCATGTTCACGTACATGGCGTAGTAGGGTGCGGTGCGGCTGGTGATGATGCCCGACTTCAGCAGCGTCTTGATCAGGACACGGAAGATGTCGGTGCCTTCCTTCATCCGCTCACGGCGATAGTCGTCGGTGATGGCTTCCGCCACCGCCGCCTGGACCCATTCCCAGTCCAGGCCGAACTGGGCATAGATCGGCTTCTTCTGCTCCGGGCTGACGAGGTTGAACAGCAGCGTCTGGAAGCAGGTCAGCGCCCAATCCTCGACCTTCTCCTGCTCTTCCTGGGACAGCTTGGGGATGGTGCGGTCGGCCCAGATCTTGCCGAACTTGTGGTGGAACGCCTCGTCCGTCATGACCAGCTGGGTCAGCTTGACCAGAAGGGGGTCGCGCGACTTGGTGTAGAAGGTGGCGAAGGCGCCCATGGCCAGGCCCTCGACCAGCATCTGCATGCCGACCAGCTTCTTGTAGACCTCCGGCGCCAGGACCAGCTCCTGCAGCAGGCCGCCCAGGGTAGGACCGACGGGGAGGGGCGCCCCCCAGCGGGCCTGGATGTAGCGGGTGAAGCCGGTCACGTGGCGGGCTTCCTCGCGCGCCTGGTTGGCGGCGTATTCCTGGGCGCCGGGATCGCGCAGGATGTGGCAGAGCGAGGCAGAGAGGGAGAGCGCGCCCTGCTCGCCATGCAGGATCGACGACATCGACCAATGCGCCGTCGCATTGATCAGCTGGATCTTCTGCCGCTCGTCCAGCTTGTCGGCGACGGCCGACTGCAGCTCCGCCACCAGCTCGGCCGGCATGATCGGCTCGTTCTCGAGGTCGAACTTCTCGCTGAAGTCGATGTAGGAGGGGTCGAGCGGATCCCAGAAATGGTCGTGCGTCGCGGTGATGATCTTGTCGAAGGCGGTCGTGCGCACGCCGTAGCGGGCGGGCTCCAGCTGGGCCGCGAAATCGTCGCGGTCGACGGTGTCGTAGGCGGCGTCCTTGGTGATGTGCTGGGCCATGCGGGGGATCCTCCTGCGGCACGCCGAGGGTCGTGCCATCGCTTATGACAATCTGTCAGGAGATACTGACGGATAATCAGCAATCCGTCAAACACAGTTTAGCGCGGAGCGCGGAGCGCCCCTCCGTGCCCGCTCGGCTAGCGCTGGCGGAAGATGAGCGAGGCGCTCCACCCCGCGGCGATGGCGATCAGGATGGCGATCACGCCATAGGCGGCACCCTGGTCCCGGGCCAGGATGAAGATCAGGCGCTCGATCCCGATCTTGTCTACGAACAGGGGGGAGGACTGCGCGCTGACCACCTGGCCGTCGCGGAAGAGATAGACATCGGCGCGGTAGTTCCCGACCGGCACGGCGGAGGGCAGCTCGAAACTGGTGCGAAAGAACGTGGGGCCGGGAAAGCTGATCGGCAGCGGCCGCTCCACGTACAGGTTCTGGGCCTCCTTCAGGCGCGAGAGGGCGGCGCGGAACGCGGCAAGTTCCTCGTCGTCCATCGGGGCCTCGCCCGCCGCGGGGCTGAGGCGCAGGTTGCCGACCCCGATCTGGTTCCGGCGCAGCACACTGGCACTGGCGATCTCGGCCAGCGGCCGGCTGGCGGCGATGGCGTAGTAGCCGGGGACATCGGCCAGCGTGACCTCCGCCCGGTTGGCCCAGACACCGAGCACGCGGTCCTTGCGGCGCACGACGATGCGCTGTTCCGGTCCGCGCAGCACGACCACGATGTCGCGCGGGGCGTCCGACTCCGGGTCCAGGTCCAGCGCGCCGAACAGCAGGATCCGGGCCCCGGTGAAGCTGGAATTGATCGCGATCAGATGGTCCGACAGGTCGGTGATGATGCTGTCGGCGCGCAACCGGCCGGCCGGCGGCGTCAGGGCCAGGCCCAGCGCCAGGACCAGGAGCAGGGCCAGCCGCCTCATTCGCTGGTCAACACCTGGATCGAGAACGGCTCGACCGGGCGGACCACCAGGTCGACGCCCAGGCGCACCGCGACCGCCACGACCAGCAGGCCCAGCAGCGCGCGCAACTGTTCGCCCTTCAGCTTGGTCCCGGCACGGGCGCCGAACTGCGCGCCGACGACCGAACCCACCAGAAGCAGGATCGCCAGGACGATGTCGACCGAGCCGCTGTCGGTCGCGTGCAGGAAGGTCACGGCCGCGGTCACGAAGCCGATCTGCAGCAGCGAAGTGCCGATCACCACCTGGGTCGGCATCGACAGGACATAGACCATCAGCGGGATCATGATGAAGCCGCCGCCCACGCCCATCAGCGCCGCCAGCAGTCCGACCAGGGCGCCCAGGGCGACGGGCAGCAGGGCCGAGATGTAGAGCCGCGACTTGCGGAAGCGCATCTTCAGCGGCATGCCGTGGACCCAGGAATGGGCATGCAGCTTGCGCCGCGCCGGGCGCGTACCGGCCCGGGTGCGGAGCATCGCGCGGCCGCTTTCCCACAGCATCATGCCGCCGACCACGCCCAGGAACCCGACATAGAGCAGCGAGATCGCCAGCTCGACCTGGCCCAACGCCTTGAGCAGGGCAAAGAGCTGTGTGCCGATCACCGAACCGATCAGGCCGCCAACCGTCAGCACGCCGCCCATCTGGAAATCGACATTGCCGCGCCGCCAATGGGCCAGCACGCCCGAGACGGAACTGGCCAGCAATTGCGGCGCCGCCGTCGCCACCGCCACGGTCGGCGGAATGCCGGCGAACATCAGGAGCGGCGTGATCAGGAAGCCCCCGCCGACCCCGAACAGGCCCGACAGGAAGCCTACCGCCCCGCCCATGCCCAGGATCAGAAAGACCTGAACCGACAACTCCGCAATGGGCAGGTAGATCTGCATCTATCAGGTCTGCGTCATGGGAACGGGCATCGGCGGCATGGTCGTCGGCGGGATGGTCACCGGTGGTCAGGGCCAGCACCTGCGCGCCTGGCCCGGACGTTCCGTGTATCCCTGAGTCGCAGTATGGCCCCTGGTGGGCGGGGATGCCATGCCCCCGCGGCCTGCGGCACAGGGGCGGGCGCCTTCGGCTTGCGGGAAGCGGGGCCCGGCGGCATCCTGAAGCGGCCTGCCAGTATGGCCTGGCAGAGAGGCCGCAGGGGCACGGGCACCGTCCTGGCCATGGACACGTCATTCATACTGCCATCGGATGCGCATCCGATCCTGGGGCGCCTGTTCGCCTATTGGGCGCTGAAGCGCGGCCTGCGGGCGATGCCGTCCCGCGCGGACATCGACCCGGTCGAGATCCCCTATGCCCTTGGCTACATCTGCCTGGCCGACGTGATCGCGGGGCCGCCGCGTCGCTTCCGCTTCCGCCTGGACGGCACGGTCCAGACCCGCTTCTTCGGCTTCGACATGACCGGATGGTACCTGGACGAGTTCCCGGACCCCGAATATCGCGAAACCGCCCTGGCCACCTTTGGCGAGGCCTGCGACCGGGCGGCGCCAATGTACCGTGACCGCAACATGGAGCGCGATGGCCGCACCTGGCGCTACCAGGCGCTCTACCTGCCGCTGGGCGCCGATGGCCGCACCGTGGACATGCTGATGGTGACGATCATTCCGGGCTGAGGGCAGGCCTACCGGCGGCAGTGATTGACGTTTACGTAAACGTAAGGTATCCCGGACGCCATGTCTCAGACCTGGACGATCGGCGACCTGGCGCAGGAATTTGGCGTCACCCTGCGCGCCATCCGCTTCTATGAGGATTGCGGCCTGCTGCAGCCGGTGCGGGAAGGCCGGGCCCGGATCTACCACGCGCGGGACCGCGCCCGGCTGAAGCTGATCCTGCGCGGCAAGCGCCTGGGCTTCAGCCTGGCCGAGATCCAGGAAATGCTGGACCTCTATGCGCCGGGCGACGCCCAGATCGAGCAGTTGCGCGTGACGCTCGACCGCTCGCGCGAGCGGCTGGCGGCCATGGAGCGGCAGCGCCAGGACCTGGACCAGGCCATCGCCGAACTGACTGAAGGCTGCCGCCAGATGGAAGCGGCCCTGGCCCGCGGCGACCTGGCCCGCATCAAGCCGTCCTGCGCCCTGCCGGCCAGGGCCAAGGCGGACCCGAAGCAGGACTGAATGCAATCGTGGGGCGCAGGCGGGCCTTGCGTCCTGTAGGCTGAAGACGCGCGGAGGCGCGGGAGGAACTGAAATGCCGAGCTACAAGGCGCCCGTCAGGGACATGCAATTCGTGCTGCACGACGTCCTGGGCATTGCACGCTATGCCAACCTGTCCGGCTTCAGCGAGGCAGGCGCCGACGTGGTCGATGCGGTGCTGGAGGAAGGCGCGAAGATCGCGGAGCGCGTGCTTCAGCCGCTCAACCAGCCGGGTGACCAGGAGGGCTGCCATTTCGACAATGGCACGGTGACCACGCCCAAGGGCTTCCGCGAGGCCTATCGCACCTTCGTCGAGGGTGGCTGGCCGTCGCTGACCGCCGATCCCGACTATGGCGGGCAGGGCATGCCGTTCGTCCTGGGCTTTGCCGTCAACGAGATGATGTCGGCCGCCAACATGGCCTTCTCCATGTATCCGGGCCTCAGCCATGGCGCCTACGAGGCGATCCACCAGCATGGGACAGAGGAGCAGAAGAAGCTCTATCTCCCCCACCTGGTCGCCGGCGACTGGACCGGCACCATGAACCTGACCGAGCCGCATTGCGGCACGGACCTGGGCCTGATGCGCACCAAGGCCGAGCCGCAGGCAGACGGGTCCTACCGGATCACGGGTACCAAGATCTTCATCTCGGCCGGCGAGCACGACCTGTCGGACAACATCATCCACCTGGTGTTGGCCCGCATCGTGGGCGGCCCGGCGGGGATCAAGGGCGTCAGCCTGTTCATCGTGCCCAAGTTCATCCCCGATGCCGAAGGCAAGCCGGGCGCGCGCAATTCCCTGGCCGCAGGCTCGATCGAGCACAAGATGGGCATCTGCGCCAATGCCACCTGCGTCATGAACTATGACGGCGCCACCGGCTGGCTGATCGGCGAAGAGCACAAGGGCATGCGCGCCATGTTCACGATGATGAACGCGGCGCGCCTGGGCGTCGGCATTCAGGGCCTGGCTCAGGCCGAGGCCGCCTACCAGAACGGGGCGGCCTATGCCAAGGACCGCATCCAGGGCCGCAGCCTGTCGGGCACCAAGGCGCCGGACAAGGCAGCCGACCCGATCATCGTGCATCCCGACGTGCGCCGCATGCTGATGACCGCCAAGGCCTTCACCGAAGGGGCCCGCGCGCTGGCCTTGTGGACGGGTCTGCGCATCGACCTGGCGCATCGCGATCCCGACACCGGCATCCGCGAGGCGAACGAGGACGTCGTCGCCCTGGTCACCCCCGTGGTCAAGGGCTTCCTCACCGACAAGGGGTTCGAGGTCGCGGTGATGGCCCAGCAGTGCCTGGGCGGCCACGGCTACATCAAGGAATGGGGCCTGGAGCAGTTCGTCCGCGACGCCCGCATCGCCCAGATCTACGAAGGCACCAACGGCGTCCAGGCGCTGGACCTGGTGGGCCGCAAGCTTCCCGCCAATGGCGGCCGCGCGGTGATGGCCCTGTTCGGCGAACTGCACAAGCACATCGCGGAGCGCGAGGGGAACGCCGACCTGGCCCCCCTGCTGCCGCCGTTCAAGGCCGGCGTCGACCGCCTGCAGCAGGGCACGATGTGGCTGATGCAGAACGGCCTGTCCAACCCGGAGAATGCGGGCGCTGCGTCGACCGATTACCTGCACCTGTTCGGTCTGGTGGCGCTTGGCTACATGTGGCTTCAGATGGCCGAGACGGCGCAGGCGAAGCTGAAGGAGGGCACGGGCGACGCCGCGTTCTACGAGGCAAAGCTGGTCACCGCGCGCTTCTTCATGGAGCGGATGCTGCCCGACACGGCAGCCCACCTGGCCAAGCTCGAATCCGGGGCCGCGAACCTGATGGCCCTGGGCGAGGACCAGTTCGGCGCCGCTGCCTGATTTTTTCGCCCATCGAGGGCTGGCTCCAGGGCTGGCCCTCGATTACATGTTTCCTGTAATTCTACCGACCGGACGAACAACGGACACGACCGCAGGTCTTGGCCCGTGTGGCAGGAGGACGAGATGGCTGAAGCGTTCATCTACGACGCGGTGCGTACGCCGCGCGGCAAGGGCAAGAAGGACGGCAAGCTGCACGAGGTGACGGCGCTGCACCTGGCGACGACGGCGCTTCAGGCGATCCGCGACCGCAACAGCCTGGACACGGCCATCGTCGACGACGTGGTGCTGGGCTGCGTCTCGCCCGTGGGCGAGCAGGGCGCCGACATCGCGCGCATCGCGGTGCTGAACGCCGACTATGCCGAGACGACGGCCGGCGTGCAGATCAACCGCTTCTGCGCCAGCGGGCTCGAAGCCTGCAACATGGCCGCCGCCAAGGTGATTTCGGGCGAGGCCGAGATGGCGATCGGCGGCGGGGTCGAGGCGATGTCCCGCGTGCCCATGGGCTCGGACGGTGGCGCCTGGGCCTCTGACCCCAGCATTGCCTACAAGTCCTATTTCACGCCGCAGGGCATCGGCGCCGACCTGATCGCCACCATCGACGGCTTCAGCCGCACCGACGTCGACGCCTTTGCCGTGGAGAGTCAGAAGCGCGCCGCCCGTGCCTGGGCGGAGGGCCGCTTTGCCAGGTCGGTCGTGGCGGTGAAGGACCAGCTGGGCCTGACCCTGCTGGACCGTGACGAGCACATGCGCCCCGACGCCTCGCTCCAGTCGATGGGCAGCCTCAGCCCCAGCTTTGAGAAGCCGGGCGAGATGGCCTTCGACGCTGTGGCACTTCAGCGCTATCCGCAGGTCGAGCGGATCAACCACGTGCATCATGCCGGCAACTCGTCCGGCATCGTCGATGGCGCCAGCGCCGTCCTGTTCGGCAATGCCGAGGCGGGGCGCAAGACGGGCCTGAAGCCGCGGGCCAAGGTCCTGGGCGCCGCCTCCATCGGGTCGGAGCCGTCGATCATGCTGACCGGCCCCAGCTACGTGACCGAGAAGCTGCTGAAGCGCCTTGGCATGAGTGTCGCCGACATCGACCTTTTCGAGCTGAACGAGGCCTTTGCCAGTGTCGTGCTGCGCTACATGAAGGTGCTCAACATCCCGCACGACAAGATCAACGTGAACGGCGGCGCCATCGCCATGGGTCATCCCCTGGGCGCCACCGGCGGCATGATCCTGGGGACCGTGCTGGACGAACTGGAGCGGACGGGCAAGGAAACCGCGCTCGTGACGCTCTGCGTCGGCGCCGGCATGGGCACCGCCACCGTCATCCAGCGCGTCTGACCTTATTTTCCCCCTACGTCCCCCGGCTTGTCCGGGGGACCCATGGCGTGACCGACCCGCAATCGGCACGGTTGGTCCATGGGTGGCCCGGCTAAACCGGGCCACGTAGGGATGGGAAACTGGTCGACCCAACGCCATTCCATCGCGGACAGGGACCATCCACGGGATCGGGGCCGCCCGCGAAGAATAAAATCCGAGGGGAAAACCCATGGCTTACGAGAATTTCAAGGTCGAGATCGACGGCGACGGCATTGCCGTCTTCACCTTCGACGTGCCCGGCCGCTCGATGAACACGCTGACCGCCAGCGTGCTGAAGGACCTGCCGGCGATTGCCGACCAGGTGAAGAACGATCCCGCGATCAAGGGCGCCGTCATCACCGCTGGCAAGCCCTCCGGCTTCTGCGCCGGCGCCGACCTGGGCGAGATGGAGGGCAATGCCGGCGGCGGTTCGGGCGGGCCCGCGTCCGCCGAGGACAAGTTGCGCGCCCAGTTCGAGGGCGTCTATGCGACCAACATGGTGTTCCGCCAGTTGGAGACCTGTGGCAAGCCGGTCGCGGCGGCGATCAACGGCCTGGCGCTGGGCGGCGGCCTGGAAGTCTGCCTGGCGACCCACTACCGCGTCGTCGGCGACAACCCGCGCATCCAGCTGGGCCTGCCCGAGTGCAAGATCGGCCTGCTGCCCGGCGGCGGCGGCACGCAGCGCCTGCCGCGCCTGATCGGCGTGCAGAACGCCCTGCCCCTGCTCCTCCAGGGCAAGCCGATGACGCCTGCCGAGGCGAAGCAGCTGGGTGTCGTTCACGAACTCGTCCCCGCCGGCCAGGAAGTGGCGGCGGCCAAGGCCTGGATCAAGGCCGGCGGCTCCGCCGTGCAGCCCTGGGACCAGAAGAACTTCCGCCAGCCGGGCGGCGCCATCCATGGCGGCAGCCAGGCGATGGTCGTGGCCAATGCCCTGCTGCGCAAGGAGACGTTCGGCAACTTCCCGGCCCAGCGCTACATCCTGTCCTGCGTCTATGAGGGGCTTCAGGTTCCCATCGAGGCCGGCCTGCGGATCGAGGGCCGCTATTTCGTCAAGCTGCTCAACGACCCCCGCGCCAAGGCGATGATTCGCTCCCTGTTCATCGCACCCGGCGAGCTGAACAAGGGCCTGCGCCGGCCCAAGGGGGCTGCCCCCACCGACGTTAAGAAGGTGGGCATCCTGGGTGCGGGCATGATGGGTGCCGGCATCGCCTATGTCTCGGCCCAGGCCGGCATCGACGTCGTCCTGCTCGACACGAGCCTGGAGGCGGCGGAGAAGGGCAAGGCCTACTCGACCGGCCTGCTCGACAAGCAGGTTGCCAAGGGCAAGCTCTCGGCCGAGAAGCGCGACGCCTTCCTGTCGAAGATCAAGGCGACGGCCGACTATGCCGATCTGGCCGGGGTCGACCTGGTGATCGAGGCGGTGTTCGAGAACCGCGACATCAAGGCGGACGTGACGCGCAAGACGGAAGCCGTGGTCGGTGCCGCCACGATCTTCGGCTCCAACACCTCCACCCTGCCGATCAGCGGCCTGGCGGAAGCGAGCCAGCGTCCCGAGCAGTTCATCGGCATCCACTTCTTCTCCCCCGTCGACCGCATGCCGCTGGTCGAGATCATCATGGGCAAGAAGACCAGCGACGCTGCCCTGGCGACCGCCCTCGACTATGTGAAGAAGATCCGCAAGACGCCGATCGTCGTGAACGATGCCCGCGGCTTCTACACCTCGCGCTGCTTCGGCACCTATGTGGGCGAGGGGCTGGAAATGCTGGCAGAGGGGATCGCCCCTGCCATCATCGACAATGTGGGCCGGGCCACCTCCATGCCGCGCGGTCCGCTGGAGCTCAACGACGACGTGGCCCTCGACCTCTCCTACAAGGTGCGGCAGCAGACCAAGGCCGACCTGGGCGATGCCTATGTCGCCTCGCCCGCCGACGCCCTGATCGAGACGATGGTCAATACCCATGGCCGCTTCGGCCGCAAGAACGGCAAGGGCTTCTACGACTATCCCAAGGATGGGAAGAAGGCGCTGTGGCCGGGCCTGTCCGACCTGGTCGCGGTGAAGACGCCGACGGCCGAGCCGGAGGACGTCGAGGAACTGCGCAAGCGCTTCCTCTATCGCCAGGCGGTGGAGGCGGCACGCTGCTTCGCCGAAGGCGTGGTCACGGACGCGCGCGAGGCGGACGTGGGCGCGATCATGGGCTGGGGCTTCGCGCCCTGGACCGGCGGGCCGCTGTCCCTTATCGACATGGTCGGCACGCAGAAGTTCGTCGAGGAATGCGACCGCCTGGCCCAGAAGTACGGCGCCCGCTTCACGCCCCCGCAGCAGCTGCGCGACATGGCTGCCCGGGGCGAGGGCTACTACACCAGGGCCCGCGCTCAGGCCGCGGAATAGGGCGATAGCAGGTCCCGGCGGCATGCCCGCCGGGACCCCGCCCTGGGGCTTTCAGAGTCCTGCCGCCCGCCGCAGGGCCTCGTCCATGCGGACCTGCCAGCCCGGGCCATCGGCTCGGAAGTGGTCCAGCACAACTTTGCTCAACGAACCGTCACCTGCTCCTTGGTGCCTGATCCGGCCGGCCGGCCTGCCTTGGCCCGGACGCGCGCGATCGTCCCGGCATCAGCCGGCCGTGTCCGCCTTGGCGTGTCCGGGTCAGCCTCGGCGGCGGCGGCCAGCCTGACCGCCTCGTCTTCGGACATTGCGTCCAACTGGGCCTGCGCCAACGCACGCAGGCGGATCATCCCAGTATCCTCGGACATATCGCTGACCTCGTGCGGACTGGCTGTTCGGAGTGATATGGCGCGATTGATGCCATCACGCTCGACAAAGATCAGGAAATAGATTCGCAGGTCGAGCGACCCGATCGCCGTCAGCCTGACTTCGCCCTTGTCGTCATCGTCATCAAATTCGATCAACGCCGTGTCCAGGTCGAAGCGTTCGCAGTCGGCAAGTCGACGCCGTGCTTGGCGATGTTGGCCCGGCGCTTCGCTTCGTCCCAGCTCCACACGCCTCAATGGATGTAATATCGCTATGAAAATTATCGTGTCGAGATCCGCCGCTCGACGAGGGCGAATGGCTTCCGTTCAAGCCTGACCAGTTCTATATTCCTGTTTTGTTCCGGGTCGTGGCAAGTGGCAATGTGGTGTCGGGCGGGGGGCATATGGCCGGTGGCGGTGGCGCTGGCGGTCATGATCGGGGGCGGGGCTGCGGGCCTGCACGCCGGCCTGGGCGGTGGGCGCGCTGCCACCCTGGCGGGACCCTACCGGGCGCAGGTCCTGAACGTGGTCGACGGCGACACGATCGAGGTGCGCGTCCTGATCTGGCTGGGGCAGGAGGTGACGACCCTAGTCCGGTTGGAGGGTATCGACACGCCCGAACTGCGCGGCCAGTGCGCCGATGAGCGGACCCGCGCCCATGCGGCGCGCCAGGCGTTGGCCGCCCTGCTCGGCGATGGCGGCGTGGAGCTGAGCGGCGTGCAGATGGACAAGTTCGGCGGCCGCGTGGTGGCCCAGGTCAAGGGGGCGGATGGCCGGGACCTGGCGGCCGCCCTTGTCGCCCAGGGCTATGCCCGGCCCTATGCCGGGGGCCGCCGCCAGCCCTGGTGCGGCTAGCGGCGGTGTGCCGGTTCAGCCCTTGTTGCGGCGGTTGTCGACCAGGTCGCCGACCACGGTCGGGTCGGCCAGGGTCGAGGTATCGCCCAGGTTGCCGTGGTCGTTCTCCGCGATCTTGCGCAGGATGCGGCGCATGATCTTGCCCGAGCGGGTCTTGGGCAGGCCGGGGGCGAACTGGATCTGGTCGGGACTGGCGATCGGGCCGATCTCCTTGCGCACCCAGTTCACCAGCTCCTTGCGCAGCTCCTCGGTCGGGTGCTCGCCCACGTTCAGGGTGACATAGGCATAGATGCCCTGGCCCTTGATGTCGTGGGGATAGCCGACGACCGCCGCCTCCGCCACCTTGGCGTGGGCAACCAGCGCGCTCTCGACCTCGGCCGTGCCCAGGCGGTGGCCGGAGACGTTGATGACGTCGTCCACCCGGCCCGTGATCCAGTAATAGCCGTCGGCATCCCGGCGGCAGCCGTCGCCCGTGAAGTATTTTCCGGGATAGGCCGAGAAGTAGGTCTGCACGAAGCGTTCATGATCGCCATAGACGGTGCGCATCTGGCCCGGCCAGCTGTCGGCCAGGACCAGGTTGCCCGTCGTCTCCCCCTCCAGCACCTTGCCCTCGGCATCGACGACCTGGGGCTGCACGCCGAAGAAGGGCTTCGTCGCCGAACCCGGCTTCAGGGGGGTGGCGCCGGGCAGGGGGCTGATCAGGATGCCGCCCGTCTCCGTCTGCCACCAGGTGTCGACGATGGGGCAGCGGCCATCGCCCACCACGCGGTGGTACCACAGCCAGGCCTCCGGGTTGATCGGCTCGCCCACGCTGCCCAGCAGGCGCAGGCTCGACCGGCTGGTGGTCTTCACCGGGCCCTCGCCCTCGCGCATCAGGGCGCGGATGGCGGTGGGGGCGGTGTAGAAGATCGTCACCTTGTGCTTGTCGATCACCTGCCAGAAGCGGCTGCTGTCGGGCCAGGTCGGGATCCCCTCGAACATCAGCGTCGTGGCGCCGTTGGCGAGCGGGCCATAGAGGATGTAGCTGTGGCCGGTGACCCAGCCCACGTCCGCCGTGCACCAGTAGACGTCGCCGTCGCGATAGTCGAACACGAGCTGGTGCGTCAGCGAGGCATAGGTGATGTAGCCCCCTTGCGTGTGCAGGACGCCCTTGGGCTTACCCGTCGACCCGGACGTGTAGAGGATGAACAGCGGGTCTTCCGCATTCAGCTCGGTCGGCGGGCAGTCGGCCGACACGGTCGCCGACAGGTCGTGGTACCAATGGTCGCGCCCGTCCTTCATCGCGACGGCGCCGCCCGTGCGCTTGACCACGATGACCGAGGTCACGCCGGGGCAATGGTCCAGGGCCGCGTCGGTGTTGACCTTCAGCGGCACGGGACGGCCGCCGCGCAGGCCCTCGTCCGCCGTCACGATGACCTTGGAATCGCAGTCCTGGATGCGGTTGGCCAGCGAATCGGGGGAAAAGCCGCCGAACACGACGGAGTGGATCGCGCCGATCCGGGCGCAGGCCAGGATGGCATAGGCCGCTTCCGGGATCATCGGCAGGTAGATCGTGACGCGGTCGCCCTTCGTGACGCCCTGGCCCTTGAGGACGTTGGCGAAGCGCCCCACCTCCAGCGCCAGTTCGGCATAGGTGATGGCGCGCGATTCGGCCGGGTTGTCGCCTTCCCACAGGATGGCGGTCTGGTTCGCGCGGTGCGGCAGATGGCGGTCGATGCAGTTGGCGGCGACGTTCAGCGTGCCGTCCTCGAACCACCGGATCGACACCTCGCCCGGGCCGAATGTCGTGTTCTTGATCCTGGTCGGCGGCTTGATCCAGTCGATGCGCCGGGCCTGCTCGCGCCAGAACCCCTCCGGATCCCGGATCGACTCCGCATAAAGCCGGTCGTAGTCCGCGGCCCTGATCAGGGCCTTTGCCGCAAATGCTTCCGGTACCGGCAGGACGTCGTCGGCCACGGGACCCTCCCTTTCTGCACTATGTTCTCATTGGCGCTTGTCGTGGATTATCGTCGCCCGCTCAAGGCCGGACAAGCCGCGCCGGAGCATGGCTGCGCTGGCCTGTCCCTGGGACGCCGCGGCCGGCGCAGGAGAACACGCGGATGATGCTGCAGCTGGCGACCTGGCCCGATGTCGAGGCCTATCTGAGGACCCGGCGCGGCGTGATCGTGCCCATCGGCTCGACCGAGCAGCACGGCCCCAACGGGATGATCGGCACCGATGCCATCTGCCCGGAGACGATTGCCCGCGGAGTCTCGGAGCGCGGTGGCGTCCTGGTGGCGCCGACTTTGCCGATCGGCATGGCGCAGCATCACATGTCGTTCCCGGGCTCCATCACGCTGCGGCCGTCGACGCTGATCGCGTTGGTGCAGGACGTGCTGACCTCGCTCGCGCGGCATGGCTTCACCCGCTTCTATTTCCTGAACGGCCATGGCGGCAATGTCGCCACCCTGACTGCCGCGTTCTCGGAATTCTATGCCGGGCACAGCCTGGCCGGCGGGCATGGCGCCAACGACGGCACCCCGGCGCGCTGCCGCCTGCGCAACTGGTGGACCCATCCCGGAGTCGGCCGCATCGCGCGCGAGGCGTTCGGCGGGCGCGAGGGCAGCCATGCGACGCCCAGCGAGATCTCGCTGACCTGGCACGCGCACCCGCAGGCCGCCCGGCCAATGAAGTTCCCCGAAA
Source organism: Zavarzinia sp. CC-PAN008 (assembly GCF_051903925.1). Lineage (GTDB taxonomy): Bacteria > Pseudomonadota > Alphaproteobacteria > Zavarziniales > Zavarziniaceae. The sequence goes on from NZ_CP173678.1 coordinate 2,261,605, forward strand.
GCCTGCCGCCGGAGCAGGGCTTCACCGATGCCGCGGATTATCGCCGCCGGCACCCCGACGGGCGCATGGGATCCGACCCCGGCCTTGCCAGCGTCGAGCATGGCACGCGGCTCTACGAATCGGCCGTCACGGAGACCCTGGCCGACTTCGAGCGTTTCGAGGGCGAGGCCTGATCGCAAGGTCCCGCTGATCGTCCCATCGCGCTGCGTCCGGGCACCCACCGGAGCGGCGTCCCCGGCCTTGCGGTCGATGCGCCCTCGTCTCACAGTGAACACTGTTCACGGCGCGAGGGGGCGGGAGATGGTCAGGATCCTGGAGGGCCTGCGGATCGTCGAGGGTGCGGCCTTTGTCGCGGCACCCCTGGCCGGCATGACGCTGGCGCAGATGGGGGCCGACGTGATCCGCTTCGACCGCATCCGGGGCGGCCTGGACAATGCGCGCTGGCCGGTGACGGACAAGGGTCGCTCGCTCTTCTGGGCGGGGCTGAACAAGGGCAAGCGCTCGATCGCCGTCGACATGGCGACCCCGCGCGGGCAGGAGGTGGTCACGCGCCTGATCTGTGCGCCGGGGCCGCAGGCCGGCATCTACCTGACCAACCTGCGGGTGCGCGGATGGATGGACTATGACGCGCTGAAGCTGCATCGCGAGGACCTGATCATGATGTCGATCAAGGGCGATCGCGCCGGCGGCCCGCAGGTCGACTACACGGTCAATCCCGCCGTCGGCTTTCCGGCGGCGACAGGGCCCGAAGGTTCCGATGCACCGGTGGGGCATGTGCTGCCGGCCTGGGACTGCATCACGGGGCAGCAGGCGGCGCTGGGCATCCTGGCGGCCGAGCGGCACCGCCGCCTGACCGGGCAGGGCCAGCTGGTCGAACTGGCGCTCAAGGACATGGCGCTGGCCATGCTTGGCAATCTCGGCATCATCGGCGAGGTCACGATCAACGGCTTTGACCGGCCCAAGATGGGCAATTCGCTGTATGGCGCCTATGCCCAGGACTTCCTGTGCCGCGATGGCGCCCGCGTCATCGTGGTCGCCCTGACGAACCGCCAGTGGGACAACCTGCAGGCCGCGACGTTCACCAAGGCGGATTTCGACGCCCTGGCGCGCCGCCTCGATTCCGACCTCAACCTGGAGGGCGAGCGCTTCCGGCATCGCGCGGCGATCACCGCCGTCCTGGCGCCGTTCTTCGCCGCCCGCGCCGTCGACGAGTTCGCCAAGGCCTTCGACAAGGCAGGCGTCACCTGGTCGCGCTATCGCACCTTCCGCGAAACGGTCGAGCAGGATCCCGACTGTTCGACCGACAACCCGATGTTCTCGCTGCTCGACCATCCCGGGATCGGCGCCTATCTCACGCCCGGGAATCCGATCGCATTTTCTGGCGTGGAGCGCATCGCGCCGACACGCGCGCCGGCCCTGGGGGAGAACACGGACGAAATCCTGACCGAGATCGGCTACAGCGACGGGGAGATCGCGGGCCTGCACGACGCCAAGATCGTCGCCGGGGCCAGCATCTAGGCCCACAGCATCCGGGCCTGGCATCGAGGCTCCGACATCCAGGCCGTGAACGGCCCGGTGCGGGTGAGGTCAGACGCGCAGGCCCCCCATCTTCGCGATGCGATCCCAGGCGTCCTTCTCCAGCGCCATGACCGACAGGCGCGACTGGCGCACCAGGGCGATGCCGGCCAGTTCGGGCGTGGCCTTGATGTCGGCCAGGCTGACCGGCCGGGGCAGGGGCTTCACGGCCTTGAGGTCGACCAGGCCGAACTTGCCCGTCTCGTCCGACGGGTCGGGATACCATTCGCGGGCCACCTCGACGATGCCGACCACGGCCTTCTGCTCGTTCGAGTGGTAGAAGAAGGCCCGGTCGCCCTTGCGCATGGCGCGCATGTGGGCGGCGGCCTGGTGGTTGCGCACGCCGTTCCAGTGTGTGGTCCCGTCGCGCACCTGGTCGTCCCAGGACCAGACCGACGGCTCGCTCTTGACCAGGAAGTACTGCCGCTCGCGCTTCTGCGTGGCCATTCCCTGCGCCCCCGGCTCAGGCCTTGTAGATCTTGGCGCGGATGCCGTGGATCGTGACCGACCCGAACAGGCCCGCCTTGGCATAGGGATCGTTGGCCGAGAAGGCTTCGGCCGCGGCGCGGTCGGCGACGTCCAGGACCAGCACGCTGCCCACCATCGTCTCGCCGTCATCCGCCAGAAGCGGCCCCGCCATCACCAGCTTGTCCTGATTGGCGGCGATGTAGTCCAGGTGCGCCGGCCGCGTCGCCATGCGCAGCGAAAGGCTGTCGGGCTTGTCATGGCAGGTCAGGATGAAGTGGCTCAACGGATGTCCTCTCTTGCCGGAGTGCAGCCCCGGTGCGTGATACCGGGGGAACCAAACAGTGAATATCGACTTGATGGTTCAGTCTTCAGATGCTACGTCTATACCCGGGATGAAGCGCCACGAACAGATCCGCGAAGCGATTATCGACGCTGCCAAGCAGCGGTTGACCCGCTACGGCTACAACAAGACGACGATGGCGGAGCTCGCCGGCGACTGCAACATGTCGGCCGGCAACCTGTACCGCTACTTCGTCTCGAAGGTCGACATCGCCGAGGCGCTGGCCCGCGACAGCTTTGCCAAGACGACCGACGCGCTGCGCCCGATCGTGCGGCAGCAGGGCCTGACCGCCGCCGACCGGCTGGAGGCCTTCATCCTCAAGCAGCTGGACGTCACCTACAAGTCGCTGGAGCACGACCGCCACGCCGTCGAGATCGCCGAGCTGATCACGCGCGAGCGGCCCCATGTCAGCAATGACAACCTGGCCCAGAAGCGGTCCCTGATCGCCGAGATCCTGGCCTTGGGCAATGCCTCGGGCGAGTTCGACGTCGACGATGTCAGCTTCGTGGCCGAGATGATCCAGGCCGCGACGACCAAGTTCAGCTATCCCCAACTGTTCAGCACGCTGCCCCTGGCCGACCTGGAGCGGGAGGCGCGCGGCGTCTGCCGCCTGCTCGTCACCGGACTGCGCCGCGCGCCCCGGCCGGCCTGAGGCGGCGCGCCCTCCAGGCGAATCAGGCCGTCGGGCGCCGCTTGGAATAGACCAGTAGGACCACGGCACCTTCCTCGCTGCCGGCGATGTGGTCCTCGAACGCGGGCCGGACGATGAAGCCGCCGGCGCGGATCGTCCCGTTCTGGTCGTAGAACGAACCCGACAGGACAAGCACCTGCTCCTGCTGGTCATGGGCATGGGCCCCGGCATAGGCGCCGGCATCGACCTTCATCAGCAGCGTGCTCTCGCCATGCTCGGGATCGTCGAGCAGCGGCTTGATCCAGAAGCCGGGTGTCTCCGTCTCGATCCAGGGCTGCGCCTCGGCATCGTGGTAGAGCGAGGCGAGGACAGGCGGCGGCAGTCCGGCCGACGGCGGCGGCGCGCCCGGGCTGGGGTCGGTCTTGGCGTCGAACATGGGGCCTCCGCGGGGCTTTGCTGCAGTGCAGTCTAGCGCCGAACGCACGACTTGGCGTGCCTGTCTTTGACCCGGTTCGGTTGACAGGCTGAACCCATGGTTACAGGCTGCCCCGAATTCCCCCACTCCAGCGTGTCGAGGCGTCCCCGTGTCCAAGGACTTCATGAACTATCCGGGCATGGTCCAGGACGCGCTGCGCGGCGTGGTGCGCCAGACCCTGGTGCGCGTGGCCAAGGGCGGCCTGCCCGGCAATCACCATCTGTACCTGGCCTTTCGCACCGGTCATCCGGGCGTGCAGATCAGTGACGACCTGCGGGCCCGCTATCCGGGCGAGATGACGATCGTCCTGCAGCACCAGTTCTGGGACCTGATCGTGCGCGACACGGAGTTCGAGGTCAGCCTGAGCTTCAACAAGATCATGGAGAAGCTGCTGATCCCGTTCTCGGCCCTGACCGGCTTCTTTGACCCCAGCGTCCAGTTCGGGCTTCAGTTCCAGCCCGAATCGGCCACGGGCGAGCGGGAGGAGGCGCCGGCCCCGGCGCCCGCGGTCGCCGACAGGCGCGACGAGGCCCAGCCCGCCGCGCCAACGGGCGAGCCCGAGGCCGGCAAGGTCGTGACCCTGGACGCCTTCCGCAAGAAATCCTGAACCGGGCCCTGGGCGGCGCCCGGTCCCCCGGCGCAAGTCGCCCCTGGCGGAGGCGGCGCGGGCACGGCAGTCTGCCGCCGGAGATGGCGCAGCACAGCGCCACAGGACCGGAGGGAAAGACCCATGACCACTTCGCCCAAGCCCGATTCGGTGGGCTTCGACGCCGGTCGCCTGGACCGCGTCGTCCAGGCGATTTCCGCCGACATCGCGGCGGAACGCTATGACGGGGCGGAGATCATCGTCGCCCGCCACGGGACGGTGGTGCTGCACGAGGCGATCGGCTTTGCCGACCGCGCCAATGAGCGGCCGCTGGACAAGTCCGACTGCTTCTACTCGATGTCGATCTCCAAGCAGTTCGTGAACCTGACGGTACTGCAGCGGATCGAACGCGGCGAACTGGCCTTCACCACCCGCGTGGCCGACGTCATCCCGGAATACGGGCAGAAGGGCAAGGGCCGCACCACGATCGCGGACCTGATCGTGCACACGGCGGGCCTGCCGTTCGGCGTCCCGCCTATGCCGCCCGAACTGATGGGCAGCCTGGAGGCCGTGGTGGCGGCCACCTGCGCCCTGACGCCGGCCACCACGCCGGGCACCCAGGTCAGCTATTCGGCGGTCGTCGCCCATGCCGTCCTGGCCGAGGTGGTGCGGCGGCTCGACGGCGGCAACCGCACCTATCGCCGGTTGCTGGCGGACGAGGTGTTCGAGCCGCTGGGCATGACCGATAGCAGCCTGGGCGCGCGGCCCGACCTGATGGCGCGGCGCGTGCCGATGGTGGTGCGCGACCGCACCCCCGGCATGTTCGATCCCGACCTGATGGAGGCGTTCAATGTCCTGCTGACGGAGGAGACGGAGATCCCCGCCGGCGGCTGCCTGACGACGGCGAGTGACGTCTTCCGCTTTGCCGAGGCGATGCGGCGCGGCGGCGAATTGGACGGCGTGCGCGTCGTAGGCCCCGCGCTGGTCCGCGCCGCCACCACCAATGTCACCGGCACGCGCCCCAACGCGATGTGGACCTATGCCCAGGACCTGGCCGGCTGGCCCGAGATTCCGGCCAATCTGGGCCTTGGCTTCTTCCTGCGGGGGGAGGGGATCTTCCCCCACTGGTTCGGGACGCTGTGCTCGCCGGGCACGTTCGGGGGCGCCGGCGCCGGCTCCAACGTATTCTGGGTCGACCCGGTCAGCGAGGTCACCTTCGTGTTCCTGTCCGCTGGCCTGCTGGAGGAGACGCGCAACGTTGCCCGCACGCAGCGGCTGTCGGACATGGTCCAGGCCAGCCTGATCCATTGAGCGACCCGGCCCCAGCCCCGCCAGAGGGCGCCCGCGGCGTCTTCTGGCGGATGGCGGCGGTCTATGCCTTCGCCTTCAGCCAGATGGGCGTCTTTGTGCCCTATTGGCCGCTGTGGCTCGCCGATCGGGGCCTGGGTGCCGACGAACTGTCACTGGTGATCGCGGCGGGCATGGTCGTGCGGACCGTGGTCACGCCGGCCTGGGGCCGCCTGGCCGATGCGCGGGGCGAGCGGCGCCGCCTGCTGATGCTGCTTTACTGGCTGGCCTTTGGCTCTGTGCTGCTGTTCGTGCCGGCTCATGGCTTCTGGCCCCTGCTGGCGGCCAGCCTGGCATGGTCGGCGCTGGTCCCGGCGCAGATGGCGCTGACCGACAATGTGGGCGTGCTGGCGTCCTATCAGTACCGGCTGGACTATGGCCGCATCCGGCTGTGGGGCTCGCTCTCGTTCATCGCGGCCACCCTGGCGGCAGGGCCGCTGATCGGGCTGTGGGGGCCGCAGGCGGTCCTGTGGGCGATGCTGGCCTGCTTCGCGCTGGCCGCCCTCAGCGCCGGCCTGCTGCCCGACCTGCGCACGCCGCGGGCGGCGCGCCCGCAGGGCGCCGTGCTGCACCTGCTGCGCCAGCCGGTCTTCCTGGTGTTCCTGGCGGCGACGCTGCTGATCAATGGCAGCCATGCCCTGTACTACGCCTTTGCCGCGCTGTACTGGCGCGGCACCGGCCTGTCGGAAACGACGATCGGCATCCTGTGGAGCCTGGGCGTGGTCGCGGAGGTCTGCGTCTTTGCGGCATCCGGCTGGATCACCGCCCGCGTCGGGCCGGCGCGGCTGATCCTGCTGGGCGGACTGGCCTGCGCCATCCGCTGGTCGGCCCTGGCCTTCACGACCGAGGTGCCGGTGATCGCCCTGGTCCAGGTCCTGCACGCCCTGACCTTTGGCGCGGCGCACCTGGGGGCCATGCACTTCCTGGCGCGCTGGGCCCCGCTCGAATTCTCGGCGACGGCGCTCGGCCTCTATTCGGCGGCGGTCACGCTGGGCACCGCCCTGATCGCGGCCCCGTCGGGCACGCTCTATTCCGCGGCGGGCGGCCATGCCTTCCTGGTGATGGCGGGGCTCGGCGCCGTGGCGGTGCTGTGCGCGCTGGTCCTGACCCGCCTGTGGCGGGGCGAGCGGCTTGCCGCCGCCTGAGGCGCCCGCCTCTGCCGCGTCGAGTCGCGCCTAGTAGACGCCGCCGCTGACCTGGCAGCGATTATAGGCGTCCCAGCCGACGACCAGGCTGCCGCTGTCGCCCATCGCGCGGTAGCCCCGGGTCACGCAGGTCTGGCCCCCGGCATAGAACAGGATCGCCGTTCCCGCCAGCAGCACGACCGCCAGGGTCAGCAGGAACAACTTCATGATCTTGTTGATGTCCATGGACGATGGCCCCCCGCAGCGCCTGTGCGATTACTACACAAAGCCCAGGCCGCGCACCAGCATGGGCCGTGATCGAAAGCGCCGCGTCGCCACCCGGTTCCGCGGCGCCGGGCCGGCCCGTAGACACCATACGCATTCCGCTGGTACGGACCATTGAAGTGTGGGCGCAGGCTGACTAGGGTTCGTGCCCACAAGATACAAATGGTCTTTGGAGGGGACATGGCAGGGTGGACAAGGGCGGCGCTGGCAGCCGCGCTGGTCCTGGGCGTTGGGCACGGCGCTTATGCCGATGATGCCGCGCGCCTGGGCAAGGCAGCCGAGATCGACGGCGCCCGGATCCAGAACGCCGAGAGCGAGCCGGGCAACTGGCTGGCCCACGGCCGGACCTATTCCGAGCAGCGCTACAGCCCGCTGGACCAGATCAACGACAAGAACGTCGGCGAACTGGGCCTGGGCTGGTATTTCGACACCCATACCGACCGCGGGCTGGAGGCCAGCCCGATCGTGGTCGACGGCATCATGTTCGCGTCCGGCTCGTGGTCGGTCGTCTTTGCCCTTGATGCCAAGACCGGCAAGCAGCTGTGGAAATACGATCCCGAGGTGCCGGGCGAATGGGCCAGGCGGGCCTGCTGCGACGTCGTCAACCGCGGCGTCGCCGTCTATGACGGGCGGGTCTATGTCGGCACGATCGACGGCCGCCTGGTCGCCCTGGACGCCAAGACCGGCCAGCCCGCGTGGGAGATCAACACGATCGACCGCGAGCGGCCCTATACCATCACCGGCGCACCGCGAATCGTGAACGGCAAGGTCATCATCGGCAATGGCGGTGCCGAACTGGGCGTGCGCGGCTACGTCTCGGCCTATGACGCCAAGACGGGCGAGATGGCCTGGCGCTTCTATACGGTGCCGGGCGACCCTTCGAAGCCGTTCGAGAATCCGGAGCTTGAAGCGGCGGCCAAGACCTGGTCCGGCGGCAAGTGGTGGGAAGTGGGCGGCGGCGGCACGGTCTGGGACTCGATGTCCTATGACCCGGAGCTGAACCTGCTCTATGTCGGCACGGGCAACGGCTCGCCCTGGTCGCGCGAACTGCGCAGCCCCGGTGGCGGCGACAACCTGTACCTGTCGTCGATCCTGGCCCTGAACCCCGATACCGGCCGCCTGGTCTGGTACTACCAGACGACGCCGGGCGACACCTGGGACTACACGGCGACCCAGCACCTGATGCTGGCCGACCTGCAGATCAACGGCGAGACCCGCAAGGTCATCATGCAGGCGCCGAAGAACGGCTTCTTCTACGTCCTGGACCGCGAGACGGGGAAGCTGATCTCGGCCGACAAGTACGTGCATGTCACCTGGGCCTCCCATGTCGACCTGGCGACGGGCCGGCCGGTCGAGACCGAGGAAGGCAGCCGCTGGGCCAACAAGCCGGAACTGGTCTTCCCCTCGCCCTATGGCGGCCACAACTGGCAGCCGATGGCGTTCAGCCCCAAGACCGGCTTCGTCTACATCCCCGCCATGGAGATCCCGTTCGTCTTCGGTCCGGACCCCAACTACCAGTACCGCCCCGGTGCCTGGAACCTGGGCACGCCGCTGTCGACCGAGCCGGTGGCCAACCCGGAGCCGGGCCCCGAACTGGTGGGCAAGGTGATCGCCTGGGACCCCGTCAGCAAGCGCGAGGCGTGGTCGGTCAAGTCGTGGGGCCCGTGGAACGGCGGATTGCTGGCGACAGCCGGAAACCTGATCTTCCAGGGCACGGGTGATGGCAAGGTGCGCGCGCTGAACGCCACCACGGGCGAGATCCTGTGGCAGGCGCCGGCCCAGACGGGCGTGATCGCACCGCCGGTCACCTACACGATCGACGGCGTGCAGCAGGTCTCGATCCTGGCCGGCTGGGGCGGTGCCTTTGGCCTGGCCGCCGGTGCCGCGGCAAAGGCGGCGCAGGTCAAGAGCGTGGGCCGCATCCTGACCTTTACGCTGGGCGGAAAGGAGACGCTGCCCCCGACCGAGATCGCGGCGCTGCAGCCCGAGCTGCCGGAGGGCGAGACTCCGGCCGATCAGGTGCGCAAGGGCCATGCGCTGTTCGGGCAGTTCTGCTCGGCCTGCCATGGCGCCGACGCGGTCGCGGGCGGCGTGATCCCCGACCTGCGCTATTCCTCGGCGGCGATCCATGCCTCGTGGCAGGACATCGTCATGGGCGGCATCCTGAAGGATCGCGGCATGGCCAGCTTTGCCGACCTGATCAAGGCCGAGGATGCTGACGCCATCCACGCCTATGTCATCTGGCGCGGCCGGCAGAACAGCGATGTGAGCGGCCCGCTGCCCACGAACTGAGCACGCATCCCCGCCCTGGCCGTTTGGCCGGGGCGGGCTCCTGGCGCCCGGTCCTCAGTGTGCGATGCTTGCATCGCCTGGTTTCCGGGCGCTTGATTGGTGGGTCATAGAACGGAGGGGCGCCACCATGACAATGGGCGAGGCGAAGGTCGGAAGCGACCCTCCGGCCGCCGCCCATGCGGGGGATCAGGATGCCCCCGGCGGCCCCGTGCCGACGCTTGACGACCTGCAGCACCGTCTTGCCCGCAGCCCCGTCATGCAGCAGTTCGTGGCGACGTGGCGTGGCCTGCGTGCCGGGGGCGTGGACCAGGGCGGGCTGATGCCCGAGCACGGGCGCTTCAACCCCATGCGTTTCGGCCGTACCCTGGCCTGGATCTCGCTGATGGACCTGGTCGACGACGACCACCTCATCTATCGCATCGCCGCCCGCGAACTGGAACAGGCCCTGGGCTATACGCTGAAGGGCGTCAACAGCCTGGACCACCTGATGCCGGAGCAGCGGCCGATCCGTATCTGGCGCTATGGCCAGGTGCTGGAGCAGCCCTGCGGCCTGTACGCGCTGCATTCCAGCAAGACGCGCCATGGCCTGGTCATCAATGGCGAACTGGTGGCGCTGCCGCTCAATACCAGCCGGGGCGGCCGGGGGCAGATCCTGACCTGTGGCGTGCCCCTGGGCGAGGCCGAGCAGGTGGCCGAGTTCACCGGCCCCGACCTGGGCCTGGCGCACACCCTGACCTTTGTCGATATCGGCGCAGGCGTGCCGCCCAGCCTGGTGCCGGCCGCCTGAACGGCCGCCCTATCGGTTCAAACTGTGGTGCACTAGGATCGACCCGGACGCGGCGCATTTGGGGCGTGTGTGGACGGAAGCCCGCACCATGCCTGGACGAGGTGGGGCGTGGGTGACGGCGTAGGATACCTGCTTTCCGTTCCAAGACGGACCACACTCGACAGGCTTCAGCAGACACTGGTCCAGACCGACACGCTGCGCGACTTCGTCGCCATCTGGCGCGACATGTGCCGGGGCGAGGTGGTGCCGCCGCGCGCGGGCTTCAATCCGCTGCGCTTTGGTGCCGCCACGCCGCACCTGTCCCTGCTGGAGATCCGCGGTCCCGACGATGTCCGCTTCCGCCTCGGCTCCCGCCTGGTGGAGGAGGCGATGGGCCGGTCGCTGACGTCGATCAGCCCGCTCGACCTGCTGGAGCCCGCGGAACGGCCGATCCGCTTCTGGCGCTACCAGCAGATCCTGCAACGGCCCTGCGGCTTCTACCAGCGCTCCAGCGTGACGACGCGGGGCCGGGTCGTGCGCTTTGGCGAGGTGCTGCTGCTGCCGCTGGGCCCCCGTCCCGGCGGCTTCGAGCAGATCCTGCACTGCGCCGATTCCTTTGCCCTGTCGACCGAGCTGGGCGACGAGCCGGGACCGGACCGCGGTTTGCCGCGCGACTTCTGCTTTGTCGACATCGGCGCCGGCACGCCGGAGGAGGATGCACCCCCGTCCTGACGGCGTCAGGCGCGCACGCCATTGCCCGGCGTGAACGTGGACGGCGTCAGCGTTGGCACCGATTCGGCCCGGTGGCGCAGCCAGAAGGCGGTGCGCGGGTCGGTCACGGAAAATCCCGCTTCCGCCCCCAGCTTGTGCGCGGCATCGATCGGCCAGTTCGGGTTGTAGATCAGCTCCCGCGCCAGCGCCGCCAGGTCGGCGGAGCCGTCGCGGATCAGCCGGTCGGCCTGTTCGGCGTGGACGATCAGGCCGACGGCCATGGCCAGGACCCCCGTCTCCCGCCGCAACTCGGCCGCATAGGCTGCCTGGTAGCCATAGGTCGCCTTCTGGCCGGAGGGCAGGGGCGAACCGGTCAGCCCGCCTGAGGTGCAGTCGATCACGTCGACCCCGCGCGCCATCAGAAGGCGGGTCAGCGCGATCGTGTCGGCCATGGTCCAGCCGGTGCGGTCGATGCAGGACAGGCGGACGAACAGGGGCTTGCCCGCCGGCCATTCCGCCCGCACCGCTTCGACGGTATCCAGCAGGAAGCGGGCGCGGTTGGCAAAGGAGCCGCCATAGACGTCGGTCCGCTGGTTCGAGGCCTCGCACAGGAAGGAGTGGATCAGGTAGCCGTGGGCGCTGTGCAGTTCGAGCACGTCATAGCCGCAGGCCTGGGCCCGTCGGGCCGCGTCGCCAAAGGCCTGGATCATGGCCTGTACCTCGGCCAGGGGCATCGCGCGGGGCGGCGTGTCGCCCGGGACGATGGGAATCGCGCTGGGGCCGGAGGGCTCCCACGCGTCCCAGTCGGTCATGTCGGGCGTGCGCTGCAGCACCCCGCGGCCGTCGATCGGCGTCGCCTGGCGGCCCTTGCGCCCGGCATGCATCAACTGGATGCCGGGCACCGCCCCGTTCGAGCGCATGATCGAGACCAGGCGCGTCAGCGGCGCGATGAAGGCGTCGTCCCAGATGCCGATGTCGCCAGGGGTTCCGCGGCCGGACGCCGCCACCGTCGTCCCTTCCTGGAAGACGAGGCCGGCGCCGCCATTGGCCAGCCGTCCCAGGTTCATCAGGTGCCAGTCGGTCGGGAAGCCGTCCTGCCCCGAGTACTGCCACATCGGCGCCACCACGATGCGGTTCTTCAGCACGACGTCGCGGATCCGCAGGTCCGTGAACAGGTGCGGCTGGGTCATGGTCATTCTCCCGTGTCGTTCTTCTTTCATGGCCGGATCGCTGGCCCGGCGGGCACTCCCCCGAACCGGCGCTTCAGCGCTTCCAGCAGCAGGAGGATAGCGCCACCGGCGCCTAGCGCGACCGCGATATCGTCCGGGTGCAGCGGCCCGAAATGAAACAGGTCGCGGACCGCCGGCACCGCGATCACCAGCGCCAGGATGGCGAAGGTCGCGGCCGAGACCGCCCAGAGCGCCCGATTGCGCCGACGGAACGCCGTGCGGAGCGACGATCCGCGGGCCCGGTTCACCAGGACCAGGCCCAGATTGGCGACGACCAGGGTCGCAAAGGCCAGCGTGCGCGCCTCCGTTTCCGGCTGGCCGCTGTCCAGCGCCAGGATGAAGAGGCTGGCGACCAGGGCCAGGACCAGCAGGCCCTGCAGCACGGCCCAGCCGACCTGGCCCGCGCCGAACAGCGCCTGGTCCGCGGCGCGCGGCGGCCGGCTCATGATGTCGCCCTCCTCCGTCTCCGCCTCGAACACGATCGAGCACATGGGGTCGATCACCAGTTCCAGGAAGGCGATGTGCAGCGGCCAAAGGATCAGCGGCAGGCCCAGCACCAGCGGCAGCAGCGCCAGCCCCGCGATGGGGACGTGGACGGCAAAGATGTAGGCCATCGCCTTGCGCAGGTTGTCATAGATCCTGCGGCCCAGGCGGACGGCATCGACGATCGCCGCGAAGTCGTCGTCGAGCAGGACCAGGGAGGATGCCTCGCGCGCGACGTCGGTGCCGCGTCCGCCCATGGCGATGCCGATATGGGCGGCCTTCAGCGACGGCGCGTCATTGACGCCATCCCCGGTCATGGCGACCACCTCGCCATTGGCCTTCAGCGCCTGGACGATGCGCAGCTTCTGCTCCGGCATGGTCCGGGCAAAGACGGTCGCCTGGCGCACGCACGCCGCCAGCGCCGCGTCGTCCATCGCGTCGAGATCCGCGCCGGTGACGACCGCGCCTGGTGCCAGCCCTGCCTGTTCGGCGATGGCGCGGGCTGTCGCGGGATAGTCGCCGGTGATCATCAGGACCCGGATGCCGGCGGAGCGGCACTCGCGCACGGCGTCCGGCACCGTCGGCCGCAGCGGATCGGCCAGCCCGACCAGGCCCAGGAAGCGGAAGGGCAGGCCGCGTGCCGTCCCTGGCAGGATCGCGCCCGGCGGCAGGTCGGCCACGGCCACGCCCAGCACCCGCATGCCGCGCGCGGCCATGGCATCCACTATCGCGGCCAGACCCGCATGCTCGGCCGGCGGCAGGCCACACAGGGTGGCGACCGCTTCCGGCGCCCCCTTTGTCGCAGCCAGCAGGCCAAGGCCATCCGCCCGCTGCCACACATGCGTCACCGCCAGCAGGTCGGCCCGCAGGCCGTATTCCTGGACCGGCACCAGGCCCGTCGCGGCAGCCGCGCCGTGATCGTGAGGCTGTTCCCGCCCCAGGGCGTGGAAGGCCTTTTCCATCGGATCGTAGGCATCGCGGGCACAGGCCAGGATGCCGTGCCGCAGCAACCCCGCCGCCGCGCCGGCGGGCGCGCCGTCGCCTGCCTGCCAGGCCGGGTCGGTGCCCGCCGGATGCAGCGCCACGATCGTCATGCGGTTCTGGGTCAGGGTCCCCGTCTTGTCCGTGCACAGCACCGTGGCGGCGCCCAGCGTCTCGATCGCCGCGACCTGCCGGGTCAGGACCCGTGCCTTTGAAATGCGCCAGGCGCCCATGACCATGAACACGGTCAGGACCAGGGGGAACTCCTCGGGCAGCATGGACATGCCCAGGGCGATGCCGCTCAGCACCGCTTCCAGCCAGTTTCCGCGCAGCAGGCCATAGAGCGGCACGACCAGGGCGGCCAGGCTGAGGCTGACAAGGGCAAAGCCGCGGACCAGGCGCCGCGTCTCCCGCCGCAGGCGCGGCGGCTCGGTCTCGATCCCGGCGATGGCGCTGCCAATGCGGCCGATCTCGCTGCGGAGCCCCGTCGCCGTGACCACCGCGCGGCCGCGACCCCGCACGACCAGGCTGCCGGCAAAGACCAGTGGCAGGTCGTCGCCACCGGGCCGGCCCTGCGCGGCCCCCGCGGTGGAGGCGACCTTGCGCACCGGAACGGCCTCCCCCGTCAGAAGGGATTCGTCGGTCGCCAGGTCGTGCGCGGCCAGGAGGACGGCATCCGCCGGCACGCGGTCGCCCTCCGCCAGCAGGACCAGGTCGCCGCGCACCAGGTCAGCACCGGCGATGCGCACTTCGCGCCCGTCGCGGATGACCAGGGCGCGCGGGCTGGTCAGGTCGCGCAGGCTGTCCAGCACGCGCTCGGTCCGCACCTCCTGCACGATGGCGATCCCGACCGAGGTGCAGGCGAACAGGAACAGGATCAGCGCCTCGCTCAGTTCCCCCAGGATCAGGTAGACCGCACCCGCCCCCAGCAGGAGCGCGAACATCGGCTCGCGCAGGACCTGGAGGACGATGCCCAGCGGCGTGCGCTTCTCTGGCCGGGGCAGCAGGTTCGGCCCCTCGCTGCGCAGTCGCGCACGCGCCTCCGCGGTGCTCAGCCCGCCGTCGGGGATGCGGTCCAAGCTGGCGGGGAGCGGGTTCGGCATGCGGCGCTCAGAAGTCCAGGAACTGCTTTTCCGCCAGGTCGCGCAGCAGGGCGGTCACGTCGCGGGCAATCAGCTCGCGCGGGGCCTGGAAGCGGCTGGCAAGGTCGTCGATCACGGCACCCAGCGTGCGTTGCCCATCCACCGTCTTCAGGATCTCCGCCGCGATCTGGTCCAGCATGAAGACCCGTTCCGGTGCCAGGAGGACCCAGCTGCCGCGGGCCTCGTCATGGCGCAGCTTCACGAATCGGGGCAGGCGGGGAATGCTGTCCTCTGTCAGGTCGGCCGCGTCGGTCATGGCGTTTGCGGCCCCAGGAAGACGCCCGGCGGGACGTGCCCCGGCGCGACATAGGCGTGGTAGAGCGCATCCAGCTGGGCCCACAGCACGTCGCACTTGAAGCGCAGGGCGGCACAGACCGCCTCCTCAAGCTCGGGCGTGGTCGCGTGCAGGCGGACATAGTCCAGCGCATAGTCGGCATCGCGCGGCGCCTGGGTCAGGCGATTGTTGAAATAGGCCAGCGTCTCCGGCTTCACGAAGTCATAGGCCTTGAGCATCCCCGATACCCGGTCGCGGATGATGGTGGGCGAGAACATCTCGGTCAGCGACGAAGCGACCGCCTCCAGCAGGCTGCGCTCGGCCACGAAATGGACATAGGCATCCACCGCGAACTTCGTCGCCGGCAGGATGCCCTGTTCCGACACGACATAGTCGCGGTCCAACCCTAAGCCGTCGGTCAGCTTGAGCCAGCGCTCGATGCCGCCGTCGGCCGCACTCTCGCCGTCATGGTCGACCAGGCGCTGGCGCCAGATCCGCCGCAATTCCGGGTCGTGCGCCCGCGCCATCAGGGCCGAGTCCTTCAGCGGGATGCGCGTCTGGTAGTAGTAGCGGTTCAGCGCCCAGGCCTGGACCTGCTGCAGGTTCAGCTGGCCCGAATGCAGCATGTGGTGGAACGGGTGCAGCGCGTGGTAGCGCGCCGCCCCGATTGCGCGCAGGCGGTCCTCAAGAGTGCTCACAGGTTCAGCTCCATCCCGTCTTCGGCCACGCGCCAGCCGGCCTGCTCCAGCGCCTGACGCTGGGGCGAGTATCGGTCAAGGACGGGGTTCGAGTTGTTGATATGGATGAAAAAGCGCTGGCTGCAGGCAACATCCGCCAGCCGCGCGATGGCCCCTTCCGGCCCCGACATCGACACATGGCCCATGCGCCGCCCGGTCTTGGGGCCCAGGCCGGCTGCGACCATCTCGTCGTCCGACCACAGCGTGCCGTCCAGGAACAGCGCATCGACCCCGGCCAGGCGCTGCCGCACGGCGTCCGTCACCACGGCGCAGCCAGGCACATAGGCCAGGCGCCTTGTGCCGTCCTCGACCATCAGGCCGATGGCGTTCTCGCCCACCTCCGCCAGGTTGAGCTCGTCCTCGCGCCCCTCGAGATAGAGCGGCACCTTCCCCGGCACGGCAAAGGGCGTGATCCGCAGGGCAAGGCCGGCCGGGCGGAAGGGCTGGTCGAGCGCCACGGCATGGCGCGCGACCAGGTCGCGGTTCAGCACCTCGAAGATCGGGTTCGCGTCCAGCGTCGCCAGCACCCGCGCGGTGCCATACAGGGCAAAGGCCTGGCGCTCGCGCAGCGTCAGCAGGCCCGCGATCTTGTCCACGTCAGCACCGGTCAGGACCACGGCGGCGATGGGGCTGTCGCGCAGGGCCCGGCGGGGATGCAGGATCGGGTTGGCCAGGATCTGGCGCCCGATGTCGGGCGACGCGTCCAGCACGGCCCAGTCGCCGGAGCCGTCGCCGACGGCAAGCGAGGCCTGCGTGGCGATCGGGGTGGCCGGATCGCCGGCACGGGCGCGACGGCAATTGGGGCCATTGGAATTCCACTGCGGAAAGCCGCCGCCCGCCGCCGCGCCCAGCACGCGGACCTTCAGCATCCTGCCCGGTCGGTCATGGCCGTCCCGTCCCCTCCCGTTTTGTCTGGCTGGCCACTATCGTGGCTGGGGTACCGCGGCTCAAGCGTCGCCGGGCCGCAGGCGGATGCTCAAAGCGCGTGGCCGTCCTCGGGGAACAGGCCGGGATGGCTGGTCAGCAGGTCTTCGCGCAGGTCCGTCAGCGCCGGCTCGATGCCGGAGCGCGGGCGGGGCAAGTCCAGCGCCATGTCGGCCAGCAGGCGCGTCGGCCGCGGCGACAGGACCAGCAGGCGGTCGGCGACCAGCAGGGCGTCGTCCAGCCCGGCCACCATGACGATGCTGGTCAGGCCTGGCTTCCAGTGGGCCAGCAGCACCTCCCGGAACAGGCGCGCCGACGACGGGTCGATGTCGCGGCGCGGCGCATCGATCAGCAGCAGGTCCGGCTCCGTGCGCAGCGCCGCCACCAGCGCGTCGCGCCGGGACAGGGCCGGGGCGTCACGCCGGCCGCTGGCCGTAGCACTGGCCAGGCGACGGGCCAGGGGCATCGCCGCGGCCACGGGCGGCAGGACCAGGACGGCGCTGTCGGCAATGCCGATCGCATTGCTGCGCACGGTCTGGCTGTGCAGGTAGGCGATGTGCAGGTCGTGCGGCGGCGGCTGGATGCCGGCGGCGATCCCCGCCGCGGCCCGACCCTCCAGCCCGGCCAGCAGGTTCAGGATCGCCGTCTTGCCACAGCCGCGCGGACCCACCAGGCAGGCCATCTGCCCGGGGCCCAGGGTGAAGCGGATGTCGGAGGCGGGAAAGAAGGCCTGCGTGCGCGCGCCGTCGACCCGGCCCAGATGGACGCTGAGCGGATCCGGCGGGCGCAAGGCTACCCCCGGCCGACCGGCGCGCCGACGGGTCGCGGCGCCGGCTTCAGGAGTCGAGGCCCCAGAATGTGCCCTGCGGCACCGTCAACGGCTCGCCCAGCGCCTGGCCGGCGCGGCGCACCAGGTCGCGCGCGCGCTCGACCTCCAGCTCGCTCCAGGGTTCGCTGATGCCGCTGGTGAAGCTGCTGCGCAGGGCGTCGATGGTGCTGACCTGGAGCGTCCCCAGCATGGGACGCAGGTAGTCCCATTCGCCCGGCTCCGACCGCAGGACGCGCTGCGACGTGCCGATCGTGTCCAGCAGGCGGCGCAGCACGTCGGGGCGGCTGGCCGCGAAATCCTCGCGGAAGGCCAGGCCCGCCAGGGCGACGCCGCTGTCTATGCCCAGGCCGCGTTCGACCGCGTCAAGGTCGATCACGACGCGGAAGCCCTGGCTTTGCAGGCGCACGACCGATGGCCAGGGCAGCAGGGCGGCGTCCAGCCTGCCGGCGATCATCTCCTGCTCAACCTGACTGGGTCCCCAGTGCAGGCGCGAGCTTTGCGTCAGGTCCAGGCGGCTGACATGGGCGGCGGCAGCGCGCAGCAACAGCCAGGCGCCGTCGTCCTTGGGTCCGGCAATGCCGATCCGCTTGTCGACCAGGTCGGCGACGGCGCGGATATCGGAGCCGTCCGCCACGACCAGGGCCGAGGGCGCACCGCTGCCCAGCGGAACGAAGGTGATGGGCGCGCCGCGGCCGCGCTGCTTGGCGACCCACATCCAGTCCACGGCGACCAGGTCGACCGTGCCGTCGATCAGCGCCCGGCCCGCATCCTCGTCATTGCTGAAGCGCTGGATCTCGACGTCCAGGCCCTCGCGCTGGTCCAGCTGCTGGCCCTTGACGGTGTCAAGCTCGTAGCGCAGCGGGGCATCCAGCGCGTGGCCGACCCGCACCTTGTCCGCGGCCTGGGCCGCGGTCCCCAGGGGGGCCAGCACCAGCATCGTCGCCGCCCAAAGCACCGCCGTCCGCACCATCCCCGACACCGCCACTGAACGCATCTCCACCTCCATCGCGGGGGGAGTATGGCGCGAATCGCGGACATTCGCGACTGGGGTTAAGACGGGGATCGCAGAATGAGAGACTCTTGGCGAAGGCGTTGGAAATATGCTCCGGTGCCGCCATGGATCCGATCGAGGAAGCGGGTGCTGCCCTGCGGGCAGGCGACCTGGCGCGGGCCGAACGGCTGTTCCGCGCAGGCGGCGACGATCCCCGCGCGCTGCATGGAATGGGGATTGTCGCGCTGCAGCGGGGCGATGCGCGCGGGGCCTCCCGCCTCCTGGGCCAGGCCGTGCAGCGCCGGCCCAACGACCCGGCCCTGCTGTCAGACTTCGGCACTGCCTGCCTGATGGCGGGGGAGGCGCGGGCCGCGGTCCAGGGTTTCTCCCGCCTGGTGCAGGTTGCCCCCCGCTCGGCCGAGGCACAGTTCAACCTGGGCTGTGCCCTGGGCCTGGCGCAGCGGCCAGCGGAGGCGGAGGCCGCCTATCGCCGTGCCCTGGCGCTGGAGCCGGGGCGGCGGGATGCCGCCAACAACCTGGGCGGCGTGCTCCAGGCGCAGGGGAGGGTGGCAGAGGCGGTCGTCATCTGGCAGGAGGCGCTGGCGCGACAGCCCGATGACCCGGAACTGCTGGCCAACATGGCCCATGGGCTGGAGATGCTGAACCGGCTGCAGGAGGCGGAGGATGCCTGCATCCGCCTGCTGGCGCTGGTGCCGGATCATGCCCCGATCCTGCTGCTGCGTGCCCGCCTGGCGCGGCGGCGGGGCGACCTGGCCATCGCCCGCGCAGGCTTCGACGCCCTGCTGAGGGGGCGCCTGGCACCGGCGCTTGAGGCGGAGGCCCATGCCGAGCTGGCGCAGGTTCTAGACAAGCTGGGCGAGGCGCGGCCTGCCTTCCGCGCCGTGGCCAGGGCCAACGCCCTGCGCACGACGCTGCTGCAGGGCTTCGACCCGGCCCGCGCGCGGCGCCATGCCCAGGCCATGGCCGCCTGGTGGCGACCCGGCTGGACCGCGGGCCGGCAGCAGGCTGACGATCCGATTGACCCCGCCCCGGTCTTCTTCGTGGGCTTCCCGCGCTCCGGCACGACCCTGATGGAGGAGATGCTGGCCGCCCATCCGGCATTGGCCACGACGGGCGAGCGCAGCCCGCTGGAGGCGGTGCTGGCGCCGCTGCGCCAAGGCCTCGCCTCGGGCGCCTATCCCGCCAGCCTGGAAGCGCTGGACGCGGGCGAGGTGGCGGCCCTGCGTCGTGGCTTCCGGGAGGAGACGGCCCGTATCCTGGGGCCGCAGGGCAGGGCCAAGCGCCTGGTCGACAAGCTGCCGCTGAACCTGATCGACCTGGGCGCGATCGAACTGCTGCTGCCGGAGGCGCGCGTGCTGGTCGCGCTGCGCGATCCGCGCGATGTCTGCCTGTCCTGCTTCATGCAGGATTTCGAGCCGAACGACGCCATGGCCAACTTCCTGGACCTGGGCAGTACGGCCGCCTTCTACGCCGACGTGATGGGCCTGTGGCTGCGCTATCGCGACGGCTTGGCGCTGCCCGTTCTGGATTACCGGTACGAGGACCTGATCGGCGACGTGGCGGGCACGGTGCGCCGCGTCCTCGACTTCATCGGCGAGCCGTTCGACCCCGCCGTGCTGACCTACCGCGACCGGATGACCAGCCGCTATGTCGCAACCCCCAGCCGCGATGCCGTGACCCAACCGATCAACCGGAAGGCCATCGGCCGCTGGCACGCCTATGCCGAAGACCTGGCCCCCATCCTGCCTGTCCTGGCGCCGTTCGTGGAGGCGTTCGGGTACGAGGTTTAGGTTCGTACTCTCGCACTCAAGTGTATCGTGGTGGCCGCCATGGAGACGTCAGACCTGACCCTGCGCGACGCGACTGTCGAAGATGTCGTCGATCTGGTCGCCAGCATCGTTGACTGGCGCGATCACCGGGCGAAGTACGGACGGCGCGGACCCGTCACCCTTCACTATCGTCGGATGGCCGACGCCGAGATGAGCCTGCACAATCGGCTGCGCGACGCTGGCGAGGCACTCAACCGTCTCGGCGGTCTCAGCCCGATGCGCAGAGCGTACTTCGCCGCCGTTCGGCAGCACGGCCCCAGGGCGGAGATCATCGTACGCTCGGCATGGCGGGGCATCGGGTCCTGGCGATACTGACCCTGCCGTCGTTCACCAATCGATTCGGGCGTCACGCCGCCTGGGCGGGGGCGGCGACGAGTTCGACGATGTCGGCCATGATCTGGTCCAGGCGATAGTCCTTGGGCGTGTAGACGCGGGCAACACCCGCGGCCCGCAGCGTCGCCTCGTCCTCCGGCGGGATGATGCCGCCGACGACCACGGGCACGTCGCCAAGGCCGGCCGCACGCATCCGCTCCATCGTGTCCGTCACCAGCGCCACGTGGCTGCCTGACAGGATCGACAGGCCGACGACGTGCACGCCTTCCTCAAGTGCCGCATTGACGATCTGCGCGGGCGTCGAGCGGATGCCTTCGTAGACCACTTCCATCCCCGCATCGCGCGCCCGCACGGCGATCTGCTCGGCACCGTTGGAATGGCCGTCCAGGCCGGGCTTGCCGACCAGGAACTTGATGCGCCGGCCAAGCTCGGCGGAAACCGCCTCGACCCGCTCGCGCACCGGCGCCAGGTCGCCGGTCGCGGTCGACGCACTGCGGCCGACGCCGGTCGGCGCGCGGTATTCGCCAAAGACCTCGCGCAGGGTGGCACCCCATTCGCCCGTCGTGACGCCGGCGTGGGCGCAGGCGATGGACGGCTCCATCACGTTGCGCCCCTCGGCCGCTGCGGCGCGCAGGCTCGCCAGCGCCTTGGCCACCGCCGCCGAATCGCGGGCGCTGCGCCAGGCCTTCAGGCGCTCGACCTGTTCCGCCTCGACCTTGTCATCGACCACCAGGATGGCGCCGGCGCCGCTGGCGGCCAGTGGGCTCTCCGCCGTCTCGGTAAACCTGTTCACGCCGACCACGGTCATCGCGCCTGATTCGATCTCGCCCAGCCGCTTGCTGTTCGATTCGACCAGCCTCGACTTCATGTAGCTGGACTCGACCGCGGCAATGGCACCGCCCATCGCCTCGATCCGGGCGATCTCGGCCCGCGCCTCGGCCTTCAGCGCCTCGACCTTGGCCTCGACCACGGGGGAGCCGTCGAACAGGTCCGGGTATTCCAGCAGGTCGGTCTCGAACGCCAGGATCTGCTGGCAGCGCAGCGACCATTGCTGGTCCCAGGGCCGCGGCAGGCCCAAAGCCTCGTTCCAGGCGGGCAGCTGGACCGAGCGGGCGCGCGCCGACTTGCTCAGCGTCACGGCCAGCATCTCGAGCAGGATGCGGTAGACGTTGTTCTCCGGCTGCTGCTCGGTCAGGCCCAGCGAATTGACCTGCACGCCATAGCGGAAGCGACGCAGCTTCTCGTCCGCAACGCCATAGCGCTCCTTCGTGATCTCGTCCCACAGCTCGGTGAAGGCCCGCATCTTGCAGATCTCGGTCACGAAGCGGATGCCGGCGTTCACGAAGAAGCTGATGCGGCCCACGACCTGCGGGAACTGGCTGTCCGGCACCTGGCCGCTGGCCTTGACCGTGTCGAGGACGGCGATGGCGGTCGCCAGGGCAAAGGACAGTTCCTGGACCGGCGTCGCCCCTGCCTCCTGCAGGTGATAGGAGCAGACGTTCATCGGGTTCCACTTGGGCACCTGGGCCACCGAGAATCCGATCGTGTCCGAGATCAGCCGCATCGAGGGCTGTGGCGGGAAGATGTAGGTCCCGCGCGAGAGGTACTCTTTGATGATGTCGTTCTGCGTCGTCCCCTGGAGCGCGGCGCGGGGCGCGCCCTGCTCCTCGGCCACCGCGATGTAGAGCGCCAGCAGCCAGGCGGCGGTCGCATTGATCGTCATCGAGGTGTTCATCCGCTCAAGCGGGATCCCCTCGAACAGGGTGCGCATGTCCCCGATATGGCAGACGGGCACCCCCACCTTGCCCACCTCGCCGCGGGCCAGGACATGGTCGCTGTCATAGCCCGTCTGGGTCGGCAGGTCGAAAGCGACCGACAGGCCGGTCTGGCCGCGGGCCAGATTCGTCCGGTACAGCGCATTGGACGCGGCCGCGGACGAATGGCCGGAATAGGTGCGGATCAGCCAGGGCTGTTCCCGTGTCGTCGTCATGTCCGAAAACCCTCGCGCGTGCTGCGCCGCATTATGGCCTTGCCAGCAGGGATTTCACGGCGAATCATTCGAGGTCAACCGGTCCTGACCAATTCGGCGTCCGGCCAGCGCCCGCTGCATGTGCGATTGAAACGGTGTTTTTCTCGCAGGTGCGGTGCAGCGTCGCATTGGAACGCCTGGGTTGTCCTGCCTTTGTGTCGCGCCCTGAACCCGAATCCTGGCCTTGTCGGCCTGGCCATGCGGAGTGGAGATCCCCGATGAGCATCGCGCAAGCCGAGATCACGAGCGAACAGCCCGTCCTCAAGGACCTGTACGAAATCGGTGAGGTGCCGCCGCTCGGCCATGTGCCCAAGAACATGTACGCCTGGTGCATCCGGCGCGAGCGGCACGGCCCGCCAGAGGATGCGATGCAGGTCGAAGTGGTGCCGACCTGGGAGCTGGACAGCCACGACGTCCTCGTCCTCGTGATGGCGGCGGGCGTCAACTACAACGGTGTCTGGGCGGGCCTGGGCACGCCGGTTTCCCCGTTCGATGGCCACAAGCAGCCGTTCCACATCGCGGGCTCCGATGCGTCGGGCGTGATCTATGCCGTCGGCTCCAAGGTCACGCGCTGGAAGGTGGGGGACGAGGTCGTCATCCACTGCAACCAGGACGACGGCGACGACGAGGAGTGTAACGGCGGCGACCCGATGTTCTCGACCTCCCAGCGCATCTGGGGCTACGAGACGCCGGATGGGTCGTTCGCGCAGTTCTGCCGCGTCCAGGACCGGCAGCTGATGATCCGGCCCAAGCACCTGACCTGGGAGGAGGCGGCCTGCTACACGCTGACGCTGGCCACCGCGTATCGCATGCTGTTCGGCCATCGCCCGCACATCCTGCGCCCTGGCCAGAACGTGCTGGTGTGGGGTGCTTCGGGCGGCCTGGGCTCCATGGCCGTGCAGCTGATCTCGGTCGCCGGCGCCAATGCGATCGGCGTGATTTCCGATCCCACGAAGAAGGACTTCGTGCTGTCGCTGGGCGCCAAGGGCGTCATCAACCGCAACGACTTCAAGTGCTGGGGCCAGATGCCGATTGTCGGCACGCCCGAGTTCGATGCCTGGACCAAGGAAGCCCGCAAGTTCGGCAAGGCGATCTGGGACATCACGGGCAAGGGCAACGACGTCGACTTCGTCTTCGAACATCCGGGCGAGGCGACCTTCCCCGTGTCGTGCCTGGTCGTGAAGCGTGGCGGCATGGTCGTGTTCTGCGCCGGCACCACCGGCTACAACATCACCTTCGACGCGCGCTATGTCTGGATGCGGCAGAAGCGCGTGCAGGGCAGCCACTTCGCCAACCTGCTGCAGGCCAGCCAGGCCAACCAGCTGGTGGTCGAGCGGCGGCTCGACCCTTGCATGTCGGAAGTCTTCGCCTGGGACGACATCCCGCGCGCCCACACCAAGATGTGGAAGAACCAGCACAAGCCAGGGAACATGGCCGTGCTCGTCACCGCCTCGCAGCCCGGCCTGCGCACGGTCGAGGACGTGATCGAAGCCTATCAGGGTTGATCGGCAGGGAGCAGGCCCCGGGTGCTCCAGGGGCCTTCCCCGCACGTAGATGCAGATGCTTCGAGACGCGTCCCTGCAGGCCGCTCCTCAGCATGACGCCGTTGGGATATGGGGCCCTCTCTCCCAAGGTCGTCATCCTGAGGAGGCCGTAGGCCGTCTCGAAGGATGTTGACGCGACGCCCCAACCGATCCGGGGCGGGCGCACCCTTTCCGAGGATACCTGAATGTCCGCAGTCACCGCCCGTCCCGCCGATTCGAGCGCTGTCCTGCCCGACCTGCTGGCGCTCGCCGCCCAGTCGATCGACGCGGCCGAAGGGCTGCTGGCCGCAGCGCGGCAGGGGGTGGAAGGACTGATCTTCCGCAATGGCCGGTTGGACCAGAAGCTGCTGGAGGGCGAGCAGTTTGCCGCCCACGGCTATGCCTGGTACGCCACTTATGTCGAGGCGCTGCGTCAGCTGCTGGGCTGGGCCCGGCGCCTGGACGACGAGGGCAGGCTGGGCGAGCTGGAGGCCCTGATCGTCCAGGCGGGGTTCGGCGAATACCTGGCGCAGATGGCGGGCGGCATCGCCATGAGCCAGGTCGAGGTCGTGCGCCCCACCGACCTGGGCGTGTCCGACAGCGCGCTGCATGCCTTTTACACCCCGGCCGTCGCGACCCTGGTCGCCAAGGGCAACACGGCCCATGTCCGCTCAGGCATCGCGCACCTGGTCGAGGGCGCCCTGGCCGGCGGCAGCTTCGGCGAGACCGGCCTGGACGAGACGCTGTCCCTGGTCCGGGACCAGTTCCGCCGCTTCGCCGACGAGCGGGTGATCCCGCATGCCCATGAATGGCACCTGAAGGACGAGTTCATCCCGATGGAGATCGTCCGCGAGATGGGCGACCTGGGCGTGTTCGGCCTGACGATCCCCGAGGAATATGGCGGCCTGGGCCTGGGCAAGACGTCGATGTGCGTCGTGTCCGAAGAGCTGTCCCGCGGCTATATCGGCGTCGGCTCGCTGGGCACCCGGTCCGAGATCGCGGCCGAGCTGATCCTGAACGGCGGGACGGAAGAGCAGAAGCAGTCCTGGCTGCCGCGCATCGCATCGGCCGAGGTGCTGCCCACCGCCGTCTTCACCGAGCCCAATACCGGCTCCGACCTGGGCAGCCTACGCACGCGCGCGGTCAAGGACGGGGACAGCTGGAAGGTGACGGGCAACAAGACCTGGATCACCCATGCCGCGCGCGCCCATGTCATGACCCTGCTGGCCCGCACCGATGCAAGCGAGCCGGGCTACAAGGGCCTGTCGATGTTCCTGGCCGAGAAGCAGCCGGGTGACGATGCCGAGCCGTTCCCCGACGAGGGCATCTACGGCGGCGAGATCAAGGTCCTGGGCTATCGCGGCATGAAGGAATACACCGTCGGCTTCGACGGTTTCCCGGTCAAGGCCGAGAACCTGCTGGGGGCGGAGCCGGGCCGCGGCTTCAAGCAGCTGATGACGACGTTCGAATCGGCGCGCATCCAGACGGCGGCCCGCGCGGTGGGCGTGGCCCAGGCGGCGCTGGAGATCGGCCTGCGCTATGCGCTGGAGCGGCAGCAGTTCGGCAAGCCGATCTTTGCCTTCCCCCGCGTCCACGGCAAAGTCGCCTGGATGGTGGTGGAGATCATGATCGCCCGCCAGCTGACCTGGTTCTCGGCCCGGGAGAAGGACGCCGGCCGGCGCTGCGACCTGGAAGCCGGCATGGCCAAGCTGCTGGGCGCCCGCGTCGCCTGGGCCTGTGCCGACAATGCCGTGCAGATCCATGGCGGCAACGGCTATGCCGAGGAATACCCGATCAGCCGCGTCCTCTGCGACGCCCGCATCCTCAACGTCTTCGAGGGCGCGGCCGAGATCCAGGCCAACGTGATCGCCAGGCGCCTCCTGGAAGGCGCCAACTGAGGGCGGCTCAGGCCGCGATGCCACGCCGGCGCAGGGCTTCGCGCGCGGCAGTGGCGCCCCAGGGCTCGTCCGGGTCGCGGTCCGCCAGTTCGGCGGCAGTGACCGGCGTCGCGCGCAGCAGCGGAACGGTGCCGAAGGGCAGGCCGTCGATGCTGGCGCCATACGGGCTGAGCAGCATGTGGCGCCAGGGCGCGCAGTCCTGGGGCAGGCCGCAGAAGACCAGGGCGCCGTGCGCCTTCACGTCGCGCGCGACGCGGTAGCCGTCCGCCACCAGGTCGCCGACGCCGATCAGCATGTCCGCCCACAGGGCGACCTGCGCCGGTCCAAGGTCGTGGCCGGAAAACTCCAGCACGACCTCGCACTCCACGCCGTTTTCCGGCTCCACAATGCCGGCCCAGGGCGTCGACAGGCCGTCCGTCGCCAGGATCGTCCGATCGGGGCAGGCGACCTTGAGGATGCGGCGATGCGGGCCGAACCATTTCGTCTGGTTGTGGGCGTTTGCGGCTTCCCGCTCGGCCGCATAGTCCCGCGCCACGTCCCCAAGGGCCGACCAGAAGGCATGGCGAGCCCTCGCCGCCTGGCCATAGGCGGGATGGTCCGGCCCCCGCGGCACGATAGCGGGGTCGAATCGCGTCTCGACCACGATCCGGTTGCGCTGCCAGGGAAAACGGGCGCGCGTCCAGCTGACGGTGACGTGGTTGATGCGGGTGGGCGATGCCGCCTCTAGCCGGTCGACCACGGGTTCCAGCGCGTCCAGTTGCTCCGGCCGGTCCTGGCGCACCACGCCACCGTCGCGGTCGCGGTAGCCGCCCGTGCGGGTCGAATGGGCGGCCTGCATCGTGGTGGCGGTCCAGCGGCCGCTGACGGCCCCCGGCGGCGCCCGGTCGAGCACGGGGCGCAAGTCGCGGGCCGCATCCTCGGGTGAATAGGCTGGCGCGGACGCGGACATCGAACCTCTCTCTCGCAACGCAACGGTCGAGCGGGTTCGCAGGTCAATGTGGCGCCAATGGGGCGAGGCCGGGCGCGGCTGCCTCAGTCCAGCAGGCTGACATGGGCGGCGACGATCACCCAGCGGCCATCCAGCCGGGCCCAGGTCTGGCTCTGGCGGCCGCGGCGGCCTGATTTCGTCCGCACATACTCGGTGTTCGCCACGGCAAAATCCCGGCCAAAGGTCGTGATGCGCGTGTTCTCCAGGCTGCGCGCCAGGTCGGACTGGTCGCGCCCAGCTCGATAGGCGGCGATCGCCGCGTGGCCGTAGAGGTTTTCGGCCGGGCCGAACCGCAGGACGCGGTCGTCGGTCCAGAACAGCGCGTTCAGCGTCGCCGTGTCGTTGCCGACCAGCGCCGCCTCATAGCGGGCGAAGGCGGCCTCCACCTCCGCCTTCACGGCTGGATCGTCGATGGCGCTTTCGCTTGGGGTCACGGGCCTGGCTCCCTGTTGTGTCGCCCACGAATTGTGCAGTGCGGCACAGGGCTGGCGCAATCGTCGGCAGTCGCGTGCGCGGCAGCACCGCGGAGCCTGCGCGCGCTCTCGCAAAGGCCGTGGCACGCTTCCTGCTTCGTCCGGCATGGACGGCCGGTGGGGGGACCCCGGTCGGGATGGAGGGCGGTGTGGCGCGGCTTGCTGAAACCGTGGCGCGGATCGGTGCCCAACCGGGTCCGGTGACACTGACGCTGGGACGTACCGCCCTCCTGATCATCGACATGCAGCGCGACTTCCTGGAGCCCGGGGGCTTTGGCGAGAGCCTGGGCAATGATGTCGGCCTGCTGGCGCCGGCGATCGCGCCCTGCGCTGCGGTGCTGGAGGCGTTCCGCGCCCATGGCCTGCTCGTCCTCCACACGCGCGAGGGGCACCGCCCCGACCTGGCCGATGCGCCGCCGGCCAAGATCGACCGCGGCCCGCCGGGCGCGCGCATTGGCGACCCCGGTCCCATGGGTCGCATCCTGGTCCGCGGCGAGCCGGGCCACGCCATCATCGACGCCCTGGCCCCGATCGCGGGGGAGCCCGTGATCGACAAGCCGGGCAAGGGGGCCTTCTACCAGACCGACCTGGACCTGATCCTGCGCAATCGCGGCATCGACACGCTGCTGGTGTGCGGCGTCACGACCGAGGTCTGCGTCCACACCACGGTGCGCGAGGCGAACGACCGCGGCTATCGCGCCGTGGTCGTGGGCGATGCCTGCGCCAGCTATTTCCCCGAGTTCCACCAGGTCGCCCTGCGCATGGTCGCGGCGCAAGGCGGCGAGCGGGGCGGCATTTTCGGTTGGGTCACCGACTCCGCATCGGTGCTGGCTGCGCTGGCAGCCGGCGGCGCGGCGGCACTGCGGACCCAGGTGGCGTAGCAGGCAGGGGAGTGGCGTTCGGCACGACGGCATCGAACACGACGCGGCACGCGTCCTGGCGGGGGCTAGGGACATGACGACTGCACAGTCAAGGCGTGGCACACCGGTCCTGTGGGCACCGGGCGACTGGAATGCGTTCTTTGGCTTCGGCACCAACATTCTGACCAACATGCTGGTCCTGACCGGCCTGCTGCGCTTCGTGCTGCAGATGCCGGATGACCTGGTGTTCGGGCGGATCCTGCCCGCCGCCGGCCTGATGATGGCGCTGAGCACCGGCTACTACGCCTGGCTGGCCTATCGCCTGGCCAGGCAGACGGGGCGGACCGATGTCTGCGCCCTGCCGTCCGGCATCAGCGTGCCGCACATGTTCATCGTCGTGTTCGTGATCATGCTGCCGATCCTGAATACGACCAAGGACCCGGTGATGGCCTGGGAGGCCGGGCTGACCTGGGTTTTCGTGCAGAGCTTCATCCTAATGATCGGCGGCTTCATCGCCCCCGTGATCCGGCGCATCACGCCGCGCGCCGCCCTGCTGGGCACGCTGGCCGGCGTGTCGATCGCCTTCATCTCCATGCGGCCGGCGCTGGAAATGTTCATGACGCCGGTGATCGGCGTGATCTGCTTCGGCGTGATCCTGGCCGCCTGGTTCGGTGGCCTGCGCTATCCGCGCGGGGTCCCGGCGGGCCTGGTCGCGATCGTCGTCGGCATGGCGATCGCCTGGGCCTCGACCCTGCTCGGCTTCAATTTCGGCGGCCTGACGGTGGAGGGCGTGGGCGCCTCGGTCGCCAGCTTCGGCTTCGCGCTGCCGATCCCGGCCGTCGACCATGTCTTCCACGGCTTCCAGTTCATCGGGGTGATCCTGGTGACCGCGATCCCGTTCGGCATCTATGACCTGGTCGAGGCGATGGACAATGTGGAGAGTGCCGCCGTCGCCGGCGACAGCTTCCCCACGACGCAGGTCCTGACGGCGGATGGCGCGATCAGCCTGGTCGGCTGCCTGATGGGCAATCCGTTCATCAACGCGGTCTATATCGGCCACCCGGGCTGGAAGTCGATGGGCGGACGCATCGGCTATTCGGCGGCGACGGGTGTCATGGTCCTGGTCCTGGCCTGGTTCGGCATCCTGCCCCTGCTGCTGGCGCTGGTGCCGGTGGTCGCGATCTCGCCCATCCTGCTCTATATCGGCATGCTGATTGGCGCACAGGCATTCCAGGAAACGCCGCGCAGTCACGCGCCGGCCATCGTCCTGGCCCTGGTCCCGCACCTGGCGGCGTGGGGCAAGCTGCAGATCGACAATGCGCTGGGGGCGGCGGGCACCAGTGCCGCCCAGGTGGGCCTGGACAAGCTGGCCGCGACCGGCGTGCTCTACCACGGGCTTGAGGTGCTGGGCGGCGGCTCGATCCTGGGCGGGCTGATCCTGGGCGCCATCGCGGTCTTCATCATCGAGCGCGACATGACGCGGGCCGCTGCCTTTGCCCTGGCCGGGGCGGTCCTGACCTTCTTCGGCTTCATGCATGGCGAGTCGATCGGCTTTGGCCATTCGCCCGTCCTGGCCCTGGCCTATGTCATGGTGGCAGGCTTCCTGTTCGCCAGCGGGCGCCTGGCCACCCTGTCGCCCAGGCCGCCGGAAGTCGACCATCACCATGAGCCTTCGATGAAACCGCAGCCGGCCGAATGAGCTTCGATCCCGCACGTCACCTGGACGCCGTTGCACCCGCGCTGGACCTTGTCGTCACCGAGGTCCAGCGTCCCGGCGTCCTCCGCTTCCTGGAAACCGCCAATGCCATGTGGCGCATCGTCGACGGGTATGCGATCCCGGACGACGACGCGACGCTGGCGCCCCGCTTCGTGCCCGGCGATGTGCCGCTGAGCCTCGACCCCCAGGGGGAGGGCACGTGAGCATCGATCCGTTCAGCCCGGCCCATGCCCTGGCGGCCCATATCCGCGACGGGACAGTCACCGCGGCGCAGGTGACGGAGGCGTTCCTGGCTCGGATCGACGCGGTCAATCCCGCGCTCAACGCCTATACCGACGTCGTTGCCGACCGCGCCCGGGCCACCGCCCGCACGGTCGATGACAGGCTGGCGCGGGGGGAGGATGTCGGCCCCCTGGCCGGCGTGCCCTTCGCGGTCAAGAACCTGTACGACATTGCCGGCCTGCCGACGCGCGCGGGTTCGAAGATCAACCGTGAACGCCCCGCCGCCACGCGCGACGCCGTCCTGATCGAGCGGCTGGAGTCGGCGGGTGCCGTCCTGCTGGGCGGCCTCAACATGGGCGAGTTCGCCTATGACTTCACGGGCGAGAACGCGCATGACGGGGCCTGCCGCAATCCGCATGACCCGGCGCACATGGCCGGTGGCTCGTCCTCCGGCTGTGGCGCCGCCACGGGTGGCGGCATGGCGCCGCTGTCGCTGGGCTCGGACACCAATGGCTCGATCCGCGTGCCCTCGGCCTTCTGCGGGATCTTCGGGCTGAAGCCGACCTATGGCCGCCTGACGCGGACACGCACCTATCCGTTCTGCGACAGCCTGGACCATCTGGGCCCGTTCGGGCGCAGCACCGTCGACCTCGCGCTGGCCTATGACGCACTTCAGGGCCCGCCAGAGGGCGACGATGCCTGCGTCGCAACCCCGCTCCAGCCGACCGCCGGTCTGCTGGGCCGTGGGGCAGAGGGGTTGCGCCTGGCGGTCGCCGGCGGCTGGTTCGCGACCGACGGCATGGCGGAGGCGGATGCCGCGATGGCGCAGGCCGCTGCCGCCCTGGGCATCACGCGCACGGTGGAGATTCCGGGCGCCGAGCAGGCCCGCGCCGCCGCCTTCCTGATCACGAACGCGGAGACGGCGGCGTTCCACCTGAACCGGTTGCGCACCCGGGCCGACGACTTCGACCCCGACACGCGCGACCGCTTCCTGGCCGGTGCCACGCTGCCTGCCGCCTGGCTGGCGCGGGCGCAGCGCGTCCGCCACCACGTCCACCGCCAAGTGCTCGAGCTGTTCCGCGATGTCGACGTGATCCTGGCCCCGGCGACACCCATGGTCGCCCCGAAAGTGGGGCAGAAGACCTTCAGCCTGCGCGGGGCCGAGGTGATGGTCCGGGCGATGATGGGCGTCTTCACCCAACCCCTGTCCTGCATTGGCCTGCCCATCGCGGCGGTGCCGATCCCCGTCGCCGGCAGCCGCCTGCCGGTCGGCATCCAGGTGATTGCCGCCCCCTGGCGCGAGGATCTGGTCCTGCGCGTGGCCGCCGCCCTTGAAGCCACGGGCGTGGCCCAGGCACCCGTTCCCCCACTCTGAGTATCCAGGTTCCAGCATGACGACGGCCGTTCTTCCCCCGCTCGACCTTTCGCGGCTGCATGCCGCCTATCGCGACGGGCTTTCCCCCCAGGCCGTGGTGCGCGGCATTTTCGAACGGCTCAGGGTCCTGGCCGATCCCGGCATCTTCCTGCACCTGATGTCGGTCGAGGATGTGCTGGCAGCCGCAGCCGCGCTGGGCCCGTTCGACCCGGTGGCCCAGCCGCTGTGGGGCGTGCCCTTTGCCGTGAAGGACAATATCGACGTCGCGGGCCTGCCCACGACCTGTGCCTGTCCGGACTTCGCCTATGTGCCGTCCGAGCATTCCCCTGCCGTGGCGCGCCTGCTGGCGGCGGGCGGCCTGCTGGTCGGCAAGACCAACCTGGACCAGTTCGCGACCGGCCTGGTTGGCGTGCGTACGCCAGGTGCCGCACCCCGCAACGCGTTGAGTGCGGCCCATGTGCCCGGCGGTTCCAGTTCCGGTTCGGCCGTGGCCGTGGCCCAGGGCCTGGTCAGCCTGGCGCTCGGGACCGACACGGCGGGATCGGGCCGCGTGCCGGCGGCCTTCAACAACATTGTCGGGCTGAAGCCGACCATCGGCCTGGTGCCGACGCGGGGCGTGGTACCGGCCTGCGCCACGCTGGATGTCGTGTCGGTCTTCGCCCAGACCGTGCCGGATGCGTGGGCGGCGTTCCAGGTCATCGCCGGGCCGGATGCCGCGGATCCGGCCTCCCGCACCCTGCCCGGCGGGCCGCCCATGCCTGCGCGGCCGCGCCTGGGCGTGCCGGACCAGGGCAGCCGTCGCTTCTTTGGCGACACCGCGGCAGAGGCGGCCTTCGACGTGCATCTTGGCATCGCCGCCGCCCTGGGGGCGGAACTGGTGCCCGTCGACATGACACCGTTCTTCGAGATTGCGGCGCTGCTGTACCAGGGACCGTGGGTGGCGGAACGCTATGCCGCCCTGCGCCAGGTGGTGGAGCAGCGGCCCCAGATCATGCTGCCGGTCACGCGCGGCATCGTCGAGGGCGCGCGCGCCTTCTCCGCGGCCGATGCCTTCGATGGCCGCTATCGCCTGGCGGAGCTGCGCCGCCAGGGCATGGCCGCGATGGCGGGGCTGGACGCCCTGGTCGTGCCCAGCGCCCCGACCTTTCCCACGGTCGCCGACCTTGCGGCGGACCCGCTGGGACCGAATGCCAGGCTGGGCACCTATACCAACTTCGTGAACCTGCTCGACCTGTCGGCGTTGGCCGTGCCCGGGCCGTTCCGCAGCGATGGCCTGCCGGCCGGGATCACGCTTGTCGGCCCTGCCGGCCACGATGCGACGCTGGCGGACTTCGCCGCCCGCTTCCATGCCGCCGCAGGCGTCGCCCTGGGCGCCACGGGGACGGCGCTGCCGGCGGAGGCGGGCGAGTGGCGGACACCGGCACCGGCGGGCGAGATCGAGATCGTCGTGGTCGGCGCCCACCTCAGCGGCCTGGCCCTGAACCACGAGCTGACGACGCGGGGCGGACGCCTGCTGCGGACCTGTACGACCACGCCGGACTATCGTTTCTATGCGCTGGGCGGCACGCCGGCCCGCCCCGGCATGCTGCGCGTGCCCGACGGCACGGGTGCGGCGATTGCGGGGGAGGTCTGGTCCCTGCCGCCGGCCGGCTTCGGCGCGTTCGTCGCCGGCATCCCGGCGCCGCTGGGCATCGGCACCCTGCGCCTGGCCGATGGCACCCGTCCCAAGGGCTTCCTGGTCGAGGCGGAGGCGGTGCAAGGGGCGGAAGAAATCACGGCCCTGGGTGGCTGGCGCGCCTGGCTGGCCAGCCGATAGGGGCTACTCGGCCGGTTTCGGCGCCAGGTCCGGCTTCTCCCTGTGGCCGCTGACCTCTTCCCCGGCGCCGGCCGGCAAGGCATGGAAGAAGGGCAGCGAGCACAGGGTCAGGACTGCGATCACGATGAAAGCAGGCGCCACGTCCGCCGTGGTCAGCGCCTGGCCCGACCGGTCGCCGATCATCAGGTGCAGCACCAGGGCGGCGACGCCGACGCCGATGCTGATCCCCAATTGCTGCGCCATGCTGGCCAGGCTTGAGGCGCCGCTCATCCGCTCCTGCCCGATATCGGCATAGGTCAGCGTATTCACCGCCGTCATCTGCAGCGAGCGGGAGAAGCCGCCGACGAACAGTGCCACCAGGATCACGACGTGCGGCGTGGTCGGCTGGAACAGGGCATAACCCGCCAGGATGGCGGCCGACGCCCAGGTATTGGCGATCAGCACCCGGCGGAAACCGAAGCGGCGCATGATCGGGGGGGCTGCGAACTTCAGCCCCAGGGCGCCGACAGCGCTGACGAAGGTCAGCATGCCCGCCTCGAACGCGCTGAGGCCGAAGGCCAGCTGGAACAGCATGGCCAGCAGGAAGGGCAGCGCGCCCAGCCCGATCCGCGACAGGTTTCCGCCAAGTGTTGAGATCGCGAAGGTCCGCACGCGGAACAGGCTGAGGTCGACGATCGGATGGGCGGTCCTGCGCGCGTGCCTGGCATAGAGCAGGGCGGCGGCCAGCCCACCGACCAGGAGCGCGGCGACAGCTGCGGGCGGCAGGACGGCGCGGCCCACCGCCTCGAACCCGAAGACCAGCGCCGCGAGGGCAATGCCCGACAGAAAGAATCCCAGCACGTCCAGCGGCGGCCGGCCCGGCTCCTTCAGGTTGGCGATGAAGCGCAGCGCCAGGACGATGCCCAGGATGCCGAACGGCACGTTCATGAAGAAGATCCAGCGCCAAGAGCCATAGGTGACGATGAAGCCACCGATCGGCGGTCCCAGCACGGGCCCCAGCACCGCGGGGATGGTCAGCCAGGTCATCGCCTGGACCAGATTGGCCTTGGGCACCGAGCGCAGGACGACCAGGCGCCCGACGGGCACCATCATGGCGCCGCCCAGGCCCTGCAGGATGCGCGCCATCACAAGCTCGGCCAGCGAATTGGACAGGCCGCATAGCACGGACGCGCCAGTGAAGATCGCGATGGCGCAGGTGAAGACGGTGCGCGCGCCCCAGCGGTCGGCCGCCCAACCGCTGATCGGGATGAACACCGCGACGCTCAGCAGGTAGGAGGTGATCGCCAGGTTGAGGCGGATGGCGTCTGCCCCGATCGACTGCGCGATGGATGGCAGGGCCGTTGCGATCACCGTCGAATCCAGCAACTGCATGAACAGTGCTGACCCGACGATCATCGGCACCAGGATCGGCGCGCGGGTGCGGCCTCTCGGGGGGACTGCTGGACTGGGCGGAGAGGGCGGCATGCGGTGAATGAAACGTCCGGGCTGCTGTCACGGATCCGTCATTGGAACGCGCCCCAGTCATGCGCCCCCGGCCGCCGTTCGTCCAGGCCTGCACGACTTCTCCATCCATCCGACCTCATCCTGAGGAGGCGCGACGCGCCGTCTCGAAGGATGGGCGGCAAGCGCAGGCGGCCCATCCTTCGAGGCCCCTTCGGGGCACCTCAGGATGAGGACGGGAATTTTGAGCTGGCGGGTCTAGAACCCGATGCCGCCGAAATTGCCCGGCGCCTGGTCCAGCACGTTGGGGCCATAGGAATTGACCTCCATCACCGCCAGGCCGCGCTCCGGCATGCCATCGCTGCCGAAGCGGAAGACGCCATCCACCCCGGCAAAGCCCGAGGGTTGCGTCACCTGCGGGGCCGTGAAGCGGTCGGCGCGCGGCTGTGCCCCCAGGGCCGAGGCCAGGGCCACGGCATCATAGGCGGAGCTGACGACGCGCGGCGGCGTATCGCCGAAAGTCCGGCGATAGCGGCTGGCGAAGTCGTTCCAGGCATTGGGCGGGGGGCCGGCGAACCAGGCGCCCTGCATCTGCCGCTCGCCAGCCAGGGCCGGGTCGTCCCACAGGCCGGTGCCCAGCAGGCGGGTCTGGCTGGGATCGAAATTGGTCAGCACGAACAGCGGCAGGATCATGCGCATCTGCGCCGCGCTGGTCGGCACGAACAGCGCATCGAAGCTGGTGGAGGCATCGGCCAGGCGCTGCATCGCCTCCAGCGGCTGGCCGCCGCTGGCATTGAACCGCTCGATCATGGCGACCTGGCCGCCACTGGTGGCGACCGCGTTGCGGAACGCGCCCAGCACCGCGTCGCCATAGTCGCCCGAGGGGATCAGGGCGGCAAAGCGGCGCAGACCCTGGGCCCCGGCATAGCTGATGATCCGGGTCGCCTGCTCCTCCGGCGGGAAACCCAGCAGGTAGACGCCGTTGCCGGCGACGCGCCGGTCGGTCGAGAAGCCAAGCAGCGGCGTGCGCACGGCCCGCGCCACGATCGCCGCGTTGATCACCTGGTCGGCGCCCAGGGGACCAACGATGATGTCGACCTTGCGCGCGGTCAGCGCCCGGGCGGCGCGGGCGGCCCCCTCGTTCGTGGTGCCCGTATCCTCTGGCACCAGGGTCAGCTTGTCGTTCTGGACGTCGAACAGCGCCAGCTGGGCTGCGTTCAGGAGGGCCTGCCCCACCTTGGCATTGTCGCCCGACAGGGGCAGCAGCAGGCCGACCTGGGTCGCCGGGATCTCGATCGGCTTGGGAGCCTCGACCACCGGGGGCGGCGCCACGACGGGCGGCGGCACATAGGCGGGCACCGGCGGCGGCGGTGGCGCGGCACGGGTGGGAGAGGCTAGTCTCTGCTGCCGGGGAGCACAGGACGCAGTGAGCGTCCCGGTCAGACCCAGGGCCAGGACCAGGGTGAATGTCGCGAAAAGCGGACGGAGCAAGGCAGGACGGGTCAGGACGCGCGCCCCGGAGCAGCGGAAACTTCCCCAAACCTAGGAGCAGCGTGGCCGGAAGTAAACCGGGGGAGGGGGATCGGGCGGTGCGACGCGACGCGACGCCCGGGCTGTACGTGGTGGCGACGCCGATCGGCAACGCGCGCGACATCACCATGCGCGCGCTGGACCTGCTGGCCGCGGCGGACGTCATCGCCTGCGAGGATACCCGGGTGACGGCCCGGCTGCTGGCGATCCACGGCATCCAGGTGCCGACGCTGCCCTATCACGAGCACAATGCCGCGGCGATGCGGCCCCGCCTGCTCGAGCGGCTGGCCCAGGGCCAGGTGGTGGCCCTGGTGTCCGACGCGGGCACGCCGCTGATCAGCGATCCCGGCTATCGCCTGGTGCGGGAGGTGGTGGCGGCAGGCCATGCCGTCACCACCCTGCCCGGCGCGTCGTCGGTGATGGCGGCGCTGGCCCTGGCCGCCCTGCCCACCGATCGCTTCCTGTTCGCGGGCTTCCTGCCGAACCGCTCGGCCGCCTGCCGCACGGCATTGGCGGAACTGGCGCCTGTGCGTGCCAGCCTGGTCCTGTTCGAGGCGGCGAACCGCGTCGAGCGCCTGCTGGAGGACGCGCTGGCGGTGCTGGGCGATCGCCAGGCCGCGGTGACGCGCGAACTGACCAAGACGTTCGAGGAGGTGCGCCGCGGCGCCCTGTCGGACCTGCTGGCGTACTATCGCGCCGAGGGGCCGCCGCGCGGCGAAGTGGTCGTGGTGATCGGGCCCGACGAATCGGACGCGCCTGCGGTCGATGCCGCTGGCCTGGATATCGCCCTGGCCGATGCCCTGGCGCGCATGGGGGTGGCGGAGGCCGCGCGCATGGTGGCGGAGGCGACGGGCCTGCCCCGGCGCCAGGTCTACCAGCGGGCGCTGGCGCTGAAGGGCGACGCGGACGGCGACGCGTGAGCGTCGAGCAGCGCCGCCGCCATGCCCGCAACGGGCGCTGGGCCGAGGCAGCGGCGGCCTGGACGCTGCGCCTGCGGGGCTGGCGCATCCTGGCCCGCAACCTCAAGGCCGGCGGCGTGGAGGTCGACATCCTGGCCCGCCGCGGCCGCGTCCTGGCCGTGGTCGAGGTCAAGCTGCGCCCCGACCGGACCGCGGGGCTTGAGGCGGTCGACCCGCGCAAGCGGCAGCGGCTGGAGCGTGCGGCCGCCGCCCTGGGGCGGGACCCGCGCTGGAGCGGGCTGGACGTCCGCTTCGACGTGGTGGTTGTGACACCCTGGGCGTGGCCCCATCATGTCGCCGATGCGTGGCGGGCCTGAGGCAGCGCGCGCGTCCGACCGGCGGCCGAGGATGCGAGCATGGACCCCCACGACACCCCGCGATCCGCGGCGGACCCGCTGAGCCGCGAAGCGGTGGAGCGGGCGCTGGACGCCATGGGCGCTGCCCCGGGTGACCGCATGGACCTGGCCGAGGGTGCCCTGATGCTCGCGGCGCTGGACGGTCCCGAGGCGCCCCTGGCGCGCTACCGCGCGCACCTGGCCGACCTGGTGGCCGATGTCGCCAGCCGCGCCGCCGGCGCCAGCGATGTCGGCGCCTGTGCCGAGGCGATCGCCTCGGTCATGGCGGACCTGCACGGCTATGCCGGTGACGCCGAATCGTACGAGGACCTGCAGAACGCCAACCTGATGCGGGTCATCGACCGGCGGAAGGGCCTGCCCGTGGCGCTGGGCATCCTCTATGCCCATGTCGCACGGGCGCAGGGCTGGGACATGGTGGGCCTGGCTTTCCCCAGCCATTTCCTGGTCCGGCTGGAGGCGCATGGCGGGCGGGCCATCCTGGACCCGTTTGCCCGTGGCCGGGTCCTGGACGTGCGCGACCTGCGGCGCCTGGTCAAGGACATGGGCGGCGACCGCGCCGAACTGGATCCGGGCTTCACCCGGGAAGTCGCCGATCGCGACGTGCTGCTGCGCCTGCAGAACAACATCAAGCTGCGCGCGCTGAAGGCGGACGATGTCGCCCGCGCGGCGCATTGCCTGAGGGCCATGCTGCGCCTTGCCCCGGCCGAGCCCGCGCTGTGGCTGGAACTGGGCGCGGTCGAGGCCCATGCCGGGCAGCTGCAGGCGGCGGGCAGCGCCCTGGACCGCTGCCTTGCGCTGGAGCCCGACTCCCGGCTGCGCCAGCAGGCGGCCATGCTGCAGCAGCAGATCCGGCGCCGCCTGAACTGACGGGTGGGTGTCCGCACTGTTGAAGTTGCGGCGCCCGCCGCCCAAGATCGCCGCCGTCGTTCCAGCGGAAGTTGAAGCACGCCCATGAGCCTTGCCGTCGCGATCCAGATGGATCCCATCGAATCGGTGGACATCCTGGCCGATTCCACGTTCCGCCTGGCGCTGGAGGCGGAAGCACGGGGCCATGCCCTGTTCCACTACCTGCCGCGGGAGCTCAGCCTGCGCCGCGGGCGCCTGATCGCCCGGGCCCGCCCGCTCAACGTGCGCCGGGTCAAGGGCGACCATTTCAGCTTCGGGGCCGAGACGGACCTGGACCTGGCGGCGGTCGACGTCGTCCTGCTGCGCCAGGATCCGCCCTTCGACATGGGCTACATCACTTCCACCCACCTGCTGGAGCATGTCCATCCGCAGACGCTGGT
This sequence comes from Zavarzinia sp. CC-PAN008, assembly GCF_051903925.1. Taxonomy (GTDB): domain Bacteria; phylum Pseudomonadota; class Alphaproteobacteria; order Zavarziniales; family Zavarziniaceae. Next base: position 2,300,450 of record NZ_CP173678.1, read on the forward strand.
GGTGAACGATCCCGTGCATGTCCGCAACGCGCCGGAGAAGCTGTTCGTCACGCATTTTCCCGAGTTGATGCCGCCCACGCTGATCACCTCGGACCTGCGCGAGATCCAGGCCTTCCGCGACGAGCACAAGGACATCATCATCAAGCCGCTGTTCGGCAATGGCGGCGCTGGCGTGTTCCACCTGAAGCCGGGCGACGACAACCTTGCCTCTCTCCTGGAACTGTTCACCAAGCTCTATCGCGAGCCGATCATCGTTCAGCGCTACCTGCCGGAGGTCCGCGCCGGGGACAAGCGCATCATCCTGGTCGAGGGCAAGGCAGTAGGCGGCGTCAACCGCGTGCCCAAGGAGGGCGAGGCGCGCTCCAACCTGCATGTCGGGGGCAAGGCGACGGCCACGAAGCTGACCACGCGCGAGCAGGAGATCTGCGAGGCGATCGGGCCTGCGCTGCGCGCCCGCGGCCTGGTTTTCGTCGGCATCGACGTGATTGGCGACTACCTGACCGAAATCAACGTGACCTCGCCCACCGGCATCCAGGAACTGGAGCGCTTCGACGGTACCAACGCCGCTGCCCTGATCTGGGACGCGATCGAGACCCGCCGCAGCGAGACCGCTCCGCAGCGCGCGGTCTAGCGGCTCAGAACACGTTCTCCAGGCCCGCGTCCTGCAGCAGGTTGCGCAGGATCGCGCGGCGGGCGGTGCGCTCGGCCTCGTCCGCGCCGGTCATGAACGCGATCAGCCCTTCGCGGGTGATCAGGGCCAGGGCCCGGCGCTGCGCCCGTTCGCGCGACTGTCCCTGTGTCAGGATGCCGGCGGTGCACAGGCGCAGGATGGTGATCGCCCGGTCGATCGGTCCGCCGGCGCTGCGCTCGGCCCGGGGCAGGATGCCGGAGCGCTCGAACAGCAGCAGGTTCAACTGGTCCAGGCGACCCGACAGCTTGTCCTTGTCCTGGTCGTCGAGCTGGCTGGCCAGGACGACCTGCTGCATCGCCACCAGGCGGCGCAGCATGTCCATCGGGTGGCCCTCGTGCACGACCACTTCGCCCTGCGCGTCTGGCCCGGTCAGCAGCGGGCCGACGAAGCCCGCCAGGCGGCGCTTGTTGCCCAGGCCGATGACGTTCGCCTCCAGCGCCAGCAGCTTCTCGGCCCGGTCGAGCGACGACGGGGTGGCCGCCAGGTAGTCGCTGACCACGCCGCTGCCCAGCTGGCGTTCCGAGCGGCCGCGAAAGGCCTCGCGGATCTCGTCCAGCTGGACCAGCGTGCCCTCGACATGGTCGAAGCGGCGATAGAGGGTGCCGAGCGCCGCGATCTCGGCCGCCAGGTTGCCCTTGGTCAGCGGCCGCGTCGTCGCGATCTCGCCCAGGACGCGGCGGGCAAGGGCGGTGCGGGCCGAGATCATCTGCCCTTCGCCGACCAGCTGGTTCAGCATGCGCACGGCGGGCAGGGCATCGGCCGCGGCGAAGCGGCCCAGGTAGAGGTCGGCCACGGCACCCAGCTGGGTCGCCAGATCGGGGGAGGCGCCGACCAGCTCGGTCAGCGCGACGGAGCTTGAGAGCAGTTCGCCCGTGATGACGTCGATGACCTGGAGCAGGAAGCGCCGCGGGCCGGCGGTCACGCCCGGCTCGTCGAGCAGCGCCATCATCGCCTCCAGCTTGCTGCGCCAGGTCTTGAGCGGCGCGAGGTAGCCGCAGACGGCGCAGTTCAGCAGGTAGAGGCGGTTCTGCTCCGCGTCGATCGTCTCGAGAAGGGCAGCGGTGCCACCCTTTTCCAGGATGGGCAGGCGCTTGTGCTTCTTGTCGGTGAACAGGCGGCGCTCGGCCTGGCCGATCAGGTCGTAGAGCTCCTTGGCGCGCTCGGTCACTGGCCGCTTGGTCTGCTGGACCTGCATGATCGCCGTCTTCTGCACGACGTGCTGCAGGACGGTGCCGGTCGCCTGCAGCCGGTCGACATGGTCGGGCACGTGCAGCAGTTCCGTCGGGGTGATCACCCAGCGGTCCAGTTCCTGGCGCAGCAGGATCGCGATCTGTTGCCGGCCATAGAGCGAGTAGAAGTCGTCGACCTTGAAGCAGAAGCGCGAGTCCTCGCGGTTGGGCAGGGGCTTGGCCTTGCTGATCGCGTCCTGCCGTCCTTCCAGCAGGACGGTGCGGCTCTTGAAGCTGGAGCTGACGGGGTCGAAGCTTTCGCGCACGACCTTGACCGCCAGCACGCCATCGCGGCCGACCATCGGCAGGGCGGCATCGACGGCCTCCTCCCGGTCCGGGGCGGTCGCGAAGAACGCCCAGCTTGGCCCCTTGAGCACATGGATCTCGTAGTGATCCTGGTCCCCGCCCGTGCCCATCCCCGTGGGATCCCTTTCCCTTCGACCCAGCGATCCAATCCGGCCTGCGGTCAATGCCGGTCCGACTCTTCCAGGTCGCGTCGACACTGATCGAATCACGCAAGCTGCCCGGCGTCGAGTACCCGTGTCGCGGGTCCTGCCTGTGTGACCGTCCGGCGGCTCCAGCCCATCCTGTTGCCTGACGATGAACGCCCATCATGATACAATTCGTTAAGGCTACTGCCGGTGCGGGCGGAATCCGAAGGGCGGGACGCCTGCCGTGGCGGGGGCCGCCGCAAACGCTGCAACTCGACGTGGAGGGCTCAACGATGGCCATGAGCTACGAGGCGATCCGCAAGCTGGTCAGCCGGTCGGAGCGGCGCGACGGTGCGCTGCACCTGACCTTCCTGTGCCCCGAGACGGGCGCCCATGTGATCGCCAGCGTCGACTTGGACGGCGAGGGGGCGCGGGGCGTGGGTGCTGCCCGCGGGGCCGTGGCCCAGGCCATCCGCTTCGGCACGCGGCGACCCGACCGCAGCGACCAGCCGGGCGCCGGGCTGGAGGACCAGGGTCCGGGCGACGTGGCCGAGCGCGACGCCGTCGTCCGCGCGTTCCGGAAGGTTCATGCCTTCTTCTCCTGGGATCCGGTGGCACAGCGCTGGTCCGCCGCCCGCATCCACGAGGACGCGGGCCCGATGATCCGGCAGTTGCATGCCCATCCGGTGCACAGCGATGCCGAGCAGGAACTGCTGGTGCGCATCCTGGCCGACATCGCCCAGGCCGATGGCAAGGCAGACGCCCAGGAGATGGCCTTCCTGGAGGAGATCGCGGCGGTGGACGATGGGACCGCCCGCCGCCTGGCCGGCCTGGGCCGGCCCAGCCTCAACGACCTGGCGGTCGTCAGTGACGCCGGGACCCGGCGCACGATGCTGATGCTGGCCTGGGCGCTGGCCTTCACGGACGAGGAACTGAAGCCCGGCGAGCGGCAGGAACTGGAATACCTGCGCGGCGGGCTTGGCATCAGTGCCAACCAGGCGGCGGAACTGCGCCAGGCCGCCGCGCGCTTCGTCCTCGACACCGTCGTCGCCAACACACTCGCCAGCGGGCCGGTCCTGGCGTGGGAGATGCGGATGCTGCACGAATCCGCCGATCATCTGGGCCTGCCGGCGGAGGAGGTTGAACTTTCGGTTGCGGCGCACCGCCGCCGGTTCAGCGCCGCGGCCGCCTGATCGGGCGGCTGGGGTGCGTCCGGCGACAGGCCGAATTCCGCAAACTTTCGTCGGAACCTTTCTGCACTCCCTCCCTTAGTGACCGCATCGGTTCTGAGGGCACAAGGAGACAGAAAATGAAGTTCAAGACCTCGATCATGGCCGCGGCCCTGCTCGCCTCCGCCTCGGGCATCGCGCTGGCCGAGAGCACGACGACGGCGCCGGCCGTGGCCCCCGCCCCGGGCGCCGTTGTGACGCCCGCCCCGGCGACGACGGCCGTGACCACCAGCAACGATGACGCAGTCGCGATCCAGACGGCTCCGGTCTCGCTGAGCCAGGCGATCGCCGCGGCGGAAGCCAAGGAGCCCGGCCGCACGGTCGAGGCGGAGTTCGACGCGACCAGCGACGGCCCCCGCTATGACGTGAAGCTGCTGACCGAGAACAAGCTGATCGAGTACACGATCGACGGCACCAACGGGAACATCCTGGACGCGGCTGACCAGATCATCGAGGTGTACTTCACGTCGATGACGCCGGGCGACATCCGCGAGGCCAAGGTCGGCCTGACCGACGCGATCAAGGCGGCCGAGACCCATGCCGGTGGCAAGGCGATCGACGCCGAGGCCAGCAAGATGGATGACGGCCTGCTCTACACCGTGACGGTGGCGGCAGCGGACGGCACCAGCAAGGACATCCTCGTCAACGGCAATGACGGCCGCGTGAAGGAGGACTAAGTCCCCAAGCCTTCCGCTTCCGGTGCCGCCCGCACGGTGGCACCGGCGGCGGGCTGGGGTGGATGCGACCATTCGTGAAGGACGGTGGCGTCCGCCTCGCGCGGGGTTCGCGCCTGGCGCTCCACGGCGAAAGCCGCGGGCGCCAGTCGCGCGAGTGCCCAGACGGCGGCGCCCCGCACCACGGGCGCCGGGTCGTCGAGAAGCGGCAGCAGGGTGGCCGCCAGATGCGGCGCACCCGAATTGCCGATGGCCAAGGCCACGTTGCGCACGAAGCGTACGCGGCCGATCCGCTTTATTGCGTTTTGCGCAAAGACCTGTCGGAAACCGGCGTCGTCCAGCTGGGCCAGGTCGGCCAGCTCGGGCCATTGCAGCTCGATCCGGGGACGCAGCTGCAATTCATGTGAAAGTTGCGCCCACTTGTTCCAGGGACAGGCAGCGAGGCAATCGTCGCAGCCATAGATCCGGTTTCCCATTGACGCCCGGAACTCGGCCGGGATCGGTCCGGAATGCTCGATGGTGAGGTAGGACAGGCAGCGCCGCGCATCCAGTTCATAGGGTGCGGGAAATGCATCCGTGGGGCATGCCGCCAGGCAGGCGCGGCACGATCCGCAATGATCCGCCTCGGCCCCGGTCGGCTCCAGGGCGGCAGCGCTGTAGAGGACCCCCAGGAACAGCCACGAGCCGAAGCCGCGCGAGACCACGTTGGTATGGCGACCCTGCCAGCCCAGGCCCGCCGCCTGGGCCAGCGGCTTTTCCGCAACCGGCGCCGTGTCGACGAAGACCTTCAACTCCGCGCCCGTCGCCTTGCCCAGCCAGCCGGCGAAGCGCTTCAGCCTGCCCTTCACCAGGTCGTGATAGTCGCGCCCCTGGGCATAGACCGAAATCGCGCCGCGCGTCCGATGGGCCAGGACCGCCCGGGGATCCTGGGGCGGCCCGTAGTTCTGGCCGACGACGACGACGGAGCGCACGCCGGGCCACAGTGCGGCCGGACGCCCACGCTGTTCCGCGCGGTCGGCGAGCCAGGCCATGGTGCCGTGGCGCCCTGCGGCCAGGAACGCCTCCAGCCGGGCCGGAACCTCGGCGATCGCATCGGGGGTCGTGATGCCGGCCGCGTCGAAGCCATGGGCCAGGGCCTGGTCGATCACCTGCCGTGTCGTCGGCGGGCGCGCGACCCTCATGGCCGCGCCGCGGCGTCAGAAATCCAGGTCCGCATAGTGGCGCGGGGGGCTGACGCCGCTGACGCTGTCGGCCAGCAGGGGACGGAAGCTGGGCCGCGACTTGACGCGGGCATACCAGTCTTTGGCCGCCTCGTGCCCGTCCCAGCGGACGTCACCGACATAGTCGACGCAGGACAATTGCGTCGCCGCGGCGATGTCGGCCAGGCTGAAGGCATCGCCTGCCAGCCATTTCCGCCGCTCCGTCAGGAAGCCGATATAGTCCAGGTGATAGGCGATATTGTGCAGGCCCGCGCGGATCGCGCCGGACGACGGCGTCCCCAGGCCCATGAAGCGCTTGGTCACCTTCTCCCATACCAGGTTCTGCGTCACCTCGGCGTGGAACTTGAGGTCGAACCAGGCGACAAGGCGGCGCGTCTCGGCCCGCTGGGCGGCGTCGAACCCCAGCAGCGGCCGGTTGGGATAGACCTCGTCCAGATACTCGACGATCGCGGCGCTGTCGGCCAGCACCTCGCCATTCTCGTCGACCAGCACGGGCACCTGGCCGGCGGGGTTCAGGGCCAGGAACTCCTCACGCCGTTCCCAGACCTTCTCGACCTGAAGGTCGAAGTCCAGCCCCTTTTCGGCCAGGACGACCCGGACCTTGCGCGAGAAGGGGGAAAGCGGAATGTGGAACAGAACCCTCATGCGCACCAACGACAGCCAACCCTGGGAATGCTCGGGTGCAGGTGGCGGCCTGGGTCGCCCCCGCTGGCCCAAGAACTAGCACGTTCTCCCGGCGCGGAAAGCCATCGGAATCTGCGAACGTCCCGCGACAGGCCAAACTGGAATGCGCTACAAGTTCGCCCGGAATGTGCCGGCTCGGCCGTCCTGCACGGGCCAGGCATGGAGTTTGAACGACGGGTCCGCGATGCGGGGACCCCAGGGGAAGGAAGGCAAAGGGTGCTGGATCACGCGCGCATGAGCACGCTGGGCGACACGGTCCGCTTTCACGGCGAGACCCGGCCCGACAAGGTGGCATTGCAGTTCGAAGGGCGCCTGACCACCTTTGCCGAGCTGGATCGCCATACCAACCAGGTGGCCAACGCGCTGATCGCGGCCGGCCTGAAGAAGGGCGACCGCATCGCCTATTTCGGCAAGAACAGCGACCATTATTTCGAGACCTGGCTGGGCGCCACCAAGGCGGGCGTGGTCATGGTGCCGGTCGGCTGGCGCCTGGCGCCGCCGGAGGCCGCCTACATCATCGACAATGCCGAGGCACCGATCGTCTTCGTCGGGCCGGAGTTCACGGCCGCCATGCGCGCGGTCGCGGGCGACATGCCCCGGGTCAAGACGTACATCGCGATGGAAGGCGGCGTGCCCGACTGGCCGGCCTATGAGGTCTGGCGCGATGCCCAGCCCGCGACCGACCCCGGCGTGGTCGTCGAGCCGAAGGACGTGGCGATCCAGCTCTATACTTCCGGCACGACCGGCCGGCCCAAGGGCGCGATGCTGAGCCATGCCAACCTGACCTCCAGCCGCAACCGCGAGGGCGAGATGCTGCCCTGGGAGACGTGGGCGGAAGATGACATCAGCCTGATCGCCATGCCGGTCAGCCATATCGGCGGCAGCGGCTGGGGCCTGGCCAGCATCTTCAACGGAGCCAAGGGCGTCGTCGCGCGCGAGTTCAATCCGCTGGCCGTCCTCGACTTCATCGAGCACGACAAGGTCAGCAAGATGTTCATGGTGCCGGCCGCCATGCAGATCGTGCTGCGCGACCCGCGCTCGCGCCAGGTCGACTATTCGCGCCTGAAGTACATGCTTTATGGCGCCTCGCCCATTCCGCTGGAACTGCTGCGCGAGGGGATCGAGGTCTTCAAGTGCGGCTTCGTCCAGGTCTATGGCATGACCGAGACGACGGGCTCCATCGTGGGCCTGCCGCCGGAGGACCACAGCCCGGCCGGCACGCCGCGCATGCGCTCCGCCGGCAAGCCGCTGCCGGGCGTCGAGATCGCGATCCTGGACGAACACGGCAATCGCCTGCCCGCGGGCGAGGTGGGCGAGATCGCCACCCGCTCGAAGAACAACATGGTCGGCTACTGGAAGCTGGAGGAGGCGACGGCCAAGACGATCGACGCGGACGGCTGGCTGCGCACCGGCGATGCCGGCTACATGGACGCGGACGGCTATGTCTATGTCCATGACCGGGTCAAGGACATGATCATCTCCGGCGGCGAGAACGTCTATCCGGCCGAGGTCGAGAGCGCCATCTACGGCCACCCGGCCGTGGCCGAGGTCGCGGTGATCGGCGTGCCGGACGAGAAGTGGGGCGAGGCGGTCAAGGCGATCGTGGTCGCGAAGCCGGGGCAGACGATCGACCCGGACGACATCATCGGCTGGGCCCGCGCCCGCATCGCCGCCTTCAAGAGCCCCAAGTCGGTCGACGTGATCGAGATCCTGCCCCGCAATGCGTCGGGCAAGATCCTGCGCAAGGACCTGCGCGAGCCGTACTGGGCCGGCAAGACCCGCCGCGTGAACTGAGCGCGTCTTTGCCCTTCTTTCCACCCTCATCCTGAGGTGCGGAGCGAAGCGTAGCCTCGAAGGATGGGCAACCGGCGCTACGGCTGCCCATCCTTCGAGGCCCCTGCGGGGCACCTCAGGATGAGGTTGACACTCAGGGGAGGCGCAACTTCCCCGCCAACGCTCTTCCGCGCGCGGTTATGAGCCTCTAGTCTCGCGAGCGCGAAACAAGAGCACCGCGGAGGAGGGACGCATGCCCCAGGTCAAGGCGAACGGCATCACGATCGAGTACGAGAGCTTCGGGGCCGAGACGGCGCCCCCGGTGCTGCTGATCATGGGCTTCTCCGGCCAGATGACGATGTGGCCGGTCGAGCTGTGCCACGAACTGGTGGCCCGCGGCTATCGCGTGATCCGCTTCGACAATCGCGACATCGGCCTCAGCGAGAAGCTGGATGGCATGGGCGTCCCCGACATGGGGAAGATGATGGGCGCGCTGCAGTCCGGCAGCAAGGTCGAGGCTCCCTACCAGCTGGAGGACATGGCCGCCGACGCGGTCGGCCTGCTCACCGCGCTGGGCATCGACAAGGCGCACATCGTCGGCGCCTCCATGGGCGGCATGATCGCCCAGCTGGTGGCAGCCGAGTTCCCCGACCGCGTCCTGTCGCTGACCTCGATCATGTCGACGACCGGCAACCCGGCTTTGCCGCCGGCCAAGCCCGAGGCGATGGGCGCCCTGCTGGCGCCCCGCGCGCCCGATGGCGACTGGGATGCGATCGTGGAGCGCGGGCTGTTGTCCTGGCGCGCGATCCGCAGCCCTGGATTCTTCGATGACGAGGCGCTGGTGCGCGAGAAGATCCTGTCTGACGCCAGGCGCTCGTACCAGGCGGGTGGCGTGGTGCGCCAGATGGCGGCGATTTGGGCCAATGGCGACCGCCGGCCCAAGCTGGCCCGCATCACCGCGCCGACCGTCGTCCTGCATGGCGGTGACGATCCCCTGGTCCCGGTCGAGGGCGGCAAGGACACGGCCGCCAACATCGCCGGCGCCGAGCTGCGCATCATCCCCGGCATGGCGCATGACTTCCCGCTGAAGCTGGTCGGCGTCTTTGCCGACGCAGTCGACGCCGCGGTCGCCAAGTCCCGGACCGCGAAGGCGGCGGAGTAGGCGCGCGTTTCGAACCGAAGGCATAAACCACCTCATCCTGAGGAGGCCCGCAGGGCCGTCTCGAAGGGATGGGCCGCCGGTGCTGCGGCTGCCCATCCTTCGAGGTTCGCTGCGCTCGCACCTCAGGATGAGGTGGTTCTTCGGAGCGACCGAACCGCTAACCCAGCACCTTCACATGCGGCGCCAGCATGGCCTGTTCGGCTTCGGTGAAGCCGGCGATGCGGCGGGCTGCCAGGTCCAGGATGGCGACGACCGCCTCGCCCGCGCCGATCACGTCGCCGTGGCGCGCGTCGAACAGGAAGTGGTTGAAGCGCAGCGTCTTGCCCATCACCTCGACCAGTGCGCTGCGCCCGGCGAGCAGGTCGCCCGCGCGAACCGGCCGCACATAGCTGAAGCGCGATTCGAGGACGATGCTGCCGCGCCCCTGGTCCAGCATCTGGGCCCGGCCCAGGCCCAGCGAGTCCCACAGGTGGGGCACCCCGTCCGAGATTCGGGAGACGACATGCTGCGGCGCCATCGTGCCGTCGGCCAGGCAGTGCCAAGGCTGGACCCAGCCCCGGTGGATCGGCGCCAGGCCCAGCGCCACGGCACGCTCCAGCCTCAGCGTGGCAAGCGTCCCCTCCAGCGTCACGCTGCGCGGCGCGGCAGCGGCGGGCAGCGTGCTCGTCAGGGCGGCGGCGCGCTCGCGTTCCGCCTCGTTCCAGGCGACGAAGGCGCCGCCCTCGTAGTCCCAATGGCCGTCCAGCGCCACAAAGCTGGCCACCACCTCGTCCCCGCGGACGATCTCATGATGGCTGACGAGGCCGCGTTCGCGCATCTCGACCACACGGCTGCGCGTCCAGGTGATGTCGCCGACACGCAGTTCCTTCAGGTAGCGCCCATGATGCGCCAGGGCGACCAGTCCCCGCCGGCGGTCGATCGCGGGGTGTCCCACCCCGATCTCATGGGCCAAGGCAGCCGTCGCCTCGCTGATCCGCGCTGTATAGAACTGCACGTTGAGGTGGGCGTTCTCGTCGCACTCCCACGCCTGGACGCCTCCCCGTCCGGTTTCGATCGTCTCAAAGGCCATCCTGTCGCCACCTGTCCCTTCGCATCCGTGCCCGCTTCATGCCGCGCATGGGATCGCGACGCAAATCTGGAATAGACTTCCGCCGTCACGAAATCGGACCCGCGGGGAAGCGGGCCGGCGAACGGGAGGGCACGACATGTCGGAAGGCTTGCGGGACAAGGTGATCGTGGTGACGGGCGGCGGACGTGGCATCGGGCGCGACATCGCCCTGACCGCCGCGGCAGAGGGCGCGCGCGTCGTTGTGAACGACACCGGTGCCGGCCTGGACGGGGCGCCGGGCGATGCGGCCTGCGCGCAATCCGTGGTCGACGAGATCAAGGCCGCGGGAGGCCACGCCATTGCCGACACCCACTCCGTCGCCGAACCGGGCGAGGCGGAGGCGATCATCGCCGGCGCGGTGCAGGCCTTTGGCCGGGTCGACGGGGTCGTCAACAATGCGGGCATCCTGCGCGACCGCATGTTCTGGAAGATGAGCTTCAACGACTTCGACGCGGTGATGAAGGTGCACCTCTATGGCGCCTTCAACGTCAGCCGCGCCGCGGCCCAGCATTTCCGGGAACAGCAGTCGGGCGCCTTCGTCCACATCACCTCGACCTCCGGGCTCGTCGGCAATGTGGGCCAGGCGAACTATGCGGCGGCGAAGCTGGGGCTGGTCGGCCTGTCGCGCTCGATTGCGACCGACATGGCGCGCGCCGGCATCCGCTCCAACGCCATCGCGCCCTTTGCCATGACGCGCATGGTGCTGTCGATTCCCGGCCTGGACACGCCGGAATTCCGCGAGAAGAACAAGGAGATGGCGCCGGCCAAGATCGCGCCGCTGGCGGCCTTCCTGCTGGGCGACGACGCGCGCGAGGTTTCGGGCCAGGTCTTTGCCGTGCGCGGCAACGAGATTTCGGTGATGAGCCAGTCCCGGCCCCTCAAGACCGTGCACGACGCCCGCGGCTGGACGCAGGAGACGCTGGCCAACCGCTTCCTGCCCAATGTGAAGAGCACGCTCTATTCGCTGGAAACGACCAACGAGGTCTTTGCCGGCGAGGTGATCTGAGGGGGCGTCACCATCCGCGCATGATGCTTCGAGACGGCCTTCGGCCTCCTCAGCATGACGCCTTGGGTTTTGTTGAGCATTCCCAACAGGCGTCATGCTGAGGAGCCGCCGAAAGGCGGCGTCTCGAAGGATGCTGGCGCGACGTCAGCCGTGGAGCTTCTGTGCCACCTCGGCGACGCGGCGGCCTTGGTAGCGGGCGCCGTCGAGTTCGATGGCGCTGGGCTGGCGCGAGCCGTCGCCGCCGGCGATGGTCGTGGCGCCATAGGGCGCGCCGCCGACAATCTCCGAGGTCGTCATCTGGCCCTGGAAGCCGTAGTCCAGGCCCACGATCACCATGCCGAAGTGCAGAAGGTTGGTGATGATGGAGAACAGGGTCGTCTCCTGCCCGCCATGCTGCGTGCCGGTGGAGGTGAAGGCCGCACCCACCTTGCCGTTCAGCGCGCCCTTGGCCCACAGGCCGCCGCCCTGGTCCAGGAAGCTGGCCATGGGCCCCGACATGCGGCCGAAGCGGGTCCCGGTCCCGACGATGATCGCATCGTAACTGGCCAGATCGCCGATCTCGGCCACCGGGGCCGACTGGCCGGCCTGGGCGTGGTGGGCCGGGCGGGGTGGTTCGGGCACGCGCTTCACGTCCACCTCCGCCCCCGCGCCGCGGGCGCCTTCGGCCACGGCATTGGCCAGCGTCTCGATATGACCGAAGGCGGAATAGTAGAGGACCAGGACCTTTGCCATTGCGATGCTCCATGTGCTGCCCGGCGTCGCCGGTGTGCGGATGAAGGGAAAGGGACGGGCACCCTGTCCGCCATCCGGAGATGCCGGACAGGGTGCCCGAAGGGATCAGGCCGCGTCGACCAGGACCAGTTCCGCGTCCTGCGTCGCCGTGACCGTGAGCACGGGCTCGGCCTTGATCGCGGCGCCGTCGCGCGTGTCGAGCGTGACGCCGTTGACCTCCACGCTGCCCTTGGCGGCGACCAGGTAGGCGTGGCGACCGTCTCCGAGCGCGTATTCCACCGTCTCGCCCGCCTTCAGGCTGGCGCCAAGGACGCGCGCCTCGGCCCGGATCGGCAGGGCCTCGTCGTCGCCCGCGAAGCCACTGGCCAGGGTGACGAAGCGACCCGAGCGGTCACCCTTGGGGAACGGCTTGGCGCCCCAGGCGGGCTGCCCGCCACGGCGGGTCGGCTCGATCCAGATCTGGAAGATGCGCGTGGTCTCGTCCTCCAGGTTGTACTCGGCATGACGGATGCCGGTGCCGGCACTCATCACCTGGACGTCGCCCGCCTCCGTCCGGCCGCGGTTGCCCAGGCTGTCCTCGTGCGTGATCGCGCCTTCGCGAACATAGGTGATGATCTCCATGTTGGCGTGGGGGTGCGGGTCGAAGCCGGTGCGGGGCGCGATCTCGTCGTCGTTCCACACCCGCAGGGCACCCCAGCGCTCGCGCGCCGGGTCGTAGTAGCTCGCGAACGAGAAATGATGGCGGGCCTTCAGCCAGCCATGATGGGCATTGCCCAGGCCCTCGAATGCGCGACGCTCGATCATCGAACCTCTCCTTGACCAATGGGGGCCCGCTTGTGGGCCCTTGTCATGGGTCAAAGATAGGCGGCATCATGAGCTCATAAATAGAAACATCGGAAACTTATTGTTTCCAGGAATGCACTATTAACCTGCCCGACCTGGAAGCCCTGGCCATTTTCGCCAAAGTGGTGGAGCAGCGCTCCTTCGCTCGCGCGGCGGACGAGCTGGCCGTGTCGAAGGCCACGGTGTCCAAGGCGGTGACGCGGCTGGAGGCCCGGCTTGGGGCGCGGCTGTTCAACCGGACGTCGCGTCGGCTGGCACTGACCGACGCCGGGCGCGCCCTGGCCGAGCGGGCGCAGCGGGTCCTGGCCGAGGGGGAGGCGGCGGAGGCGGAGGTGCAGGCCCAGTCGGGCAGCCCGCGCGGCCTGGTCCGCCTGGCGGCGCCCATGTCCTTCGGCCTGGGGGAGGTGGCGCCGATCCTGCCCGACTTCCTGCGCCAGTATCCTGAAGTGTCGATCGACCTGCACCTGAGCGACGCGGCGGTCGACCTGATCGGGGAGGGTTTCGACATGGCGCTGCGGATTGCCGCCCTGCCCGATTCCTCGCTGCTGGCGCGGCGCCTGTGCCCGGTGGACCGCCTGGTGGTGGGGGCACCCGCCTATTTCGACCGGGCTGGGCGGCCGCGCCATCCGCATGAACTGGGGGAGCATGTCTGCCTGGGCTATGCCTACCTGGCGACGCCTCAGGCCTGGACGTTCTCCCATCGCGGGGGCGAGGCCGCCTCGATCCGGCCGGCGGGACCCTTGCGCGCCAACAACGCGGATGCCCTGATGCCGGCACTGCTGGCCGGCCTGGGTGTTGCCGTGCAGCCCGACTTCATCGTGCGCCAGGCGCTGGCCGAAGGGCGGCTGGAGGCCGTGCTGACGGACTGGTCGCCACCGCCCATCGCGCTGCACCTGGTCATGCCGCCCGGCGGCCCGCGCCCGGCACGGATCGAGGTCTTGAGCACCTTCCTGGCCCGCCGGCTGGTGCGGCGCGGCGGGGCGGACGCAGGCTGAGATCAAGTCCTAACGATTTCTTCAAGGGCGTGGCCCAATATCCCGCCCCGTCCGCTGGCCGGGGCGGCAATGCCGCCCGGCCATTTCAAGGTCCCGCCGCGAAACCGATGAGCACGAGTCAGGCCCTTTGGCTGATGGTCGGCCAATTCCAGCTGCTGCTTGCCTGCGGCTGGGCCGGCGCGCTGCGCTGGTCGACCGCGGAATCGCGCCTGGCATTGCGCAGTCTGGCCGGCTTCAACGCGCTGTGTGGCGTCGGCATGGCCCTGATCAGCCAGCGCGGCACCCTGGACCATGGCCTGACCACGATCGGCAGCGACCTGTGCGTGGCGGTTGCGTTCATCCTGCTGTGGCGGGCGGGGGAGGCGCACTTCACCCGCGGCCACGTCGTCAATGGCCCGGCCCAGGGCGTGGCCCTGGCTGTCGTGTCGCTCGCCATCCTGTGGTTCGGGCAGGCGCCGGAGGACGCGCGCTATCGCGTCATGGCGCTGTACCTGATGATCGTGGGCGTCTGCGCCTGGAACGCCTGGCGGGGCTGCCGCATCCTGTGGGCCAAGGGCGACCGCCGCGTGTCGTTCGCCATCGCCTTCACCGCCATGCTGATCAGCACCGGCCTGCTCTGGCGCGGGGTCACCGGTCTGCACGACTGGCAGCCGGCCCAGGTCGAGGTCGACACCCTGTTCAACCACCTGCTGGCGCATGTGGTGCTGCTGGCCATCGTCCTGGTCAACGTGGTGTTCGTCTATTTCTTCATGGCCCGCATCGTGCGCCGGCTGCACCGGCTGTCGCGGCGCGACACGCTGACCGGGCTGCTGAACCGCCGCGCCCTGTTCGAGGCGCTGGAGCGGGAATGGGCGCGCAGCACGCGGACGGCGGCCCCCTTGTGCGTGGTGTGCCTGGACATCGACCATTTCAAGGCGATCAACGACGCCCATGGCCATCCCATGGGGGACGCGGTGCTGGCGCGCCTGGGTCGCGTGCTGGTCGAAACGCTGCGCGGCAGCGACATCGTCGGTCGGACGGGCGGCGAGGAGTTCATCGCCCTGCTGCTCGACACGGACGCGGCCGGGGCCCAGCAGATCGCAGAACGCCTGCGCCAGGCGGTGGCCCAGGACATGGTATTGCGCCCGGCTCCGGCCGAGCGGGTGACGATCAGCGCCGGCATTGCGGCGCGCGGCGAAGACGATGCCGCGGCCGAGCACCTGGTGGCCCGCGCCGACGCTGCGCTCTACGCGGCCAAGGCGGCGGGGCGCAATCGCGTCGTCCTGGCGGGGCCCGGGCGGGTGCGGGCTGCCGCGTCCCCGCCGCTGGTCCTGGGCGCCGGCTGACGGTACGACGTACTCAGGGGCCGGGCACCAGGACCGAGGCACCCAGCTTCAGGTCGACCAGTTCCTGGCGCAGCGCCCGCACCTTGCCGTCGGCAATGCCGACCTGGACGATCAGGCCCTTGAAGCCGGGCCCGAACATGGCCACGCGCTCCTGGAAGCTCTGGTCGAACAGCTTGTTCAGGTCGTCCGTCGTCAGCGCGAAGCCGTCGGGCAGGGGGGCCGAATCCTCCGCCGTCCACACCAGGGCCAGGCTGCCGAAGGCGCGGCCTTCCTGACGGTCGTCGACCTTCTGCGCGGCGGGGCCGAACTGCCCCTCCAACTGGCGCACCAGGTTGTCGGCCGTGTCCTTCTCCTGCCCCTCGGGCCAGGCGCGGACCAGTTCGACCCAGAACAGCTTGTGCCCGGTCGCCGCGCTGGAGAAGTGCAGGACCAGGTGCCGGCCGTCGCGGAAGTTCGACTGGATGCGGTGATACGGCGCCGCCAGGCCCACGCTGTCGCGCAGGGCCTGGCGGTAGACGCCCTCGTACAGCGCGTCGATCTCGCCCGTCTGCTCGCCCATGCCCAGGCGCAGGCCCTGCAGCGCCAGGTCGGCGGCAGCGGCGGGCCCGGCCAGCCCGGCGACCAGGCCCAGCGCCAGGATCGCGCGTCGCATCATGGCTGCCACGCCCCGGCGTCGCAGCCCTGCCAGCCCAGGCAGGCATAGGCCGCATCGATCAGTGCCTGGCCCCGCTCGTTCATCAGGATGCCGTCGCCCATCTGGTTCATGGCGTAGCCAAAGCTCATCCCCGCCTCGACATCGGCAAAGCCGATCGAGCCGCCCGCCCCGACATGGCCAAAGGCGTTGCGCCCGATGATGGCGCTCGACCCGTTGCGGCGTCGGTTGTCCATCGACAGCATGAAGCCCAGGCCAAAGCGCGTCGGCATCTTCAAGGTCTCGTCCAGGTGGGTGCAGGCCGAGGCGGCGCGCATGCGGTCGATGTCGGCGGCACGGAAGCGCCCGCCGCCGCCCGCCGCCAGGGGAGCGTAGAGGCCGGCCAGGCCGCGGCCGTTGGTCATGCCGTTGGCGGCCCCGATCTCGGCTGCGTGGCCTTCGCGGCTGTTGGCGCCGCCGGCCATGAAGCCACCCGAATTGTTCATGAACAGGTTGGGCACCGAGCCCTTTTCCCGCAGCACGGAATGCAGGAACGGGCTCAGCGGCCGGTCCTTGGGCGGGCGGAAGCCGATGATGGAGGCGACGCGCGGCTCCTCCGATTCAGGCAGGCCGATGAAGAAGTCGATGCCCAGCGGGTCGGCGAATTCCTCGCGGAAGAACTGGCCCAGGCCGCGCCCGTCCACCCGGCGCACCAGCTCGCCCACGGTCCAGCCGAAGACGAAGCCGTGATAGCCCTGGCTGGAGCCGGGGTGCCAGAATGCCTCCTCCGCCGCCAGCAGGTCGCACATCAGGTTCCAGTCGGCATAGCCGCCATCCGGGATCTTCGTGCGCAGGACGGGGACCGGCGAACTGTGGTCCAGCATCATGCGGACAGTCGTCGCCTCCTTCCCCGCTACGGCGAATTCGGGCCAGATCTCGGCCACCGGCGCGTCCAGGTCCAGGCGACCCTGCGCCGCCAGCAGGTGGGCGCACAGCGCCGTCGCCCCCTTGGTACAGGAATGCACGATGCAGATGGTGTCGCGGGTCCAGGGCTCGTCCCGCCGGGCGATGCCGCCCCACAGGTCGACCACCGTCCGGCCCTCGTGCACGATCGTGACGTTGGCGCCGACCTCGCCGTGCGCCTGGAAGTTGGCGACGAAGGCATCCAGCACGCGTTCGAAGCGGCTGTCGCACTGACCCTCGACCACGCCCTTCTCCAGCTTGACCGACACCGCTGATGACCCCTGGCCCATCGCATCCTCACCTTCGTTCGCCGGCCATGTTTCGGGCACAGGCGGCGCCCAATCAAGCCTCAAGCGCGATGGCGCCAACGCGGAGGTGGGCGGGATCGATTGAACGTTGTACGAATTGCGGTGTTCGTCACTCGCCCGTCGGGCGATGACTCTGCTAGCGTTTCGCACGAAGACTGTGTGGCGGTTGGGGGGAACGGCATGGCTTGGAATCGGGTTCGCTGGGGGCTTCTGGGCATCCTGGTCGCAACGCCCCTGATGGCGCAGTCGGGAACCGTCGCCTCGCTCGTGCGGAACGTGATCACGGCCGTGAACGGCGGCGAGACGCGCATGCTGGCCCAGGGCGATCCGATCTTCGGGGGCGATTCCGTGGTCAGCGCGCCAGACGGGGCGATCAGCATCGCCTTTGCCGACGGGTCGCAGTTCGCGACGGCGCGCGGTGCCGCGGTCACGCTCGCCTCCGCCCAGGGTGGTGGTGCCTCGACCCCGCTCGACAGCCTGGAGACGTTCTCCCTGTCCGAGGGGACGTTCAAGCTGGTGATCGGCGCGACCCCGGTGACGTGCCTGGCCAATGGCCGGACCTATACCCTGGCCCGCTCCGGCGGGAACGAGGACGAGCCGGTCTACGCCACCGTGCTGCCGGGCTGCGTGACTTTTGCCGCGGGTGATTCCGAGTTGACGATCAAGACCGAGGACGGGCGCGAGTTCGTCGTCCCACCGGGCCAGAGCGTGTGCCTGGGCGGTCCCGCCGCGGGCGGCATCGGTCCGGTGCCGGCCTCCATCGCGGCCGAGTTCGCGGCCCTTGATTCGGCGCTGAGCGGCGCAGTCGGTACGGGGGCCGCGGGCGGTGCCGCGGCCGCCGGCGGGGCTGGTGCCGTCGGCGGCAACGTGCCGTTCATCGCCTTGGGCGTGGCGGCGGCGGTCGGCGTCGGCGTGGGCATCGGGGCCAGCGGCGGCAGCGACGACGAGCAGCCGCCCGCCAGCCCGCCGACCACGACGACCGCCGGCCCGTCGCAATAGGCGCAGGCGACCCATCCAGGGGCGCCTGATGCGCCCGCAGGTTCGGGCGCACCCCCGTCATGGGTGCGCCGATTGAGGAGTGGCAGACATGGTGCGGCGTCTGGTCGGGGCGTCCCCCGCCGTGGTCCTGGCCCTTGTCCTTGGCCTGGTGGCGGGCGGCGCTTCGGCGGTTCGCGCCGCCGACCTCTGCGCGCGCGCCGATGAGCCACCGCCTCCCGCTATCCAGGCGCTGGGCGTCCAGGCGGCCGACCACCTGGCCCGCGGCAATTTCCTCGACGCGCGAACGGCCCTGGGGCAGGTCATCGCCGATCCCGGCTTCGGGCGCCTGGGGGAGCGCAGCCAGGGCTGCTACCTGACCCAGGACGGCGTGGTCGATGCCCGGCTTGGCGACCTGGCGGGTGCCGACCAGGCGCTGGCCGCCGCCGACCAGGCCCTGTCGGGCCTGGAGGATGACGATCCCGCGCGGCTGCAGATCGCGATGACCCGCGGCGCCGTCCTGGCGCGGCAGGGCGAGTTCGATCGGGCCAGGACGCTGCTGGACCAGGCCCTGGCCCGCCAGGCGCGGGCCGAGGACAACGCCGATTCCCAGGCGCTGCGCGCCCTGGGCCTGCTGACCCTGGCAACCGTGGACGAGGGCGAGGGCCGCTTCGCCGACGGCGCCCGGCGGGCTGAGGAATCCCGCGCCCTGGCCGAGCGCCTGAGCGGGGCCAAGGGCCTGGACGTGGCCGCGGCGCTCAACGTTCTGGGCACGCTGGCGTTGCGCCAGTCGGATTTCGGCAGTGCGGACCGCAATTATCGCGCAGCCCTTAACATTTACGAGACGACGGTCGGCCTGGACCATCCGGACGCTGCGGCGCTGCTGGGCAACCTGGCCGTGCTGGACCGCCGCCTGGGCCGGTTCGACGCCGCTGCGCAATTGTCCGACCGCGTGCTGCGGATCCGCCAAGCCAAGCTCGGCGCCGACCACCCGGCCGTGGCGGAGGCCAAGATCGCTGTCGCCACCAGTGCCCTGCTGGCGGGCGACCTCAATACGGCCGAAGCGACCTACCGCCAGGCGATGGTCAGCCTGAAGCGCGTGCCGGGCAACGAGGCGACGCTGGCCGTTGCCCTGGACGGCATCGGCCAGGTGGCCTTCACCTCCGGCACCGCGGCGGGCGCCGTGGCCTTCTTCCAGGAGGCGCTGAAGGTGCGCCTGGAGCACCTGGGCGCCGACCATCCCAGCATCCCCAGCAGCCTGATCAACCTGGGCGCCGCCCTGATGATCGATGTCGAGGCGCGCCGCGCCGCGGGGCAGTTGCAGAACGCCGCCAGCGATCCCGATGTCGCCGCCCTGATCGACCTGTTTGGCGAGGCGCTGCGCCGGCGTGAGGCGCTGCTGGGCCCCAAGCACCCCGACCTGATCCAGGTCCTGGTGCCGTTGTCCCGCCTGAAGGCGTGGCAGGGCCGCAGCCAGGAGGCGGTGCAGCTGGCCAGCCGCGCGGCATCGCTGGCGCTGGACGGCGTGCCGCGCCTGGCCGAAGCGGGCGTGGGCCCCGCCGAGCGCGGCATCGCCGATCGCGAGGTGTTCGAGAACCTGGCCGTCCGCCTGGCCGAGAGCGGCGGACCGCCGCCGACCTTCGAGGCGCTGCAGCGCGCCCAGGCCAGCCGCACCGCCTCGGCCGTGGAACAGATGGCGCTGCGCTTCGCCGCCGACCGCTCCACCCTGGGCAGCCTGATCAGCCGGCGTCAGCAGGCGATCGAACGCCTGCGCGTGCTGGACAAGGCGATCGACGATGCGGCGCGCCAGCCGCTGGGCGGGTCGGGCCTGGGCGGCCTGCGCGCCCAGTTGTCGGAGGCCAGCGACGCGGTGCGCGTCCTGGACGGCGAACTGGCGCGCAGCTTCCCCGCCTTTGCCGAACTGGCCAAGGCGACGGCGACCCCGGTGCCCAATGTCCAGCGCGTCCTGGCTGCGGACGAGGCGGTGCTGTCCTGGCTGCTGAATGGCAATGACGCCTGGCTGTGGGTGCTGCGCCGCGACCGCTCGCAGATGGTGCGCCTGCCCGCCGGTGCGCTGGAGATCGACCGTCTGGCGATCGCGGTGCGGCGGCCGATGAACGATGTCACGGGCGGCATCGGGGCCTTTGACACCCATGCCGCGCATCAGCTGTTCAATGCGGCATTCGCCCCCGCCTTGCCGCTGCTGGCCGGGGCCCGGCACATCATGGTCGTCCCCGACGGGGCACTGGGCAGCCTTCCCTTGGCCTTGCTGGTGACGAAGCCGTCGGTGGCGCGGGGCAGCGACTATTCCAGGATCCCGTTCCTGGCCCGGGACTATGCCTTCACCACGCTGCCCTCGGTGTCCAGCCTGGTGGTCCTGCGCAGCCTGGCCGGGCGATCGGCGGCGACAGCCGGCTTCATCGGCTTTGGCGATCCGGTCCTGACCAGGGCCAATGCCACGGGACCAATCGGCGCCATCCTGAAGACCCTGCCCGAACTGCCGGAGACGGCGGACGAGTTGCGCGCCATTGCGGGCGTCGTGGGTGGCACGACGAAAGTCGACCTGGGCCAGGCCTTTTCCCGTCGGGCGGTGCTCAGCACCCCGCTCAAGGGCTATCGCGTGATCGCCTTCGCCACCCATGGTGCCATGGCGGACGAGATCCCGGGCGTGCCGGAGCCGTCGCTGGTGACGACACCCCAGGGCGACAACGGCCTGCTGGCCGCCAGCGAACTGGCCCGCCTCAGCCTGGATGCCGACTGGGTCGTGCTGTCGGCCTGCAACACCGCGGCACCGGACGGCACGCCGGGGGCGGAGGGCCTGTCCGGCCTGGCGCGGGCCTTTGCCTATGCAGGTGCCCGCAGCCTGCTGGTCTCGCACTGGGCGGTCGCATCCGACACCACCGTGCTGATCACGACTGGCCTGTTCCAGCGGCTGCAGGCCGATCCGCGGCTGTCCCGCGCCGAAGCCCTGCGGCAGTCGATCCTGGCGGTCGCGGACAATCCGGCGACGTCGCACCCGCTGTTCTGGGCGCCCTTCGTCGTGGTAGGCGAGGGGGCACGCTGACGACTTGCGTCAGCGGCACGTCCCCAGGGCCTTCGGCCGGGCGCAACGCCCATTGGCTGCGGATCGCGCAAGATGACACGACCTTTCATTGCGGCAGGATAAAGGCGCGGTCGCTGGTTGCCGTTTTGTCACAAGAATCTGCGCTATTGCCCTGGCGAACGCATGATCTTGGCCTTTTCAAGACAGAAGTTCGGCTTCACAGTGTCCCAGGGTTCGACTGGGAGCCTCGGCATGGCGCCGCTGCGGGCTTGCCCCGCTTCGGTTCGGGATGGGCGATGGGGGACCGGCTCGACGCCATTCAGATCGACGAGGCTCAGCTGGCGCTGATCGATCTTGAGGATCCGCTTCTGGGGCTGCCGCTCCTGGATGAAGGCACGATCGTCGCCCTGGTCCTGATGATCGGCGCCCCGAAAGTGTCCGAGCTGCTGCAGCTTCTGCTGGACGAGGGCGCGTCCTGCTGCCGGCGCCTGCACGACATCGACGATCCCGTGGACATCAAGGCCCTGGCCCATGGCCTGAAGGGTGCGGCCGGCAACATGGGTGCGCGGGCGCTGATGGCGGCCGCCCGGGTGCTGGAGCGGGATGCCTTCGACCGGCTGCGCCGCCCCTATCTGGTCGACCTGGTGGCACGCGTCTATGACCGCACCGCGCTGGCGGGGCGCCTGCGCCTGGCCGCGCTGGCGGAAGAGGCGACGCCCGTCGGCGCCTGACCGCGCCGTCGACCTGGGGCCTGCGATTTTCGAGGGCCCGCGCCGCGTCCTGGTCTAGAGTGCCGCCAAATCGGCCCCCGGGGCCGGCATCCGCCTCAACGACAGGACCGCCGCGATGGATCTCGCCTTTTCCGCCGAAGACATTGCCTTTCGCGACGAAGTGCGCGCCTGGATCAAGGCAACCTACCCGGACGAGATGCGCGCCCGCGTCGAGCGCAGCCCCAACGGCCACATCGCGCGCGAGGATCACGTCTGGTGGCAGAAGAAGCTGCACGAGCGTGGTTGGATCGCCCCCAACTGGCCCAAGGAATATGGCGGCGCCGGCTTCACCCCCAGCCAGAAGTACATCTTCCAGGCCGAACTGGCGGCCGCCAACACGCCGCAGATCATGCCGTTCGGCCTGACCATGGTGGCACCCGTCATCATGAAGTTCGGCAGCCCGGAGCAGAAGGCGAAGTATCTGCCCGACATCCTGGCGAGCAATGTCTGGTGGTGCCAGGGCTATTCCGAGCCTGGCTCCGGCTCCGACCTTGCGTCCCTCCAGATGAAGGCGGAGGACAAGGGCGACCATTACCTGTGCAACGGGTCCAAGATCTGGACCACGCTGGCACAGTATGCCGACATGATCTTCTGCCTGGTGCGGACCAAGTCGGCGCCGGGCAAGCCGCAGGAGGGCATCAGCTTCCTGCTGATCGACATGAAGTCGCCCGGCATCACGATCCGGCCGCTGGTCACCCTCGACAATGCGCCCGAGGGCAGCCAGGAGGTGAACCAGGTCCTGTTCGACGATGTGAAGGTGCCCAAGGGGAACCTGATCGGCGAGGAGGGCAAGGGCTGGACCTATGCCAAGTACCTGCTTGAGTTCGAGCGCGGCAATCCCTATTCCGGCGGCCTGAGGAAGGCGCTGGCGCGGGTGCGCCGCATCGCGGAGGCGGAGGGAGACGGCGCCGGCCGCCTGGCCGACGATCCCGGCTTCCAGGCCCGCATCGCCGAGACGGAAGTGGCGATCACGGCGCTGGAGTTCACCGAGCTGCGCATCATCGGCACGCTGACGGCCGGGCAGAACATGGGGGCGACGTCCTCCATCCTGAAGACGCGCGGGACCGAGTTGCAGCAGCAGGTGCAGGAACTGGCGCTGGAGGCCATCGGCGCCTATGCCGTGCCGTTCAACGTGCCGGCCCATGGCAAGGGGTCGAACCTGACGCCGATCGGGCCCGACTACGCCAACGTCACGGCGCCCAGCTATTTCAACGGGCGCAAGACGTCGATCTATGCCGGCTCGAACGAGATCCAGCGCAACATCATGGCGAAGCTCGTCCTGGGGCTCTGACCGGCCTTGGCGGCGCCCGTCGTCTACTATTCGCCGCCGCTGAGCGCCAATGCCGGCGGCAAGGCGGTGTGGCGCTATGAGACCATGGTGGTGGGCGCCGACGGGCGCGTGAGCGTCATGCCCGGAGGCCGCGACTGGCCCCATGCCGAAGGGCAGGGCCGCCGGGAATGCGCCATGTTCATGCTGGACCAGATGCGCGTCGACCGCGAGGCGGCGCGCCGCGAGGGCGCCTTCGTCGGCATCATCGCCGTGCTGGACGCCAATTCCTGGGGCGACCTGAAGCGCGCCCTGGGGGCTGAGCCACTGCCCTGAGGCGTTGCCGGCCAACCTTGAGGAAACACGAAATGGGTCATCGAATCGTACTGGTCCGCCATGGCAAGGCGGCGGCCTCCTGGGATACCGACCTGGATCCCGGCCTGGACCCGCTGGGCGTGGAGCAGGCCGAGGCGGTTGCCGCCGTGCTGGGCACCCTGGGGCCGGTCGACATCGTCAAGAGTCCGATGCGTCGCGCCCAGGAAACCGCGGCCCCGTTCGAGCGGCAACTGGGCCAAGGTGGCCGGATCGAGCCGCGCGTGTCCGAGATCCCATCGCCGGTCACCAGCCTGTCCGAGCGCGGCGCCTGGCTGCGCGACCTGATGGCCGGCACCTGGAGCGCCGGCGGAGCCGACGTCCTGGCCTGGCGCAATGCCGTGGGCCAGGCGCTGCTGGACCTGCCGGGGCCGACGGTGGTGTTCAGCCATTATGTGGCGATCAACGCCGCCGTGGGCCTGGCCCTGGGCGAGGATCGCATCGCCCTGTTCGCGCCCGACTATTGCTCGCGCACGGTGTTCGAAGTGGCGGACGGTCGCCTGCATTTGGTCGAGCGTGGGGCGGAGGCGGTGACCGTCATCCGCTGAGGCGCCGCAAGCCCCGTGCGCCGGCGCCCCGGATCCAGCACAATGGCCCAGGCGGTCAGCGATGCGGGGGCGGCGGGATGGGCGATTCGTCGGGCGGACCGGGCGGCCTGGGGCTGCCGGACCAGGAACTGCATATTGGCGGCGTCCGCGTGGCCGCCCGCTCCGGCGTGCTGTTCGACAACCTCAACCCGGCCACGGCGGCCCTGCTGTGCCGCGTGCACATGGCGGATGCCGGCGACGTGTCCCATGCCGTCGCAGCGGCGCAGGCGGCCCTGGGCGACTGGCGCAGGCGCAGCGGCATGGAGCGGGGGCGCATCCTGCGCCGCGCCGCGGACATCCTGCGCGCACGCAATGCCGAGATCGCCCGCCTTGAAGTCCTGGATACCGGCAAGCCGATCAGCGAGGCGATTGCCGTCGACGTCCTCTCGGGTGCCGATGCGCTGGAGTACTTCGGCTCCATTGCCGCCGGTCTGACGGGCGAACACATCGACCTGGGCCAGTCCTTCGTCTACACGCGGCGGGAAGCGCTGGGCGTCTGCGTCGGCATCGGCGCCTGGAACTACCCGATCCAGATCGCCTGTTGGAAGGCGGCTCCGGCCCTGGCCTGCGGCAACACGATGGTATTCAAGCCGTCGGAACTGACCCCCGTCACCGCCCTCTGCTTGGCCGATGCCCTGACCGAGGCGGGGCTGCCACCCGGCGTGTTCAACGTAGTCCAGGGCGATCACCGCACGGGCCAGGCCCTGGTCCGCCACCCGGGCGTCGCCAAGGTCTCCCTGACGGGGGAGGTCGGCACCGGCCGCACGGTGATGCGCGAGGCGGCGGCGACCCTGAAGCACGTGACGATGGAACTGGGCGGCAAGTCGCCGCTGATCGTCTTTGCCGATGCCGACCTGGACAATGCCGTCACCGCCGCGATGCTCGCCAACTTCTACACGCAAGGGGAAGTCTGCTCGAACGGCACCCGCGTCTTCGTCGAGGAAGGCTTGCGCGACCGCTTCGTGGAGGCCCTGGTGGCGCGGGTCAAGCTGCTTAAGGTCGGCGATCCGCTGGACCCCGCGACCCATGTGGGTGCCCTGATCTCGCAAGGCCACATGGAGCGGGTGCTCGACTTCGTGGCGGAGGGAGAGCGCCAGGGCGCCCGTCTCGCGGTGGGCGGCGCGCGGGCGCCGGACCTGCCCGGCTGGTTCGTGGCTCCCGCGGTGTTCGACCACTGCACCGACGACATGCGCATCGTGCGGGAGGAGATCTTCGGCCCGGTGATGTCGGTCCTGTCCTTCACCAGCGAGCGCGAGGTGCTGAGCCGTGCCAACGGCACGGAATTCGGCCTGTCGGCCGGCGTCTTCACGCGCGACCTGCAGCGCGGCCACCGTCTGGCGGCGGAGCTGGAGGCGGGGATGGTCTGGCTCAACACCTATAACGTGACGCCGGTCGAAATGCCGTTCGGCGGCGTCAAGCAGTCCGGCCTGGGGCGCGAGAACGGCCACGCCGCCATCGCCCATTATTCCCAGCTCAAGAGCGTCTATGTCGAACTGGGCGACGTCGCCAACCCCTACCCGGTCCCGGGCAATGATTGAGGCCGCGCCGCTGAGCAACCCTCCCCCCTCGCGGGGGAGGGCAGGGTGGGGGGGCGTTTCCGCCAGGGCCTCGGCTTTCGATGCTGGTGCGCGCGTAGAGGCCCCCCCATCCCAACCTTCCCCCGCAAGGGGGGAAGGGGCTTTGTCGGCTGTCTCCGGAAGGGGACACGCACATGGCTGAGCGGAACAGCTTCGACTATGTGATCGTCGGGGCCGGGTCGGCCGGCTGCGTGCTGGCGGCGCGCCTGTCGGAGGATCCGACCGTGCGCGTGGCGGTGCTGGAGGCGGGCGGCAGGGACCATTGGTGGGACTGGCGCATCCACATGCCGGCGGCACTGGCCTATCCGATGAACGGCACGCGCTACAACTGGGACTACCACACCGAGCCGCAGCCGAACCTGGGCGGCCGGCGCATGCACTGGCCGCGCGGCCGGGTTCTGGGCGGCTCGTCCTCGATCAACGGCATGGTCTATGTCCGCGGCAATGCCCTGGACTTCGACAACTGGGCCCAGGACCCGGCCCTGCGGCACTGGCGCTATGCCGAATGCCTGCCCTATTTCCGCAAGGCGGAAACCTATGACCGGGGCGGGGACGCGTATCGCGGCAGCGACGGACCGCTGCACGTCCAGGGTGGCCGCGGCTGGAGCCCGCTTTACCAGGCCTTTGTCGAGGCTGGTGTCGCCGCCGGCTATCACCGCACGGCCGACATGAACGGCGAGGCCCAGGAGGGCTTCGGCCGCATGGACATGACGATCCACAGGGGGCGGCGCTGGAGCGCGGCGCGTGCCTACCTGCATCCGGCCATGAAGCGGCGCAACCTGGTCGTGCGCACTGGTGCCCTGACCGGCCGGGTGCGGGTCGAAAACGGCCGCGCCGTGGGGGTCGAGGTGCGCGGCGGCCGCGGCGTCGAGCAGATCCACGCCGCCCGCGAGGTGATCCTGGCCGGCGGGGCGATCAACTCGCCGCAGCTCCTGATGCTGTCGGGCATCGGGCCGGCCGACATGCTGGCGCGTGCTGGCGTCACGCCGATCCACGACCTGAAGGGCGTGGGCCGCAATCTCCAGGACCATCTGGAGCTCTATGTCCAGGCCTCATGCCTTGAGCCGGTCTCGCTCTATCCGGCCACGAAGTGGTGGCGCAAGGGCTGGGTCGGCGCGCGCTGGCTGGCGACGCAAACGGGTTGGGGGGCGACCAACCACTTCGAATCCGGCGGCTTCATCCGCAGCCGGCCGGGCGTCGCCTGGCCCGACATCCAGTATCACTTCCTGCCCATGGCTGTGCGCTATGACGGCAAGGGCGCGATCGAGGCCCATGGCTTCCAGGTCCATGTCGGGCCCATGCGCAGCCCGAGTCGCGGCACGCTGACGCTGCGCGCCGACACGCCGGACGCGCATCCGCTGATCGACCCCAATTACATGTCCCACCCCGACGATTGGGCCGAGATGCGGGCCAGCATCCGCCTGACGCGCGAGATCTTTGCGCAGGCGCCGCTGCGTCGCTTCAACGGCGGCGAGATTGCGCCGGGGCCGGCGGTCCAGACCGACGCAGAGCTGGACGCCTTCATCGCCCAGGCGGCCGAGAGCGCCTATCACCCCTGCGGGACCTGCCGCATGGGCTCAGGACCGGACGCCGTGGTGGACGGCGACTGCCGCGTCCATGGGATCGAGGGCCTGCGCGTGGTCGATGCCTCGATCATGCCGCAGGTCACGACCGGCAACCTGAACGCACCCGTGATCATGATGGCGGAGAAGGCGGCCGACCTGATCCGCGGCCGGACCCCCCTGCCGCCGTCCGACGCGGCTGTCTGGGTTGCGGATCCCGCGACGCAACGCCAGGCCTGAGCGGTGCGGCCAATCGGCAACGCTGGCCGACGCGCGCATGCGCCTGTCGTTTGTCGTCATTTGGTTCGAACGCCGCACCGTTTAGGCTAGACTCAATGCCAGTGCAGCCGAGACTGCAGCAGCGGGATTCGAGATGGCGGACGGGGGACATGAGGGCAAAGGCCCCGGCGACGATGCTCAGCCCGTCATTCCGGACTTCGAGACCGAGGAGGCGCTGGTCGCCTTCATCTGCAGCCGCCTGGACGAACTGGGCCTGACCGACTTCTGCCTGTTCGCCGACGAGCGCAACAAGCGCGTCCGTGGCGTGTTCTGCCGCACGACGCCCAACCAGTTCCATCTGCGCTACATCAAGCTGAAGTGCTACCCGGTCGATCCGGTCGTCCTGCGGCTGCGCACGGCAACGGCGGCGTTCACCTGGAGCAGCCTGGATTTCACCGCGATGTCGGCGCGACAGCTGGCGATCTTCGACGTAGCGCGCAAGTTCGCGTTTCGTAACGGGGTGGCGGTTCCACTGCCGTTGCCGAACCGGGAACTGGCGATCTTCACGACCTATTCGACGCGGGAGGACATCTCGGACGACACCGTGGTCGCCGTAGGCGACCTGGCGCGGCAGGCGATGGCCGGATACATCCAGATCAGCGGCGGTGCCATTCCTGAGCTCAAGGCCCTGTCGGAGCGCGAGCAGGAGGTCCTGACCTGGGCCGCCCGCGGCAAGAGCAATGCTGAGATCGCGATCATCCTGACCCTGTCGGACAAAACGGTCGAGTACCACTGGCTCAGCATCCGCAAGAAGCTGAACGCCAGCAACCGGACCATGGCCGTGGCCATCGCCATCGCGCGCAGCCTGATCCATCCCTGAAGCCGCGCCGGAGCACCGGCACCTGGCTGCGGACCATCGCTCCGCATTATTGGCACTGTATAGGATGACCGGTGGCGAGAAATTCTCTGCCATGAGCGTCAATGGCTGCTGCTGCATAGCATGTTATTCACTTCGGTCCAGGAGTATCCAGGAGGTGAATACAGTAATATTCAATTGAATAGCATTGTAATGCCCGGGATTACCCTAGGTTACACAGGCATTTTCGTGAACAATTATCGGGCTCCACAGAAGGGGAGTGCCACGATGATTTTTGTTGTGGAGCCGGGAAATCGGCATCTCTATGGCGAACTGCTGACCGACATGCATCGACTGCGCTATGACTGTTTCATCCGTGAACGGAAATGGTCGCTGCCCTGCGCCGAGAACGACGAGCGGGACGAGTTCGACCACAAGTTCGCAACCTATCTGCTGCACCTCGACCGGCTGGATGGCGAGATCCGGGTCAGCGGCATGTTCCGCATCGTGCCGACGACGGCGCCCACCATGTTCGATTCGGTGTTCCGCGACCTGTTCGACGTGGAGCCGCCCAGCGGCCCGCATGTGGCCGAGGGCTCGCGCCAGTGCGTCGCGTCCTGGGCACGCAAGCGGCGGCCCGGCTGGTACGTGAATGGCGAGGTGCTGACCTCGGTCGGCGAGTATTGCCTGGGCCGCGGCATCCGCCATGGCCTGATGGTGTCCGACGTGGGCCATACAGCCCGCCTGATCGCGCATGGCTATGACATCCGCCAGATGGGCGGCAGCCGTGTCACGGACGGGCAGGAGGTCGCCGCCTATCTCCACACGTTCAGCGAGGAGCATACCGTCCTGGCGCGTGACAAGGCGGGGCTGAAGGGGCCGCTGTGCGTGCAGCCGGCGATCAAGGCCGACCTGGACGCCCTGCTGGCGACCCTGCCCGAGCGGCGGCCGATGGTCGACGCCGAGCCAGCGCTGCGCAGCGCCGCGGAGTAGGCCCCTCTTCGTATCGCTCGACCGGTGCGCTGCTCCTCTCCAGTCCAGGCCCTACGCAAGGCGTGCGGGATGGGGTAGGAGTGGCGCGCCAACCGTCGACAGAACGAAGGGAGAGAGACGATGGACTACCAGCACCTGGTCATCCGCAAGGAGGGCCCCGTCGACCATGTCACGCTGAATCGTCCGAACGAACTGAACTCGCTGAACGACCGCCTGGTCGACGAGCTGCTGGACTATTTCCACAACCTCTATTTCGACCGGTCGGTGCGGATCGTCACGATCCGTGGCGCGGGCCGTGCCTTCTCCGCCGGCCTGGACCTGAAGCAGACCCGCTCGAACGAGAACCCGGGCGCGGTCAACGGCTCCGTCTCGGACGGCCTGAAGTCGCAACGCCGCATCAGCGAGATCGTGATGCGCATGCGCCGCTGCCCGCAGCCGATCATCTCCCTGGTCCATGGTCCTGCCTGCGGCGGCGGCTTCGCGATCGCGCTGGCCTCCGACATCCGCGTCGGCGGCAAGTCGCTGAAGATGAACGCGGCCTTCATCCGCATCGGCCTGTCGGCCTGCGATATCGGCGTCAGCTACTTCCTGCCGCGCCTGGTTGGCGTGTCCGTCGCGTCGGAGCTGATGCTGACCGGGCGCTTCATCTATGCCGAGCGCGCGCTGGCGACCGGCCTCGTCTCCTGCGTCGTCGATGACGACAAGATGGAGCAGGAGGCCCAGGTGTTCATCGACGAGATGCTGGGCACGACCCCGATCGGCCTGCGCCTGACCAAGGAATGTCTGAACCATTCGGTCGACGCCAACAGCCTGGAACAGGCGATCGCGATGGAGGATCGCAACCAGATCCTGGCGGCGCAGTCGGCCGACTTCCGCGAAGGCATCAGCGCGTTCCTGCAGAAGCGCAAGCCCGTCTACAACGACACCTGAGGCAGGTGCCTCGCCCTCTCCCGTCGCATTCCGCGAGGGGAGAGGGCCAAGGCGGCGCGTTCAGGGGAGCCGGTTGCCGTAGGCGTCGTAGCCCGGCGTGCCCATGGGGGCGACGGTACCCGGCATCAGGTAGGCATTGGCATCGGCCGGGACCGCCATGGCCGGCCGGCCGATCGTCGGTACGTCGTTGGCGATGGGGACGCTGCCCGCCGGCCGCGCCAGGGGCGCGGGGCGGACGCCGGCCGCCGGGGGTGACACCGGCATCGCCACCGGCGAGGGCGGCACGATCGGCGCCAGGGCCTGCGCCGGGACCGGCCTTGCGCCGGTCAGGGCCCGCGGCGGCGGTGGCGCCGGCACGATGGGCAGGGGATCGGTCCCGATCGCGGTCCGTGCCGGTGCGGGCCCCTGCGACCCCAGCGCAGCGGGCGAGAGGACGGCCGGCGCAAGCGGCGTCACGGCCACAAGCGGATCGGCCCGTGTGGCCGGTGCCGGCGCCGCCTGAAGCGTTCCGGCGGGCAGCGTAGCGGGAGCCGTGGTCGCAACGGGCGGCGGGGGCGGCAGGGCGCGCGCCTGGCCGCTCACCGGCGGCGCAAGGCTGGGCTGCGGCGGCACGACGTAAGACGGCGCAGGCATCGGCACCGGCGGGCTGGGCAGGCCTTCCACCGCCGACTTGCCCATGTAGCTGTCCCGCACCTGAGGCACCAGGACGCAACCCGACAGCGTCAGCCCAAGAACCGTCAGGGCAAGAAACGGCAGGGCAGGGACGGGCGGGGTCGGGGCTCGCATGGGGGCGCACGCTAGGGCACGGCCCTGCCCTTTGCAATGTGGCGGAAGGCCCGGCGGCGCCGGCCGGGATCGGGCTTTTCCGCGATCCGCGGAATGCTACAGTCCGGCGTCACCGTGGCCCTGGCCCCGGTTTTCCTTGCGGGCGTCGTGGAGAGTCGGATGAGCGACCTGGGCTGGCTGAGTGCGACGGAACTTCTGACGGCCTATCGCCGCCGCAGCCTGTCCCCGGTCGAGGTGACAACCGCGCTGCTGGACCGGATCGCCCGCCTGGACCGCAAGGTCAATGCCTTCTGCCTGGTCGACCATGACCGCGCCCTGGCCGATGCCCGGGCAAGCGAGGCGCGCTGGGTCGCCGGCCGGCCGCAGGGCCGCCTGGACGGTGTGCCGACCGGCATCAAGGACCTGCTTCTGACCAAGGGCTGGCCCACGCTGCGTGGCTCGCTCTCGACGAGTGCGGCGCAGGCCTGGGAGGTCGACGCGCCCAGCGTCGCCCGCCTGCGCGAGCACGGCGCCATCCTGCTGGGCAAGACGACCACTCCCGAATTCGGCTGGAAGGGTGTCACCGACAACCCGCTGACCGGCATCACGCGCAATCCCTGGGACCTGACCAGGACGCCGGGCGGCTCCTCCGGTGGCGCGTCGGCGGCACTGGCCGCGGGCTTCGTGCCCATCGCTCCGGGCACCGACGGCGGCGGCTCGATCCGCATCCCGGCAAGCCTGGCCGGGGTCGTGGGGCACAAGCCCAGCTTCGGCCGGGTACCGGCCTATCCGGCCAGCCCGTTCGGCACGGTCGCCCATGTCGGGCCGATGACGCGCACGGTGGCCGATGCCGCCCTGATGCTGACCGTGATGGCGGAGCCCGACGCCCGCGACTGGTACGCCCTGCCCTATGAGGCGCGCGACTTCTCGATCGGCCTCAATGACGGGGTGCGGGGCCTGCGCATCGCCTACAGCCCGCGGCTTGGCTACGTCACCAATGTCCAGCCGGAAGTGGCGGCCGCCGTGGCCAGTGCCGCCCGCATGTTCGAGGCGCTGGGCGCCCAGGTGGATGAGGTCGATCCCGGCTTCGCCGATCCGGCAGGCCTGTTCCGCACCCTGTGGTGGT
The DNA here is from genome assembly GCF_051903925.1 of Zavarzinia sp. CC-PAN008. GTDB lineage: Bacteria > Pseudomonadota > Alphaproteobacteria > Zavarziniales > Zavarziniaceae. The sequence goes on from NZ_CP173678.1 coordinate 2,332,496, forward strand.
CGGGGGCTGCGGCGGCCCTTGGCGACCTGCCGCCTGAAAGGAAGGCGAAGCTCGACCCCGGTCTTGCCCATGCCGTCGAGGGCGGCCTGGCGATCTCGAAGAAGGAATACATCCAGGCGACGCTGGACCGGGCGGCCCTGGGCGCCAGCATGAACGCTTTCCACCAGACCTATGACCTGCTGCTGACGCCGGCGACGTCGGTCGTCGCCTTTGCCGCGGGCCAGTTGGCCCCCGATCCGGTGGAGACGAAGGACTGGGTCAACTGGACGCCCTTCAGCTTCCCCTTCAACCTGACGCAGCAACCGGCGATCTCCGTGCCTTGCGGCTTTACCGAGGCGGGCCTGCCGATCGGGCTGCAGCTGGTGGGATCGCGCTATGACGATGCGCTGGTCCTGCGCGCCGCCCGCGCCTATGAGGCGGCGACCTCGTGGTCGGCCCGCCGGCCCGATTTCGGCTGAGCGGCGGCGCCATGACCCCCCAGGAGCGCGACGCCGCGCTGCTCGACTGCGCCGGCATGGGGCGCGCGGACCAGTTGACGATCGCGGGCGGCACGCCTGGCGTCGTCCTGATGGAGCGCGCCGGCCGCGGTGCGGCCCAGGCGATCCAGGCCCGCTTCAAGCCGGTGCCGACCATCGTCCTGTGCGGACCCGGCAACAATGGCGGCGATGGGTTCGTGGTCGCCCGCCGCCTGTCGGACGAGGGCTGGGATGTCCTGGTCGCCTCCCTCGTGCCGCCGGAGGCGCTGCGCGGCGATGCCGCCCTGATGCAGGGACGCTGGAACGGGCCGGTGCTCGACCTGCGCGAAGGCCTGCTGCAGGGGCGCGGCCTGATCGTGGACGCCCTGTTCGGCGCGGGCCTCAGCCGCCCGCTCGACGGCCCTGCGCTGCGCATGGTCGAGGCGGTCGCCGCCAGCGGCGTCCCGGTCGTCGCCCTGGACGTGCCGTCGGGCGTCTCTGGCGACAGCGGGCAGGTCCTGGGCGGTGCCGCGCAGGCCGCGCTGACCGTCACCTTCGTGCGGCGCAAGCCGGGCCACCTGCTGCTGCCCGGGCGGTCGCTGGCGGGCGAGATCGTGGTCATCGACATCGGCGTGGCTGACGCCACGCTCGACGCGGTCGGCACCCGACAGTTCGAGAACGGCCCCGGCCTGTGGGCGGGCAGCGTGCGCTGGCCGAGGCCGGAGGGGCACAAGTACGACCGCGGCCACGCCCTGGTCGCGGGCGGTGGCCTGGCCCAGACCGGGGCCAGCCGCCTCGCCGCGCGCGCGGCGCTGCGCGCCGGGGCCGGCCTGGTCACGCTCGCCTCGCCGCCGGATGCGCTGATGGTCAATGCCTGTCACCTGACCGCCGTCATGCTGGCGCGCATGGACGGGGCGGAGGCGCTGAACGCACTGCTGGAGGATCGCCGCTTCAACGCCGTGCTGCTGGGGCCCGGCCAGGGCGTCGGGGAGGGCACGCGTGCCTGCGTCGCGGCGGCGCTCAACCGCGGCCGCGCCACCGTGCTCGACGCCGATGCGCTGACCAGCTTTGCCGACGCGCCGCACGACCTGTTCGGCGCCGTGCGCGGCCCCACCGTCCTGACCCCGCATGAAGGCGAGTTCCGTCGCCTGTTCCCGGACCTGGCGGACCTGCCGTCGAAGGCGGAACGGGCCGTGGCCGCCGCCGCCCGCGCGCGGGCCGTGGTCATCCTGAAGGGCTCGGATACCGTCGTGGCCGATCCCGCGGGGATGGTCGTGATCGCGTCGGACGCGCCCGCGACCCTGGCCACGGCTGGCTCGGGCGATGTGCTGGCGGGCATCGTGCTCGGCCTGCTCGCCGCGGGCATGCCGGCGTTTGAGGCAGCCGCGGCGGCGGTCTGGCTGCATGCGGAGGCAGCGCGCAGCTTTGGCCCCGGCCTGATCGCCGAGGACGTGGTCGAGCGCATCCCGCGCGCCCTGGCCGCCCTGGCGGCATGGCCAGAGGGGGAAGCCGTGGCGCCGCGTGTAATCGCCCCTTGAACATCTGCGGCCCCATCGTGCTATAGAGGCGCCCCGCTTCGGCCCCAGCGGGCGTGGTGGAATTGGTAGACACGCTGGATTTAGGTTCCAGTGACTCACGTCATGGGGGTTCAAGTCCCTCCGCCCGCACCAGCGGGGCATTCAACTCGGAAGACCGCAATGGAAGTGACGCAGACGAGCGCCGAAGGTTTGAGGCGGGAATTCCGCGTGGTGCTCAATTCTGGAGACATCGGCGCGCGCGTCGAGACGCGGCTGAAGCAGCTCTCCGGCGCCATGCGCATGCCGGGCTTCCGCCCGGGCAAGGTCCCCGTCGCCCTGATCCGCAAGACCCATGGCAAGGCCGTGCTGGGCGAGGTGCTGGAGCAGGCGGTGAACGAGTCGTCGCGCTCGGCGATCGAGGACAACAAGCTGCGCCCGGCGCTGCAGCCCCGTATCGAGGTGACCAAGTTCGGCGAGGACGAGGGCCTGGAATACACCATGGCCGTCGAGGTCCTGCCCGACGTCGAGCCGGGCGAGTTCTCGGGCGTTTCGCTGGAGCGCCTGACCGTTCCGGTCGAGGAGGCCGAGGTCGAGCAGTCGCTGGAGCGGCTGGCCTCCTCGCAGAAGCGCTTCGAGGCAGCGCCCGAGGGGACGGAGGCGGCCGAGGGCAATGCCGTCGTCATCGACTTCCTGGGCAAGAAGGACGGCGTGCCGTTCGACGGCGGCGAGGCCAAGGACTTCCAGCTGGAGCTGGGCTCAAAGCGCTTCATTCCCGGCTTCGAGGACCAGCTGATCGGCGCCAAGGTGGGCGACGAGCGGGTGATCGCGCTGAACTTCCCCGACGACTACCCGGTCAAGGAGCTGGCCGGTCAGCCGGTGACCTTCGATGTCACGGTGAAGGAGGTGCAGAGCGCCGCCGCCGTGTCGATCGACGACGAATTCGCGAAGTCCTTCGGCGTCGAATCGCTGGCCGACCTGCGCGCGACGCTGCGCAAGCAGCTTGAATCGCGCTATGGCGACCTCTCGCGCATGCGACTGAAGCGCGCGCTGCTGGACGCGCTGGCCGAGCAGCATTCGTTCGAGGTGCCCCAGGGCCTGGTCGACCTTGAGCTGGAGCAGATCGTGGCGCAGGCCGAGCCCGAGCTGCGGCAGGTTCCGGACCAGGAGCTGGACGAGGAGAAGAAGGCCCGGCGGGCCGAGAAGGACGGCGAGTGGCGCCCCATCGCCGAGCGCCGCGTGCGCCTGGGCCTGCTGCTGGCCGAGGTCGGTCGCCGCAACAACATCCAGGTCAAGCCCGAGGAGGTGAACCGGGCCGTGATGGAGGAGGCGCGCCGCTATCCGGGCCAGGAGAAGGAGGTCTTCGAGTTCTTCCAGAAGAACGCCCAGGCCCAGGCCCAGCTGCGCGCGCCCATCCTGGAAGAAAAGGTGGTCGATTTCATCCTGGAGCTTGTCAAGATCACGGACCGGCAGGTGAGCCTGGAGGAACTGCGTCGCGCGGCAGAGGAGTCGGATGACACCGACGCTCCCGCGTCGGAGGCCTGAGGGCGGCACCTGGCTACGGATTGCTTGAACGCCTCAGGAGGCATCGTTAGATGCGCGACATCATCGACACCACCATGAACACGCTCGTTCCGATGGTCATTGAGCAGACCAATCGGGGCGAGCGGGCGTTCGACATCTATTCGCGACTCCTCAAGGAGCACATCATCTTCCTGGTGGGCCCCATCAACGACGCCGTGGCGAGCCTTGTCACGGCGCAGTTGCTGTTCCTGGAAGCCGAGAACCCCAAGAAGGACATCGCGATCTATATCAATTCGCCGGGCGGGGTCGTGACCTCGGGCATGGCGATCTATGACACGATGCAGTACATCCGGCCCCGCATCTCGACGCTGTGCATCGGGCAGGCGGCGTCGATGGGCTCGCTCCTGCTGGCGGCGGGCTCGCCCGGCATGCGCTATGCGCTGCCCAACTCGCGAATCATGCTGCACCAGCCGTCCGGCGGGGCGCAGGGCCAGGCCACCGACATCGAGATCCATGCGCGGGAGATCCTGGCGACCCGGGCCCGGCTCAATGGCATCTATGTCAAGCACACCGGCAAGTCCCTGCCCGAGATCGAGCAGGCGCTGGAGCGCGACAATTTCCTGTCGGCCGATGCCGCGAAGGAGTTCGGCATCGTCGACCAGGTCGTGTCGCAGCGCCCGACCAGCCCGGAAGAGCAGAAGGCCGCGGCCTGAGCCGGCCCCGGGCATCGGGGACGGCAGGATCGGGGGACGCCACCATGCGTTCCACCCGCCCAGGGACACGCGCCGGAGCGGCAGCGATGACGCTCCGGCGCACCCGGCACGCGGCCCTGCGATCCGCACATCCTGTGATGCCCGTCGGCGCCACGCCCCTTGTTCCGTGGCGCCCCCTTAATCATTTCTTGATCGAGCGGCTTGCAGCATGCTCGTATGAACGCGCGGAAGTGCCTGGGCCCTTCGTCCCCGCAGGCCCGCAGCCAGCTTCACGGTCGGATCTTGCGATCCGGGCGGGAGAAGCAGGCTTCGGCTGCCAGCCGCAAGCGGGTTCGGATCGTCCGGGGCAGGCCGCTGCCCCCGCCTGGGAGGCCTGCATCGTGCGATGTGGCGTCGGTCCGGCCGGTGGGACCAGGACGGAGTATTCATGACTAAGCTGAGCGGCGGCGACTCCAAGAACACCCTCTACTGCTCCTTCTGCGGCAAGAGCCAGCACGAAGTCCGCAAGCTGATCGCTGGCCCGACCGTCTTCATCTGCGACGAATGCGTCGAACTCTGCATGGATATCATCCGTGAAGAGCACAAGACCGCCGTCCTGAAGACGCGCGACGGAGTGCCGACGCCGCAGGACATCTGCCGCGTGCTGGACGACTACGTGATCGGCCAGATCCACGCCAAGCGGGTCCTTTCGGTCGCGGTGCACAATCACTACAAGCGCCTGAATCACGCGACCAAGAACAACGACGTGGAACTGGCCAAGTCCAACATCCTGCTGGTCGGCCCGACGGGCTGCGGCAAGACGCTGCTGGCCCAGACGCTGGCCCGCATCCTGGACGTGCCGTTCACGATGGCGGACGCGACCACGCTGACGGAGGCCGGCTATGTCGGCGAGGATGTCGAGAACATCATCCTGAAGCTGCTCCAGGCGGCCGACTACAATGTAGAGCGGGCGCAGCGCGGCATCGTCTATATCGACGAGGTCGACAAGATCAGCCGCAAGTCGGACAACCCCTCGATCACCCGCGACGTCTCGGGCGAGGGCGTGCAGCAGGCCTTGCTGAAGATCATGGAGGGCACGGTCGCCAGCGTGCCGCCACAGGGTGGTCGCAAGCATCCGCAGCAGGAATTCCTGCAGGTGGACACGACCAACATCCTGTTCATCTGCGGCGGCGCCTTTGCCGGGCTGGAGAAGATCATCGCCAGTCGCGGCCAGGGCAAGGCGATCGGCTTCGGCGCCTCGGTCAAGGGGCCGGACGAGCGGCCCACGGGCGAGATCCTGAAGGAGGTCGAGCCCGAGGACCTGCTGAAGTTCGGCCTGATCCCGGAGTTCGTTGGCCGCCTGCCCGTCGTGGCGACGCTGACGGACCTGGACGAGACCGCCCTGATCGAGATCCTGTCGAGCCCCAAGAACGCGCTGGTGAAGCAGTACCAGCGCCTGTTCGAGATGGAGGACACGAGCCTGTCCTTCTCCGAGGACGCGCTGAAGGCCGTGGCGCGCAAGGCGATCGTGCGCAAGACCGGCGCCCGGGGCCTGCGCTCGATCATGGAGCAGATCCTGCTCGACACCATGTTCGACCTGCCGTCGCTCGACGGAGTCGAGGAAGTGGTCATCAATTCCGAGGTGGTGGAGGGCCGGGCCCGCCCGCTCTACATCTACTCGTCGGACCGGCGCAGCGACGTCGGCAGTTCCACCGCCTGATCGTGGCGTGAGTAGCGGTTGCCGCACGGCCGGGACGGCCGCCGGCAGCCGCGCAAGGCCGGTGGGTCGAGACGCCGGTTCCCCGAGCCGTGGGAACCGGTGCCCCACCGCCAGGACAGCCCCGCCGCTTGGGCTGTCTCCCGTCCCGCACCTTGACGGACGGGGCGTGCGCCGCCATCTCGCACCAACCGGGCTCTTGCCCGAACCCCGGCCCGCGAGGGCCGGCCAAAGCCGGCAATCCGGCCAGGAAAACAGTCGATGACCCAGTCCAGCCGCTCGTCCAACGTCTATCCGGTCCTGCCGCTGCGCGACATCGTGGTCTTCCCCCACATGATCGTGCCGCTGTTCGTGGGCCGCGAGAAATCGGTGCGCGCCCTTGAGGACGTGATGCGCGAGGACAAGCAGATCCTGCTCGTCGCGCAGAAGAACGCCAGCCAGGACAATCCCGGTTTCGAGGACATCTACCGCGTCGGGACCATCGCCTCGGTCCTGCAGCTGCTGAAGCTGCCGGACGGCACGGTGAAGGTCCTGGTCGAGGGGGGCGCCCGGGCCCGCATCACCAACTTCCTCGACAACGAGGCCTTCTTCCAGGCCGGGGCCGAGGTCCTGGATGAGGATGACGGCGAACGGCGCGAGGTCGAGGCGCTGGCCCGCTCGGTGGTCAGCCAGTTCGAACAATATGTGAAGCTGAACAAGAAGGTGCCGCCAGAGGTGCTGGTCTCGGTCAACCAGATCGAGGATCCGTCCAAGCTGGCCGACACCGTCGCCTCGCACCTGGCGCTGAAGGTGTCGGACAAGCAGGAAGTGCTCGAGATCGAATCGGTCAACGAGCGCCTGGAGCGGGTCTACAGCCTGATGGAAGGCGAGATCGGCGTGCTGCAGGTCGAGAAGAAGATCCGCAGCCGGGTCAAGCGCCAGATGGAGAAGACCCAGCGCGAATACTATCTGAACGAACAGCTGAAGGCGATCCAGAAGGAGCTGGGCGAGACCGAGGACGGCCGCGACGAGGTTTCCGAGATCGAGGAACGGATCGCCAAGACCAAGCTCTCCAAGGAAGCCCGCGAGAAGGCGCTGGCCGAGGTCAAGAAGCTCCGCTCCATGAGCCCGATGTCGGCCGAGGCGACGGTGGTGCGCAACTACCTCGACACGCTGCTGTCGCTGCCCTGGGGCGCCAAGTCCAAGGTGCGCAAGGACATCGACCGTGCGCAGAAGATCCTGGACGAGGACCATTTCGGTCTGGAGAAGGTCAAGGAGCGCATCCTGGAATACCTGGCCGTGCAGCAGCGCGCGACCAAGGTGAAGGGTCCGATCCTGTGCCTGGTCGGCCCGCCGGGCGTTGGCAAGACGTCGCTGGGCAAGTCGATCGCCAAGTCGACGGGCCGGCAGTTCGTGCGCATGTCGCTGGGCGGCGTGCGCGACGAGGCCGAGATTCGCGGCCACCGACGGACCTATATCGGCTCGATGCCCGGCAAGATCATCCAGTCGATGAAGAAGGCCAAGTCGTCCAATCCGCTGTTCCTGCTGGACGAGATCGACAAGATGGGCGCCGATTTCCGCGGTGATCCGTCCTCCGCCCTGCTGGAGGTGCTGGACCCGGAGCAGAACACGACGTTCAACGACCATTACCTGGAGGTCGACTTCGACCTGTCGGATGTGATGTTCGTGACCACGGCCAACACGCTGCGCATGCCGCAGCCCCTGCTGGACCGCATGGAGATCATCCGCCTGGCCGGCTACACCGAGGATGAGAAGGTCGAGATCGCCAAGCGCCACCTGATCGCCAAGCAGGTGGAGGCGCACGGCCTGAAGGACGCCGAGTGGCGCATCGAGGACGAGGCGCTGCGCGACCTCATCCGCTACTACACGCGCGAAGCCGGCGTCCGCAACCTGGAACGCGAGATCGCCAACCTGACCCGCAAGGCCATCCGCGAGATCCTGCAGGACAAGGTGCCCCAGGTCGTGGTGACGACCGAGAACCTGAACAAGTATGCCGGCGTGCGTCGCTTCCGCTTTGGCGAGGTCGATGCCGAGGACCAGGTCGGCGTGACCACGGGCCTGGCCTGGACCGAGGTGGGGGGCGAGTTGCTGGCGGTCGAGGCGATCACGCTGCCCGGCAAGGGCAACATGAAGATCACCGGCAAGCTGGGCGACGTGATGCAGGAATCGGTGCAGGCGGCGGCCAGCTATGTCCGCTCGCGCTCGCTGGCCTTTGGCATCAAGCCGCCGCAGTTCGAGAAGACCGACATCCACATCCACGTGCCGGAGGGGGCTACCCCCAAGGACGGCCCGTCGGCGGGTGTCGCCATGGTCACCTCGATCGTGTCGGTCCTGACCAAGATCCCGGTGCGGCGCGATATCGCCATGACCGGAGAGATCACGCTGCGTGGCCGCGTCTTCCCGATTGGCGGCCTGAAGGAGAAGCTGCTGGCCGCGCTGCGCGGCGGCATCAAGCATGTCCTGATCCCGGCCGAGAACGAGAAGGACCTGGCCGAGATCCCCGACAACGTGAAGGAGGGGCTGGAGATCATCCCCGTCAGCACGGTCGACGAAGTCCTGAAGCACGCGCTTGTCAAGCCGCTGGAGCCTGTCGAGTGGGATCCGGCCGAAGCCGAGAAGCCGGCGGCCAAGTCGGGCGGCACCACCCTGGACGAAGTGGTGACGCACTGATATAGGCACGCCGCGTTCGCTGCGGAATCGCGCGGCCACCGGTCCAGGCCGGTGGCCGCTGCATTTCGCGGTTGAATTGGTGGCTGCCGGCGGATGGCGGTGGCCGCCCTGTGTTGACGGGTCCTGAGGTGCCAACTACCATCCGCGGGCTTGCGGCGGCGGCACCAGACGGATTTCAGGCCAAGCATTTTCGGCCAATCTTTTTCGGGGGGTGGCAGTGAACAAGAACGAGCTGATCGAGAGCGTCGCCGAGGCGACCGGGCTCAAGAAGCCGGATGCCAGCAAGGCGGTCGAAGCGGTCTTCGACGCCATCACCGGTGCCCTGAAGGGCGGTGACGACGTGCGCCTGGTCGGCTTCGGCACGTTTGGCGTGACCAAGCGTGAGGCGTCCGAGGGTCGCAATCCGCGGACCGGCGAGACAATCAAGATTCCGGCCTCCAACCGCGTCAAGTTCAAGCCGGGCAAGGGCCTGTCCGACTCGGTCAACGGCTGAGCCGAGCCACGACCCCCGCCAGCCCGGCCGATCGCCGCCGGGCTGGCGGCGCGGGACGGCGGCCCGGCGTTCCGCACTGCATGTCGGCTGCGGCCCGGCATCGCATGCTGGCGCCGTACCGGCAGCACGCTGCGGGCGATTAGCTCAGTTGGTAGAGCGTCTCGTTTACACCGAGAATGTCGGCGGTTCGAGTCCGTCATCGCCCACCAGTGCACCGGCCATCAAGCCCCGTCCCAGCCCCTGCGGCTGACCGCGCCGTGCCCCCGGGATGGCGCGGGGGGATGACCGGGCGTGGCGACAATCCAGGCGATGCGACCGCCATGACCCTTTCCATGTCCCATCCGTCCGACGCCCCCGATCTGCAGGACTATGTCCGCCGGATCCTGACCTCCGCCGTCTATGACGTCGCCAGCGAGACGCCCCTGGAGGCGATGCCGGTGCTGTCGGCCCGTCTGGGCGTCCCCGTCCTGCTGAAGCGCGAGGACCTGCAGCCGGTCTTCTCGTTCAAGATCCGCGGTGCCCACAACCGCATCGCGGCGCTGAGTGCGGCGGAGCGGGCGCGGGGCGTGATCTGTGCCTCTGCCGGGAACCATGCGCAGGGCGTTGCCCTTTCGGCGACGCGCCTTGGCATCGCGGCGACCATCGTCATGCCGGGCACCACGCCGTCGATCAAGGTCGATGCGGTGCGCCGCCTGGGGGGCCAGGTGGTGCTCCATGGCGATGGCTTCGACGCCGCGCGGGCCCATGCGGGTGAGCTGGCCGAGGCGCGGGGCCTGGTCTTCGTTCACCCGTTCGACGATCCGGCGGTGATCGCGGGGCAGGGGACGATCGGCCTGGAGCTGCTGCGGCAGAACCCTGGTCCCCTGGGCGCCGTCTATGTACCGGTCGGCGGGGGTGGCCTGGCCGCCGGGATCGCCGCCTATATCAAGTTCCTGCGGCCCGAGGTGCGGGTGATCGGCGTCGAGCCGGAGGACGCGGCCAGCATGGCTGCGGCGCTGCGGGCGGGGCGCACCGTCGACCTTGAGCAGGTCGGCCTGTTCGCCGACGGCGTCGCTGTGCGGCGCGTGGGCGCCGAGACGTTCCGCCTGTGCCGGGACCTGCTGGACGGGGTCGTGACCGTCACGACGGACGAGATCTGCGCCGCGATGAAGGACATATTCGACGAAACGCGCGTGATCGCGGAGCCCGCAGGCGCCCTGGCCCTGGCGGGATTGCGCCGGCAGGTGGAGCGCGGCGCGGCGCCGGAGGGGCCGCTGGTCGCCGTCAATTCGGGTGCCAACGTCAATTTCGACCGCCTGCGCCATGTCGCCGAGCGGGCCGAGATCGGCGAGCGGGGAGAGGCGCTGCTGGCGGTGACCATCCCAGAAGTGCCCGGTGCCTATCGCCAGTTCATCCGGCTGCTGGATGGGCGGGCCATCACCGAGTTCAACTACCGCTATGCCCCGGGCGAGCAGGCGCGCATTTTCGTCGGCGTGAAGCTGAAGCGGGGGGATGCCGAGAAGCAGCAGATCATCGACCAGGTGCGCGCAGCCGGCCATGCCGTGGTCGACATGAGCGACAACGAACTGGCCAAGCTGCACGTCCGCTACATGGTGGGCGGCCGCGCCGCCGACCTTGCGGACGAACTGATCTACCGCTTCCAGTTCCCGGAACGCCCGGGGGCGCTGCTGGCGTTCCTCGATTCGCTGAGGCCGGACTGGAACATCTCGCTGTTCCACTATCGCAACCACGGTGCCGACTATGGCCGCGTGCTGGCCGGGATCCAGGTGCCGCATGCCGACCGGCCGCTGTTCCAAGCGGTGCTGGCCGGCCTTGGCTATCCCTGCTGGGACGAGACGGCCAACCCGGCCTATCGCCTGTTCCTGGAATCGGCAGGAACCGCGGCCGCCTGACGGGTTAAGGTTCGACGCTGGAGGCCCGTCCGGGCTTGAGTCGGGTCCAACGGAAAGGGGGCAGAATGAAGGGCTTCTTCGGGGAATTCCGCGCGTTCATCTCGCGCGGCAACGTGATCGACCTGGCCGTCGGTATCATTATCGGCGCGGCCTTCACCTCGATCGTGAACTCGCTGGTCAACGACGTGGTCATGCCGCCCATCGGCCTGGTCCTGGGTCAGGTCGACTTCTCCAGCCTGTTCATCGCGCTGGACGGCAAGGAATACCAGAGCGTGAAGGCGGCCAAGGACGCGGGCGCGCCGGTGATCGCCTATGGCCTGTTCATCAACGCCTGCGTGCAGTTCCTGATCGTCGCCTTTGTCGTGTTCAACATCGTCCGCCAGGTCAACCGCCTGCGCGTCAAGGAGAAGGCCGAGGCCGAGGCAGCGCCCACGCCGCCGCCTGACGATGTCGTTCTGCTGACCGAGATCCGCGACCTGCTGAAGGCGCAGCAGGCGCGCTGAGGGCGGTGCGCGCCGGCCCGGGCAGGCCGGCGCGCGCGCCTGGCGCCGTTGCCTCAGGCGAAGGCAGGCGGCGGCACGAACCCGCCCATGTCGTGCTCCAGCAGCTCCGCCAGCTTGAGCGTGGTGCGGTCGCCGCCGAAGGGGCCGATGATCTGGACGCCGACCGGCATGCCATCGGCGGTGCGCCCGGCGGGGATCGCCGTGCCCGGCAGGCCGGGCAGGGTGGCGACACCGGCCCAGGTCAGCGTGGCGTCGGCATAGCGCTCGGTGCGGCCGTTGACCTGCAATGTCCGCGTCGTGAGGGTGGCGCTGTGGTCATGCGGGAAGGCCGCCGTGCCGGCCGGCGGGCAGATGACCGCATCCCACTCCTCGAACAGCGCGGACCAGGCCCGCATCAGGGCCCAGCGCTCGTTGTTGGCGCCAAGCCACGTCCCATGGTCCTGCACCATCGCGCGGGCCCGCACCGCGTCCAGCGACGCATCGTCGGGCGCCAGGCCGGCGACCTGGGCGCGCACCGCCGCCAGCTGCTCCGGCGGGAAGCCGGCGGCCATGAAGCCCCACAGCAGCCGCTCGTACAGGACGTGGGCGCGGGCCAGGTCGGGCAGGCGGTTGCTGGTCGTCGCCACGCGTGCCCCGGCGCGGTTCAGGGCCTCCGCCACGCGGTGGACGGCGGCCTGGACCTCGTGATCCGTGGGGCTCGACGGATGGCTGTCCAGGACCAGGACGCGGTAGTCGGCGAGGCGCTGCTGGCGCGGCGGCGCCAGGTCCAGCTTCCAGCCGGTTGCGAACATCTCCTCCGGCCCTGCCAGGATGTCGAGCGCCAGGGCGAGGTCGCTGGCCGTGCGCGCCATCGGCCCGCCCACCGCCAGGTCGGGCTCCTGCTCGAAGCCGGCCAGGCCATGCCCGCGCAACGGCATGATCCCCCAGGTCGGCTTGTGCCCGTAGACGCCGCAATAATGCGCCGGCACGCGGATCGAGCCGCCAATGTCCGAGCCGATCTCCAGATGGGAGAAGCCGGCCGCGAGGGCGGCTGCGGAGCCGCCTGACGAGCCGCCGGGCGAGCGGCCCAGGTTCCACGGATTGCGCGTGACGCCATAGATCGGGTTGTAGCTTTGCCAATCGGCCAGGGCGACGGGGACGTTGGTCTTGCCCACGACGATCGCGCCCGCGGCCTTCAGGCGCGCCACGGCGATCGAATCACCGTCGGGCTGCCACCCGGCCATCTCGGGAAAGCCCCATGTCGTCGGCGTGCCCGCCAGGCCATAGGATTCCTTGACCGTGATCGGAACGCCCAATAGCGGCTTGCGTACCCCTTGCGCCAGCGCCTTGTCCGCCTCGGCCGCAGCGGCGCGGGCGCGCGCAAAGTCGCGCACGACAACTGCGTTCACCTCGCCATCGCCTGCCTCGATCCGGGCGATGGAGGCCTCGACCGCGTCGGCGGCGCTCAGGCGTCCGTCGGCCAGGTCGTGCGCCAGGTCCCCGGCGGAGCGAAACGCCAGATCTGATCCTGCCATGGTCCTTGTCCCCTTCCTGTTGTCCGGCTCTTTCCAGGCCGGTTCCCCCCGTTGCCGCTGGCCTGCCGTCCGGTCCCCCGACGGTGGTCCAGAAATCTCAACGCCATTCAGTCTTCGTTAAGGAGTACGGCCTACAGTCCAGGTCAGACATTGTTCATGTCGACCTCCCTAGTGTGCACTTCGGCTTCGTCGCCAAAGGCCGCCCGGATAACCGGGCGGCCTTTTTCTTTTGCGCCCCCGTCGTTCCTGGCCCCAGACGGGGTGGGCGTGCGATGACGCTCCGTATCCTGATTGTGGGGGTTCTGACGGCCGCCGCAAGGGCCGGTCGGCGGGCGCCAGACCTGGGACGGATTATCGCAAGTCAGCCCGCCGCTGTGCCTTGACACCCCAGGGGGCCTCGCGTACATCACGGGTCCCTCGCCACGGGGCCTTGCGCAAGCGCAAGGATCAAGGGCCCGAGGGGGTGTAGCTCAGTTGGTTAGAGCGCCGGCCTGTCACGCCGGAGGTCGCGGGTTCGAGCCCCGTCACTCCCGCCATCCCCATGGGATGGTCCCCTGTTCAGGCGAGCCTTCCGATGCCCGACCTTGCGCTGTTTGGACTTGTCGTCCTGGTCGCCGCGATTGCCGGGGTTGGCGCCATCGCGTCATCCCTGATGCGGCGCAGCCGCCACAGAAGTCATCGCGACATGGTGCGCCGCTATCGCGATGGGCGGGGCGACAGCGGGTGGTCGGGCGACTCCGGAACAGGCTTCCGGGACGACGACCGCGCCCATCGGCACAGTCATGATCATGATAATCATTCGCATCATGACAATGGCTGGAGCGGCGACGGGTCTTCTGATACCGGTGGCGGCGGTGACGGAGGCGGCGGGGACTGACCTGTTGCGTTTCCGCACTTGAAACAGGCGCGCCGTCGCTTTATGCGGGCGGCTCAGGATCCTATGATGCAGGCGCTCACGGCGTGAACGCCTGCGCTCTACGCGGTCGGATCCGGAGCGGATCAGTCAAGGAGGTCAAGGCGGGCTGCCATGGATGCGATGCTGCGTGAATACCTCCCGATCCTGGTCTTCCTGGTGATCGCGATCGGCCTCTCCGTCGTGATGATCGGGGCATCGCTGGTGGCCGGGCCCCAGCGCCCCGACCCGGTCAAGCTGTCGGCCTATGAATGCGGGTTCGAGGCATTCGCCGATGCCCGCACGCAGTTCGACGTCCGCTTCTACCTGGTCTCGATCCTGTTCATCATCTTCGACCTGGAAGTGGCGTTCCTGTTCCCCTGGGCCATCGTGCTGGGCGACGTCGGCATGTTCGGCTTCTGGTCGATGATGGTCTTCCTGGGCGTGCTGACGGTCGGCTTCATCTACGAATGGAACAAGGGAGCCCTGGAATGGGAGTGATCACGCCCGCGACCCAGCTCCCCACGGCCCTGCCCCCGGGGGCGGAGGACACCGCGGCCCGACTGCACGAGGACCTGTCCGACAAGGGCTTCCTGGTCACCCGGGTCGAGGACCTGGTGAACTGGGCCCGCACAGGCTCGCTGTGGTGGATGACCTTCGGCCTTGCGTGCTGCGCGGTCGAGATGATGCACACCAACATGCCGCGCTATGACATGGAGCGGTTTGGCGTCGCCCCGCGTGCCTCGCCCCGCCAGTCGGACGTGATGATCGTGGCCGGCACGCTGACCAACAAGATGGCGCCGGCACTCCGCCGCGTGTACGACCAGATGTCGGAACCGCGCTGGGTGATCTCGATGGGATCGTGCGCGAACGGCGGCGGCTACTACCATTATTCCTATGCCGTGGTGCGCGGCTGCGACCGCATCGTGCCGGTCGACATCTATGTGCCGGGCTGCCCGCCCACCGCGGAGGCACTGCTCTATGGCGTGCTGCAGCTGCAGCGCAAGATCCGCCGCCAGGGCATCATCCAGCGCTGACATGCCAGAATTCCTGCCAAGCCCCGAGCGGCTCGAAACCCTTCGCGATCACGTCGCCGCGCACCTGGGCGCCAACCTCCTCGATTCGGTCATCGCCTTTGGCGAGCTGACCCTCGTCGTGGAGCGGGACGCGATCGTCTCCGTGCTCACCTGGCTGCGCGACGATCCGGGCTGCCTGTTCCAGCAGCTGGTCGACGTGTGCGGCGTCGATTGGCCAGAACGCCCGGAGCAGCGCTTCGATGTCGTCTATCACCTGCTCTCGCTGCGCAAGAACCTGCGCCTCCGGGTCAAGGTGCGGACGGACGAGGTGACGCCCGTGCCATCCGCCGTTGACATCTTTCCCGTCGCCAACTGGTTCGAGCGCGAGGCGTGGGACATGTACGGGATCCTGTTCTCAGGTCATCCCGACCTGCGCCGGATCCTGACCGACTACGGCTTCCAGGGGCATCCCTTCCGCAAGGACTTCCCGCTCAGCGGCTATGTCGAGGTCCGCTATGACGAGGAGGAGAAGCGCGTGGTGTACGAGCCGGTGCGCCTGGCGCAGGAGTTCCGGCGTTTCGACTTCATGAGCCCGTGGGAGGGTGCGCACTACATCCTCCCCGGCGACGAGAAGGCGACGAAGGCCTGACATGGGGCAAGTCGACATCAAGAGCTACCAGCTCAATTTCGGTCCCCAGCATCCCGCGGCCCATGGCGTCCTGCGCCTGGTCATGGAACTGGATGGCGAGATCGTCGAACGCTGCGATCCGCATATCGGCCTGCTGCATCGCGGCACCGAGAAGCTGATCGAGTACAAGACGTATCTTCAGGCGGTGCCCTATTTCGACCGGCTGGACTATGTCTCGCCGATGTCGCAGGAGCACGCCTACTGCCTGGCGATCGAGCGCCTGCTGGGGGTCGAGATTCCGCTGCGCGCGCAGTACCTGCGCGTGCTGTGGGGCGAGATTACCCGCGTCCTCAATCACCTGATGAACGTCTGCACCCACGCCATGGACGTGGGCGCGCTCACCCCCATCCTCTGGGGGTTCGAGGAGCGCGAGAAGCTGATGGTCTTCTATGACCGCGTCTCGGGCAGCCGCATGCATGCCAACTGGGTGCGCCCGGGTGGCGTGCGCCAGGACATGCCGAAGGGCCTGGCCGAGGATATCTGGGCCTGGACCGAGTCGTTCCCCAAGGTGCTGGACGATCTCGACACGCTGGTCTCGGGCAACCGCATCTTCAAGCAGCGCAACGTCGATATCGGCATCGCGACGGCCGAGGAGGCGCTGGCCTGGGGCTTTTCGGGCGCGATGCTGCGCGGCTCGGGCATTGCCTGGGACGTGCGCAAGAACCAGCCCTATGAAGTCTACGATCGGATGGAGTTCGACATCCCGATCGGCAAGAACGGCGACTGCTACGACCGCTTCATCATCCGCATGGAGGAGATGCGCCAGTCGGTCCGCATCATCCGTCAGTGCCTGAAGGAACTGCCCGAAGGCCCCGTGCTGACCACCGACGGCAAGGTGGCGCCGCCCCGGCGCGCCCAGATGAAGCAGTCGATGGAGGCGCTGATCCATCACTTCAAGCTGTTCACCGAGGGGTTCCACGTGCCGGCGGGCGAGGCCTATGCCGCGGTCGAGGCGCCAAAGGGCGAGTTCGGCGTCTACCTGATCGCCGACGGGTCGAACAAGCCCTATCGGTGCAAGATCAGGGCCCCGGGATTCGTGCATCTGCAGGCCATGGATTTCATGCTGCGCGGCCACATGTTGGCCGATGCGCCCGCCATTCTGGGCAGCCAGGATATCGTGTTCGGAGAGGTCGACCGGTGAGCGTCCGTCCCGCAGGGCCCTATGAGCAGCCCGCCGACTTCGTCTTCTCGGCCGAGAATCTCGAGGTCGCGCGCACCATCATCGCCCGCTATCCCGAGGGGCGGCAGCGTTCGGCGCTGATCCCGCTGCTGGACGTGGCCCAGCGCCAGGCCGGCGGCTGGCTGCCGCGCGCGGCGATGGCCTATCTGGGCGAGTTGCTGAACGTGCCGATCATCCGCGTGTACGAGGTGGCGAGCTTCTACACCATGTTCAACCTGGAGCCGGTGGGTCGCCACCTGGTCCAGGTCTGCACGACCACGCCCTGCATGCTGCGCGGCTCGGACGACGTCCTGGCGGCGTGCAAGAAGCGCCTGGGCATCGACGTGAACGAGACGACGCCCGACGGCCAGTTCAGCCTGATGGAGGTCGAATGCCTGGGCGCGTGCGTGAACGCGCCCATGGTCCAGATCAACGACGACTTCTACGAGGACCTGGACGCCGACAGCACGACCCGCGTGCTGGACGCGCTGGCGCGGGGGCAGCAGCCAAAGCCGGGGCCCCAGAACAGCCGCCGTTCGTCCGAGCCGGAAGGCGGGGCCACCACCCTGACCGACCTGCCCGCAGCCAACGCCCCCACAGCCAACGCCTGAGAGGATTGACGCGATGCTGTCCGACAAGGACCGGATCTTCACCAACCTCTACGGCTTCCACGATGCGGGGCTGAAGGGGGCACAGGCTCGTGGCGACTGGGACGGCACGGCCGCCATCATCGCCAAGGGCCAGGACTGGATCATCGAGCAGATGAAGGCCAGCGGCCTGCGCGGCCGGGGCGGTGCGGGCTTCCCCACCGGCCTCAAGTGGTCGTTCATGCCCAAGCAGTCCGACGGCCGGCCCAGCTACCTCGTCGTCAATGCCGACGAGTCGGAGCCGGGGACGTGCAAGGACCGGGACATCCTGCGCCACGATCCGCACAAGCTGATCGAAGGCTGCCTGATCGCCGGCTTCGCCATGCGCGCGGTCGCCGCCTATATCTATGTCCGCGGCGAGTTCATCCGCGAGCGCCAGGCGCTGCAGCGGGCGGTGGACGAGGCCTATGCCGCCGGCCTGATCGGCAAGAACGCGGCCGGCAGCGGCTATGACTTCGACGTCGTCGTGCATCACGGCGCCGGCGCCTATATCTGCGGCGAAGAGACGGCGCTGATCGAAAGCCTGGAAGGCAAGAAGGGCCAGCCGCGCCTGAAGCCGCCCTTTCCCGCCAATGTCGGCGTCTGGGGCTGCCCCACGACCGTCAACAACGTCGAATCGATCGCGGTGGCACCCACCATCCTGCGGCGCGGGGCGGCCTGGTTCGCAGGCTTTGGCCGACCCAACAACGCGGGCACCAAGGTCTTCTGCATTTCAGGGCACGTGAACAAGCCCTGCAATGTCGAGGAATCGATGTCGATCCCGCTGCGCGAGCTGATCGAGAAGCATGCGGGCGGCGTGCGCGGCGGCTGGGACAACCTGCTGGCCATCATCCCCGGCGGCTCGTCGGTGCCGCTGCTGCCGAAGTCGATCTGCGACACGGTGCTGATGGACTTCGACGCCCTGCGCGAGGTGCGTTCCGGCCTGGGCACGGCCGCCGTTATCGTGATGGACAAGTCGACCGACATCGTCCGCGCCATCGCGCGCCTGTCCTACTTCTACAAGCACGAGAGCTGTGGCCAGTGCACCCCCTGCCGCGAGGGCACGGGCTGGATGTGGCGCGTCATGGAACGGATGGTGAAGGGCAAGGCCGAGGTCGAGGAGATCGACACCCTGCTCGAGGTGACGACCCAGGTCGAAGGCCACACGATCTGCGCCCTGGGCGATGCCGCGGCTTGGCCGATCCAGGGCCTGATCCGCCATTTCCGCCCCGAACTGGAACGCCGCATCGCCGAGCGCAAGGGCGGCGCGATGCCCGCCCGGGCCGCGGAGTAGGACGCGCGCCATGGCGGCCGACGCGGGCGTGCTCAACGTCAAGGATGCGGACCTGTCCGGGGCTCGCTTCCGCGATTGCGACATGGGCGATGCGATCTTTGACAATGTCGACCTGTCGGGCGCCACGTTCCGTGAGGTCGACCTGTCGAGCGCCGGCCTGTCGGACGCCAACCTGTCGGGGACGCGCTTCCGCGACTGCGATTTCACCGATGCGGCGATCTCGGACGCCGATCTCAGTGGCCTCAAGGTCACCAACGCCAATCTCAGCGGTGCCGCGCTGGTCGACTGTCAGCTGGACGGATTGACCATCGACGGGGTGCCGGTCCAGAACCTGCTGGCCGCCTACCAGGCCGCACAGAACGGGGCATGACGAGCCAATGCCGAAGCTGACCATCGACGGGCAGGAGGTTGAGGTTCCTCCCGGTGCCACGGTGCTCCAGGCGTGCGAGACGCTGGGGATCGAGGTGCCGCGCTTCTGCTATCACGAGCGCCTGTCGGTCGCCGGCAATTGCCGCATGTGCCTGGTGGAGCAGGAAAAGGCGCCCAAGCCGATCGCCTCCTGCGCCATGCCCGCCGCCGACAACATGGTGATCAAGACCAACACGCCGATGGTGCGCAAGGCGCGCCGTGGCGTGATGGAGTTCCTGCTGATCAACCACCCGCTGGATTGCCCGATCTGTGACCAGGGCGGCGAGTGCGACCTGCAGGACCAGGCCATGGCCTATGGCTTCGATCACAGCCGCTATGCCGAGAACAAGCGGGCGGTGACCGAGAAGAACATGGGGCCGCTGGTCAAGACGGTGATGACCCGCTGCATCCATTGCACCCGCTGCGTGCGCTTCGCGACCGAGGTCGCGGGCGTGCCGGAGATCGGCGCGATCGGGCGTGGCGAGAACATGCAGATCACGACCTACCTGGAGCAGGCCCTGACCTCGGAGCTGCAGGGCAACGTGATCGACCTGTGCCCGGTCGGCGCCCTGACCTCCAAGCCCTATGCCTTCGTGGCGCGGCCGTGGGAGCTGCGCAAGACCGAGACGGTCGACGTGCACGACGCCCTGGGCAGCGCCATCCGCGTCGATGCCCGCGGGCGCGAGGTGCTGCGCGTGCTGCCCCGCATCGACGAGGAGATCAATGAGGAGTGGATCTCCGACAAGACGCGCTTCGCGGTGGATGGCCTGCGTCGCCAGCGCCTGGACCGCCCCTATGTGCGTGAGGGCGGCAAGCTGAAGCCCGCCACCTGGGCCCAGGCATTCGAGGCGATCCGCGCCCGGCTTGACGGCGTGCCGGGCAGCCGCATCGGCGGCTTGGTGGGCGACCTGGCGGCGGTCGAGGAGATCGCGGCGCTCAAGGACCTGCTGGTGGCGCTTGGCTCGCCCAACCTGGACGCGCGGCAGGACGGTGCCGCCGCGGACGTCACGCAGCGCGCCTCCTACCTCTTCAACTCGACCATCGCGGGGATCGACCGGGCGGATGCCCTGATCCTGGTCGGCAGCAATCCGCGGCGCGAGGCGCCTGTCCTCAATGCCCGCATTCGCAAGCGCTACCTGAAGGGGAAGTTCCCCATCGGCCGCATCGGTCCGGCCAGCGACCTGACATACACGGTCACGGAACTGGGCGCCGACCTCTCGGTGCTGGGCGCGCTGGCCGACGGCACCCATGCCTTTGCCGAGGTGCTGAAGGGTGCCGAACGGCCGATGCTGATCCTGGGGGCCGGTGCGCTGGCCCGGCCTGATGGCGCCGCCGTCCTGGCCGCGGCGCAGAAGGCGGCCGATGCCCTGGGCCTGGTCAGGGACGGCTGGAACGGCTTCAACGTGCTGCAGACGGCGGCGTCGCGCGTGGGCGCGCTCGACCTCGGCTTCGTGCCGGGGCAGGGCGGGCTGGACCGCACGGCCATGCTGGACGCGGCAGGCCAAGGCGCGCTCGACGTGCTCTTCCTGCTGGGCGCCGACGAACTGCCGATGGACGCCCTGGAAAAGCCGTTCGTCGTCTATGTCGGCACGCATGGCGATCACGGCGCGCACGTCGCCGACGTGATCCTGCCGGGTGCTGCCTATACCGAGAAGAACGGCATCTATGTGAATACAGAGGGGCGGCCGCAGCTGGGCAACCGCGCGATCTTCCCGCCGGGCGACGCGCGCGAGGACTGGGCGATCTTCCGGGCCCTGTCGGACGTGCTCGGCAAGCGCCTGCCCTATGACTCGATCAGCCAGCTGCGCGCCCGCATCGCCAAGGACGCGCCGCATCTGCTGGCGTTTGACCGGGTGACGCCTGCGGCCTGGGCGCCGTTCGGTGCGCCGGGGTCTGTCGCGGCCACCGCGGTCGCCGATGCGGTCGCCGACTTCTACCTGACGAACCCCATCGCCCGCGCCTCGACCACCATGGCCGAGTGCAGCAGGCTGGCCAAGGAACTTGCACACGACCTGGCGCATGGCCATGCGCATGCGGGCGAAAGGACCGGCACCCATGGCTGAGCTCTGGACCGACTATGGCTGGCCGCTCGTCATCATCGTGGCGCAGATCCTGGCGATCGTGCTGCCGCTGCTGCTGGCCGTCGCCTACCTGACGCTGGCGGATCGCAAGATCTGGGCGATGATGCAGCTGCGTCGCGGGCCCAATGTCGTGGGCCCGTTCGGCCTGCTCCAGCCGTTCGCCGACGGGCTGAAGCTGCTGACCAAGGAGACGATCATCCCGGCGGGCGCCAATCGCGGCGTCTTCCTGATCGCGCCCGTGATCACCTTCTCGCTGGCCATGATCGGCTGGGCGGTGATCCCGTTCAACGAGGGCTGGGTGCTGGCCGACATCAATGTCGGCATCCTGTACCTGTTCGCGGTCAGCTCGCTCGGTGTCTATGGCATCATCATGTCGGGCTGGGCGTCGAATTCGCGCTACGCCTTCCTGGGCGGCCTGCGCTCGGCGGCGCAGATGGTGTCCTACGAAGTCTCGATGGGCTTCGTCCTGGTCAGCGTGCTGATGTGCGTGGGCTCGCTCAACCTGTCGGACATCGTCCTGGCCCAGAAGACGGTGTGGTTCGCCATCCCGCTCTTCCCGATGTTCATCATCTTCTACATCTCCGCCCTGGCCGAGACGAGCCGCCCGCCCTTCGACCTGCCCGAGGCCGAGGCCGAACTCGTCGCCGGCTACCAGGTCGAATATTCGTCCATGGCCTTCGCCCTGTTCATGCTGGGCGAATACGGCAACATGATCCTGCTCAGCGCGCTGACCGTGACGCTGTTCCTGGGCGGCTGGCTGCCGCCGTTCGACGTGGCGCCGTTCACCTGGGTGCCGGGGCCGCTGTGGTTCATCCTCAAGGTCGTCTTCATGCTCTTCGTCTATGGCTGGGTGAAGGCGACGGTGCCGCGCTACCGCTATGACCAGCTGATGCGGCTGGGCTGGAAGGTCTTCCTGCCCCTGTCGCTGGCCTGGGTCATCATCACCGCAATCGTGCTCGTCGCGTTCGGCTGGGCGCCACGGATCGGAAGCTGACCATGTCGTTCCTGGACCGCAGCGCGCGGGCGCTGTTCCTGACCGATCTCGTCAAGGGCTTGAAGCTGACCTTCAGCTATTCGTTCAAGCCCAAGGCGACGATCAACTATCCCTATGAAAAGGGGCCGCTCTCGCCGCGCTTCCGGGGCGAGCATGCGCTGCGCCGCTACAGCAATGGCGAGGAGCGCTGCATCGCCTGCAAGCTGTGCGAGGCGGTGTGCCCGGCCTTGGCCATCACGATCGAGGCGGAACCCCGCGCCGACGGCAGCCGGCGCACGACCCGCTACGACATCGACATGACGAAGTGCATCTATTGCGGCCTGTGCCAGGAGGCCTGCCCGGTCGATGCCATCGTCGAGGGACCGAACTTCGAGTTCGCGACCGAAACGCGCGAGGAGCTGATGTACGACAAGGCCAAGCTCCTTTCGAACGGCGACAGGTGGGAGCGCGAGATCGCGGCCAACCTGGCGGCCGACGCGCCCTATCGGTGAGGCGGCCGTGACACTCGCGAGCCTCGCCTTCTACCTGTTCGCCTCGATCACCATCGCCTCGGCGGTGATGGTGATTTCGGCGCGCAACCCTGTGCACTCCGTGCTCTTCCTGATCCTCGCCTTCTTCAATTCAGCAGGCCTGTTCCTGCTGCTGGGGGCCGAGTTCATCGCGATGATCCTGGTCATCGTGTACGTGGGTGCGGTCGCCGTCCTGTTCCTGTTCGTCGTGATGATGCTGGACATCAACTTCGTCGAACTGCGCCAGGGCTTCCTGCAGTACCTGCCGATCGGCGCCCTGATCGGCCTTGTCCTGCTGGTGGAGCTGGCCTTCGTGGTCGGCGGCTGGGTCATCCCGTTCGATGCGGCACTGGCGATCAGCGCGCCCGCCGACGCCGGCGGCCTGACCAACACCCAGGCGCTGGGCATGGTGCTCTATACGCAGTTCGCGCTGCCGTTTCAGATCTCGGGCCTGATCCTGCTGGTCGCCATGATCGGGGCCATCGTGCTGACCCTGCGCCAGCGCGCGGGCGTGCGGCGGCAGTCGATCGCGGCCCAGGTCGCCCGCAGCCGCGAGACGGCGATCGAGCTCAAGAACATTCCTCCCGGACAGGGCATCTGAGGCGATGATCGGGCTTGGCCATTACCTTGTCGTTGCGGCGATCCTCTTCACCCTGGGGATCTTCGGCATCTTCCTGAACCGGAAGAACGTGATCGTCATCCTGATGTCGGTCGAGCTGATGCTGCTTGCGGTCAACATCAACCTGGTTGCCTTCTCGGCCTTCCTCAACGACCTGGTGGGACAGGCCTTTGCCCTGTTCGTGCTGACGGTCGCGGCGGGCGAGGCGGCCATCGGCCTCGCCATCCTGGTGGTCTATTTCCGCAATCGCGGGACCATCGCGGTCGAGGACATCAACCAGATGCGGGGCTGACGCGGATGATTACCGCAATCGTCTTCCTGCCCCTTCTCGGGGCGATCCTGGCGGGCTTCTTCGGCCGCATCCTGGGCAAGCGCGCCAGCCAGTGGATCACCAGCGGCCTGCTGGTGGCCGCCGCCGTGCTGTCCTGGTTCGCCTTCGTCCGCTATACGGGGCAGCCGGCGACCACGCTGCACCTGCTCGACTGGATCAATTCGGGTTCGTTCCAGGTCAGCTGGGCGCTGCGCATCGACACGCTGACCGCGATGATGCTGGTCGTGGTCACCAACGTCTCGGCGCTGGTCCACATCTATTCCGTCGGCTACATGGCGGACGATCCGCACGTGCCGCGGTTCATGGCCTATCTGTCCCTGTTCACCTTCGCCATGCTGATGCTGGTGACGGCGGACAACTTCGTGCAGCTGTATTTCGGCTGGGAAGGGGTGGGCCTCGCCTCGTACCTGCTGATCGGCTTCTGGTACCAGAAGCCTTCGGCCAATGCCGCGGCGATCAAGGCGTTCGTGGTCAACCGCGTGGGCGATTTCGGCTTTGCGCTGGGCATCATGGCGATCTTCCTGGTGTTCCGGGAGGTGTCGTTCGACGCCGTCTTCGCGGCGGCGCCGGCCAAGGCGGGGCAGACGTTCGACTTCCTGGGCGCGCAGTTCGACATCCTGACGACGATCTGCCTGCTGCTCTTCGTCGGCGCCATGGGCAAGTCGGCGCAGCTCCTGCTGCACACTTGGCTGCCGGACGCGATGGAGGGGCCGACCCCCGTCTCCGCGCTGATCCATGCCGCCACGATGGTGACGGCGGGGGTGTTCATGGTCGCGCGCTGCTCGCCGATGTTCGAGCTGGCGCCGGATGCGCTGACCGTGGTCACCATCGTCGGCGCGCTGACGGCCTTTTTCGCGGCCAGCGTCGGCCTGGTGCAGAACGACATCAAGCGCGTCATCGCCTATTCGACCTGCAGCCAGCTCGGCTACATGTTCTTTGCCGCCGGTGTGTCGGCCTACCAGGCCTCGGTCTTCCACCTGTTCACGCATGCCTTCTTCAAGGCGCTGCTGTTCCTGGGCGCCGGCGCCGTGATCCACGCGATGCACCACGAGCAGGACCTGCGCAACATGGGCGGGCTGTGGCGCAAGATCCCCTTCACCTATGCGATGATGTGGATCGGCTCTCTGGCCCTTGTCGGCCTGCCCTTCTTCGCCGGCTACTATTCCAAGGACGCCATCCTCGAGGCGGCCTATGCGTTCGCGGAGGTCGACCCGGCCCGTGCCGATGTCGGGCACCTGGCCTTTGCCCTGGGCATCGTCGCGGCGTTCTTCACCGCCTTCTATTCCGGCCGGCTGATCTTCATGGCCTTCCATGGCAAGCCGCACGACCATCACCATTATGACCATGCGCACGAGGCGCCCCTGGTCATGACGGTGCCGCTGCTGCTGCTGGCGGTGGGGGCGGTGGCCGCGGGCTTCACCTTCTATGACAGCTTCGTCGGCCATCACTGGAAGGAGTTCTTCGCGGGCGCCATCGTGCCGATCCGCGAGACGATGGATGCGGCCCATCATGTGCCGACCTGGGTCAAGCTGGCGCCTGCCGTCATGGGCGTGCTGGGCCTCGCCGTCTCCTGGTGGTTCTATGTGGCCCAGCCCTGGATCCCGCGTGCGCTGGCGACCGCGAACCGGCCGCTGTACCTGTTCCTGCTGAACAAGTGGTACTTCGACGAACTCTACAACCTGGTGTTCGTGAAGCCGGCCTTGTGGTTCGGTCGCCTGTTCTGGCGGCGCGGCGACCAGATGATCATCGACGGGTTCGGCCCCGATGGCGTCGCCGCGACGGTGGCGGCGACCACCCGGCAGGTCGTCCGGATCCAGACCGGGTTCATCTACCACTATGCCTTTGCCATGCTGATCGGCGTTGCCGTCCTGATCACCTGGATCTTCCTGCGCTTCGGGCCGCCCCTATGATCGTTGACACCTTGATCCGGGGGGCACGCGCATGAGCTGGCCCATCCTGTCCGTCATGACGTTCCTGCCCACCGCAGGTGCGTTGGCGATCCTGCTCCTGCGGGGAAGCGAGGCGAGCATTGCCGCGCAGGCGCGGTGGATCTCGCTGTGGACGACGATCATCACCTTTGTCGTCTCGCTCTTCGTCTGGGCCGAGTTCGACCCGACGACGCCCGCTTTCCAGATGCAGGAGACGGCGAACTGGCTGGGCCTGGGCATCCAGTACCGGATGGGCGTCGACGGCATCTCGATCCTGTTCGTGCTGCTGACCACGTTCCTGATGCCGCTGTGCATCCTGGCCAGCTGGGACTCGGTGTCGAAGCGGGTGCGCGAGTACATGGTCGCGTTCCTGGTGCTCGAGACACTGATGCTGGGCGTGTTCTGCGCGCTCGACCTGGTGCTGTTCTACCTGTTCTTCGAAGCCGGCCTGATCCCGATGTTCCTGATCATCGGGATCTGGGGCGGGCCGCGCCGGGTCTATGCCAGCTTCAAGTTCTTCCTCTACACCCTGCTGGGCTCGGTCCTGATGCTGCTCGCCATCATGGCGATGTACTTCCAGGCCGGCACGACCGACATCACCGTGCTGCTTGACCATGCCTTCCCGCAGGGCATGCAGTTCTGGCTATGGCTGGCCTTCTTCGCCTCCTTCGCGGTGAAGGTGCCGATGTGGCCGGTCCATACATGGCTCCCGGATGCGCACGTGGAGGCGCCGACCGCCGGCTCCGTCATCCTGGCGGGCGTGCTGCTGAAGATGGGCGGCTATGGCTTCCTGCGCTTCTCGCTGCCCATGTTCCCGGAAGCGTCGGTGTTCTTCGCGCCGCTGATCTATGGCCTGTCGGTGGTTGCGATCCTCTACACCAGCCTGGTGGCGCTGGTGCAGCAGGACATGAAGAAGCTCATCGCCTATTCGTCGGTCGCCCACATGGGCTTCATCACGATCGGCGTGTTCACCATGACGGAGCAGGGGCTGCAGGGCGGCATCCTGCAGATGATCAGCCACGGCATCGTCTCCGGCGCGCTGTTCCTGTGCGTGGGCGTCGTCTATGACCGGATCCACAGCCGCGAGATCGCGCGCTATGGCGGCCTGGTCAACCGCATGCCGGTCTATGCCTTCGTCTTCCTGGTCTTCACCATGGCGACGATCGGCCTGCCCGGCACGTCCGGCTTCGTGGGCGAGTTCCTGATCCTGGTCGGGGCCTTCCAGGTCAGCACCTGGACGGCGACGCTGGCGACCGTCGGCGTGATCCTGGGGGCTGCCTACTCGCTGTGGCTCTATCGCCGGGTTGTGTTCGGCGAACTGGTCCATGCAGACCTGCAGACGATCGGCGACCTGACGCGGCGCGAGGTCGTGACCTTTGCCCCGCTGATCGTGCTCGCCTTCTGGATCGGCATCTATCCCTCGACCTTCATGGACGCGACGACCGCGTCGGTGCGCAACCTGATCGCACAGCATGAACGCAACCTGGCCGCCAGCCAGGCCGCGGCAGGCGCCGCAGCCCCGGCCGAGGCCGCACCCGCCGCGGCGGAGGCCCACTGATGATCACGCAACAGACGGTCTTCACCCTGGCGGATCTCGATTCCGTCCTGCCCGAGGTGATCGTGGCGGTGGGCGCCATGATCCTTCTGGTCTTTGGCGTGTTCCGGGGGGATTCCAGCCTCAAGACGGTGGCGCTCGGCGCCGTGCTGACCCTGGTCGCGGCCCTGCTGGTCGCGTTCACCTATGACGGGGCGGCGGTCACCTTCCAGGGCGCCTTCGCGATGGACGGCTTTGCCCGCTTCGCCAAGATCCTGATCCTGATCGGCGCCATCCTGACGCTGCCCCTGGCCCTCGACTATTTCGAGGCGGAAGGCGGCGGCCGGTTCGAGTTCCCGATCCTGGTCATGCTGGCGGTCGCGGGCATGATGATCATGGTTTCCGCCAACGACCTGATCACGCTCTATACGGGCCTGGAGCTGCAGTCCCTGTCGCTCTACGTCCTGGCGGCAATCCGGCGCGACGACGCCCGCTCGACCGAGGCGGGCCTGAAGTACTTTGTCCTGGGCGCGCTGTCGTCGGGCATGCTGCTCTACGGCGCCTCCATGGTTTACGGCTTCAGCGGCACGACGCTGTTCGACCGCATCGCCAACGTGCTGCAGACGGTGGAGGGTCCGGCACCGGTCGGCCTGATCGTGGGCCTGGTGTTCCTGATCGCGGGCTTGGCCTTCAAGGTGTCCGCCGTGCCGTTCCACATGTGGACGCCCGACGTCTACGAAGGCTCGCCCACCGCGGTGACGGCATTCTTTGCCGCGGCACCCAAGGTGGCGGCCATGGCGCTGTTCCTGCGCACGATCCTGGCCCCGTTCGGGGAGATCGGGCACGAATGGCTGCAGGTCGTCTGGATCGTGGCGCTGGCCTCGATGATCCTGGGCTCGCTGGCGGCGATCGGCCAGACCAACATCAAGCGCCTGCTGGCCTACAGTTCGATCGGCCATATCGGCTTCGCGCTGGTGGGCCTGGCCGCGGCCAGCGTCGACCGCAATGCCGGCATGGATGCGGCCGCCCTGGCCCAGAACGTCGCCATCGCCCAGGGCGCCGTGCGCGCCGTGCTGATCTACATGGCGATCTACCTGTCGATGACGATCGGCGCGTTCTGCGTCCTGCTGGCGCTGCGCGCCAAGGGCGAGCTGCGCGAGGACATCGGCGCGCTGGCCGGTCTGTCCAAGACGCGCCCGGCCCTGGCCTTTGCCATGGCGATCTTCATGTTCTCGCTGGCCGGCATCCCGCCGCTGGCGGGCTTCTGGGGCAAGTTCTACGTCTTCATGGCGGCGATCGATGCCGGGCTCTATGTCCTGGCCGTGGCGGGTGTGCTGTCCAGCGTCATCGGCGCCTACTACTACCTGCGCATCGTCAAGCTGATGTATTTCGACGAGCCGACGGTCGCCATCGAAAGCACGCTCTCGGCGCCGTCGGGCGTGATCCTGGCCGGCACCAGCGCGTTCAACGTCCTGTTCATCCTGGCGCCCGCCCCGCTGGTGGCGGCGGCGACCGTGGCGGCGCAGGCCCTGATCCGGTGAGTCTGTCCGCGGGGCCGGGCATCGGAACCGTGGTCCTGCCGCCGGGCTTCACCCTGGCGGCATTCCCGGAGATCGGCTCCACCCAGGACGAGGCGAAGGCCAGGGCGGATGCCGGTGCGCCGCACGGCCTGGCCGTCTTTGCCCTGCGCCAGACCAGTGGCCGCGGCCGACGCGGCCGGGCCTGGGAGTCGCCCATCGGCAACCTGTCGGTGTCCTACCTGCTGCGCCTGGGCCTGGTCCCGGCCGAGGCTGCGCGCCTGTCCTTCCTGGCGAGCCTTGCGGTGCTGGAGACGGTCGAATCGTTCCTGCCCGGCATGACCATCGCGCTGAAGTGGCCCAACGACGTGATGGTGGAAGATCGGCCGGACGACTGGCGCAAGATCTCTGGCATCCTGCTGGAAAGCCATGGTGGGGGTGCGCATCCGGCGCTGATCTTGGGCATTGGCATCAACCTGGCCCATCATCCGGAGGGCACCGAGACGCCGGCCACCTCCATCGCCGCCTTTGCCGCGCCGCCCACGCCGGAGCAGGCGCTGGAACGCCTGACGGCGCGGCTGGCCCATTGGCTGGACGCGTTCGCTGCCGGTGGCTTCGCCGCAGTCCGCGCGGCGTGGACTGCACGGGCCCGCGGCATGGGGCAGCCGATCCGCGTCCGCCTGCCGAACCAGACCCTGCATGGCCGCTTTGCCGGCCTGGACCCGCAGGGCGCCCTGATCCTGACCGAGGCGGATGGGGCGACGCGCCTGATCACCGCCGGCGACGTCTTCTTCGGCTGAGACCCCCATGCTGCTTGCGATCAACGCCAACAACACGAACATCAAGTTCTCGGTCTTTGACGGCAATACCCAGCTGTCGGAATGGCGCATCCACACGACCAACAGTCGGACGGCCGACGAATACGCCGTCTGGCTGGTCCATCTGATGGCGCTGAAGAACCTGGGGCCGGGAGACATCACGGCGGCCGTGATCGGCAGCGTCGTGCCGCAGACCATGTTCGACCTGCGCCTGCTGTGCGAGCGCTATTTCAACGCACGGCCCATCGTGATCGGGGACGAGGGCGTCGATACCGGCATCGTGATCCACATGGACCGGCCGCGCGACGTGGGTGCCGATCGCATCTGCAACGCGATCGCCGTGCGCGAGATCCATAACGGCCCCGCCATCGTGGTCGACTTCGGCACGGCCACGACCTTCGACGTGGTCGACCAGACGGGGGCCTATATCGGCGGCGTGATCGCGCCCGGCATCAACCTGTCGATCGAGGCGCTGCACACGGCGACCGCAAAGCTGCCGCGCATCACGGTGGAGCGCCCGGCCCGCGTCATCGGCAAGGACACGCTCTCGGCCATGCATGCCGGCGTTTTCTGGGGCTATGTCGGCCTGATCGAGGGACTGGTCGCTCGCATCAAGGCGGAATTCGGCGCGCCGATGAAGGTCTTCGCGACGGGTGGCCAGGCGCCCCTGTTCGTGGACGCGACCGACGTGATCGAGGAAGTGGCCCCCGACCTGTCCATGCGGGGCCTGTTGGCCGTCTATCGCCGCAATGCGGGCGAGATCCCGACGCGGCGGATCGCCTCGTGACCGACGTCCCCTTCCGCCTGGGCTTCGATCCCGGGCCGGACGAACTGGTCTTCCTCCCCCTGGGCGGGGCTGGCGAGATCGGGATGAACCTGAACCTGTATGGCTGCGATGGCCGCTGGATCATGGTCGATTGCGGCGTGAGCTTTGCCGAGCGGGAGACGCCCGGCATCGACCTGATCTTTCCGGACCCGGCCTTCATCGAGCAGCGCGCCGACGACCTGCTGGGCATCGTGCTGACCCATGCGCACGAGGATCACCTGGGGGCGGTGGCGCATTTGTGGCCGCGCCTGCAATGCCCGGTCTACGCGACGCCCTTCACCGCGGCCATGCTCGAATCGAAGCTGGAGGAGCAGCGCATTCGCGACCTGGTGCCCCTGCACGTCGTGCCCCTGGGGGGCACGATCGACTTGGCACCGTTCAGCATCCGCTTCGTCGCGCTGACCCATTCGATCCCCGAGCCTAACGCCCTGGCGATCAGGACACCGCAAGGGCTGGTCCTGCACACCGGCGACTGGAAGATCGATCCCGAGCCGATGCTGGGCGCACGCACCGACCAGGAGACGCTGAAGCGCCTGGGCGACGAGGGCGTGCTGGCGATGGTCTGCGATTCGACCAACGTCTTCTCGCCCGGCCGATCCGGCTCCGAAGCGACGGTGCGCGAGAGCCTGGCGCAGCTGATCGGCACGCTGCGCGGCCGGGTGGCGGTCACGACGTTCGCCTCCAACGTGGCACGGCTGGAGAGTGTCGCGCACGCGGCGCGCCTGAACGACCGGCATCTGGTTGTGGTCGGGCGCTCGATGCACCGGGCCATCGCCTGTGCGCGCAAGGCAGGCTACATCCGCGAACTGGACAACGTCCTGGGCGAGTCCGAAGCTGGCTACCTGCCGCCCGACAAGGTCCTCTACCTCGTCACCGGCAGCCAGGGCGAGCCGCGCGGTGCCATGGCGCGAATCGCCGGGGGGGACCATCCGCATGTCGTGCTGGAACGGGGCGACACGGCCATCTTCTCGTCCAAGATCATCCCGGGCAACGAGAAGCCGATTGGCGAGATGCACAACCGCCTCACCGCCCGCGGGGTGGAGATCCTGACCGAGCAGGACCACCTGGTGCACGTCTCCGGCCATCCCTGCCGGGACGAACTGACCGAGATGTATTCCTGGGTCCGCCCCCATATCGCCGTGCCAGTGCATGGCGAGGCGCGACACCTGGCGGAGCACCAGCGCCTGGTCCAGCACCTGAACGTGCCGGAGACGCCGCTGGTGCAGAACGGCGATATCCTGCGCCTCGCTCCTGGATCGCCGGAGCTGGTGGGGCGTGTCACCACCGGCCGGCTGGCCCTGGATGGCCGCCATCTGGTGCCGGAGGATGGCGGCGCCCTGGCGGCACGGCGGCGCCTGATGTTCGCGGGGCACGTCGTCGTCGCCCTGGTCCTGGACAAGTCCGGTCGGCTGATGGGCGCGCCGCGCGTCACGGTGGCCGGGGTGCCGGAAGCGGATGCCTGCAGCGAGGCCGTCCTGTCCGCGGTGCGTGATGCGGTCGAACTCCTGCCGCGCAAGCGTGCCCAGGACGACGAGGCCGTGCGCGAGGCCGCGCGCAGGGCCGGTCGCCGCGCCGCGTCGGAGGCCACGGGCAAGAAGCCGATGACCGATATCCAGGTGATCCGCCTGGATCTCTGAATTCGTGGGTCCGCAGGGGCGGGACATGATGCGCGTTGCATCCGCGTCGTCCTTGGCCCTTCCTGGCGCGGCACGGCACTCGGGAGGGAGACGGCGATGACCTGGTTCAACGTGGCGATGTTCTTTGCCGTGGGCTGGTGGATCGTCCTGTTCGCGGTGCTGCCCTGGGGCCTGCGGACACAGGACGAGTCGGGCGAGATCGTCCCCGGCACGCCGGGCAGCGCGCCCGTGGCCCCGCGCATGCTGCGGATCGTCCTGGTGACGACGCTGGTTACCTTGATCCTGCTGGCGCTGTTTGCCGGGGCGACCTATCTGGGGGTGCTGCCGCCGCTGCGGGCCCCGCTGCCGGCCTGACCGGGCCCCGGCCCGAAGCACGGGCCTGAAGCACGGGCCTGAATTACTGGCTTGGCGCGCGTGCCCTGAAATGTGAAAGGGCGGGACCCCCGGTCCCGCCCTTTTCTTGTGCGACACGCTCTCGAGGGCGCGTCTGCCTTTTCCTGTTCCGCCTCCCCAAACTCGGGCTGTAGCGCCGTGTGGCAGCCCCCTTTTGAGTGAAGAAAATATAGCTGACTCTAATTTGGATGTCACCAGTAAACGCCGTCAGATGCTCAAAATCGCGCCAAGTTGCCCAGCGCGTGTGCGTATGCGAGATGTGGAATTGTGCATCGCAGCATGGATGTTTCCAGAATCCGCGGATGGCACTTCACGCACTACTTCCGCTTTGCGCCTGAAATGGCCCCAGTCGCTGCTGCACGATGAGTCTCCTGGATCGATCAGATCGCAGGAAACGTGGGCGTTATTGGCATGACCATTGTGGGCATCGTGCTGCGTTGCAGTGGTCGGGCGCCTGTCAAGGCGCACCGCCCGATGCTCAGCGCGGCAGGACGGCCGAGATGGGGGGCGTGTCGCCGCCTTCGACCCGGGCTTCGCGCGCGGCGATCTGCCAGTCCGCCCATTGGCTGGAGTTGAACAGGCCGCGCTGGATCGCCTTGGTCTTCCAGGTGACGATCGTCTCCGCCGGCACGTCCAGGGCCGTTGCCAGTTCCTGGACGTTGGCGAAGTCGCCGCTGGCCAGCATCGCGCGCAGCCGGATCAGTGGTTCATCGTCCAGGGACTCCGTGTCCCAATAGGGCCGGCCCTGCTCGTCCTGGTGCATGGACGCGGTGATCGGGCCGATCTCGATACCCTTCAGGTTGCGCATCTTCTCCCAGGTCAGCACCCAGCGGGCGCCCTGCGTCGGGCTGTAGTCCGCCGGCCGCGTCAGGCTCAACCGGCCATCCAGGATGACTTCCTTCATCGTTGCCGGGGCCTGGGGGCCGGAGCGGTCGACATGGTGCACGATCAGCACCGCGGTCCGGCGCTTGCGCAGTTCGATCAGAGAATCCTGAAGGTTGGACCAGTAGACGCTTTCGTCCTCGTCGCCGCTGCGCATGGTCGTCGCCAGGCTGTCGATCACCACCAGGTCGTGGCCCCGCGCCCGTTCCATCAGCACCGCCAGGCCGTCCTGCGTCGCCAGGTCGGGGAAGGGCACGCCGATCGGCTGGCTGGTGGCCGCGAACAGGTGGAAATTGTCCAGTCCCGCCCGCACGTCGCCCTGCAGGTCGCGCCGGCTGGCCGCGACGATGCCGGCCATGCGGTCCTGGAAGTCCCAGTCTGCCATCTCGCCGTCCAGGTACAGGACGCGGCGCGGACGCCGCACGTTCCAGCCCAGGAACTCGCCGCCGCAGGCCAGCGCCCAGGCGACGTTCAGCGCAAAGAACGTCTTTCCCACCCCCGCCGCGGCATGGACCATCCAGATCTCGCCCTCGCGCAGCCACGGCGCCAGAAGCATTTCGGGCATGCCAATGCGGGCGGCTGCCAGCTCGCCCAGCGTCAGGATTCGGTACTGCTCGGATGCGGAGCTGCTGCGGGTCAGGTCGGGCACGAGCGTGACTATAGTTGCAGCGGCGTGGCGCCGCTACGATGCCGGCGGCCAAGGGATCAACGAGGACGGGAGGCGGCGCGATGCTCGAAGGCGTGCGCGTGGTGGAACTGGCAAGCTACATCGCGGCCCCGGCGGCGGGCTGCATGCTGGCCGACTGGGGGGCGGAGGTGATCAAGGTCGAGCCACCGGGTGGCGATCCGATCCGCAAGTTCATGGACAATGTGGGGGCCAGCGGCATCGCGGAAAACCCGGTCTTCGAACTCGACAATCGCGGAAAGCGGTCGATCGCCATCGACATCCGGTCCGAAGGCGGGGCAGAGGTCATGCGCCGTCTGGTGGCGCAGGCCGACGTCTTCCTGACCAACGTGCGCCCGGCGGCCCTGGCCAGGGCAGGGCTCGACTGGGCCCAGGTCAGCGCCCGCCACCCGCGCCTGATCTATGCCAGTGTGACCGGCTATGGCCTGGACGGACCGGAAAAGGATCGTCCCGGCTTCGACCTGGCGGCGTTCTGGTCGCGTGCCGGTCACGGCCGACTGACCACGCCAAAGGGACAGGAACCGATCCCGATGCGGACCGCGGTCGGCGACCATACGACCGGCATCGCCATGGCCAGCGGGATCGCCGCCGCACTCTATGCGCGCGAGAAGACAGGCAAGGGGCGGCTGGTCGAGACATCGCTGCTGCGCACCGGGATCTACTGTCTGGGCTCGGACCTGTCGCTGCAGTTGCGCTTCGGACGCGTGGCATCGACCCGGACGCGCGACCAGGCGCCCAGTCCGCTGAACTCGTTCTATCGCACGCAGGACGGCAACTGGCTGGTCATGCTGACCCGCCATGCGCAGGACGACTGGCAGCGCATCGCGAACGCTGTCGGCATGCCGGAGTTGACGGGGGACCCCCGCTTCCGCACGCCGCGCGACCGCAAGGTGAATGCGGCGGAACTCATTGCCCTTCTGGACAGCCTGTTCGACGAGCGCCCGCTGGAGGAATGGGCTAGGCGGCTGGACGAGCAGGATCTGGTCTGGGCGCCCGTGCAGTCGCCGGAGCAGGTTGCGAACGATCCCCAGGCCAATGCGGCGGGCGCGTTCGTCGAGATTCCGGGGGCAGGGGGGGCGGCGTCGTTCCGGTCGATCGCGACACCGGTGAAATTCCACGGCGTCGATACCGGGCCGCAGGGCCCATCGCCAACGGCGGGTGAGCACACCGATTCGGTGCTGGGGCGCCTTGGCTATACGGCGGAGGAGGTGGCGGCACTGCGCAGCACCCGGTCGGTCGCCTGATCGCTGGGCCGCGCCAAGACTTACGCCGCTCAGGCCTCGATGGTCGGGGCTGGTGGCGCGATCGTCGGGCTGGCCTCGGCGGCGTTGCGGATGCGCACCGGCCGTCGCCGCCCGCGCGCGAACCCTACGCCAAGAAGGCCCATCAGAATGATCAGCAGGACGACCGGGGTCGACATCGGTTTCTTGCTTCCTAGAGGAGGGCGGGTCTGGCGGGGCCGGTGACCGGCCCCGCCAGGGATGAAACGCGGCGGGTGGCGCCGCGTTCCGCTTCAGATCAAAGCCAGAAATACGGGGCGCGGTAGTAGTCGTGGACGCGCGTCCCCCATTCCCGGTTTTCCCAGTCGACCGTTTCGCCACGGCCGAACATCGGGGCGTTCTTCAGCTGCTCCTTGTCGAGATTGACCAGGTAGCCGCCCATCTGGGTGTCGTAGCTGAGCACGCTCCACGGCATGGCGTGATACTTCTCGCCAATGCCCAGGAAGCCGCCGAACGACATGACGGCATAAGCAACCTTGCCCGACATCTTGTCGATCATGATGTTGTCGATCGCGCCCAGGCGATCGCCGGCGCGGTTGTACACGGCCGTTCCTTCGACCTTGTCGGCAGCGATCAGGTGAGACGTCTCGCGCCGGTTCAGTTCGTCCTGGGTGCGGGGCGTGGTCGACATCATTCTACTCCTTCACAAGTGTTCCGTGCCTGATTAAGGCAGCGAACCGAAGGAGGTTCCCGGGCGCCACATGCCCGCGCCAGGGCTCAGGCCGGGCGGTCGCCCTGGATGGTGGCGCGGTGCATCACACGCCGGTTCGTGCCGTAGTCGGCCAGGGCGTAGTGCAGCGTGCTGCGGTTGTCCCAGATCGCCAGCGACCCCGGACGCCACTTCCACCGGCAGGCGAATTCCGGCCTTTGCACATGCGCGAACAGGAAGCGCAACACTGCGTCGCTCTCGGTGCCCGTCAGCCCCTCGATCTCGCGGGTGAAGGACTCGTTGACGAAAAGGCAGCGCTCCCCCGTCTCGGGGATCGTACGCACGACGGGATGCCGGACGGGCGGGTTGGCGCGCCGGGCCGCCTGCCAGCGGGCGTCTTCCTCTGGCGTCGCGTCGCGCGGGCGGGGAAAGCCGCGCGGCATGTCCAGGTCGTGGACCGCATGCAGCCCGTCCAGGAACACCTGCATGGCGGGCGACAGGGCGCGATAGGCCGCGACCATGTTGGCCCACATCGTGTCGCCGCCGACGTCCGGCACCGTGACCGCGAGCAGAGCGGAGCCCAGCGGCGGGGCCGCGGTGAAGGTCATGTCGGCATGCCAGACATCACTGTCCTGGCGCCGGTTGGCCCCTGTTTCCAGCACGATGATCTCAGGGATGCCTGGCACATGCTGGTAGATCGGATGCGGCAGCAGCGGGCCGAACAGCGCGGCAAAGTCGCGATGCTGCGCTGGCGAGATGTCCTGGTCCTCGAAAAAGAGAACCTGATGGCGCACGAGCGCCTGTCGCAGGCGGCTTTGGGCCTCCGGCGAAGGTGGCGCTGCGACATCCAGGCCACGGACCACGACGCCGAGGCTGGGACTGACGGGATCGAGGGCAAGGGTCATGCCGGCGATGCTAGCAGCCACCTTGTGTGCAACTGCGAAAAATTCATTGATGCCAAGCACCGGCTGCGCTTGTCCGGGTGGCGCGCCTGTCGACCCATCGTGCGCGGCGCTTTGTCCGCCGCTGGCTCTCGGTTAGGGTTTGCGGCGCGCCCATCACGGGGGCGCGAGGCTTGACGAGGGACCGACGTGAACGTTCGAACTATCGCTGTGGCCACGGCCGCGCTGGCATGCGGGGCGCTGGGCTTTTCCGGTGCGACGCTGGCACAGGCCGCCGCCCCCGCAGCACCCGCTGGCCTGAAGGTCGAATTGAACAAGCTGGAGGACAAGCCTGAGGGCTGCCGCGCCTACATGGTGTTCGAGAACCCGACGGACGCGGAATACCAGACATTCCGCCTGGATCTGGTCCTGTTCGCCGGCAGCGGCGAGATCGCCCGTCGCATCGCGGTCGATGCCGGCCCGCTTCGCGCCAACAAGACGACGGTCAAGCTGTTCGACCTGACGGGCCTTGCCTGCACCGGCATCGGTTCGATCCTGCTGAACGACGTGGCGCCCTGCGCCAGCGCCGGGGGCGAGGTTGCGGACTGCGTCTCGCGCGTGACAACGGCATCGCGCCTGGACGTCAAGTTCCAGAAGTAGACCTTCTTCCCCCGCCTGGCGGGATCAGAAAGGCTCCCTGAACGGACGCAGGTCCAGTTCGAAGGTCCAGGTGGTGTGCGGTTGGCGGTGCAGCTGCCAATACGCTTCGGCAATGTCGTCGGGGTCGAGGAGTCCGCCCTCGCCCTTGGCCTCGACCATTGCCGGGGCTGCCTTGTGCAGTTTCTCGCCATCGATGCCGCCATCGATGACCACGTGGGCCACGTGGATGTTGGCCGGGCCGAACTCCCGCGCCATGGACTGGGCGATGGCGCGCAGGCCTGCCTTGGCCGCGGCAAAGGCGGTGAATGGCGGCCGGCTGCGCAGCGACGCCGTGGCGCCAGTGAACAGGATCGAGCCGCGACCCGCCGGGACCATGGTGCGCGCCGCCTCGCGCCCCACGAGGAAGCCGCCAAAGCACGCGACCCGCCATACCGTCTCGAAGAACGCGGCATCCATCGTGCGGAAGTCGTGGGGCGCGTTGTTGCCGGCGTTGAAGACGACGATTTCGGGTGGCCCGCCACCGATCTGGTGGGCGGTCCGGAACAGGGCGGCCACGTCGCCCTCGTCCGTCGTGTCCAGCGTGATCGCCGTGGCGTCGCGACCGCGGTCGCTGAGGGCATCGACCACCGCCTGCACGCGCCGGGTGGTGCGCCCGGCGGCCAGGACGTGAAGTCCCTCCCGCGCGAAGCGCCGGCACAAGGCCGCCCCCAATCCGGCATGAGCGCCCACGCCGACCACGATGGCCGTGCCTTTCGCTGCCATGGCTTCCCTCCATCCCCGATTGTCCCGGGGTTGGGAAAACTGTAGCGGCGGGGGGGCAAAACAAAAGGCCCTCCGCGCGGTCGCGCGAAGGGCCTTGAGGAACGACGGTCCGGTGGGCTGGGCGATGCCAGGCCCGCCGGGTTGCGACGCTCAGAGGGTCAAGCGCTTAGCGCCAGACCGGCTTGCCCATGTTGACCTGGTCGGGGCGGGTCAGGGCGCCGGCCGCGGCACCCGCCACGCCACCGGCGATCGCGCCGGCCGCGGGGTTGCCACCGATGGCGCCCAGGGCCGCGCCGCCGGCCGCACCGATCGCGCCGCCGCTGAGCGCGCGGTCGCCGGTGGAGTAGCCGCAGGCGCCCAGCGACAGGGCCAGAGCAACAGCGCCGGAAAGTGCGACGATCCTGGACATGATGAGAACTCCTTCTGCCGTTTTCGGGTTGTTGAGCTATCCGATGCCGACCAGAACGGCGATGACTGCACCCGGTTCCCAGGAATTTGTGCGTTCGTCATCAGCGGCGCGGTCGACCTCTCCCGCGGGCTTCGCGCGACTGTTATTGGGGCCATGTCAATGGCGTTGTGACTTCCGATCACGGAAGGATCACAGTCTTGACGCTGGAACAAAGCCATCCGTGTGCCATTTACAACACCAGACGAATTATTGAACGGATGGCGGAGGCGCAGATGAAGAGGATCCTGATCTCCGGTGCGGTGCTTGCTTTCCTCGCCGGCCCGGCTTTTGCCGGCTCGCTCGACCAGCAGCCGGCCCAGGCGGGTGCCGCCAGCGGCGTGACCGCGCCGGATCGCGACTTTCCGCG
The DNA here is from genome assembly GCF_051903925.1 of Zavarzinia sp. CC-PAN008. Taxonomy (GTDB): domain Bacteria; phylum Pseudomonadota; class Alphaproteobacteria; order Zavarziniales; family Zavarziniaceae. The sequence continues at coordinate 2,371,354 of NZ_CP173678.1, forward strand.
GATCGAGCCCAATCGCTACCTGCCCGCGACCGAAGGTGGCCTGAACCTTGTCATCGACGGCTGGCGCGAGCGGGTCGCGGACTATGAGAACGGGCGCGCCGCGCAGCCCAGCGAAAGCCGCAGTGCCAATGCTGCCGCGCTGAGCCACGCGCTGGCCGAGGTCGAACTGCGCCGGGCCCTGCTGGCCAGCGCCGATGCCGACTCCTATGCCGACGCGCGCAGTGCGCTGGACCAGGCGCTGGAGGACATGGCCATCGTCTGGGACGCGGTGTCGGTCCAGACCTGATTCCGTCGCCCGAAAGGCGAGATGGAAGGGGGCGGCGTCATGCGGGCGCCGCCCCCTTTGTCTTTCCGGAGTCACTTGCCGGCGCCGTCCGGCCTAGACGGCGAGTTCGACCCAGGCCGGCGTGTGATCGGAGGGGCGGTCGAACCCGCGGGGCGTCTTGTCGACGCCAGCGGCCATCAGGCGGTCTGCGGCCTGGGGTGAGAGCAGCAGGTGATCGATCCTCAGGCCCTGGTCGCGCTGCCAGCGGCCGGCCTGGTAGTCCCAGAACGTATAGAGATGGGGAGAGGGGTCGAGCGCCCGCACCGCATCGGTGAAGCCCAGGTTGCACAGGGCGCGGAAATGCTGTCGCGTCTCGGGCCTGCACAGGGCGTCATTGGCCCATCCGACGGGGTCGTACACGTCGAGATCGGTCGGGCAGCAATTGTAGTCGCCGCCAAGCACGAGGATCTCCTCATGGCGGAGCAGCGTCGCGGCATGCGCCCGCAGCCGCTCCATCCAGCCCAGCTTGTAGGGAAACTTCTCCGTCTCGACCGGATTGCCGTTGGGCAGGTAGATCGACGCCACGCGCACCGCATGGGCGCCGGCATCCACGACCGCCTCGACATAGCGGGACTGCTCCTCTCCCCCGGGGCTGCCGGGCAGGCAGTCGAGCTCCACCGTCATCGGGAATTTCGAGAGGATGGCGACGCCGTTATAGGTCTTCTGGCCGACGACGGCCAGGTTGTAGCCGGCATCCTCGATATCGGTCCGCGGAAACTTCTCGGTCTCGACCTTGATCTCCTGCAGCAGGACGACGTCGGGGGCCGCCTGCTTCAGCCAGCCGAGCAGCAGCGGCAGGCGGACCTTGATCGAATTGACGTTGAACGTCGCGATCCGCACGGCGCGCGCGTCCGGCTCAGACCGCGAAGGACGAGCCGCAGCCGCAGGACGAGGTGGCGTTGGGGTTCTTCACCTGGAAGGACGCGCCCATCATGTCCTCGACAAAGTCGACGACCGAGCCCTTGAGCAGGTCGAGCGAGACGGAATCGACCAGAACTGTCGCGCCGTTGCGGGCCACCACGAGGTCGTCATCCATCGTCGTGTCATCGAACGAGAAGTTGTAGGAAAACCCGGAGCATCCGCCCCCCGTCACGGCGATGCGGAGCTTCAGGCCGGGTCCTCCGTCCTCGGCGATCAGTTCGACGATGCGCCGCGCGGCGCTGTCCGTCAGGTCGATCGTCGCTGGGCGGTCCAGGGTATCTGCGTCGCTCATGAAGCTGTTCCTTTGCGGCCGCGTGGCTGGGCCCGGCGGCCTGACGTCGTGCCCAAGACTTAAGGTCCGGCGGCCCCAAGTCAATCGGCCACCTGACCGGCATCGACTGCGTGCCGCCAAGCCGTGCCTTGAATGCGCCATGGCAGCCGATTAGGGTCCGCCGCGATGAGCGTGGCGCAACCCGGAAGTGCCGATCCCGTCGCCCCGGCCCCCGCTGGCCCGCGGGCGCCCTTTGCCACGCGCCCCGCGCACTCGCGCGGGCGCCGCCTGGCCGAGGCGGAGAGCCCCACGCGGACCGTCTTCCAGCGCGACCGCGATCGCATCCTGCACGCCGCGGCGTTCCGCCGGCTGCAGCACAAGACGCAGGTCTTCGTCTATCACATCGGCGATCACTATCGCACCCGGCTGACCCATTCGCTGGAAGTCGCCCAGATCACGCGCTCGATCTGCCGGACGCTGGGCCTGGACGAGGACCTGGGCGAGGCGCAGGCCCTGGCCCATGACCTGGGCCATCCGCCCTTTGGCCATGCGGGGGAGGATGCGCTGGACCGCGCGATGCAGCCCTATGGCGGCTTCGACCACAATGCGCAGACGCTGCGCATCCTGACCCGTCTTGAGCACCGCTATGCCGGGTTCGATGGGCTGAACCTGACCTGGGAAATGCTGGAAGGGGTGGTGAAGCACAATGGCCCGCTGCTGGGCCCGCTGGTGACGGGCAAGAGCGCCCGGCGTGCCGTCCCCCAGCCCATCCTCGACTATGTCGCGGAACACGACCTGGAACTGTCCACCCATGCGGGGCCCGAGGCACAGGTCGCGGCGATCAGCGACGACATCGCCTATAACAATCACGACATCGACGACGGCCTGCGCGCGGGCCTGTTCGCGATCGACGACCTGCACGCGGTCCCCCTGGTCGGCGGCGTGTTCGAGGGCGTCGCCAGGGCCTATCCGGGGATCGAACCCTCCCGCCTGATCCATGAGAGCGTGCGCCGCCTGATCTCGATCATGGTCGAGGACGTCATCGTCGAGACGCGGCGCCGCATCGTCGCGGCCGAGGCCGTCCGCGGCCCCTTGCGCGGGCCGGAGGACGTGCGCGCCCTGGATCGTCCGCTCGTCGCCTTCTCGGACGCGATGCGGGCGCATGACGCGGCGCTGAAGGCGTTCCTGCGCACCCATATGTATTCGCACTGGAAGGTCAATCGCATGACCTCCAAGGCGCGGCGGGTGGTGACGGCCCTGTTCAACCTGCTGCTGGACGAACCCGGCTGCCTGCCCCAGGAATGGCGCGCACGGGCGGGCGCGCCGGGGGATGCCCGGACCGCGCGCCTTGTCGCTGATTTCATTGCGGGGATGACCGACCGCTTTGCCCTGGCGGAACACGCCCGCCTGTTCGACCTTTCGGAATAGTCACGATGAACCTGTTTGCCGAGATCCTGGGCCTGGTGCGCGAGGCGGTGGCCGCCCTGGTCGCCGATGGCGTGCTGCCCGCTGGCCTGTCGCTGGACGCGATCACCGTCGAGCCGCCGCGCGATCCCGAGCACGGCGACATCGCGACCAACGCGGCCATGGCCCTGGCCAAGCCAGCGAAGCGCAATCCTAAGGAGATCGCGACGGCCCTGGCCGCGCGGCTGGAGGCCGACCCGCGCGTGACGCGGGCCGAGGTGGCGGGTCCCGGCTTCGTCAACCTGCGGCTGGAGCGCGCGATCTGGCTTGCCCGGCTGGGGGAGGTGCTGGAGCAGGGGGCGGGCTATGGCCGCTCCACGCTTGGCGGCGGGGCCAGGGTGAATGTCGAGTATGTCTCCGCCAACCCCACGGGCCCGCTTCATGTCGGGCATTGCCGAGGCGCCGTGTTCGGCGACGCACTGGCCAACCTGCTGGTCTTTGCCGGCTGGGAGGTGACGCGCGAGTACTACATCAACGACGGCGGCGCCCAGGTCGATGTCCTGGCCCGCTCGGTCTACCTCCGCTATCGCGAGGCCCTGGGCGAGGCGATCGGCGAGATTCCTGAGGGGCTCTATCCCGGCGACTATCTGGTGCCCGTCGGCCAGGCCCTGGCCGAGCGGGATGGCGGGCGCTGGCTGGAGGTGCCGGAAGCGGACTGGCTGCCGGCGATGCGCGACTTCGCGGTCGAGCGGATGATGGACCTGATCCGCGACGACCTGGCGGTGCTCAACATCCGACATGACGTCTTCTCGTCCGAGAAGGCGGTCTATGACGGTCGCATCGATGCGGCACTGGAGGCGCTGGAGGCGCAGGGCCTGATCTATACCGGCGTGCTGGAGCCGCCCAAGGGCAAGGCGCCTGACGACTGGGAGCCGCGGCCCCAGGTCCTGTTCAAGGCAAGCCAGTTCGGCGACGACACCGACCGGCCGCTGAAGAAGTCGGACGGGTCGTGGACCTATTTCGCGGCCGACATCGCCTATCACTACGACAAGGTGGTGCGCGGCTTCCTGGAGATGATCGACATCTTCGGCGCCGACCATGGCGGCTATGTCAAGCGGATGAAGGCGGCCGTGGCCGGCCTGACCGAGGCCAAGGCCGACCTGGACATCAAGCTGGTGCAGCTGGTGAAGCTGTTCCGGGGGGGCGAGCCCTATAAGATGTCCAAGCGCGCCGGCACCTTCGTCACCCTGCGCGACGTGGTGGACGAGGTCGGCGCGGACGTCGTCCGCTTCATGATGCTGACGCGCAAGAACGATGCCGCGCTGGACTTCGACTTTGTCAGCGTCACGGAACAGTCGAAGGACAATCCCGTCTTCTATGTGCAGTACGCCCATGCGCGGGTGCGGTCGGTCATGCGCCAGGCTCAGGAGACGATGCCGGGTCTGGGACAGGACCGCGCCGCCCTGCGCGGGGCCGACTTCAAGCGCCTGGAATCGCCGCATGAACTGGCCCTGATCAAGCGGCTGGTGTCGTGGCCGCGGCTGGTCGAATCGGCGGCACTTGCACATGAGCCCCACCGAATCGCCTTTGCGCTCTATGATCTGGCAGCGGACCTGCATGGACTGTGGAATCGCGGCAAGGACGATCCGGCCCTGCGCTTCCTGGTGGCGGAGGATGCGGAGCTGACCCGCGCCCGCCTTGCCCTGATCCAGGCGGTCGCCGATGTGATAGCCGCGGGCCTGGGTATCCTGGGCGTCGTCCCGGCGGAGGAGATGCGTTAGCCATGTCGCTGGAGCTCGATCCGGACGATGCGATCCCCAAGCGGCCGCATGGCGATGGCGGGTCCGGGATCAAGCCGTTGCGGATCGTCCTGGGCCTGGCCGTGCTGGGCGTGGTGTTCTGGGTCGGCTACAGCTATGCCACCCGCGATACGCTGCCCCAGGATGGCGACGTCCCCCTGATCACGGCCGAGGCCGGACCGATCCGCCGCGCGCCGGAGGATCCGGGCGGGCGCGAGGTGCCGGGCCGCGATCGCCAGATCTATCGCATGCTGGACGGCAGCCAGCCGGCCGGGGCGGAGAACATCCTGCCTGGGCCGGAACCCGTGGCCCCCATGCCGGAGCAGCCCCTGCCGTTGCCGCCGCCCGCCCCCGGGAGCGAGGCCGCAGCACCCCAGCCGGCGCCCGTCGTGACCGCGCCGCCGCCCGGTCTTCCGCCACCCCCGCCGCCGACCGAGGCCCGGCCCGATGCAGCGGCGCGCCGTCCCGCCGCGCCGCCGCCTGCCGAACTGCCCCTGGAGGAAGAGGACGACGTCCCCCCCGCCGCGGCGGAGGCGGCCCCCGTGCCTGCGCCCGAGGCAGCCGCGCCATCGGTGCCGACCCCCGTCGCCCCGGTGCCGGTTGCCCCGGTGCCCGCCGCGCCGCTCCCCTCCCAGGTGGACCAGGCGGCCGCGCCGCCGGCGGGGATACCCGGCCTGCCACCGGGGACCAACACTGCGGCACCGGCTGAGGCCGCCGCGGCGGAGGCGCCGCCCGTTCGGCCGGCTCCGCGCCCGGCACCCCGCCCGGCTCCCCCGCCCGAGGTCGCGGCGCCTGCCAGTCCGCCCGCGTCCAGTGCGCCTGCCGCCGCTCCCCCCACCTCGCCGACACCTGCCCCGGCCGGTCAGCCGCAGCAGCAGGCCGCCGTGGCGCGCCCGCCGGCGTCCGCGTCGACCGGATCGGCCGACGGCGTGATGGTCCAGTTGGCGGCGCTGCGCGACGTCGATTCGGCCAAGGCGTCCTGGGCCCGGCTGCAGCGGGCCCATCCTGACCTTCTGGGCCGCTATGGCTCGATCATCGAACCTGTCACCGTTGGCGGGAACCGCCTCTATCGCCTGCGCGTCGGCATGCTGCCCGACCGCGCCGCGGCGGAGCGGCTGTGCGCCGACCTCAAGGCCCGGAGCCTGGACTGTGCCGTCGTCCGCTGACGTCCCGAAACGCGAAACCCTGCGACCTGAGCCGCCGCGCGCGATCGTCATCGGCTGTTCCGGCCCGACGCTGGAGGCGAACGAGCGCGAGCTGCTGCGCAGCCTGGATCCGCTGGGCTTCATCCTGTTCGCGCGCAATGTGGTCGACGCCCCGCAGGTGCGCGCCCTGACGGCCGACCTGCGCGAGACGGTCGGGCGCTCCGACGCGCCCATCCTGATCGACCAGGAAGGCGGCCGGGTGCAGCGCCTGAAGCCACCCGGCTGGGCCGCCCTGCCGCCGCAGAACGCGATCGGCGGCATGGCCGATGGGGCGGGCGAGGCGGCGTGGCTGCTGGGCCGCCTGATCGCCGCGCAGCTGCAGCCGCTGGGCATCGACGTCGCCTGTGCGCCGGTGGTCGACCTGGCCCTGCCGGAGGGGCATGGCGTGATCGGCGACCGGGCCTTTGGCGGCGATCCGGCGCTGGTCGCCGAACTGGCCGCCGCCGTGGCCGAAGGCCTGCTCGATGGCGGCGTGCTGCCCATCGTGAAGCACATTCCCGGCCATGGCCGGGCGCCCGCCGACAGTCACCATGCCCTGCCCTTGGTCCATACCGAACTGGGCGTGCTGGAACGCACCGACTTCGCGCCGTTCCGCAAGCTGGCCCACCTGCCGGTCGCCATGACCGCGCATGTGGTCTACAGCGCCATCGATCCGGAGGCGCCGGCCACCACCTCCGCTACCTTGATCGAGGATGTGATCCGCGAGTGGATCGGCTTTGACGGCGTGCTCCTGTCCGACGACATCGGCATGAACGCGCTCTCCGGATCGCTGCCGGCGCGCACGCGCGCGGCGCTCGAGGCGGGTTGCGACGTGGTCCTGCATTGCAGCGGCCGCGTCGACGAGCTGGAAGACATCCTGGACGTGGTGCCGCGCCTGGATGCCGACGCCGTGCGCCGGCTGCGTGCGGCCGACCGTGCGCGACGCAGCCCCCGACCCTTCGATGCCGAGCGTGGCCTGGCCCGGCTGCACGAGCTGCTGCAGACGGCCGTGGCCTGATGCGGCGGCCCGCCGGCTAGGGCCGCCATGGCCCAGATCGACGCACCGTTCGAGGATCCACCGCGGCAGCCCGCGGTCGATCCGGAGGCGCTGCTGGTCGACCTGGGCGGATTCGAAGGGCCGCTGGACGTTCTGCTGGTCCTGGCACGCGGCCAGAAGGTCGACCTGCGACAGATCTCGATCCTGGCCTTGGCCGAGCAGTACCTGGCCTTTGTCCTGGATGCCAAGCGGCGGCGCCTGGAACTGGCGGCCGACTACCTTGTGATGGCGGCTTGGCTTGCCTACCTGAAGTCGCGGCTGCTGCTGCCCGAAAAGCCCAAGGAAGGCGAGCTTTCGGCCCAGGACATGGCGGATCGCCTGGCCCGGCAGCTGGCCCGGCTGGAGGTCTTGCGCCGGGTGGCGGGCCGCCTGATGGCGCGGCCGCAGCTGGGGCGCGAGGTCTTCGCCCGCGGCGCGCCGGAGCCAGTGGAGGTGACGCGCAACACGTCGTGGCATTGCACCCTGCACGACCTGCTCCAGGCCTATGCCCGGCAGCGCCTGCGTCCCGTCGATGCGCCGTTCCAGGTGGGCGCGCCCATCCTCTACTCGATCGAGGCGGCACTGGACCGCCTGTCCCTGCTGATCGGCGAGAGCCTGGACTGGCTGACGCTGGAGCATTTCCTGCCGCCGGAGCTCCAGGGCGCGCAGGGCTGGCGCGCCGGGATCGCCGGCACGCTCGCCGCCAGCCTGGAACTGGCCAAGCAGGGCGTGATCGAGCTGCAGCAGGACCACGCCTTTGGCCCCATCCGCATAAAGCGGGTGGACGGGCGCGGGCGCTCCGGCGCATAGGCGGATCTCATGAAGGCCGAACTGCGGATCATCGAGGCGCTGCTGTTCGCCAGCCCCCAGCCGCTGGACCGCGCCACCCTGGCCCGCGCCCTGCCGGCCGGAACCGACCTGCGGCCGCTGCTGGACGAACTGCGCCGGCATTACGAGGGGCGCGGCGTGGTCCTGGCCGAGGTCGGCGGCGCCTTCACTTTCCGCACGGCACCGGACCTTGCCTTCCTGCTGCGGCGGGAGGAGGCGGAGCAGCGCCGCCTGTCCCGCGCGGCGGTCGAGACGCTGGCGGTGATAGCCTATCACCAGCCCATCACCCGGGCGGAGATCGAGCAGATCCGCGGGGTCGGCCTGTCGCGCGGCACGCTGGACGTCCTGATGGAGGCGGAATGGGTAACCCCCAAGGGCCGGCGCGAGACCCCGGGCCGCCCCTTGGAATACGTGACGACGCAAGGTTTCATGGCGCATTTCGGGCTGGCCAGCCTGAAGGACCTGCCAGGGCTGGAGGAGCTCAAGGCCGCCGGCTTCGACGGCACGGGCGCGCCGCTGGCCGAGAACAGCTCCACGCTCCCCGACCCCCCGCCCGACGACGAGCTCCTCCTGTGACGCCCATCGAATTCCGACGCCTCGCCAGCGCCGCTCTTCTAGCCCTCCCCCCTCGCGGGGGAGGGTTGGGTGGGGGGGCGTTTCCGCCGGAGCCTTCATCTGACGGGGAGCACCGGCGTCCAGGCCCCCCCATCCCAACCTTCCCCCGCGAGGGGGGAAGGGGCAACGACGCGTGCCTGTGATGGACACACTCTCCCTCAAGGCGGCGCGGCGGATCGCGATCGCGGCGCAGGGGCTGGCGGAGCCACGGCCCGTGGCACCCACCGCGCGCCATGTGCGCCGCACGATCGAGCGGCTCGGCCTGCTGCAGATCGATTCGGTCAGCGTGCTGGCCCGCGCCCACTACCTGCCGCTGTTCTCGCGCCTGGGCCCCTATGACCGCGAGCACCTGGAGGCGGCGGCCTGGGGCCGGCCGCGCCACCTGTTCGAGTACTGGGCGCACGAGGCATCGCTGCTGCCGCTGCGCTTCCAGCCGCTGCTGCGCTGGCGGATGGCGGCCGCGCGCGATGGCCAGGGCATCTATGGCGGTCTGGCCCGATTCGCGGCCGAGCGCCGACCCTATGTCGACCAGGTCCTGGACGAAATCGTGAAGCGCGGCCCCACCATCGCCTCCGACTTGGACGGCGAGAAGGGGGAGGGCGGCTGGTGGGGCTGGAGCGAGCGCAAGCGGGCGCTGGAATGGCTGTTCTGGGCAGGCCACCTGACCACCGCCACGCGCCGCGGCTTCGAGCGTGTCTATGACCTGCCCGAGCGCGTGATCCCCCGCGCGATCCTGGAGACGCCGACGCCGACCCGCGCGGACGCCGAGCGGGCGCTGCTGCTGCATGCGGCCGAGGCGCTGGGCGTCGCCACCGCCGGCGACCTGCGCGACTATTTCCGGCAGGGGCCGGAGGCGGCCAAGGCCCGCCTGCCCGAACTGGTCGAGATGGGCGCCCTGGTCCCGGTCAAGGTCGAGGGCTGGAGTCAGCCCGCCTTCCTGCATGCTGAGGCGCGCAAGCCGCGGCGGGTGGAGGCGCGGGCTCTCCTGGCGCCGTTCGATCCGCTGGTCTGGGAACGCTCACGGACCGAGCGCCTGTTCGACTTCCACTACCGGCTGGAGATCTACACGCCTCAGCACAAGCGCGTGCACGGCTACTACGTGCTACCCTTCCTCCTGGGCGAGCACCTGGTGGCGCGCGTCGACCTGAAGGCCGATCGCGCCGCCGGGACCCTGCGCGTGCACGCGGCGCATGCCGAACCCCATGCCCCGCCCCATACGGCAGAGGCTCTGGCCCTGGAATTGCGGGCGATGGCAGACTGGCTGGGCCTGGAACGTGTCGCCGTCACCCCTGCCGGCGACCTGGGCCTGGCCCTGGCCGAGGCGGTGCTGGCCCGCTGACCCGTTCCGCCGACACCCGTCGGGACGGCGCGCCTCGAAGCATCAGCGGGCCGGCTGCCACAGCGCGTGCGGGCCGATGTCGGCCATGGTGCGGCAGCCGGTCAGGGCCATCGCAACCTCCAGCTCGACCCGCAGGATGGTCAGCATGTGGATCACGCCGACGGCGCCCGCCACGGCCAGGGCGTGGACGATGGGCTGCCCGATCATTACGGCGCGCGCGCCCAAGGCCAGGGCCTTGAGCACGTCGGTGCCGCGCCTGATGCCACCGTCCACGATCAGCGGCAGCTGCCCTGCGACCGCGGGAGCGATGGCCCGCAGCGACTCGAGGCTGGCCGGCAGGGTGTCCAGCGCCCGGCCACCATGGTTCGAGACGACGATGCCGTCGACACCCAGCGTCAGCGCCTTCAGCGCATCGTCGGGATGCGTGATTCCCTTCAGCAGCAAGGGCAGGCGAGTGGCATCGCGCAGCCAGGCGATATCGTCCCAGGTCGGCGCGCGGTCCAGCATGCCCCTGAAGACCGGGCTCTGGCCGGGACCCGCCTGCGGCGTCACCGGTCTGATGCCGTCCAGGTTCACCGGCCGGCAGTCGTGCGGAAGGCGGAAGGCGGCCCGCTGCTCGGCATTGCGCACCCCGTTGACGGGCGTATCGACCGTGACGACCAGGGCACGGAACCCGGCTTGCTCCGCCCGCCGCACCAGACCAAGCGAATCCCGGCGTTCGGCCTGGAAATAGAGCTGGAACCACAGCGGCCCCTGGGCGGACGCGGCCACGTCCTCCAGCAGGGTGCTGGACTGCACGCTCAGGGTCATCAGGACGCGCGCCGCTGCCGCACCCAGCGCGGTCGCCAGTTCGCCGTCCGGATGGGCCAGCCGCTGATAGGCGACGGGCGCAAGGATCACCGGCAGGTCGAGCTGGAGGCCGAGCAGCTCCAGTGCCGTGTTCGCCCCCTTCATGTCGACCAGGACGCGGCCCGCCAGTTCCAGGGCGTCGAACGCCTGCCGGTTGCGGCGCCGGGTCAGGCCGTCGCCGCCAAAGCCCGTCAGATAGGCCCAGGCCGCCTCGGGCAGGCGCGCCTTCGCGTGGCGCTCATAATCCTCAAGCGCCACGCAATCGGCCGGGACCATGGGTTCCTGGATTCTGACCTGGCTCACCGGACCGCCGCAGGATACGGACGCATCAGGGGTAGCGGACTTCCGGGGGAAGGGACATCAGGATCGCCTCGGTATTGCCGCCGGTCTTGAGGCCGAACAGCGTGCCCCGGTCATAGAGCAGGTTGAACTCGACATAGCGGCCGCGGCGGACCAGCTGGTGCTCGCGCTGCGCTTGCGTCCAGGGCCGGTTCATGTGTCGCGCGACCAGCCGGGGATAGACGTCCAGGAACGCGAGGCCGACGTCCTTCACGAACTGGAAATCGGTGTCGAAACCCCGGTCCGTCCACAGATTGTCGAAGAAGATGCCGCCGACGCCCCGCGGCTCGTTGCGGTGGGGCAGGAAGAAATACTCGTCGCACCACTTCTTGTAGCGCGGGTAGTACGCCGGATCGTGCGCGTCGCAAGCACCCTGGAGTGCGGCGTGGAAATCGGCCGTATCCTGCTCGTCGGGCACCATCGGCGTCAGGTCGGCCCCGCCGCCGAACCAGCGCTTGGTGGTCACGATGTGACGCGTGTTCATGTGCACCGCTGGCACCAGGGGCGACTGCATGTGCGCCACCAGGCTGATGCCGCTGGCCCAGAAGCGGGGATCGCTGTCCGCCCCCGGCATCGACTTGGCAAAGTCGGAAGAGAACTCGCCCCACACGGTTGAGACGTTGACGCCCACTTTCTCGAACACGCGGCCCTTCATCACCGACATGACGCCGCCGCCGCCGCCCGGGCGGTCCCAGGCCTTGCGCTCGAACCGCCCGGCTGGACGGTCGCGCAAGGGCCCCTCGTAGCTGTCCTCCAGCGCCTCGAAGGCCGCGCAGATCCGGTCGCGCAGGCTGGTGAACCAGGCGCTGGCCGTTGCCTTCGTATCCTCACTCATGCCGTATCCCCTCGTGCCGCCGCGCGGCGTCCTCCGCCCGGGCGATGCGGCCGGCGAAGCGGTCCCGTCAGCGCCCGGCTGAAGACTGTCACAACGCTCGGCATCAAGCAGCGAAATCAGGTCTCCGCCCAGCGTCGCAGCAGGTTGTGATAGAGCGCGGTCAGGCGCAGCACCTGGGCATCGCCCTGGCCCCGCTCCACCGACAAGGCCTGGATCGTCTGGTCCAGTTCGAACAGCGCGGCGCGGTCCTCGTCCTGGCGGACCAGGCTCTGGACCCAGAAGAACGACGCGACGCGTACCCCCCGCGTCACCGGCGTCACATGGTGCAGGCTGCCCGAGGGGTAGAGCACCATGTGGCCCATGGGCATCTTTACCTCGTGCGTCCCGTAGTGGTCCTGCACCACCAGCACGCCGCCCTCGTACTCGTCGGGCTCGGCCAGGAACAGGGTCGCGGACAGGTCTGTGCGGACACGGACACTGGTCCCCCGGACCGGCCGGATCGCATTGTCGACATGCGCGCCGAAATGCTGGCCGCCGGCGTAGCGGTTGAACAGGGGCGGATAGATCTTCAGCGGCAGGGCGGCCGAGATGAACAGGGGCGTGGCGGCCAGGACGTCCAGCAGGGCATTGCCCATCTGCTGGGCGACGGGGCTGCCCTCGGCCAGTTGCATGTTGCGCTTCACCAGGGCGGACTGGCTGCCGGCGGTGGCGTTTCCGTCGATCCATTCGGCCCGGTCCAGGCTGTCGCGGCACTGCCGCGCCTGGGTGGCACTCAGCACGTCGGGAATCGAGATCAGCATCGGCCCGCGTCGCTCACCGGGAAAGGGCAGGGCAGCGATAGTGCGAATGCGAATGGGATGCAAGTATCGGGAGGGCGGTGAGCGTGGCGCCGCGCTGTTGCGGGCATGGCGCATTGTTGCGCCAGATCATCGCGGGGCCTGCCGAATGCGGCGTGCCTGACGGCGCCGGTGGGGGAGGGCGATTCCCTGGCTGCCGGTGAATCAGGCCGCGTTGGCGGCACCACAGGCCCTTCCTGTGCCGTTTTCGCGGGCCCCGCGGCCACACCGGCGCCAGCGTTCAAGCCCATGTCATCGCTGGGGGATTGAAACCGGGCGGGCATGCCACCATGCTGCGGCAGCGTGTCACTACGGAGCACGCGCGCACCATGACAGATTGCGGGCGCGCGTAGAGCAGCATTTGGAGCGAATGATGGCGGCGACCGGGGCCTCGGCCGGAAAAACGGGAGCGCACGGCGGGCCGGAACCGACCCGTCGTGACTTTCTGTATATTGCTACCGGTGCGATGGCGGCGGTTGGCGCAGCGGCGGCCGCGTGGCCGTTCATCGACCAGTGGAACCCCTCTGCCGACGCGCTCGCGCTGTCGACGACCGACGTCACCCTGACGCCGATCGCCGAGGGCCAGACGGTCACCGTGTTCTGGCAGGGCAAGCCCACCTTCGTGCGCCACCGCACCGCGGCCGAGATCAAGGAGGCGGAGGACACCCCCATGTCCGACCTGCCGGATCCGCAGGCGGACAAGGACCGGGTCAAGCCGAACGAGGCCGAATGGCTGGTCGTGATCGGCGTCTGCACCCACCTGGGCTGCGTGCCGGTCTCGAACGCCGGTGATTTCGGCGGCTGGTTCTGCCCCTGCCACGGGTCGCACTACGATACGTCGGGTCGCATCCGCAAGGGTCCGGCGCCGGCCAACCTGCCCGTGCCGACCTACGCCTTCACGTCCCCGACAACCATCCGCATCGGCTGATCATGAGCGACAACACCCATGCGGCGGGCCATGGCGCACTGCCCACCAGCAACCGGGCCGTCCAGTGGTTCGACCAGCGGCTGCCCGTCCTCTCCCTCGTCTATGGGGCCCTGGTCGTCTATCCGACGCCCAAGAACCTGAACTACTGGTGGAATTTCGGCTTCCTGGCCGGCGTCTGCCTGGCGGTCCAGATCGCCACCGGCGTCATCCTGGCCATGCACTACGTGCCTGAGGCGACGCTCGCCTTCGCCAGCGTCGAGCACATCATGCGCGACGTGAACTATGGCTGGCTGCTGCGCTACATCCACATGAACGGGGCGTCGATGTTCTTCATCGTCGTCTACATCCACATCTTCCGGGGCCTGTACTACGGATCGTACAAGTCGCCGCGCGAAGTCGTGTGGTGGATGGGCGTGGTCATCGTCCTCCTCATGATGGCGACGGCGTTCATGGGCTATGTGCTGCCCTGGGGCCAGATGTCCTTCTGGGGTGCGACCGTCATCACCAACTTCTTCTCGGCCATCCCGCTCGTCGGCGAGCCGATCGTGAAGTGGCTGTGGGGTGGCTTCGCCGTGGGCAGCCCGACGCTGACGCGCTTCTTCGCGCTGCACTACCTGCTGCCCTTCGTCATCCTGGGCGTGGTGCTGCTGCACATCTGGGCGCTGCACATCCCGAAGTCGAACAACCCGCTGGGCATCGACATCAAGAGCCCGCAGGACACGATCCCCTTCCACCCGTACTACACGGCGAAGGACGCGTTCGGCATGGGCATCCTGTTCCTGGTGTTCGCCTTCTTCGTGTTCTTCAATCCGAACGCGCTGGGCCATCCGGACAACTACGTGCCGGCCAACCCGCTGGTGACGCCGGCGCACATCGTGCCCGAATGGTACTTCCTGCCGTTCTACGCGATCCTGCGCGCGGTGCCGGACAAGCTGGGCGGCGTGCTGCTGATGTTCGCGTCGATCCTGCTGCTGTTCGTGCTGCCCTGGCTCGACACGTCCAAGGTCCGCTCGGCGCGGTTCCGCCCGATCTACAAGCAGTTCTTCTGGCTGCTGGCGATCGACGTGCTGGTGCTGGGCTGGGTCGGCGCCAAGCCGGCCGAGGGCTGGTTCATCATCATCGGCCGGATCGCCACCATCTATTACTTCGCCCACTTCCTGGTGCTGCTGCCGCTGATCGGCCTGTTCGAGCGCCCGAAGCCCCTGCCGGAGTCGATCTCCAAGGCAGTGCTCGGATCGCAACCCGCAACAGCAACCGCCAGCGCCTGAGGTCTGAACAAATGCGAGCCTTCAAGAACGCGCTTGCCAGCCTGGGCCTGGTGATCGGCCTGGCGTCCGGCCTGTCCTCCCCCGCTCTTGCGGCGGGCGAGGCGGCGGCCCTGCCGGCGACCAGCTTCGCGCATGACGGTGTCTTTGGCGGCTGGGACCGCGCTGCCCTGCAGCGTGGCCTCCAGGTCTACAAGGAAGTCTGCTCGGCCTGTCATTCGATGCACCTGGTCAACTACCGGAACCTGGCCGATCTCGGCTATTCCGAGAAGGAGATCGCCGCCCTGGCCGCCCAGGACACGGTCCCGGCCATGGACGACATCGGCGAACCGGTGACACGTCCCGGCGTCGCCACCGACCGGTTCCACATGAACGGCTATGCCAACGACGCGCAGGCCCGGGCCGCCAATGGCGGCGCGCTGCCGCCGGACTTCTCGCTCCTGGCCAAGGCCCGGGTCGACGGTCCGACCTATATCTGGGCGCTGCTGGCGCACGGCTATAGCGAGACGGTGCCGGAGGGGATCACGATCCCGGAAGGGAAGTACTACAACGCCTACTTCCCTGGTCACGCGATCAGCATGGCGCCGCCGCTGGTCGAGGATTCGGTCACCTATGCCGACGGCACCAAGGCGACCGTCGACCAGATGGCGCACGACGTCGCCAGCTTCCTGATGTGGACGGCCGAGCCCAAGCTCGAGGCGCGGCACCAGATGGGCGTCAAGGTCATGATCTTCCTGGTCGTCCTGACCGTCCTGCTGTACCTGACCAAGCGCAAGATCTGGGCGAACGTCCACTGACGCCAGGCCGGAACCCGCGCACCGCCATGTCCCCCGGAAGGCCGCGCCGCCGTCCCGACCCCTGCACGCCAGGGGTCGGCTGATGCTCGGCATTGTGGGGGGCAGTGGCGTCTACGACGTCCCCGGCCTCAGGAACGCCCGCTGGCAGACGGTCGCATCGCCCTTTGGCGAGCCGTCCGACGCCCTCTTGTTCGGTGAACTGGGCGACGTGCCGGTGGTCTTCCTGCCGCGGCATGGTCGTGGCCACAAGCTGCCGCCCAGCGCCGTCAACTACCGCGCCAATATCGACGCCCTGAAGCGGGTCGGCGTCACCGACCTGGTCTCCGTCTCGGCCTGCGGTTCGTTCCGCGAGGCCTTGCCACCCGGCACGTTCGTGCTGGTCGACCAGTTCATCGACCGCACCTTTGCCCGGGTGAAGAGCTTCTTTGGGCCCGGCCTGGTGGCCCATGTCTCGATGGCGCATCCTGTGTGCGCCTGCCTGGGCGAGCGCATCCTGGCGGCCGGCCATGCCTGCGGCGTGCCCATCGTCAAGGGCGGGACATACCTTGCGATGGAGGGGCCGCAGTTCTCGTCCCTCGCCGAATCGAACCTCTACCGGTCCTGGGGCTGCGACGTGATCGGCATGACCAACATGCCCGAGGCCAAGCTGGCGCGGGAGGCCGAGATCTGCTTCGCGACCGTCGCCATGGTCACCGACTTCGATTGCTGGCACCCCGATCACGACCACGTCCAGGTCAGCGACATCATCCGCGTGCTGACCGGCAACGCCAGCAAGGCCCAGAGCCTGGTAACGGCGCTGGCGCCGCTCCAGAACGGCCGCGCGACCCCCTGTCCAAAGGGCTGTGACCGGGCGTTGGACCATGCCTTGATCACGGCGCCGGCGGCCCGCGATCCGCAGGTGATGCGCCAGCTGGACGCCGTGGCCGGTCGGGTCCTGGGGTCCGCCGGCTGAGCCGTTCCGTGCGTGCCTGGCGACGGGCGACCGTCCCGGCCGCGAAATCCGGATTTCGCCACGATCGCCAGATACTGCCATGAAGGACCGACATGAGTTCGATCAGGGACAAGGTGCGCAGCATTCCGGGCTATCCCAAGCCGGGCATCGTCTTTCGCGACATCACCACGCTGCTGGGCGATGCCCAGGGTTTTCGCAAGGCGGTGGATGAGCTGGTGCAGCCCCATGCCGGCCGCCGCATCGACAAGGTGGCGGGGATCGAGGCGCGCGGCTTCATCCTTGGTGGGGCCGTGGCGCACCAGCTTTCGGTCGGCTTCGTGCCGGTGCGCAAGAAGGGCAAGCTGCCCTTCACCGTGATCGGTGCCGACTACGAACTCGAGTACGGCGTCGACCGGGTCGAAATCCACACCGACGCGATCCAGAAGGGGGACCGCGTCCTGCTGATCGACGACCTGATCGCGACCGGCGGCACTGCGGGTGCGGCGATCCGCCTGATCGAGATGGCGGGCGGCGTCGTCGCCGGCTGCTCCTTCGTGATCGACCTGCCGGAAATCGGTGGCCGGGCAAAGCTGGAAGCGGCGGGCTATCCCTGCCATACCCTGGTCGCCTTCGAGGGGCACTGAGCGCGGGGGAGGGTGCGGCTCATGAAGGTCAACGGCCAGCCAACGCGGACGATCGACCTGGCGCCGGATGGCGACGGGGTCGTGGTGATCGACCAGACACGCCTGCCGCATGAATTCGCGACCCTGCGCCTGCGCACATTGGAGGATGCGGCCAACGCGATCCGCACCATGGTGGTGCGCGGCGCCCCCCTGATCGGGGCGACCGCTGCCTTTGGCCTGGCCATCGCGCTGAACGAGGATGCGTCGGACGCCCGGCTGGACCGCGCCGTCGACGTCCTGGCCGGGACACGGCCGACCGCCGTCAACCTGCGCTGGGCCCTGGACCGGATGGCCGGCATCCTGCGAGGCACGCCCGTGCCGCTGCGGCGCGAGACGGCCTATATCCAGGCAGCCGCGATCGCGGAAGAGGATGTCGCCACCTGCCGCGCCATCGGCGCCCACGGCCTGCCGCTGATCGAAGCGGTCGCGGTGCGCAAGCCGGGGCGCCCGGTCAACATCCTGACCCATTGCAATGCCGGCTGGCTGGCAACCGTCGACTATGGCACCGCGCTGTCGCCGATCTACCAGGCCTATGACGCCGGCATCCCCGTCCATGTCTGGGTGGACGAGACGCGGCCCCGCAACCAGGGGGCGGCCCTGACCGCGTGGGAACTGGGCGCCCATGGCGTGCCCCATACCCTGATCGCCGACAACGCGGGCGGCCACCTGATGCAGGCGGGGGAGGTCGACCTGTGCATCGTCGGCACCGACCGCACGACGGCCAATGGCGACGTCGCCAACAAGATCGGCACCTACCTCAAGGCGCTGGCGGCGCACGACAATGGCGTGCCGTTCCATGTCGCCCTGCCGTTCTCGACCATCGATTGGGCGCTGGACGACGGGCGCCTGATCCCGATCGAGGAGCGCGACGCGAGCGAGGTGACGGAGATCCAGGGCCAGCGGATCACGGCCGCCGGCACGCCCGCGCGCAACCCTGCCTTCGACGTGACCCCGGCGCGCCTGGTCACCAGCCTGATCACCGAGCGTGGCGTGGCCGCGGCCAGCCGCGACGGGCTGCTCTCGCTCTATCCCGAACGGCGATGAACGACGCGGCCACGCTGCGGGCCACGCTGATCCAGGCCGCCCGGGCGATGGCGGCGGAGGGGCTGAGCCCCGGGACCAGCGGCAACATCTCCGCCCGCGTCGCGGGCGGCCTCCTGGTGACGCCCACCGGCATGCCGGCCGATACGCTGGAGCCAGGGGACCTGGTGATGCTGGACCTGGAGGGGCGGGTGCTGGCCGGGCGCCGCCTGCCCTCCAGCGAATGGCCCTTCCACTGCGCGATCCTGCAGGCACGGCCCGAGGTCGGCGCCGTCGTCCATTGCCATTCGCGCCACGCAACGGCGCTTGCCTGCCTGCGCCGCGCCATCCCGGCCTTCCACTACATGGTGGCGGCGGCGGGCGGCGACCACATTGCCTGTGGCGACTACGCGACCTTCGGCACGCAGGCCCTGTCGGATGCAGCGCTCGCGGCCCTGGGCCCGCGTCGGGCCTGCCTGCTGGCCAACCACGGCCAGATCGCGGTCGGCCCCGACCTGGCCTCCGCCCTCAAGTTGGCGCGGGAGGTCGAGGTCCTGGCCGCCCAATACCTGACCGCCCTCGCCGTCGGCGAGCCCGTCCTGCTCGACGCGGAGGAGATGGCCCGCGTCCTCGAGAAGTTCAGGACCTATGGTCAGCAGGCCCCAGCGGATGGCGCCGCTACGGCAGGTTGATCTGCCAGGAGACGCCGTAGCGATCGTTGAGCCAGCAGAAGCGGCGGCTGAAGCCGTAATTGTCGAGGGGCATCAGGGTCTGGCCGTCGGCGCCCAGGACCATGGCGATCCGGTCCTGCTCCTCCTCGGAGGTGCAGGTGATGAAGAATGACACCGCGGGCGTGAAGCTGAAGGCGTGGGCGACCGGACTGTCGATGAACATCACCGCGGTCCCGCCGATCACGGCGCGGCCGGTCTGGACGGTGCCTTGCCGCCCGGGGCCTTCGGGGCCGTAGCGGTTCATCTCCACCAGATGGCTGCCGGGAATGGTCGCGACATAAAGGCTGATCGCTTCCTCAGCCTTGCCCTCGAACATCAGGAAGGGGACGACGCTGGGTGAGGGTGCCGCCGTCATCCGACGGTCCTTTCGAGCAGCGCCAGCGTCCGCTCCAGCGCCAGCTCCGTCGCGGCCTTGTCATAGTGGACCCGGCGGTCGGAGGAGAAGCCATGCTCCGCGTCATAGACGTGGATCTCGACCTCCGGATGCCTGGCCCGCAGCACCTCGATCTGGTCGAGGGGGATCGAGGCATCCTTGGCCCCGAAGTGGAGCATGGTCGGGCACTGGGGCACCTCGTCCATGTATTGCAGGATGGCGGTGCCATAATAGCCGATGACGCAGGCAAGGCCCGGCACGCGGCATGACGCCAGCCAGGACAGCGAACCGCCATAGCAATAGCCGGTCATGGCGACGCGGCCGCGCGGCACCAGGAAGTCGCGCGCTGCCGCAACATCGAGCATGGGCTTGTCCCAGCCGATCCGGTCGCGCAGGGCGCGTCCCTTCTCCACGCCGGCCGCGTCATAACCGAGGTCGACGCCGCGTTCCCCACGATCGTAGAAGGCCGGCGCCACCACCTCGTAGCCGAAGCCGGCAAAGCGGCCGCAATGGTCGCGGATGTTGGCGTTGAGGCCGAAGATCTCCATGGCGACGATCAGGCCGCCTTTGGGCGTGCCCGCCGGCACGACGTGGAGCGCGTTGAAGCGGTGGCCGTCGCTGGCGGTCAGGGTGATGTCTGCGGCCGTGACGCTCATGCCGAACCTCCTTCGCCTGCGGGGCGGCGCAGGTACATGCCCTTGCCCGTCATGGTCAGCACGACCTCGCCCTTCTGGTTGGTGACGGTATTCTGGCTCAGCACCACGCCGCGGTCGCTCTTCGACTTCGAGGGTTGCAGCGCCTTGACCTCGGTCACCACGGTCAAGGTGTCGCCGGGATGCACGGGCTTCCACCAGCGCAGATCCTCGAATCCGGGCGAGGCGATGAACGCGCCGCGGTTCTCCTGCGGGGTCGCCGTGATCATCAGGCGCATCATGATGCAGGCCGAATGCCAGCCGCTGGCAACCAGCCCGCCGAAGAACGAGTCCTCGGCCGCCTCCGCGTCGATGTGGAACGACTGCGGGTCGAAGTCGCTGGCAAAGCGGATGATCTCCTCCGCCGTCACGGTGTACGAGCCGCACACGGTGCGCTCGCCCACCTTGAAGTCGTCGAAATACCGGGTCATGCGACCACCTTGCGATAGAACATGCCGGTGGAGCGCATTTCCAGGATCTCCTCGTCCCGCTGATTGAAGACGCGGCACGTCATGTGCACCAGGCCGATCTGCGGCCGCGACTGCGAGGGGCGGGCGTCGAGCACGTCGCGGCGCAGGCGGATCGTGTCGCCGGCGCGCAGGGGGCCCTTCCACTTCACCTCGTCCACGCCGGGCGAGCCGGCCGAGGCGGCATTCAGGATCCAGCCCTCGCACATCATGCGCATGGTGATGGCACAGGTATGCCAACCGCTCGCGATCAACCCGCCATAATAGGATTTCGCTGCCGCGACGGGATCGACGTGCATCGGCTGCGGGTCCCATTCGCTGGCAAAGGCGATGATCTCTTCCGCCGTGACGGTGCGTGGTTCGGTCCACAACACGCTTCCCGGTTCGAAATCCTCAAAGTGCAGACGCGCCATCATGCCTCCCGTTCTTGTTGCGCTGCACGTTGCCGGGGCGACAGGGCGCTGTCCAGACTGGCCCTTTGGGGGGCTGGGTTGAACAAATCTGCGCCGTCCGCATTGAGCGCCGGACCGAGCCATGACAGCCACCGACACACACACGCAGCCCCGCACGCCCCCGAACCGGGGTGCCCGGGCCGATGCCGCCCTTGCCGACCTGCTGCGCCAGTCGAATGCGGCGGCCGGGGAGTTGGGCGATCTTGTCCATGTCCACGACGGCGTGCCCGGGATCAGCCGGCGGCGCAGTGGGGCGGGCTTCCGCTATGTGGGGCCGGACGGCGCCCCCGTGCGCGATCCACGGACGCTCCAGCGGATCCGCGCCCTGGCGATTCCACCCGCCTATCGCGATGTGTGGATCTGTCCCGACCCATTGGGCCATATCCAGGCGACCGGCCGTGACGACCGCGGACGCAAGCAGTACCGCTACCACACCCAATGGACCGAGCTGCGGGATACCGCCAAGTATGGCGGCCTGGTCGGCTTTGCCCGCTGCCTGCCGCGGCTGCGACGCCGGTTCGAGCAGGACCTGGCGGCGAAGGGACTGGTCCGGACCCGCATCCTGGCGACGGTCGCCCTGCTCCTGGACCGGACCCTGATCCGCATCGGCAATGCGACCTATGCCAAGGCGAACAAGAGCTTTGGCCTTAGCACCCTGCGCAACCGACACGTGACGGTGGAGGGGGCCAAGGTCCGGTTCAAGTTCATGGGCAAGTCGGGGAAGGTGTGGAACCTGGCCCTGACCGACCGGCGGATGGCGCGCATCATCCGCCTGTGCCAGGAACTGCCGGGTCAGCACCTGTTCCAGTACGAATTGCCCGATGGCAGCGTGCAGGCCGTCACCTCCCAGGCCGTCAACGACTATCTGAGGGAGGCAGGCGGGCCAGAGGTGACGGCGAAGCAGTTCCGCACCTGGGCCGGCACGGTCCTGGCGGCCACGGCCCTGGCGCGTGAACCGGCACCCACCAGCGCCCGGGCAGCCGCGCGCACGGTCAACGCGGTGCTGGACCAGGTGTCGGCCCGCCTTGGCAATACCCGCGCCGTGTGCCGGCGCTGCTATGTCCACCCGGCGGTGATCGAGCACTACACCGACGGGACCCTGGCCCAGGGCCTGGCCCAGGCGCGCCGCAAACGCCCCCGCTCGCCGGCCTATGACAGCGACGAGGCCATGATCCTGGCCTGGCTAGAGGCGGTCGCGGCGGATCAGCCGACGTCGCCATGACCCGGCAGCCATGCTGATCGACGCGTCGCCGTCGGGTTGCCTTAATTGGCGAAGCGGAAGTGGAGGATGTCGCCGTCCTGGACGGTGTAGTCCTTGCCTTCCAGTCGCAGGCGGCCGGCTTCGCGCGCACCGGATTCGCCGTTGTGCCGGATGAAGTCGTCGCAGGCGATCGTCTCGGCCCGGATGAAGCCCTTCTCGAAGTCGCTGTGGATCACGCCCGCCGCCTGCGGCGCCTTGGTGCCGACGGTGATGGTCCAGGCACGCGCTTCCTTCGGACCCACCGTGAAATAGGTGACCAGGCCCAGCAGGGCATAGCCCGCGCGGATCAGGCGGCCCAGGCCCGTCTCCTCAAGGCCCAGGTCGGCCAGGAAGACCTGGCGCTCCTCGGGGTCGGACAGCTGGGCGACTTCCGCTTCGATCGCGGCGGAAATCACGATGGCGCCGGCCCCTTCTGACGCCGCCTTTTCAGCGACCTTGGCGCTGAGCGCGTTGCCCGTCGCGGCCGAGGCTTCCTCGACATTGCAGACATAGAGCACGGGCTTGGCGGTGATGAGCTGGAGCTCGGCCAGGATCGGCTTCTCCTCCGGCTTCAGGTCGGCGACGATGCTGCGCGCCGGACGGCCCTCGCGCAGTACGGCGGCGGCCTTCTCCATCACGGCGATCTGGGCGCGCGCCTGCTCGTCGTTCTGCTTGGCCTTCTTGGCCAGCGCGGGCAGGCGCTTCTCCACGCTGTCGAGGTCGGCCAGCATCAGTTCGGTTTCGACCGTCTCGGCGTCGGCGATGGGGTCGACCTTGCCCTCCACATGCACGATGTCGCCGCTTTCGAAGCAGCGCAGCACGTGCACGACGGCGTCCACCTCGCGGATATGGGCCAGGAACTGGTTGCCCAGGCCCTCACCCTTGCTCGCGCCACGCACCAGTCCCGCAATGTCGACAAAGGCCAACTGCGTTGGGATGATCTGCGCCGACTTGCCGATCGCGGCGATCGTGTCCAGACGCGGATCCGGAACCGGCACCAGGCCCACATTGGGCTCGATCGTGCAGAACGGGTAGTTGGCCGCGGCGGCCGCAGCCGTCGAGGTCAGTGCATTGAACAGGGTCGACTTGCCGACATTGGGCAGGCCGACGATCCCGCACTTGAAGCCCATCAGAACTCGCCTTCGAAATCGTTATGCGCGGCTTTTGGCGGCCGGCGGATCGGCATTGGGTCGTTGAGGAACGGTCAGGACCGCGACCCGGTTGGCAAAGCCGACATCGTCGCCCTTGGCCAGGAACGGCGCCGCGTCCGCGACCGCGTCCAGCATCGGGTCCAGCCAGTCGCGATCGGCCTTGGAAAAGTCGTGCAGGACATAGGCCAGCACCGCCTCGCGCCCGGGATGGCCGATGCCGACGCGGACGCGGCGGAAGTCGGGGCCGATCGTGCCGGCAATGCTGCGGATGCCGTTATGGCCCGCCGCTCCGCCGCCCTGCTTCACGCGCAGGCGGCCGGGCGCCAGGTCCAGTTCGTCATAGATCACGACGACGTCGGCCGGCTCCAGCTTGAAGAAGCGCATGGCCTCCCCGACCGAGCGGCCGCTTTCGTTCATGTAGGTCTGGGGCTTCAGCGCCAGGACCTTCTGCCCGCCCAGGTTTCCTTCGGCGGTCAGGCCCTGGAACTGGCGGCGGGCGGCGCCAAAGCGGTGCCGCTCCACGACCCGGTCGACCGCCATGAAGCCGACATTGTGGCGATGGCCCGCATAGGACGGGCCGGGATTGCCGAGTCCAACCAGCAAAAGCACGCGCAGGCGCCCCCCATCGTGACGAAGTGGACCGCCTGCGCGTCGCCGACTGGCTTACTTCTTGCCCTTGGCGGGGGCGGCCTTGCCCTTGCCGCCCGCGGCAGCGGTCGCCTTGGCGTCAGCCTCGCCACCGCGCGCGCCGGCGGACGGCGCGATGGTCGCGATGGTGAAGTCGCGCCCGACAATGGTCGGGACCACGTTCGGCGGCAGCGTCACGGCCGAGATGTGGACGGAGGCATTGATTTCCAGGCCAGCCAGGTTGACCTCGAAATGCTCCGGCACGGCGTCTGGCGGGCAGCGCACCTCGACCTGGTGGCGGACGATGTTGAGCACGCCGCCACGCTTCAGGCCGGGGCTGTCGGCATGGCCGACAAAGGTCACCGGAATGCCGATCACGATGCGCGAGGACGGCGAGACGCGCTGGAAGTCGACATGCAGCGGCACGTCCGTCACCGGGTGGAGCTGCACGTCCTTGGGCAGGACCCGCTCCTTGCGGCCGTCGATCTCGACCTCGTAGATCGTCGACAGGAAGCCACCCTTCAGGTACTCGCGCAGCAGGCCGCGCAGTTCAAGCGAGATGAGTTCCGGGCTCTTCTTGTCGCCGTAGATCACGGCGGGCACCCGACCCTCGCGCCGCGCTGCCCGGGCGGGCCCCTTACCGCCCTGGGCGCGCGGCAGGGCCGCGATGATGTTCGCTTCAGCCATCATTGTCTCCAATGCAGAAAGCCCCGCCTCCAGGGGTGCGGGGTCGCAAGGCGCGTGTTCTAGCCGAACTTGCCTCCCCGCTCAATCGCCATGCACTGTGTCGGCAATCGTTCTTCGAGGAAACGCATGTCCCAGGTTCAGACCACGCCTGCGCTGCCGCAGGGCTGGCCCGCCATGTCGATCGCCCAGGCCCATGCCATCCTCACCGGATCCGGCATGCCGTTCGAGATCGAGGAGGTGACGATCCGCGGCATCCCCACGCGCACCTGGAAGAACGCGCCGCCCGCCTTGCGCGATGTCGTCACGCTGGGCCGGGGATTCGGCGAGCGCATCTTCCTGGTGCACGAGGACGAGCGCATCTCGTTCGAGACGTTCCACCGTGCCGTCGCGACGTTGGCGCAGGCGCTGCAGGCCATGGGGGTGGTCAAGGGCGACCGCGTCGCGATCGTGATGCGGAACCTTCCCGAATGGCCGGTCGCCTTCTATGCGGCCCTGGCGCTAGGGGCGATCGTGACTCCGCTCAACGCCTGGTGGACGGGGCCGGAGCTGGAATACGGCCTTGCCGATTCGGGATCGAAGGTGGCCATCGTCGACAGCGAGCGGCTGGAGCGGATCTACGAGCACCTGCCCAACTGCCCCGCGCTGGAGCATGTGCTGGTCGCCCGCCACATGGACGAGATCGCCCATCCCTTGGTCCAGCGGCTGGAAGGCGTGCTGGGCGGGGTCGAGACGTGGGGTGCGCTGCCCGACCGGCCTCTGCCCGATGTCGCAATCGGGCCCGAGGACGACGCCACGATCTTCTACACTTCCGGCACGACGGGCCGGCCCAAGGGGGCGCTGGCGACCCAGCGCAATGTCGTCTCCAACATCTTCGCCTCGGCCTCGTCCGTCGCGCGCTCGTACCTGCGGCGGGGCGAGCAGCCGCCGGCCCCCGATCCCAACGCGCCGCAGCGGTCCACCCTGATCTCTGTCCCGTTCTTTCACGCGACGGGCTGCTTCGCCATCCTGAACCCCAGCCTGTTCGGCGGGGCCAAGATCGTGATGATGCGGAAATGGGAGCCGGTCCGCGCCTTCCAGCTCATCGAGCGCGAGCGGGTCACCGCGGCGGGCGGCGTGCCCACCATCGCCTGGCAGCTGATCGAGCATCCGGAGCGGGCGAAGTACGACCTGACCTCGCTCGAGTCCGTCTCCTATGGCGGCGCGCCGTCCGCCCCCGAACTGGTCCGCCGCATCGTCGAGACGTTCCCGAAGTCCGCCCCCGGCAATGGCTGGGGCATGACGGAGACAAGTGCCACGGCGACCCAGCATGTGGCCGAGGACTACCAGAACCGGCCCGATTCCTGCGGGCCTGCGGTTGCCGTCACCGACATCAAGATCATGGATGTCGACGGCAAGGTCGAACTGCCGCGGGGCGAAGTGGGCGAGCTGTGGTGCAAGGGGCCGCAGGTGGTGAAGGGCTACTGGAACAAGCCCGAGGCCACGGCCCAGACCTTCGTCGATGGCTGGGTGCGCACCGGCGACCTGGCGCGGATCGACGCGGAAGGGTTCTGCTTCATCATCGACCGGGCCAAGGACATGCTGATCCGCGGCGGCGAGAACATCTACTGCATCGAGGTGGAGAACGTCCTCTATGACCACCCGTCGGTCATGGATGCAGCGCTGGTCGGCATTCCCCACCGCACGCTGGGGGAGGAGCCGGCCGCCGTCGTCACCCTTAAGCCCGGCATGGCAGCGACCGAAGCCGAACTCCGTGCCTTCGTGGCCGAGCGCCTGGCCGCCTTCAAGGTCCCGGTGAAGGTGCTGATGCAGAGCGAGACCCTGCCGCGCAACGCCAACGGCAAGATCATGAAGCCCGAACTGAAGAAGCTGTTCGCGGAGCCGATGTAAGGCCGGTCAGAGGGGACCCGTCACGGGCGCAGCCTGGGAAGGCACATCGAGCGCAGGCGCATCGGGCGGCAGCGCGTCGGGGTCGGCGACCATCTCCGCGCTGATCTTGGTGGGGTAGAACCGCTTCCGCTCCAGCATCCCGTGGAAGACGGTGCCGTGGATCCCCTCCACGGCCGCCTTGTCCAGGCGACGCGCCCACACCGGCTCGAGCACCGCCGCCAGGGCCGCCTCACCCTCGCGCGCGATCGCATCCTCAATGAACTCGATATCCTGGCCCAGGCCCGGAAACAGGACGAGATACTCGCCCTCCGTCGCTGCGAAGACCGAGTAGGGGCAGTTCTCGGCGGCGGTGATGACTTGGATGTTCCTCATCGCGCATGCAATCGCCGGCGGGCCGCGCGGTTCCGCCGCCTGCATAACGACGACCGCGTAGTCACGACCGCTCAACGGGGAGATGGGCAGGGAGGTCGGACCCGGCCCAACCAGCCGTCAAATCCAGCGTCCCAGCGGCTGCGACGCGCCTCGATCGATGGGGTTGGCCAGGCTCCGCTCAATCAAACAGGCTGGAAACCGAGCTTTCGTCGGAGATCCGGCGCATCGCCTCGGCGATCAGGGGGGCGATGGGCAGGCGGCGGATGTTGTGGCAGACGCGCACCGCCTCCGTCGCCTGGATCGAGTCGGTGATGACCAGTTGTTCCAGGACCGAGGACGAGACGCGGCTGATCGCGCCGCCCGACAGCACGCCATGGCTGACATAGGCGCTGACCGACTTGGCGCCGGCCTTCATCAGGGCCTCGGCCGCGTTGCACAGGGTGCCGGCCGAATCGACGATGTCG
The DNA here is from genome assembly GCF_051903925.1 of Zavarzinia sp. CC-PAN008. Taxonomy (GTDB): domain Bacteria; phylum Pseudomonadota; class Alphaproteobacteria; order Zavarziniales; family Zavarziniaceae. The sequence goes on from NZ_CP173678.1 coordinate 2,398,702, forward strand.
TCGACCAGGACGCAGGTCCGACCCGAGACGTCGCCGATGATGTTCATGACCTCGGACTCGCCCGCCCGCTCGCGCCGCTTGTCGACGATGGCCAGGTCGCCGTCGACCCGCTTGGCGATCGCCCGGGCGCGCACCACGCCGCCCACATCGGGCGAGACGATCATCAGGCGCTCGCCATTATAGCGGTCCTTGATGTCGGCAACCATGACGGGGGCCGCGAACAGGTTGTCGGTCGGGATGTCGAAGAAGCCCTGGATCTGGCCGGCATGCAGGTCCAGCGTCAGCACCCGGTTGGCGCCCGCGACCGTGATCAGGTTGGCGACCAGCTTGGCCGAGATCGGCGTGCGCGGGCCCGGCTTCCGGTCCTGCCGGGCATAGCCGAAATAGGGTATCACTGCCGTGATGCGCCGGGCCGACGCGCGTTTCAGCGCGTCGATGCAGACCAGCAGCTCCATCAGGTTGTCGTTGGCGGGATAGGACGTCGACTGGATCACGAAGACGTCCTGGCCGCGGACGTTCTCCTGGATCTCGACAAAGACCTCCATGTCCGAGAAGCGGCGGATGCTGGCCGCCGTGATGGGGATCGAGAGATAGGCGCAAATGGCTTCCGCCAGTGGCCGGTTGCTGTTGCCTGCAACCACCTTCATGCGATCGTCCGTCCGTTGGAGCTGGGGTCCGGGCGGTCCAGGACCCGGGCCGGCCCCATATAGGGCAAGCGTCACGGTCCTGTAAACGATCCCGGATCAGGGCTGGCCTGCGCCTGGAGCACCTGTGCCAGGCCGGGCAGGATGGCGTCGACGATGTCCGGGGCCATTGGGCCCAGGCCGCTTTCCAGGGCGTCCGCCGCCACGGCATTGGCCTGGTCCAGCCGGCCCAGCGTGGCGCCGCTGGCGTCCATCACCGTCCAGGTCACTTCGATTGCGCGCGAAGCGTTGCCTGCGGGTGACACGAACACCTCCCCGGCCACCACGGCGCTGTCGGGATCGTCTGGGCTGGTCACGGCGAAGCCGGCCCGGCGCAGCGCAAGGTCCAGGGCGGCCGCCAGGGCGTCGCCGCCGGGCATGTTGGCAATGACGCCGCCCACGGCGACCGTGCGCCGTGCCGCGGCAGGCGACTGGGATCGGGCGGTGCGGCGCTCGACGGCGCCCACGATCGCGCCGGCCACCCGTTCGCCCTGCTCTGCCGCCGGCGCCACTTCGCGGTCGGGGACGAAGGCCCGCCCCAGGACAACGCCGGAGGCGTCGAGCAGGCGCGCTTCCAGCACCACGCCGACGCGGCGCACCTGCAGCAGGCGGCTTCCCGGCGCCGGGTTCAGCGTGCCCGCCGGCCAGTCCCGCGCCCGCAGACCCTTGGCCACTGCCTCGGCCAGGGGGCGCGCCTGCTCGGCCGGCATGCCTTCGACCGGCGCCACCAGGACCGGCACCGCGCTGCCATCGACCAGCCCCGGTGGTGGCGGCATGAAGCTCCCCGGCGGCATCTCCTGCGCGCAGGCGGCGAGGAACAGGAACGCGCCAAGGAACAGTCCGGCCTCGGCACGCCGCATTCTCTCCCTCCCCCCTCGCGGGGGAGGGAGTTGGCAGACCGCATGCAGGCAAGCAACGCGCGGAGCCATCAGGGCGCTAGATCGCGCAGGTGGCGAGCATGGCCAGGATCATCACCAGGATCAGCATGATCAGGTGCGGCATGGCCCCTCCGCCTCAGGGCTTCAGCGCGATGACGGAGGCGGCGCGGCCATAGTCGGGCTCCCCCCGCCGTTGCGAGGCGCGATGGCTGAACAGGTGCGCCTCGCGGAACGTGTCCTGGGGCTTGGCCTCGATCGCGCCGACGCCGGCCGCGGCCAGCCGTTCCGCGACGAAGGCCTGAAGGTCGAAATGCGGCCGGCCGCGCGGGCCGTCGACGAAATGGTGCGCATTCTCCGGGTCGGCGTCCACGAAGGCCTGACGGAATTCGGGCCCCACTTCATAGGATTCCTGGGCGATGCAGGGGCCGATGGCGGCGGAAATGCGCCAGGCGTCCGCCCCCAGGCTGACCATCGCGGCCACCGTCGCCTCCACCACCCCGGCCAGGGCGCCGCGCCAGCCGGCATGCGCGGCGCCGATCACGCCCGCCACCGGGTCGGCCAGCAGCACGGGCGCGCAGTCCGCCGTCAGCACCGCGATGGCCAGGCCGCGCTGCGCCGTGACCACGGCATCGGCGCGCGGGACTTGGCCTTCGGCCCAAGGCGCGTCCACGATCGCCACGTCGGGGCTGTGGACCTGGTGCACCGTGACCAGCTGGTGCGCGCCGACGCGCATGCCGGCGGCGGCCCTGGCCCGGTTCTCCAGCACGTGGGCCCGGTCGTCGTCGGAGCCCAGGCCACAGTTCAGCGAACGGTAGATCCCGCCAGAGACACCCCCGGGGCGTCCGAAAAAGCCGTGCGGCACGTCGCCCAGGACGCCCGCCTGAAGACGCCAGGGCATCAGGCCCGCCCTCCTGTCGTCATGCTTCCCCCGCATTCGCAAAGCCTGGCGGGACGCCGAGGCCTTTGCCGGTCAGTGCCAGCGCCTTGAACAGCGTCCCCATCTGGTCCGGCGCCGTCAGCCGGTGCAGGTCGGCGGCGATGCCGACGGCCCGTGCCGGCTGTGCCGCGGCCAGGCGTTCGGCCCGCACACCGATGCCCAGCGCGGTCAGGAAGGCACCCTGCGGTACCGGGCCCCACGCCGCCGCCCCGCCGGCGCGCGCTGCCGCCGCCAGCGCGCCAAAGGCCACATGGGCTGAGATGTCCGCCTCGCCCGGGCGGTCCAGCAGGCCGACATGGGCGTGGGCGCGCACCGTCTGCACGGTCGGCGCCGCCGGCACCCCGTCGCCATAGTCGATCAGCAGCGCGGCCCCGCCCTGGTCCGCCAGGCGGGCGCCCAGGGCCTGGGCCATCGCCTCCGCCGCGGGCGAGCGCTCACGCATCGTCCCCTCGGGCGCATCGGCCGGACCGAGTGCTGCACCCAGCGCCAGGGCCAGCCGGCCATCGCCGTCCAGTGTCACCACCCGCTCGTGCCAGTGCCCCTGGTGGACCTGGAACTGGTGTACCGGCAATGCGTCGAACACTTCGTTCGCGATGAGCAGCAGGGGGCCGTCCGGCAGTTCGTCCAGCCGGTCGCAAAAGCGGGCATCGGGGTGAAGGGCCGCCTGTTCCGCCCTCAGGCGCGCGCTGGGTTCGACGAAATACAGCGCCGCCGCCTGGAGGAAGCCAGGCACCAGCCGCACCGCGCGTCGCGCATCGGCCATCAGCGTGCCGCGGCCCGGCCCCATCTCGGCCAGCACGAAGGAGGCCGGCTGGCCCATCGCCTCCCACATCGCGGCGCACCACAGGCCAAGCAGCTCGCCGAACATCTGGCTGATCTCGGGCGCTGTCACGAAGTCGCCTGCCGCGCCAAAGGGCTGGCGCTGGCCGTAATAGCCTGCCCGGGGATGGGCGGCCGCGGCTGCCATGTACTCCGCCAGGGTGATCGGCCCCTGGGCGCGGATCGCGGCAGCCAGCGCCTGCTCCAGCGCCGTCGGCGCGTGCGTCATGCCGCCGGGCGCGACGCCACCGGCTGCGGCAGCGGCGGCTGGACCAGGGCGTGGCGAACCATCCAGATGCCGAACAGGATCATGGGCACCGAAAGGATCTGCCCCATGGTCGTGCCGAAGGCCAGGAAGCCCAGCTGCACGTCCGGCTCGCGAAAGAACTCGCAGATGATGCGTGCCGTGCCATAGCCGATCAGGAACGTGCCGGTCACCAGTCCGGGCCGGCGCCGCGCGTCGAAGCGCAGGTTGACCAGCCACACCACGGCCAGCAGGACCAGCCCCTCCAGCACCGCCTCGTAGAGCTGGCTGGGATGGCGCGGCACCTGCGCCGGATCGCGCGGAAAGACCATGGCCCAGGCGACGTCCGTGGGGCGGCCCCACAGCTCGCCATTGATGAAGTTGGCGATTCGCCCAAAGAACAGGCCGATCGGCACACCTAGCGACACCATGTCGGACAGGGCGAAAAGCGGGATCCCGCGCCGCCTGGCAAAGACGATCATGGCGATCACCACGCCCAGCATGCCGCCGTGGAACGACATGCCGCCATGCCAGATCAGCAGGATGCTGAGTGGATCGGCCAGGTACTGGTTGAAGTTGTAGAACAGGATGTAACCCAGGCGCCCGCCCAGGATCACGCCAAGCGTCGCCCAGATCAGGAAGTCGTCGGCATCCTTCTCCGGCACGGGCGAGCCGGGTTGCCGGGCGAGCCGCACCATCAGGCGCCAGGCGGCGATCAGGCCCACGATATAGGCCAGGGCGTACCAGCGCAGGACGACGGGTCCGACCTCCAGCGCCACCGGGTCGATCATGGGATAGGGGATCACGAACAGGCTGAAGCCCATGACAACTCCCGGGCGGATTCGAACACGGACAGGACGCGGGCAGGCACCGTCCGCCCCGCGGGACCCTGCCTTGAGACCGCGGCGCCAGTCTCATCCGCGCGGGCCGCCTGTCAAGCCGATGGCCATTGGAGCGGAAAGCGGGTGCTGCCGCGGAGGGCCGGTCCGCACTTGGGGTGGCAAGGGCGGGCCCGCTGCTGGCAAGATCGCGCCGCAACGACAATGGGCCGGCGCCGGGTCGGGAGGGGGCCGGTTGGGGGGAGAATCAGGAATGAGCCGCTATGACGAGGTCTATCGCCGCTCGATGGCCGAGCCCGAGGCGTTCTGGCGGGAGGCGGCGGCAGCGATCGACTGGGTGACGCCACCGCAGCGGATCTGCAACTTCGACAATGCCCCCTTTGTCCGCTGGTTCGAGGGCGGCACGCTCAATACCTGCCACAACGCGCTCGACCGCCATGTAGCGGCCGGCCGGGGTGACCAGCCGGCGCTGATCTACGATTCAGCCATGACGGGCGAGGTGAAGACCTTTTCCTATGCCGAGCTGACCGACCTGGTCGCGCGCTTTGCCGGGGTGTTGGCGGGCCTGGGTGTCACACGCGGCGACCGGGTCCTGGTCTACATGCCGATGATTCCCGAAGCCGCGATCGCAATGCTGGCCTGTGCCCGCATCGGAGCCGTGCATTCGGTCGTATTCGGCGGCTTCGCGCCGCGGGAACTGGCGACCCGCATCGACGATTCGACGCCGAAAGTGATTCTCTCCGCCTCGTGCGGGCTGGAGCCGGGGCGGACCATCGAATACAAGCCCTTGCTCGATCAGGGGATCGAGATGGCCCGGCACAAGCCCAGCGCCTGCGTCGTGCTGCAACGGCCGCAGGCGACGGCCGCACTTATGCCTGGGCGCGACCAGGACTGGGCCACGCTGGCGGCGCAGGCAGCCCCCGTCCCCTGCGTGCCCGTGGCGGCCACCGATCCGCTCTACATCCTCTACACGTCTGGCACGACGGGCGTGCCCAAGGGGGTGGTGCGCGACAATGGCGGCCATGCGGTGGCGCTGGCCTGGAGCATGGCCAACATCTATGGCGTCCAGCCGGGGGAGGTGTGCTGGACCGCGTCCGACGTCGGCTGGGTCGTGGGCCATTCCTACATCGTCTATGCGCCGCTGCTGGCCGGCTGCACCACCATCCTCTACGAGGGCAAGCCCGTGGGCACGCCCGACGCCGGTGCCTTCTGGCGCGTGGTGGCGCAGCACCGGTCGGTGACCCTGTTCTGCGCGCCCACGGCCTTCCGCGCGATCAAGCGCGACGACCCGGACGGTGCACTGGCACGGCAGTACGACCTGTCGTCCCTGCGCACCCTGTTCCTGGCGGGCGAGCGGGCGGACCCCGACACGATCCAGTGGGCGGAGCGGGTGCTGGGCGTGCCGGTGATCGACCATTGGTGGCAGACGGAGACGGGCTGGCCGATGGCTGCCAACTGCGTGGGCCTGGGCCAGTTGCCGGTCAAGTACGGCTCACCCACCAAGGCGGTGCCGGGTTACGACATCCGCGTGGTCGATGCCGCCGGCCACGAGGTGCCACGCGGCGAGATCGGCGCAATCGTGGTCAAGCTGCCGCTGCCGCCCTGCAACCTGCCGACGCTGTGGCAGAACGATGCCGGCTTCGTGCGGTCGTACCTTGAGGAATATCCCGGCTACTACAAGACGGCGGATGCCGGCTTCATCGACGAGGACGGCTACATCTATGTAATGAGCCGGACCGACGACATCATCAACGTCGCGGGCCACCGGCTTTCGACCGGCGGCATGGAGGAAGTCCTGGCCAGCCACAGGGATGTCGCCGAATGCGCCGTGATCGGCGTCGCCGATGCGCTCAAGGGGCAGGTCCCCGTGGGCTTCGTCTGCCTGAAGGCTGGCGTCGCACGGCCCGAGGCGGAGATCGTGGCCGAACTGGTCGCCCTGGTGCGCGACCGGATCGGGCCGGTGGCCGCGTTCAAGTCGGCGACGGTCGTCAAGCGCCTGCCCAAGACACGCTCGGGCAAGATCCTGCGCGGCACGATGAGCAAGATCGCGGACGGGCAGGCGTGGAAGATGCCGGCCACGATCGACGACCCCGTGATCCTGGACGAGATCACGGCGAACCTGAAGGCGCTGGGCTACGCGGGCAAGGCCTGAGGCGGCTTCGGCCAGGCTTGATCCGGGGGCGGCATCCCGCCAGGATGCCGCCGGGGCGGGGCACGAGGATTTCGATGCGCCGTATCGTGGGTTTCTTCCTGGCAGCCTGGGCCCTGGCCTGCACGCCGTCCTTCGCCGCAACCCTGGCCGAGGACTGGCCGGCCGCGGATCCGGCGCGCCATCCGGGCCAACCGGTGACGTTCGACAGCCGCAGCCCGTTCGCCCCGGACGACATGGGGCCGCAGGCGCCCCGCACCATCGCGCAGGGCACCTTGTGGTGGCCTCCGGGGGCCAGCGCCTCGGCGCCGGTGCCCGCCGTCATCATGCTGCACGGCGCCGCGGGCGTGCAGGACGCGCGCGAGGGAACCTATGGCCCGCAACTGGCGCAGCAGGGCTTTGCCGCCTTGTCGATCGACGCCTTTGGCGCGCGGCGCGACCGCTGGTCCAGCTTCCGTGGGCGCCTGCTGGAGGTGACCGAAAGCATGGTGATGGCGGATGCCTATGCCGCCCTGCACTGGCTGACGCAACGGCCCGAGATCGACCGCAACCGGGTCGTGCTGATGGGCTTTTCCTATGGCGCGATGGCCACGATGTATGCCCTGAACGACGGCATCGCGCGGGCCTTCTCGGCAACCTATGGCGACGGGACGCTGCGCTTCGCGGCCCATGTCGCCTACTACGGACCCTGTATCGTCCGCTTCGCCGAGCCAAGGACGACGGGTGCGCCCCTGCTGATGCTGATGGGCGGACGGGACGAGATCACCAACCCACAGCGCTGCGCCGAGACGGCGGACGCCTTCCGCGCCGGCGGCAGCGCGGTCGAGTCGATCACCTATCCGGAAGCAGCCCACCAGTGGGACGGCGCCCGGGGCCTGCGCCGCATCGGCAACGATCTGTCGCCCTGCCGCCTGGTCGTTGACGACGACCTGTCGGTTCATGACGACACGACGGGACTGCCGATGATCGATGGCCTGACCCGACGGGCGATCCTGGTCCTGTGCGTCCGGGGGGAGGGCTATCTGAGCGGGCGGGACGACGCCGTGCGAGCCCGCTCCAACCGCGACCTCGGCCGTTTCCTGAACCGGGTCCTGGGCGGCGCCTGATTGTCGGGGCGGTCGCCCCCACCCATCCCGCCGATGGCTCCCGCTTCATGCGGGCGCTCCATCAAACAGCGGCCACCCGCGCGGGGCCGCCGGTTTTCGGTGCCCCGGACGAACCGGGACACGGAGGCATGCAGAAGCCGGTCCTACCGGGCCCAGTCGGGCACGGCCTCGTCCGATTCCTCGACGGGGTTCTCGGCCTGCATCTGGCGCTGGCGCACGCTCGCCTTCTCGACCGCGGCATCCAGCTCGATCTGGGTGCACAGGCCCAGGGCCACGGGATCGTTGGGCTTCAGGTTGGCGCTGTTCCAGTGGGTCCGGTCGCGCACCGCGGCGATGGTCGGCTTGGTGGTGCCGATCAGGGCGCAGATCTGCGGGTCGGTCAGCTCCGGGTGGTGGCGCACCAGCCAGGCGATCGCGTCCGGCTTTTCCTGCCGGCGCGACACGGGCGTGTAGCGCGGCCCCTTGGTCCGCGGCTTGATCGCGGGGCTGGCCGACAGCGCCAGTTCCAGCTTGGCCCCGGGGTTCTTCTCGCAGCGCGCGATTTCCCCGCGGGTCAGCTGGCCCCGGGTGACCGGGTCCAGGCCGACAATGCCCTGCGCGACCTCGCCATCGGCGATGCCCTTCACCTCCAGCGGATGCAGCCCGCAGAAATCGGCGATCTGCTCAAAGGACAGGGTCGTGTTGTCGACCAGCCAGACGGCCGTTGCCTTTGGCATCAGTGGCAGAGTCATGGACACCTCCTCGACCGCCGGCCATGACCCGGCCCGGCAGTCCAACACACCTGAATGTAAGGGACTGCCGCACTATATAGGGTGGAATTCAACGCCCGTCGAGGCGCTGCGCGCCGAAGTCGGTCACCAGCACGATCTTGCCGATCGGCCCCCGGCTTTCCAGCTTCGCATGGGCGGCGGCGGCCTGGGCCAGCGGGAACGTGCTGTCGATCACCGGCGCCAGCGCCTTGCCGGCCAGCAGCGGCCAGACCTGCTCTTCCAGGCCCTTCGCGATCGCGCCCTTGTCCGCCACGGGGCGCGCCCGCAGGGTGGAGCCGGTCAGCGTCGCCCGCTTCAGCATCAGCGGCAGCAGGTCGACCTCGATCTTCGACCCTTCGAGGAAGGCGATGAAGACCAGGCGCCCCTCGGGCCGCAGCAGGCTGATGTTCTTCTGAACGGTCGGGCCACCCACCATGTCGAGCACGACATCGACGCCGTCCGGCCACACGGCGCGCACCTCCCTGGCGAAGTCCTGGGTGCGATAGTCGAAGGCATGGGCCGCCCCCAGCTTCACGCAGGCCGCGCATTTCTCGGCCGAGCCCGCGGTCGCGATCACCTCCGCGCCCAGGGCGGCGGCCAGCTGGATCGCCGTGGTGCCGATCCCGGATGCCCCGCCATGGACCAGGAAGCGCTCGCCGGCGCGCAGGCGGCCGCGTTCGAACACGTTGGTCCAGACGGTGAAATAGGTCTCGGGGATGGCCGCCGCCTGCACCATGGTCAGGCCGGCGGGCACGGGCAGGGCCTGCGGCTCCGGCACCACGGCATATTCGGCATAGCCGCCGCCCGCGACCAGGGCGGTGACGGCGTCGCCGACGCGGTAGCGGACGGTGCCCGGCCCCGTGGCCACGACCTCGCCCGCCAGTTCCAGGCCAAGCGTCGCGGGCGCGCCCGGCGGTGGTGGGTACATTCCCTGCCGCTGCAGCAGGTCGGGCCGGTTGATGCCGGCGGCGGCGACCCGGACCAGGATCTCGCCCGCACCGGGCTGCGGTGTCGCCAGGGACACGGCCTTCAGGACTTCGGGCCCGCCGGCCGGTTCCGCGATGACCGCGGTCATAGTCTCTGGCACGCTCATGTCGTCTCGTCCCCTGGTTCGTGGCCCGGCGTCCCGCCGCGTCGGACCGCACCACTAGGGGGCAGGCGCGCAGGATTGCAAGCAGCCGGGCCTTTTGCCGATGCCGATCGACACAGACGATATCGCTCCACCGCCTGTCCGGACCCCGGGATTTGGCGAGGTTGACCTTGAACGCCTGTCGATCGTCGAGCTGGAGGCGCGCATCGTCGCGCTGGAGGCCGAGATCGCGCGCGTGCGGGGCGCCATCGCCGCCAAGCAGAAACAGCGCAGCGCGGCAGACGCCCTGTTCCGGAAGTCCTGATGGCGGCATCGCTGTTGCCTGCGGTCGTGGTCCTGTCCCGCGCGTTCGTCGCGCTGGCAGTGGCGTGCGCGTCCCTGCCGGCGCTGGCCGATACCCTGCCGCCGCGGGACGACGCGGCGCGCGACCCCTCCCTGGTCAGCTTCCGCCAGTCGCTGCGCGCCTCCATCTCGCGCAAGGACATCCGCGAGGTTGCGGCTGCCGCGGCACCCGATATCGTCCTGGGCTTTGACGGCGACCAGGGCCGCAGCGTCTTCAAGGATTTCCTGACCGGGGACGACGATTACTGGGCCGAGCTGCGGCGCGCCGCCGCCCAGGGCGGGGTCTTCCAGGACGATGGCTCGTTCTGCCAGCCCTATTGGACGTGTGTCGACCTGGGCGACGTCGATCCGTTCGAGACGGTCATCGTCCTGAAGGACAAGGTCGTGGCCCGCGACCAGCCCAAGGACAATGCCAAGGTCGTCGGCACCTTCAGCTACGACATCCTGACCGCCAACGACCTGGGCGAATCCTGGGTGGAGGTGCGCCTGCCCGCCGGCGGCACGGGGTTCCTGCACACCGATGACGTCGGCTCGCCCGTCGGCTACCGCCTCAGCTTCGAGAAGCGCGGCGGCGCCTGGGCCATCGCCAGCTTCGTCGCCGGCGACTGACCGTTCCAACCCCGAGAGCCCATTCGGGAAATGTGTTGCGGGAGCAGTTGCGTGCTTCGAGGCTGCGCTTCGCTCCGCATCTCGGCATGACGACCGTTGTTTTTCTTAGGCTTTCCCCAGCATTCGTCATCCTGCGGAGGCCTGAAGGGCCGTCCCGAAGAACGCACAACGCCACCACCGCCCCGTTTCCAAACGCACTCCAAGGGCTTCTCCGGGCTGGCCTCCGCTCGCCGGGCGGGGCACAGTACCGGCCACGGAATGCGCCCGATCAATGAGGCGCGCGGAGGGGAGGGGCCATGATCAAGCTCGTCTATGTCATCGCCAAGCGGGCCGACCTGTCGGACGCCGAGTACTACGACTACTGGCTCAACACCCACGGGCCCAAGGTCGCCGGCGTCGCCCGGACGATCCGCGCGACGAAGTACGTGCAGAGCCACACGATCGACACCCCCTTCAACGAGGCCTTGCGCGCGCCCCGTGGGATGCTGCCCCCGGTCGCCGGCATTACCGAGGTGTGGTGGGATTCGGTCGAGGATTTCCAGGCCGGCAGCGCCACACCCGAGGGGCAGGAGGCGGCCAGGATGCTGGCCGAGGACGAGGCGAAGTTCATCGATTTCGCCGGCTCCCAGATCTACCTGACGCAGGAGCATGTGATCTACGACCATACCGGCGGCCGGCCGCTGGGGTCGGATGCGGTCAAGTGCGCCTACGTCCTGGCCAGGCGCCCCGACCTGACGCCCGAACAGTGCCACCGGACCTGGAAGGTCGATCACGGCCCGCTGGTCGCCTCGTTCGCGGAGGTGACGGGCGGCCGGAAATACATCCAGAGCCATACGATCCACCCCGAGCTGAACGCCCAGTTCAAGGCGGGGCGCGGCCTGGCCGATCCGGTCGACGGCCTGACCGAGGTCTGGCTCGATTCGATCGACGTCCTGGGGACCGGCGGCGAGGCCGGCGCCAAGGCGGGCCAGGCGATGATGGAGGATGAGATGCGCTTCGTGGAGATGGGCCGCTCGCGCTGCTTCTTCACGAAGGAGCATGTGATCTTCGACCACCAGAAGGCCGCGGCCTGACCGGCCGGCACGCGCGCAACCAATTCGAGGGAGACAGACGATGACGATGAAGGCAGCCGTCCTGCGCGAAGTGAACAAGCCGCTGGTGATCGAGCAGGTGGCGATCAGCAAGCCCGGCCCCCGAGAGGTGCTGATCCGCACCGCGGCGGCGGGCGTGTGCCATTCCGACCTGCATTTCCAGAACGGCGCCTATCCCTATCCGCTGCCGGCGATCCTGGGCCATGAATCGGCCGGCGTGGTCGAGCAGGTCGGCTCCGAAGTGCGGACGGTGAAGGTTGGCGACCACGTCGTCACCTGCCTGTCCGCCTTCTGCGGCCATTGCGAGTTCTGCCTGACCGGTCACATGTCGCTGTGCATGAGCCCGGAGACCCAGCGGGGCGAGCACCAGGAAGCGCGCCTGACGCTGCCGGGCGGGCCGGTCAACCAGTTCCTCAACCTGTCCTCGTTCGCCGAGTACATGCTGGTGCACGAGCATGCCTGCACCTCGATCCGCAAGGACATGCCGCTGGACCGCGCCGCCCTGATCGGCTGCGCCGTCACGACCGGTGTCGGTGCCGTGATCCACACGTCCGGAGTACGACCGGGCGAGACGGTCGCCGTGATCGGCTGCGGCGGTGTCGGCCTGTCGGCGATCAACGGGGCCGCGATCGCCGGTGCCGGGCGCATCATCGCGGTCGATACGCTGGGCTCGAAGCTGAACCTCGCCAAGCACTTCGGGGCAACCGACGTCGTCAATTCCAAGGACGGTGACGCGGTCGCCCAGGTGCTGGAAATGACGGGCGGCGGCGTCCACCACGCGTTCGAGGCGGTGGGCCTGAAGATCACGGCCGAGCAGTCGTTCAAGATGCTGCGCAAGGGCGGCACCGCCAACATCATCGGCATGATCCCGGTCGGCGTGAACATCGAGCTGCACGGCGCCGACTTCCTGACCGAGCGCAAGATTCAGGGCTCGGTCATGGGCTCCAACCGCTTCCCCGTCGACATGCCACGCTTCGTCGACTTCTACCTCTCGGGCAAGCTCAAGCTCGACGACATGATCTCGCGCCGCATCAAGCTCGAGGACGTGAACGAGGCGATGGACGAGCTCAAGCGCGGCGAACTCGCCCGCTCGGTCATCGTCTTCAACTGAGCCGTTGCACCGGATGCTTCGAGACGCCGGCCTGAGGGCCGGCTCCTCACCATGACGCCGTTGTTGTTCACTTCAAGGTTCACGACGGTCGTCATCTGAGGAGCCCCCCTTCGAGACGCCGCCTGCGGCGGCTCCTCAGGGCAAGCTGGGCGTCTCGAAGGACGTTGATGCGAACCTCAACTCGATTGCACCGCCTTGGCTCCGGCTAGCCACGGCACTTGGTTCTCCACTTTCGTCGACCCCGCGTTAGTCTTCCCGCAGTACTGGCCGGGAACGACATGACCGACTCCGCACCAATCCTCAATCCCCTGGGCCAGCCGATCGGCGTGTCCCTGCCCGGTTGGAGCGCGCGGCAGCGGCCGCCGAGGACGGCCATGACGGGGCGATTCTGCACGCTGGAGCCGCTGGACCCTGCGCGCCATGCGGCCGACCTGTTCGCCGCCAATGCGCGCGACGGCGAGGGACGCAACTGGACCTATCTGCCCTATGGCCCGTTCGCCGACCTGGGCGACTACCGCGCCTGGATGGAGCGCACCTGCCTGGGCGACGATCCCCTGTTCCACGCGATCATCGACCATGCGACGGACAAGGCGGTGGGTGTCGCCTCGTACCTGCGAATCGAGCCCGCCGTGGGCGTAATCGAGGTCGGGCACATCAATTATTCGCCCCTGCTTCAGCGCACACCGGCAGCGACGGAGGCGATGGTCCTGATGATGGCCCGCGTTTTCGACGAGCTGGGCTATCGCCGCTACGAATGGAAGTGCGACGCACTCAACGCGCCGTCGCGCAGGGCGGCGGCCCGCCTTGGCTTCCGCTACGAAGGGCTGTTCCGGCAGGCGACGCTGTACAAGGGGCGTAACCGAGATACCGCCTGGTTCTCCATCATCGACAGCGAATGGCCGGCGATCCGGGCTGCCTTCCAGGCCTGGCTGGATGCCGCCAATTTTGATGCGGATGGGCGGCAGCGCACGGCCCTGGCGGCGGGAGGGCAGCCGTGACAGCGATCCTGATCACGGGTGGCAGCCGCGGCATCGGCCGGGCGACCGCGGTGCTTGCCGCCCGGCGTGGCTGGAACGTGGCCTTCACCTATGCCAGCGATGCCGCCGCCGCTGCGCAGACGCTTGAGGCGATCCGGGCCGAGGGTGCAGATGGCCTGGCGATCCGCGCCGACTGCGCCATTGAGGCCGAGGTCATCGACAGCTTCGCGCAAGGTCGGGCGCGCTTCGGTGCGCTCGACGGCGTCGTGGTCAATGCGGGGATCGTGGCGCCACCCGCGCCCCTGGCGGACATGTCGCTGGAACGCCTGACCCGGGTGTTCGATACCAACGTGCTGGGCGCCTATCTGACGGCGCGGGAGGCGGCGCGGACCCTGCCGCGCGACCGGGGCGGGCAGGGTGGCGCCATCGTCATCGTCTCGTCCGCTGCGGCGCGCCTGGGCTCTCCAGGCGAGTATGTCGACTATGCGGGGTCCAAGGGGGCGCTGGACACGCTGACCATTGGACTTGCCAAGGAACTGGGGCCGGGTGGCGTGCGCGTCAACGCCGTGCGCCCGGGCCTGATCGAGACGGACATCCATGCCAGCGGCGGCCAGCCGGACCGCGCCTGGCGCCTGGGCACCGGCACGCCGCTGGGCCGGCCCGGCACGGCGGAGGAGGTGGCGGAAGCCATCCTCTACCTGCTGGACGCGGCCTCGTCCTATGTCACCGGGGCGCTGCTGGACGTGTCCGGCGGGCGTTGACGAAGCCGGCAAGCTCCCGCCACGGCTCCAGCGACCAGTAGCCGGTCGCCAGGCCCGAAGGAGAGGTGAGGACGAACAGCGCCGCACCCTCCACCACCTCCGGCTGGCGGCCATAGGCGACCTTGCGGCGCAGGAAGGTCTGCGCGCCGTGCTTGCTGGTGAAGGCGAGCGCCGCGGGGCGGTAGTGCGCCAGCTTCGCCCTCAGGCCGGCCACGTCGAACGCGGTGCGGGTCAGCTCCGAATCGTTGCCGAACTCGGTCTTGTTCAGGTCGGTCAACCCCAAGCCGAACTCCAGCACGCGCGGATAGTCCTGCGGGCCGAGGCGCACAGGCACCAGGCCCGACTCGTGGAGGGCGGGCCAGAAGCGGTTGCCGGGCTTTGCGTAGTAGGCCTGGGCCTGGGCCGAGAAGCGCCCCACCGCCGTGCCGCACAGCACCGCGTGCAGGCCCGGCGCCAGGACATCAGGCAGGATCAAGGGTCCGTTCGCTCCAGGAAAACGAAGCGGGAATGACCATAGGCGCGCTCGTCCTCCTGCGCGAAGCCGGGCGGAGGGGCAAAGGCCTCGTCCCGGGCCAGTTCGACGACGCACAGGCAACCGGGAGCAAGCCAGCCCTGCGCCGCCAGGGCAGAGAGGGCGGGCGCACTCAGCTCCTTGTTGTAGGGTGCGTCGAGCAGGGCGAGGTCGGCAGCCGGCCCGTGTGGCGCGGGACCGGGCTTGCGCGCATCGCGCTGCAGAACGCGGGTCCGCCCCTCCTCCTTCAGCGTCCGCACGTTCTGCAGGATCAGGCGGATGGCGCCGGCATTGTCGTCCAGGAACGTGGCGTGGGCTGCCCCCCGCGACAGTGCCTCAAGCCCCAGGGCGCCCGTCCCTGCGAAGACGTCGAGCACGCGCGCGCCGTCCAGGTCCACGGCCGGGTGCGTCGTCAGGATGTCGAACAGCGCCTGGCGCAGGCGGTCGGCCGTGGGACGAATGCTGTCGTCGGGCGGACTGGCCAGCGTGCGTCCGCGATGGCGCCCGGCGACGATCCTCACTTCCGGGGCCCCTTGGGCCGCCCGCCAGAGGGGCGCGGGCTGCCCGACGGCTTGGCGCCGGCTGGGCGTGCGCCAGATGGACGTGCGCCAGATGGGCGCGTCGCAGAGGGGCGCGTGCCCGATGGCTTGGGCGTGGAAGGTCGGGGGCCCGCAGGCCGTGCGCCATGCGGGCGCGCCCCGGCCGGGCGCGCCTCAGCGGGTCGCCCGCCGGCAGGGCGGCCGGCGGCACGCGCGGGGGGACGCTCGGCTGCCAGGCTGCCTTCGCCTGCGGGCCTGGACCGGGCCGGGCGGCCGGATCCCTCCGCGGCCCGTACGGCCGGACGGGGGCCGCGCTCCGCCTTTGGCGCCGCGGGCGGCCGGTCGCTGCGCCTGCCAGAGCCGGCAAAGGTTTCGACCGGGCGACCGCGCGGTGCGGCGGGCTTGCGCGTGCGGGCGGGCTTTGCCGCGGCCTCTTCAGCGCCAGGCTCCGCCTGGGGCCGGGGACCCTTGCCCAGGACAGGGCGGGCCTTGCCGCGCGGCTTGCGCACCGGTTCATCGCCTGTAGCCGACGGGCGCTCGCCCAGCGCCTCGGCCAGGTCGCGCATGGCGATGGAGCGGACTTGGCCCGCTTCCAGGTCCTCCAGTTCGAACGGGCCGTAGGAGACGCGGATCAACCGGTTCACCGACAGGCCCAGGTGCTCCAGAACGCGGCGGATCTCGCGGTTCTTGCCTTCGGTCAGGCTCATGGTCAGCCAGGCATTGCGGCCCTGGCCCTCGCGGTCCAGCTCGGCCTCGATCGGGCCATAGGCGATGCCATCGACCACGATCCCGTGACGCAGGCGGGCCAGGGCGGCGCGGTCGACCTCGCCCATCACCCGGACGCGGTAGCGCCGGACCCAGGCGGTGGACGGCAGTTCCAGCCGCCGCTTCAGTCCGCCATCATTGGTCAGCAGAAGCAGCCCTTCGGAATTGAGGTCCAGCCGCCCGATGGAGACGACACGCGGCAGGCCGGGGGGAAGGTTCCCGAACACGGTCGGGCGGCCACCTTCGTCCTTGTGGCTGGTCACCAGGCCGCGCGGCTTGTGATAGCGCCACAGGCGGGCCGGCTGGGGGATGGGCAGCGCCTTGCCGTCGACCTTGATCCGGCTGGTGGGACCCACGTTCACGTTGGGCGCAGTCAGGCGCACACCGTCCAGTTCGACGCGCCCCTCCTCGATCATGCGCTCGGCATCGCGCCTGGAGCAGAGCCCGGACCGGGCGATGACCTTGGCGATACGCTCGCCGCCTGTGTCGCTGGATGACATGCTGCGTTCTCTAGCATGACCCAGCCATTCTACAGCAGCAGCTTCATGGACCGCGCACTTGCCCTTGCCGAACAGGCGGCGGGCGAGGGGGAGGTGCCTGTGGGCGCCGTCGTCGTCGATCCCGTCAGCCGGGCCATCGTGGCGGAGGGGCGCAACGCCATGATCCGCACCGGCGATCCCAGCGCCCATGCGGAGATGGTGGCGATCCGCGCCGCCAGCGCCGCAACAGGCCGCCTGCGCCTGGATGGCCTCGACCTCTATGTCACGCTGGAGCCGTGCACGATGTGCGCCGGCGCCATCTCGCTCGCGCGGCTGCGACGTGTCTATTATGGCGCCGCCGATGTGAAGGGCGGCGCCGTCGACCATGGCGTCCGCTTTTTCGCCAGTCCCACCTGCCATCACGCGCCGGAGGTCTATGGTGGCATCGGGGAACGGCGCGCGGCGGAGATGCTGCGGCGCTTCTTCCAGGCCCGGCGGACGGGTCACCTGGAGTGAGGTCGCGGCCCCCGGGTTCGCGGAGTTTCACTCCCAAGTTTTTGCAGGACGGGCCGCCAAGGCACCGCTAAACTCCGCGCCCTCGTGGGACGGCAACGAACGAAGGGAGATTGCCCATGAATTTCGACTACACCCCAAAGATGAAGGACATGATTGCCCGCGTCTCGGGCTTCATGGACCAGTACATCTATCCGAACGAGAAGACCTATTACGAGCAGCACGAAGGTGCGGCCGATCGCTGGGCACCGATCCCCATCGTCGAGGAACTGAAGCAGAAGGCGAAGAACGCCGGCCTGTGGAACCTGTTCCTGCCGGAAAGCCGCAATGGCTTTGGCCTGACCAACCTGGAATACGCGCCGCTGTGCGAGCTGATGGGCCGCGTCGGCTGGTCGTCCGAGGTGTTCAACTGTTCGGCGCCCGACACCGGCAACATGGAAGTGCTGGAGCGCTATGGCTCCGAGGAGCACAAGGAGCGCTGGCTGAAGCCGCTGCTGGCGGGCGAGATCCGCTCCGCCTTCGCAATGACCGAGCCGGCCGTCGCCTCGTCCGACGCCACCAACATCCAGTGCGAGATCCGGCGCGACGGCAACGAGTACGTCATCAACGGCCGCAAGTGGTGGACCTCGGGCGCCCCCGACCCGCGCTGCAAGGTCTACATCCTGATGGGCCGGTCCAACCCGGACAACAGCAAGTACAACCAGCAGTCGATGATCGTGGTTCCCGCCGATGCCGCGGGCGCCAAGATCGAGCGCATCCTGCCCGTGTTCGGCTATGACGACGCGCCGCACGGCCATGCGGAAGTCTCGTTCACCAACGTCCGCGTGCCGGCCGAGAACCTGCTGCTGGGCGAGGGCCGCGGCTTCGAGATCGCGCAGGGCCGCCTGGGTCCGGGGCGCATCCATCACTGCATGCGCACGATCGGTGCGGCCGAGCGCGCGCTGGAGAAGATGTGCCACCGCCTGGCCAGCCGCACCGCGTTCGGCAAGCCGGTCGCCGAGCAGTCGATCTGGCTGGAGCGCATCGCGAACGCCCGCATCGACATCGAGATGTCGCGCCTGCTGACGCTGAAGGCCGCCTACATGATGGACACGGTGGGCAACAAGATCGCCCGCCAGGAAATCGCGATGATCAAGGTCCAGGCCCCCAACATGGCCTGCCGCATCATCGACGACGCCATCCAGGCCTTCGGCGGCGCCGGTGTGACGACCGACCCGGGCCTGGCCCGCGCCTATGCCGGCCAGCGCACCCTGCGCATCGCCGACGGCCCGGACGAGGTGCATCGCCAGCAGATCGCGCGCCTGGAACTCGGCCGCCAACTGGCCAAGCCGACGGCCAAGGCCGCCGAGTAGGGGCAGGGCAGCGCTCGCTGCCATCGCCAACAAGAACAGGACGGCCGATCCCAGGATCGGCCGTTCGCATATGGGAGGGGAAATCAATGCCGACGATGTACAATGCCGCCCTGTCGCCGTTTGCCGGCCGGGTCCGGATCGCACAGCGCGCGACGGGCTTCGCGCTGGAGCTGGCCGATCCGCCGGGCGGCCTGCATTCCGACACCTACAAGGCGATCACGCCGATCGACAAGCTGCCGGTCATGGTCGATGGCGGCCTGACCCTGCCCGAATCGCAGGTCATCCTGGAGTACCTGGACGAGAAGTACGCCGGCGGGCGCCTGTCCGGCAGCACGCCAGAGGATCGCGCCCAGGCCCGGCTGCTCTGCCGCCTGGCCGACCTCTACATCTTTCCGCCGCTTTCGGTGCTGTTCGGCCAGCTCAGCCCCAAGACGCGTGATGCAGCCGTCGTCACGGCCCGCGTGGCGGAACTGGAAAAGGGTCTGAAGATCCTGGACCATTATGTGTCCGGAACCGACACGGCGACGGGCAAGGCGTTCTCCATCGCCGACTGCACCCTGCCCACGGTCCTGTTCTTCGTCAGTGCGCTGGGCCCGGCCTTCGGTCTGGCGCAGCCCTATGCGGCGACGCCGAAGCTGGGCGCCTATCTGGCTGCGGTGAACACGAACAAGGATGTCGCCCCCGTGATCGCGGAAATGGCGGCCGCGCTGAAGAAGCTGCAGGGCGGCTGATGACCCGCAAGGTAATTTCGTAAGGGCAGGGGCGCCCTGAAGATCGAACGGCCGGTTCACATCTCGCGGGACCGGCCGTTCGCTTCAGGAGGTCGCCATGCCCACCCTCTATTCTCTCGACGTCTCGCCCTATGCCGCGCGTGTCCGGATCGCCGCGCGCTACAAGGGCATCGCCCTGGACCTGGCGCCGCCGCCCGAAGGCGGCATGAAGTCCGACCTCTATCGCGCGATTAATCCGATCCAGCGCTTGCCGACCCTGGTCGACGGCACGCTCAAGCTGCCCGAGTCCCAGGTGATCGTGGAATATCTGGAGGAGACCCAGGGCGGCCCGTCGCTGCTGCCCGGCTCCCCCGCAGATCGCGCCCGTGCGCGCCTGCT
This sequence comes from Zavarzinia sp. CC-PAN008, assembly GCF_051903925.1. Lineage (GTDB taxonomy): Bacteria > Pseudomonadota > Alphaproteobacteria > Zavarziniales > Zavarziniaceae. Next base: position 2,418,355 of record NZ_CP173678.1, read on the forward strand.
GTCGCGCATGGTCGACCTCTACATCTTCGTGCCGCTGACGGTGCTGTTCGGGCAACTGGACCCGAGCACGCGGAACGAGGCCGTGCTGAAGGAGAAGGTGGGCGAACTGGGTGCCGCCCTGCAGCAGGTGGAACACTATCTGGTCGGCCCCCATGCCGTGGGCGAGGCGTTCAGCCAGGCCGACTGCGCCCTGCCGACCGCGCTGTTCTTCATCACGACGCTGGGACCAATGCTGGGTGTGACGGAGCCCCTTGCCCATACCCCCAGGCTTGCGCGCTACTGGTCGACGATCGGCCAGCATCCGGCGGTGGCACCCGTCATGGCCGAGATGCAGCAGGGGCTGCGGCAGTTGATGGGGGGCTGAGGCACCAATGGCGGACTACCGGCTTCACTGCTTCGCTGAATCGGGCAACAGCTACAAGCCGGCCTTGATGCTGGCGCTGGCGGGCTGTGCGTGGGAGCCGGTTGTCGTCGACTATTTCGGCGGCCAGACACGGGATCCGGCCTTTCGCGGTCAGGTCAACGCGCAAGGGGAGGCCCCGGTGCTGGAGCATCGGGGCCGAACCTTGAGCCAAAGCGGCGTCATCCTGACCTATCTGGCGGAGCAGACGGGGCTCTATGGCCCCCGGACCGAGGACGAGCGCCTGGAGATCCTGCGCTGGATCCTGTTCGACAACCACAAGTTCACCAGCTATTTCGCAACCCTGCGCTTCATGGTCGGCATCCAGAAGACGGGGGAGACGCCGGTGACCGAGTTCCTGCGCGCCCGCGCGCTGGGTGCCTGGGGCATTGTCGAGGCGCATCTGGCCGGGCGGCCGTTCCTGCTGGGCGCGCGCCCGACCATCGCCGACCTCAGCCTGGCGGGCTATGTCTATTTCCGCGAGGAGACGGGCATCGACCGCGCGGCCTTCCCGGCGATCAACGCCTGGGCGGAGCGGATCGCGGGACTTCCCGGCTGGCGCGCGCCCTGGGACCTGCTGCCCCCCAGCACACGGGGGTGACGGCTCATGCCGCCTGGGCGATGAAGCTGTCCAGCCAGGGGGTGCGATAGCCGTCCTGGCGCCACAGGATGGGAAAGAAGCTTTCGTCCATCGTCGTGTCGGCCACCCGGCGATAGCGGCTGTAGACCGGGGAGACGTTGGTCGGGTGGAAGCGGGCCTCGGACGAGATGCAGTGCGCGACGACTGATCGGCGCGGACTGGAGCCGCGATTGACGCCGGAGCCGTGCCAGGTCGCGCCATGATGCAGGGCGCAGCCGCCGGCCGGCACCTCGACATGGACGATCTCGGGCACCTGGCCGACCTGGGCCGCTGCCTCGGCCAGTTCCTTGCGATAGTCGTCGGGCGCGTGGAACTGGGCGATGGGCGGGAACAGGCCCCAGCGGTGCGATCCGCGGACATATTCGATCGTGCCGCCCGCGGCGCTGGTGTCGTCCAGCGCCATCCAGCAGGTGACGTAGGCCGCCGGCTGGACCCAGTCGATATAGCTGTCGTCCTGGTGGAAGCCCAACGGCTTGGCCCCCGGGGGCTTCCACAGGACGTTGTCCTGGGCGATCCGGGCGCCCGGCCAGCGGCCGAGCTGGGCGCTGGCTTGGCCCACGGCCGGGCTGAGCACTGCAGCCGCGACGGCGGGATCCGACTTCCAGCCGTTGCAGATCTGCCGCGTGCGGTCGGGTGGATCGCGAGTCGCGCGCCAATTCCACTCGTCCGGGTGCAGGCCGGTCGGGAAGTGGCCGGCGAACAGTCCTTCAAAGCGGGCCGCCAGCCGGGCCGCCTGCGCGCGGTCCAGGAAGTTGCGAAGGATCAGGAAACCGTCGCGATCAAACCGGGCAACCTCGTCAGAGGACAGCATGGCGACGCCCCGTGCACCGGAAATGGATCCTCCGATCATGACCGTTTGCGGCGCAACATGCACGCTCCCGCAGTTTGATGGCGTCGCGCGGGAGCCGTGGCCCCGCCGGGCGCTTTAGGCTAGCGTGCGGCGAGCACGGGCCAGGCGGGCGGGAGTTGATGCAGTCACACGGGTCGACCAGGGCGCTGTTCATCGGGGCCGTCGGCATTGTCTTCGGCGATATCGGGACCAGTCCGCTCTACGCGATCAAGGAGTGCTTCGTGGGTCCCCACCCGCTGGCGGTCGATCGCGAGCACGTGTTCGGGGTCCTGTCCCTGATCTTCTGGTCGGTCACGCTGGTCGTGTCGCTGAAATACGTGTCGATCATCATGCGCGCCGACAACAAGGGCGAGGGCGGCAGCCTGGCCCTGCTGGCGCGCGTGTCGCACCTGACGCACGGCACCCGCCTGACCCACTGGGTCGGCATCCTGGGCATCTTTGCCGCGGCCCTGTTCTTTGGCGACAGCATCATCACGCCGGCGATTTCGGTGCTCAGCGCGGTCGAGGGCCTGAGCGTCGTGTCGCCCGTGCTGGAGCCGTTCGTGGTGCCGCTGACCCTGGCGATCCTGGTCGTCATGTTCGCGATCCAGCACCGCGGCACGCATTCGGTGGGTGCCCTGTTCGGCCCGGTGATGCTGACCTGGTTCGCCGTCCTGGGGACGCTGGGCGTCATCCAGATCGTGCAGAATCCGTGGGTCCTGCTGGCGCTCAACCCCTATCACGCCATCTACTTCTTTGCGCTGGACGGCTGGATCGCCTTCCTGACGCTGGGCTCGGTCGTCCTGGTGGTGACGGGGTGCGAGGCGCTCTACACCGACATGGGTCATTTCGGCCGGCGGCCGATCCGGTTGGCCTGGTTCTATTTTGTCGGCCCCTGCCTGCTCCTCAACTATTTCGGCCAGGGCGCCTTGCTGCTCGCCGACCCTGAGGCCGCCTCGGCACCCTTCTTCAACCTGGCACCCGACTGGGCGCGCCTGCCGCTGGTGGGCCTGGCGACGATGGCGGCGGTGATCGCCAGCCAGGCGGTGATCTCTGGCGCGTTCTCGCTGACGCGGCAGGCGATCCAGCTGGGCTACCTGCCGCGCATGCGGATCGTCCACACCTCGGCCCAGTCGATCGGCCAGGTCTACCTGCCGGGCCTGAACTGGACGCTGGCAATCTGCGTGTTCCTGCTCGTCCTGGGGTTCCAGTCGTCCAGCCACCTGGCCGCCGCCTATGGCATCGCGGTGACGGGGACGATGATGATCGACCTGGCCCTGGTGACGATCGTGATCGTGATCGGCTGGCGGTGGAATCGCTGGCTGGTGGGCGCGCTGGTCGGCCTGTTCGCAATCATCGACCTGGCCTATTTCGGCGCCAACATGACCAAGGTCCTGCATGGTGGCTGGTTTCCGCTGGTCGTGGCGACCATCGCCTTTGTCCTGCTGACGACTTGGAAGCGGGGACGCGCGATCCTGTTCGAGCGGGTCAACGCCCATAACCTGGACCTGGACACGTTCCTGGCCTCGATCTCGGACCGGGCGCCGCGCGTGGCGGGCACCGCCGTCTTCATGACCGCCAACTCGCAAGGGGTACCCGGCGCCCTGCTGCACAACCTGAAGCACAACCGCGTGATGCACGAGCGCGTCATCATCCTGTGCGTGCGGACGGAAGAGACGCCCTATGTCTTCGTCGACCGGCGGATCGAGTTGTCGGCGCACAGCAACAACGTCCACCGCATGATGCTGCGCTATGGCTTCATGGAGGATCCCAACGTGCCCGACGCCCTGACGCGGCTGAAGGAGCACGGGCTGGAGATCGATCCCATGCAGTGCTCCTTCTTCCTCAGCCGCGAGGTCGTCGTCCCCAGCGAGAACCCGGGCATGGCGCTGTGGCGCGAGCGGCTGTTTGCCCTGATGTCGCGCAGCGCCACCAGTGCCATGAGCTTCTTCCGCCTGCCGCCCGACCGCGTCGTGGAACTGGGCACCCAGGTCGAGATCTGAGCGTCAGGGCGGGCCGTCAATCCTCGGCAGGCACGCCCAGCGGGAAGAACTGGCGATAGGGCCGCGCCTCGTCGATGGCGCGGGCGAAGGAGGGGCGGTCCATCAGGCGCCGGCGATAGGCCAGCAGCCTGCCGAAGCGGGGCGCGATCGGCACCGTCCAGTGCGCGTAGAACAACGCCGGGGCCGCCGCGCAGTCGGCAAGGCTGAAGTCGCCGGCCAGCCAGCCGTCGCAGCCCTCTAACCTGTTCTCCAGCCAGGCATAGGCCTGTTCCAGCTGGGCGCGCGCCTCGGCGACGCCGCGCGCGTCGCGCTCCCCCTCAGGGCGCAGCACGTCGAAGACGCAGCGCTGCTGCGGCGTCTGGATGTAGTTGTCGAAGAAGCGATCAAGGAAGCGAACTTCCAGCGCAGCCCTGGGATCGGTGGGCAACAGGCGAACCGGCCCCGGATGATGCAGGTCCAGGTATTCCAGGATGATCGTCGCCTCGACCACGGTGCGCGCGCCGTCGACCAGCACAGGCATGCGCTTCATCGGCCAGCGCGCCGCCCATTCGGCCTCCGTCGCAGCGGCGTCGTCCCCGGCGCCCAGTTGCCGCCATGCGAAGGGGATCGCGTTCTCGTACAGGCCGATCGTCACCTTCTGGCAGTAGGACGACAGGGGATGGGCAAACAGGCTGAGGCTCATGGAGGGCCGCACTTCCAGTTGTCGATTGCAACTGGTTGAAGGCTAGGACGACCGATCCTAGATTGCAATCGGTCTGGCCCACCTTACGGCCGGGCAACGCCAAAGGTTCATGCATGGATGCCGGTCACCGCTCGGGCTGCCCCATCAACCTGACGCTGGAACTGATGGGCGATCGCTGGAGCCTGCTGGTGATCCGCGACGTGATGTTCGGCAACCGGCGCCACTTCCGCACTCTGCTGACCCAGTCGGAGGAGGCAATCGCCTCCAACATCCTGGCCGACCGGCTGAAGCGCCTTGTGGCGGCGGGGCTGCTGTCCCGGGTCGACGACCCCAGCCACCGGCAGAAGGCGATCTACAGCCTGACAGAGCCGGCGATCCAGCTGGTGCCGCTGCTGGCGCAGATGGCGGCCTGGGGCCGGCGCCACACGCAGGCCTCGCCGTTGCTGTCGCTGCGGGCCCGGATGCTGGAGGATGGGGGCCCGCCGCTCTGGGCCGACTTCATGGCGGAGCTGCGCCATGTCCACCTGGGCGCGCCGCCACCCACCCGCTCGGTGATGGCGGAATTCGCCGTGGGCCTGGCCGCGCACCAGGCGGGAAGCGGCGCGTCGCGGGCGTGAGCCGGCTCAGGTGACCCAGGCGACGTGAAGCACGTTGGTGGTGCCTGGCGTCCCGAAGGGGACGCCTGCCGTGATGACGATCCGCTGCCCGGGTTCGGCGAAGCCGTCGGCCTTGGCCGTCGCGCGGGCCTTGTCGACCATCTCGTCGAAATTGTGGGCGTCCTCGGTCACGACCGAATGCGCGCCCCAGCACAGCGCCAGGCGACGCGCCGTGGCAATGGACGGCGTCAGGGTCAGCATCGGCACGCGCGGCCGCTCGCGCGCTGCCCGCAATGCGGTCGAGCCTGAGGTCGTATAGGTGACGATGGCGGCGGAGCGCAGCGTTTCCGCCACCTGCCGCGCGGCCGCACTCAGCGCGTCGGCGGCGGTCGCCTCCGGCTCCAGCCGCTGCGCCTGCGTGATCGAGGGATAGTAGGCGTCGCCTTCGACCTGCAGCGCGATCGAGTCCATCATCGAGACGGCCTCTACCGGATGGGCGCCCGACGCCGATTCGGCGGACAGCATGATCGCGTCCGCCCCCTCGTAGACGGCGGTGGCGACGTCCGTCACCTCGGCGCGGGTGGGGACGGGCTGGACCACCATCGATTCCAGCATCTGGGTTGCCACGATCACCGGCTTGCCCGCGCGCCGGCAGGCCCGCGTGATCCGCTTCTGCGACGTCGGCACCTCCTGGATCGGCAGTTCGACCCCCAGGTCGCCGCGCGCCACCATCAGTCCGTCGGACAGCTCGATGATCTCGTCCAGGCGCTCCAGGGCCGCCGGCTTCTCGATCTTGGACATCACGGCCGCGCGGCCGCGCAGGTGCTTGCGCAGTTCGGCCACATCCTCCGGCCGCTGGACGAAGGACAGCGCAACCCAGTCCACGCCCAGGTTCGCGACGAAGTCGAGGTCGGACAGGTCCTTGGGCGTCAGCGCCGCGATCGGCAGGACCGCGTTGGGCACGTTGACCCCCTTGCGGTTCGACAGCGGCCCGCCTTCGACGACGCGGGTCATGGCGAAGTCGGACCCGGCCTCGGTCACCTCCAGCGCCACCTTGCCGTCGTCCAGCAGCAGGCGCGTGCCGGTCGACAGTGCCTGGAATACCTCCGGATGGGGCAGGACGGCGCGGGTCTCGTCGCCATCCTCGCCGCTCAGCTCCAGGCGGAAGGTGGCGCCTTCGCGCAACTGCACGGCGCCATCGCGGAAGCGGCCGACGCGCAGCTTCGGCCCCTGGAGATCGGCCAGGATGCCGATGGGGCGGCCGACCTCCGCCTCCAGCGCGCGGATCGCGGCATGGCGGGCGCGGACGTCGTCCTGCGAGCCGTGGCTCATGTTCAGGCGAAAGACATCGGCCCCCGCCTCGAACAGGGCGCGGATCATCTCGGGTGTGCTGGACGCGGGGCCCAGCGTGGCAACGATCTTGGTATTGCGGCGGCGACGCATGGTGCGAGCCTAGCCAAGCCGGCGCCCGCTTGCCACCCCGCGCCATGGGCGGGATTGCGTCTGCACGCGAAAGGCGCCACATGGCAGGCACGGCGCTGGCCGGCAAGACAGGAGGCATGGCATGGCCAAGACACTGGACCAGGCAACGCAGACCGAGCTGGAAGCCGCGGCGTTCCGCAGGCTGGTCCGGCACTTCCAGGAGCATCCGGAGGTGCAGAACATCGATGTGATGAACCTGGCCGGCTTCTGCCGCAACTGCCTGTCCAACTGGCTGAAGGAGGCGGCGGACGAGCGCGGCGTCGCCCTGACCAAGGACGAATCGCGCGAGCAGGTCTATGGCATGCCCTATGAGGAGTGGAAGCAGCAGCACCAGACGCCCGCCCCGGCCGAGGCCCTGGCCAAGCTGACGCCCCACAACCACTGACACCCCACAAGTCCTGGCGCCGGCGGCGGGATTGCGCTGGCGTCAGGCGGCCTTGTCGGGTTGCGAGCGCCAGGCGGGGAAGTTCAGGGTGACGCACGTCCCCCGGTCCTTGACGCTCTCGATCTCCAGCGTGCCGCCGTGCCGCTCGACCAGGATCTTGACCAGCGGCAGGCCCAGGCCGGTGCCCTCGTGCCGACGGGACAGCGCTGCATCCACCTGGCGGAAGGGGATCAGGGCGACCTCGACCTCCTCCGCGCTCATGCCCTGGCCGGTATCGCTCACCGCCAGGCTCAGGCCGCCATCGCCCCGCCGGTGCCAGCCTAGCGTCACCCGGCCGCCCGGGTCGGTGAACTTGATTGCGTTCGACAGCAGGTTCAGAAGCATCTGGCGCAGCCGGTGCTGGTCGGCCAGCAGGCTGGGCCCGGCCTGGGTCGGGTCGCCCTGGTGCGGCGTCACCACGGCGATGCCCTTGCGCGCGGCAAGCGGCTGCAGCATGGCCGTGCAGTCCTCCAGCAGTTCCTCCAGGTCCAGATGCTGCTCGGCCAGGTCCAGGTGGCCGGCCTCGATCTTGGACAGGTCCAGGATGTCGTTGATGACCTCGAGCAGATGGCGGCCCGAGGTGAGGACGTCGCCGACATATTCCGCCTGGCGCGGCGTCAGCGGCCCGGCAATGCCCGCCTCCAGCACTTCCGAGAAGCCGATGATCGCGTTGAGCGGGGTACGCAGCTCATGGCTCATGTTGGCCAGGAAGCTGGACTTGGTGCGGCTCGACTGCTCGGCATCGGCCTGGGCCCGGCGCAGGTTCGTCTCGACCGTGCGCCGCTCGGTCACGTCCTGGACCGTGCCCTCGAAGAAGGTGGGGTTGCCCTCCGCGTCGCGCACCAGCCAGGCATTCTCCATCGCCCAGAAGCGCTCGCCCGTGTGGCGGCGGCAGACCTCGGACTCGAAGCCGCGCACGACGCCGTCGCGCAGCAGCGTCTCGAAGAAGACACGCGCTCGCTCCGGGTCGATGAACCATGGCCGGCGGTCGGTGTCGCGCAGCGCCATCATGTGGGATTCGTCGTCATAGCCGTGCATGCGCGCCATGGCCGGACTGGCGCGCAGGATCCGGCCGTTCAGGGCGCTGCGATAGATGCCCTCCGTCGCATGGTCGAACAGCTGGCGCAGCTCGACCTCGCGCCGGCCCAGCTGCTCCGCCGCCTCCTGCGCGGCGCGCGCCTTGCGGGCCAGCAGGCCGCCCAGGATGCCGATGATGACGGCAAGGGCGACGGCAGCGGCGATCACGATCAGCTGGTCGCGGCGCGTGGCGCCCGACACCTCGATCTCCGGCACGGCGACCACGGCCATCCCCGGTGGACCGCTGGCCGCCATCGCACCCGCCGTTACCGGCATGTAGGCATGGGCAGCCAGCCGCTCCACCTCATCGCCCAGGTGGCCGGGGTCGACACGCGTCGTCCCGGCATGGTCGCGGTCGGCCAGGGCCGCGGCCAGCCCCTGGAGCGGTGGACGATCGGGGTACTGCGCGATCACATGGCCCTGGCCGTCCAGCAGGCCCAGGACCGTGTCCGCGTGTTCGCCCAGCGCACCATGGAAGCGGCGCAGGGCTGCGGGTCGCTCCTCCGCAGGCACGTCGCGGACATAAAGCGCCAGCAAGGTCGCCTGCATGGCCAGGTCGGCGTGATGGTGGCTGAGCGCCTGCTCGCGGATCGAACTGGTGAACAGCACCGCCAGACCGGACAGGACCAGGGCGACACAGCCGCTGGCCAGCGCAACCGCAACCGGGCGTCGCAGCCAATGCGACGCACGCAAGAACGGTGCTGTTCCAAGGCTCATGCCGCGTGCTCATGATGCGGGCGCATCCCGCGTCCGCACAGCGTTGCAGCCTTGGGCGCTGGCGTCTATGGTCCGCGCCGCCAGAGCGAGGGGTGACATGGCCGAGTTTGAAGCGATCGCAGCGGACCAGCTCAAGTCCATCGTCGAGCGGATCGAGCGCCTGGAAGAGGAAAAGGCGGGTCTCGCCGCCGATATCCGCGAAATCTATGCCGAGGCTAAGGGCAATGGCTTCGATACCAAGGTGCTGCGCCAGGTGATCAAGCTGCGCAAGCTGGACCGCGAGGAGCGGCAGGAGCAGGACACCCTGCTGGACCTCTATCTTGAGGCGCTGGGCGAGTTCGTCACCGTCAAGCCCTGAGCCGGGCTCGGCCGGGCGGGGCAGGGCCCGCCCGCTCAGGCGCGCCCCTCGTCCGGCGGGGCGGGCGCGAAGATCCGCCGGCGCCGGCGGCGGCGCAGGCGCGCCAGGGCCAGCAAGAGCAGCGCCGGCACGCCCAGGACCACGGAGCAAGGCTGCCGCAGTATCGCCACGGCCCCAGGGTCCCACAAAGCCGGCGACAGGTGTGTGGCAATCGCCACCCGCACCTGGTCAAGGGACGCGCCATCGACCGCGTACCAGACCTCGCCCAGCGCCGGCCAGGCCCAGCTTTGCTTCTCAAGGGCCAGGAACGCCTCGGCCCCCAGCGCCATGAGCGCCAGCGCCAGGAAAAGCAGGCCAAGGACGCGCAGCAGGACCATGGCCCCTTCCTGGCATGGGCGGCGGCGCCGCGCAATCCACTGTCCGTACACCCCGCCCGCCGGGCAGGAAGCCGCGCCGGGCGCTGCGACCCGGCTGCGACATCGCCGGGGCCGCCCCCGTCGGTGCGGGGTTGCGCCGGGGGGGCGCCCTCACTACAGTGCCGCGCCTCACGGGCCGGCAGCCTAGCGCGCCGGCCCGTCGTGCGGAGGGGTGGCCGAGTGGTTTAAGGCGCACGCCTGGAAAGCGTGTGCACCCGAAAGGGTGTCGTGGGTTCGAATCCCATCCCCTCCGCCACCCATGGATTGCAATCAGCCGAACGTCAGGCGACGGGGGCGTTGGACCTTCACGGCCGACCCAGCCGTGGCACTTCCAGGCGGCGCAGGATCGTGGCGTCCAGGTGGGCGCGGATGACCTCCAGTGCCGCCTGCGGGTCGGCATGGGCACCGCAGACGAAGATGTCGACCGCGGCCAGGGCCCGTTCGGGCCAGCTGTGGACCGAGATGTGGGATTCGGCCAGCAGGGCCACTCCGGTGACGCCCTGGCCGTCCCCGAAATGGTGCAGGCGAACCTCCAGCAGGCGCACACGGGCGGCCGCTGCCGCCTCGACCAGCATCGTCTCGATCCTGGCGGGATCGTCCAGCGGACCCTGGGCCGCCAGGTCGGCGATCAGGTGGATGCCCAGGATTTCGTCCGCCGCCGGCGCCATCAGATCAGGCTTTCGCTTGCATGGCCCAGCATGGCCAGGGCGGCCTCGGCCGCGGCGACGCCACGATAATGCGCCTCCTCGAACAGCGACAGGCCGCTGAGGTCGGCATGGGCCTGGAATACCGGCCCGTCCAGGCGCTGCGCCTGGAGCCGTGCGGGATCGCTGAGGAAGCCCGGCACCGGTCGCGCCATAGCATGGCCCCAGCGCCAGATGTCGATCCCCGTGATCGCGCCAGCCAGGTCGGGGTTCATGGTCAGCAGGTCGTCGCGCACCAGTGCCTGCCACGCCGCAAGGGGCCGCTCCTGCAACAGGCGCCGCGCCTCGGCCGGGGCCAGGGTGGACAGCGGCATGTACCAGGTCAGCACGGTCGGGCCGCTGGCGGCGCTGGCGTCCTGGTGCGTCGCGACGACGTAGCCAAGCGATTCGCTGCCGGCCGAGACGTTGTCCCAGGCCAGGGGCGTGCCGGGGCCGCGCGGCGGACGCGAGACGCTGACATTGGCGACGACCCAGGGCGCGTAGCTGAAGCCGTCGGCGGGCGGCAGGCCAGGGGCGACGCGGGCCGCGATGAAGTGCGGCATGGCCAGGATGACCCCCTGCGCGCGGTAGCGCGTCGTCGCGTCCCCGACCACGTCGAACGAATCGAGCAGCACGGCGTCGTCCTGCCGGGCGACCCGGTGGACGACCTGACCGGTGCGGATGTGCCGCGCCTGGGCAGCGGCCATCAGGCTCACCAGGCGGCCATTGCCCTCTGGCCAAGTCAGCTCGCGCGCGCCCGCGCCGTCTGCCGCCCAGCCGCGGCGGCCGGCGAAATAGTGCAGCCCCGCCCAGGCGGAAAGGTCTTCCGGCTCTGTCCCGTAATCGTCGCGGCAGCCATAGCGCAGGTGCGCGCGCAGCACGGGGGAGGTATAGCCCTGGCGGTCAAGCCAGGCGGCGAAGCTTTCGCCGTCCAGGTCGGTGAAGGCGGGATCGCGGCTGGAACAGGCCATGGGAATGGCGAAGGCCGGGCGCCCGTCCATGCCCGATGCCTGGGACAGGTACGCCACATGGGCCAGGAAGCGGTCGCGCTGCGCGATGTCCGCTGGCGTCAGGGAAGAGGTCGGATACAGGCCCTCCTGCCACTGGCCGCGCCAGAACAGCCGCGATTCGAGGTCGGCGCACAGCTGGTAGGGGTCGTAGACCGGCCCGTCATCGGTATGTCCCGTGATGATGCCGAAACGCTCGAGCATGATGCGCAGGGCGCGCGCCTCGCGATTGGGCACGGGCAGGTAATGGGCGCCCAGCGGAAAGGCGCTGATGGCATTGCGGCCGGCGCGGGCATTGCCGCCGACCTGATCCTCCAGCTCCAGCAGCACGAAGTCCTGGAATCCGGCTTCCGCCAAGCGCCAAGCCGCGGCCAGTCCTGCGACGCCGCCGCCGGCAATGACCAGGGGCACTTCGGCGAGGGCGCGTTGCGGCGCGGGGAAGTCGCCGCCGCGCAGGCGGTGGCCGCGGGCCTGGTCGGCGCCGCCCAGCGATCCGGCAAAGAGCGGGCGGCCGTCGTCGCAGGCGGCCAGCGGTCCGGACGCCGCCACGATGCCGGCCAGGCCCAGGCCGCCGGCCAGGACCTGGCGGCGGCTGGCCTCAGCCCTCATGCCCATCCCATTCCTCGGCAAAGCTGCGCACCAGGGCCTGGTTGTCCAGGCGGTTCACCGGTGTCGGCCGGCGCGCCATGTCGGGCGGGAAGGCGAACAGGGTCGGCTCGCTGTCGGCCGTGACGAAGCGCAGGCCAGGCGGCAGATGGCTGGCCTCGCCCGGGGGCTGGTGCGCGGCCAGGGTAAAGCCCCAGTCGCCGAAGCTGGGCACATAGGCATGGTAGCCGCGCGTCGCCAGGCCAGCCGCCTCCAGCGTCGTCGCGACCGTCCAGTAGGATCGCGGCGCCACCAGGGGGGAGGTCGACTGCACGGCCATCACCCCGCCCGGCGCCAGCAGCCGCGCCAGTTCGCGGTAGAAGCTCTCGCTATAGAGCTTGCCCAGCGAGAACTCGGTGGGGTCGGGGAAGTCGACGATGATCGCGTCGAACGGACCGCTCACCGTGCGCACCCATCGGAAGGCGTCGTCGTTGACGACGTAGACGCGGGGCGAGGCCAGCGCACCCTGGTTCAGGGCGGCCAGCATCGGCGTGTCGCGGAACAGCTGCGTCATCGCAGGGTCGAGGTCGACCAGCGTCACCTGCTCCACGCGCGGGTCGCGCAGGATTTCCCGCGCGGCCAGACCATCGCCGCCACCCAGCACCAGGACTGCGCGCGGCCGTTCCACCCTGGCCAGGGCGGGCCAGACCAGTGCCTCGTGATAGCGATACTCGTCGCCGGAGGAGAACTGGAGGTTGCCGTTCAGGTACAGGCGCAGGTCGCGGCCATGGCGCGTCAGGACGATCCGCTGGAAGCGGGAGGAGCTGGCATGGATCACGCTCTCGCCATAGAACGCGACCTCGGACCAGCGTTGCAGGTCCTCTGCCCGGGCCAGGCCGAACAGCAGGCTGCCGCCAACCAGGAGCGCCGCGACAAGGTCGCCCGCCACCCGCATCTGGTCCCGCACCACCAGCAGCAGCGCGATGGCGACCGAGATGTTGAGCAGCCCGAAGACGAAGCCCGTCCGGATCAGGCCAAGCTGCGGCACCAGGACCAGGGGGAACAGCAGCGAGGCGAACAGCGCGCCGACATAATCATAGGTCAGCACGTTCGAGATCAGTTCGCGGAAGGCGAAGCGATGCCGCAGGATCCGGATCAGCAGCGGGATCTCAAGCCCCACCAACGTGCCGATCAGCAGGACCAGGGAATAGAGGACCAGCCGGAAGTCGCTGACCAGGGGATAGAGCAGGAACAGGCCCGCCGCCGACCAGCCGCCAAGGGCCGCGATCAGCACCTCCACCCGGACGAAGACCGCCATCTCGTCCCGCCGGACATAGCGGGAGATCCAGCTGCCCACGCCCATCGCGAAGAGGTAGGTGCCGATGACGGTGGAGAACTGGGTGACGCTGTCGCCCAAGAGGTAGCTGGCCAGCGTGCCGGCCAGGAGTTCATAGATCAGGCCACAGGTGGCGATGACCAGGACGGAGAGCAGCAGGACGACGGCCAGCGTTCGCGGACCGCGTGCCGGGCCCGCCGGCCCGGCGAGTGCCTCAGCCATGCACGGCGGCGGCGATGATCGTGCAGATGCCGATGGCGCCGGCGCCGGCCAGGATGGCGACGGCCGTGTTTTGCCGCTCGATGATCTCCTTCCACAGTTCGCCCGGGGTCAGCCGGTCGACCAGGATGAAGGTCACGATGAAGATCAGGATCCCGACGACCGCATAGAGCAGGGTCGCCAGGAAGGTATCGAGCGTCAGCATCGCGTTGCACCCATCCGTCGTCGCTACTTGTGTGTGGGGCCGCCGAAGCCGGCGGCCACGGTGCGCGGGCCGTCGTCGCCGAAGGGCGACCAGCCGAAATAGGCGGCGGTCGAATGGCCCGCGACCACCAGGCCGCACCAAGCGGCAAAGATCAGGATCGCGCGGCTCATCGCCGTGCCCCCTTGCGCTGGCCATAGAGCGCGAGGGCGGGCCAGGCAAAGATCAGGAGCATGGCGACCAGGTCGTTCTCCCAGAACCAGGCGTCGCGCTCGACCTCGAAGCGGACATCCATGACATTGGGTCCGCTCAGGCGGGGGTCGGTGAACTGCCCGGAATAGCTGCCTTCGGCCCAGCTGTGGGCGCTGGCATCGACCAGGACCTCATAGGTGCCGCGCGGCACCGCAGACAGGCGGGCGGTGCTGCTGCGGCTTCCTTCGGACCAGTCGCGGCCGACATAGTATTCGAGCACGTCATAGCCGGTGATCGCCTGCTCCGTCGCCTCGTTCACCAGCCGGTAGTCGAGGTCCACCCACTTGTTGGCGAAATCGGGGGAGCTGGCGGTGATCGCGACGGCGGCGCTGGATCGTTCCACCGTGATCCGGCCAATGCTGAGCTCAACCCCAGGCCTGTCGATCGGGACATAGGTCCGGTTCGTCACCGCCGGGCTGAAATCGTGCAGGGCAGAGCCCAGGATGAACACCAGCCCCGCCGCCATGGCGCCGGTCACGAAATAGCCGACGATGTTCCCGCTCGCCAGGGCGCCCGCTCCCGCTCCGCCATCGCCCTGGAACGCGGCACCGCGCCCCGCGTCGAACCCCGGAAAGGCCGCAGCGATCGCGCGCTCGGGTATGGGAGAGAAGACCGACCAGTTGACCTCGTCCTGCGAAACCTCGCGGGAGAGCACCTGATCGCCGTGGCTGTAGGTGCAGGCCATGACCGCGTCGCCGGCCTGGACCCGCCAGTAGAATTCCCCCACCACCCGGCGGGTTTCCGTCCGCGCCGGGTCATAGTCCTGCTCATAGTGCCGACCGCGCCACGTGGCGCGGTCGCGGCCCGTCTCCGGCACCTCGACCAGGGCCTCGCCGAACTGCCAGTCGCCATCGGCCAGGATCAGCCAGCGATAGCCGGCATAGGGATTGAACAGCAGGAACTCCAGCCAGGTGACGTCCCCGTCCGTGCGTTCCAGCGCGCCGACCACTTCCCACTCGACGCCGGACAGTTCGCCCCGGCTGCCCAGGACCAGCGGCAGGTCCATGACGGCCAGGTGGTATTCCCGGATCAGGCGGACATCGGGATCGGCGACATCCAGGATCGAGCCGCAATACTGGCAGGCAACAGTGATCGAGTAGCCCGCTGCCTTGATCGCGATGGCGCCGCCGCAGGACGGGCAGGATACTTCCCGCGCCGCGGTCATCGCAGCGCCGCCGGCATGCGCCAGCCATCGAGCTGCCGCAGGTTGGCGGGCCTGAGCTCAGCCAGGGTGCAATAATGGCCGAACCAGGCGCGGGCGCCGTCCTGGTCACGCTGCAGACTGAGCAGGCCGCCCACGGCGTCGCGGAAGTCGATGCTGGTCATCGCCCGCCCACGTGGGCTGGGAAAGCCAAGCTGCCCCTCGCTGCCCAGGCACTGCGCCTCCTTCAGGTCGCTGGCGACGAAGCTGCGGCCGTCGATGGTGACCACGGCATCGCGGATGAGGCCGCCGCCATGGCGGAAGGTGGCGAGCAGGGGCAGGTCGAGCAGCTCCGGCCGCTCGGCCGTCACCATGAACAGGCCCATGGCCTCGCCCAGCCAGCGGCTGGAGCCGTCCGCCATCTCAAGCAGCCATTCGTTCCACGAGCCGTCGCGCCAGCCCCAACGGACGCGCCCCACCACGGTGAAGGCCAGGCCGTCGGCATGGCCCGTCGTCGTCAGCTGGATGGGGGAGACGTCGGCCGGCAGGATCGCCGTCCTGCCCACTTCCCGCAGGCCTTCGTCCTGGCGCACCAGGACCGCCTGGCAATAGGCACAGGTCGCATAGGGCAGGGCGGCGCTGCGCAGGGGCACCTCGGCGCCGCAGGACGGACAACTGGGGTTCGCCATTCCTGTCTGTCGCTCGCCTCGTTCCCTGGCCTGGCGCCGGCATGGTCCTCTCCAGATGCCTCAAGCACGGCGCTTCCGCCACAACAATCCGGCGCGGCCGGTCGGGCCTGAGAGGGCGTGGAGGCGCGCTTCACCGGCGCGCCGCTGGGGACGCAACGCCGCGTCGGCGGTTCCTGGCGCGCTGTCGCGCCGCAGCATAGGATGCGAGGCCGCATCCCCGGGGGGACCATGACCGACGCCGCGACCCTGCTCGAACGCCGCAATCGCGCCCTGGGCGCCGGCGCTCCGCTGTTCTACGAGCACCCCCTGCACATCGTCCGGGGGGAGGGGGCCTGGCTCTATGACGCCGAGGGCCGGCGCTATGTCGACATGTACAACAACGTGCCCTGTGTCGGGCACGGCAACCCCCGCGTGGCCGAGGCGATGGCCAGGCAGCAGGCGACGCTGAACGTCCACAGCCGCTACCTGCACGAAGGGGTCGTCACCTTCTGCGAGCGGCTGGCAGCTCTGCACGGGGACCAGATCGAGAGCGTCATCATCAGCTGCAGCGGGACCGAGGCGAATGAGGTGGCCCTGCGCATGGCCCGCTTTGCCACCGGCCAGGCGGGCATCGTCTGCACCAACGCGACCTATCACGGGAACAGCGAACTGGTCGGTTCGATGAACCGGTTGGGGCAGAACCCGTCGCAGAACCCCCATGCCCGGGCCATTCCGTTTCCCGAGACGTTCCGCCCGCTGATCCCCGGGGCCTCGCGCGCTGAACTGTGCGAAGCGTATCTGAAGGCCCTGAGCGATGCGATTGCCGACCTGAAGGCCAGCGGGGCGGGCCTGGCCGCCTTCATCGTCTGCTCGATCTTTGCGAACGAGGGCCTGCCAGACGTGCCGGACGGGTTCATGGCGCGGGCGACCGAGATGGTCCATGCCGCCGGCGGCCTGGTGATCGCGGACGAGGTCCAGGCCGGCTATGGTCGCACGGGGCACTGGTGGGGCTATGAGGTGATGGGCTTCACCCCCGACATCGTCGTGACAGGCAAGCCGATGGGCAACGGCCTGCCGCTGGCGGCGACCGCCGCAAGCCGCGCCCTGGTCGAGACGTTCCGCGCCCAGACCCGCTACTTCAACACCTTTGCCTCGTCCCCGCTGCAGGCGGCCGTGGGCATGGCGGTGCTGGACGAGATCGAGGGCCGCGACCTGCGCGCCAATGTGGCCAGCGTCGGCACCGCGCTGAAGACAGCACTCGCCCAGCGCAAGGGGGCAAGTGCTGCAATCGGCGACGTGCGCGGCCATGGCCTGTTCATCGGCGTGGAAATGGTCGACCCCGCCGACAAGGCGCCGGATCTGGAGCTGGCAAAGCGCATCATCAATCGGTTGAAGGACAAGGGCTTCCTGACCAGCAATGCCGGGGCCTACAACAATGTGGTGAAGATCCGGCCGCCGCTGGTCTTTTCCCACGACGATGCCGCGGCCTTCCTGGTCGCCTGGGACGAGACGATCGCCGAACTGGCGGCATGAGTGCGGAGAGCGAGGCGGCCGTCCGCTACCGGCCCGCAGCGCTGGCGGCGTTGGCGGGGTTCGGGGTGACGCCCGCCGCACTCGACTTCGTGAACCTGAGCGAGAACATCACCTTCCGCGCGGTCGACGCAGCCGACGGACGGCCGCTGACCCTGCGCCTGCACCGGCCCGGCTATCACGAGATCGCCTCGCTCCGGTCGGAGCACCTGTGGACCAGGGCGCTGGCGCAGGCGGGCATCCCGGCGCCGGAGCCGCTGCTCACACCCGCGGGCGACAGCTTCGTGGAGGTGGAGACCGGGTTCGGCGAACGGCGCTGGGCCGGCCTGGCGCGCTGGGTCGAGGGCGAACTGCTGGCCGATGTCGTCGCGCGGGAGGGGGCGGTCGCCGTCAATGCCGCCCATTTCGCGCGCATGGGCGCGCTGATGGCCGCGATGCACAACCAGTCGGCCGGCTGGGTTCCGCCGCCCGGCTTCGTCCGTCATGCGTTGGATGCCGATGGCCTGATGGGGCGCGCGCCCTTCTGGGGCCCGTTCTGGGACAATCGCAGCTTCAGCGCAGTCGAGCGCGCCATGGCCGTCCGCCTGCGCGACCACCTGCATGGCGTGCTGACGGCGCTGGGCAAGCCGGCCGATCGCTACAGCCTGATCCATGCCGACCTGCACCCGCGCAACGTGCTGGTCGACGGCACCCGCGCCGCCGTCATCGACTTCGACGATTGCGCCTTTGGCTGGCACCTCTATGACCTGGCGGTGTCACTGGCGTCCTACCAGGACCATGCGGATTTCCCGACCCTGCGCGATGCCTGCGTCGCGGGCTACCGCGCGGTGCGCGCCCTGTCGGCGCAGGACCTGGCTTTGCTGCCGCTGTTCCTGCTGGTGCGGGAGTTGGCGCTGATGGGCTGGCACCACGGCCGGCCAGAGGTCGGGCACAGCGCGGCGCAGGTGCGCACGCGCGAGCGCATCCTGGAGAAGGTCGCGGCGCTGGACTGGCCTGGCTGAGCCGTCGCGTTGAAACGCTGTTGCAGCGATCCCCTGGTCAGACGGGGGCGCATGCTTCATACAGGCTGCCGAACGCGCCGGCGGGCCGTGGCGCCCGCGGCCGCTGGACCCAAGAACGACGGGAAGAGGAAACGATGATCAAGACCCGCCTTACGGAGATGTTCGGCATCGAGACCCCGCTGGTCATGGGCGGCATGACGGGCGTCGGCTATGCCGAGCTGGTCGCGGCCGTTGCCAATGCCGGCGCACTGGGCTTCATCACGGCGCATCATTCGCAGTCGGCCGAGGAGCTGCACGCCGAGATCAAGAAGTGCCGCGACCTGACGGACAAGCCGTTCGGCGTGAACTTGACCCTGATGCCGTCGTTGAACCCGATCCCCTATGACGAGTATCGCCGGGCGATCATCGAAAGCGGCGTCAAGATCGTGGAGACCGCGGGCCGCGCGCCCGTCGACCACCTGCCCGACTTCAAGGCCAATGGCGTCAAGGTCATCCACAAGTGCACGTCCGTCCGGCATTCGGTGTCGGCCGTGAAGCATGGCTGCGACGTGATCTCGATCGACGGGTTCGAGTGCGCCGGCCATCCGGGCGAGGATGACATCGGCCTGGTCGTGCTGCTGCCGGCGACGGCGGACGCGGTCAACGTGCCCATCATCGCCTCGGGCGGCATGGCCGACGGGCGCAGCCTGGCGGCGGCCCTGGCGCTGGGCGCGGAGGGCGTGAACATGGGCACGCGCTTCATGGCGACCAAGGAGTGCAAGATCCACGAGAACGTGAAGAAGAAGATCGTGGAGAGCACCGAGCGCGACACCGTCCTGACCAACCGCAGCCTGCGCAATACCAGCCGCGTGGCCCGCAACGCGATCTCGGAAGAGGTCTTCAAGATCCAGCAGGATCCGACCAAGACGATCGAGGACGTGCGCCATCTGGTCAGCGGCCAGCGCGGCCGCGTCAACGTCCTGGCCGAGGGCGACCTGGACGGCGGCATCTGGACCGTGGGGCAGAGCCAGGGCCTGATCCACGACATCCCGACCTGTGCCGAGCTGGTGCGCAACATCATGCGCCAGGCCGAAGAAGTGCTGCAGCGCGACGCCCGTCGCATCGCCGCCCTGGCCGCGGCCGAGTAAGGCACCAAAGACGATCCCCCGCCCGCATGCCGGGTGGGGGATGACGACCACCTTCGGAGTTTCCATGCAACTGAACAGCTCGATTTCCGCCGTCATCACCGGTGGCGCCTCTGGCCTGGGCGCGGCGACCGCGCGCCGCCTGGCCAGCCACGGCGTCAAGGTCGCGATCTTCGACCTGAACCCTGAAACGGGCGAGGCGCTGGCGCGCGAACTGGGCGGCGTGTTCTGCCAGGTCAACGTCACCTCTAGCGAGGGAGTCGACGCCGCCTTTGCCAAGGCGCGTGCGGCGATCGGGCAGGAGCGCATCCTGGTCAACTGCGCCGGTGTCGGCGGCGGGGCCAAGACCGTCTCGCGCGACAAGCAGACGGGCGCGGTCAAGGAATACCCGCTCGACAATTTCGAGCGCATCATCCAGGTCAACCTGATCGGGACGTTCCGCTGCATCACCAAGAGTGCGGCGGGCATGCTGTCCCTGCCGATCCTGGAGGATGGCGACCGCGGCGCCATCGTGAACACGGCATCGGTCGCGGCCGAGGAAGGGCAGATCGGCCAGGTCGCCTATACGGCGTCGAAGGCCGGCATCGTCGGCATGACCCTGACCATCGCGCGCGACCTGTCGTCGGAGGCGATCCGCGTCAACACGATCCTGCCCGGCATCTTCGACACGCCGCTGCTGGGCCGCGCGCCGGAGCATGTGAAGGCGGGCCTGGCGGCCTCCGTCACCTTCCCCAAGCGCCTGGGCCAGCCCGAGGAATATGCCCAGCTGGCCGAGACGATGATCGTCAACGGCTACTTCAATGGCGAGGACGTCCGCCTGGACGGCGCCATCCGCATGACCCCGCGCTGAGCCGGGGCCCTGCGCGCTACGCGAGCAGCGCGCGGGTCGCTGCGGCGACGGCCTGGTCGACCACGGCCAGGTCGTCTTCGGTCAGGGCGATGCTGGGATAGACCTTGCCCGGCGCCTTGAGCACGCCATGGGCATGCAGCACGCGGTTGAAGGTTGCGGCCCTGGCAGCATCGGCCGTCAGCGTGTCGCGGTAGTCGCGCACGTCGCGGGACGTGAAGACCACGTCGAACAGGCTGGGATGGCCGACCAGCCGATGCGGGATGCCGGCGCCGTCCAGGTGCCGGGCATAGATCGCCATCAGGGCCGTCCCGTTCGCCATCAGCCGGTCATAGCTGCCGGGACGGCGCAAAATCTCCATCGTCTTGAGGCCCGCGACCGCTGCGACCGGATTGCCCGACAGGGTGCCCAGCATCATCAGCCAGCGCTCCGCCCCCACCAGGTCCTTGTCGAAATGGGCCATGATCGCCGCCTTGCCCGCGACGGCGGAGAGGGGGAAGCCGCCGCCGATGATCTTGCCCAGGGTGCAGAGGTCGGGCGTCACGCCATAGGCTTCCTGCGCGCCGCCATAGGCCAGGCGGAAGCCGGTCACCACCTCGTCGAAGATCAGCACGATGCCATGGCGGTCGCACAGGGCCCGCACCGCCTCCAGGAAGCCCTCCTGCGGCGGGATGAGGCGCTGCAGGGGCTCGACAATGATCGCAGCAATCTCCGGCCCGTGTTCGGCGAGCAGGCTTTCGAGGAACGCGACGTCGTTGAAGGGAGCCACCAGCATGGCATTGCGCACGCCCTCCGGGATGCCGGCACTGTCGGGGACGGCTTCGGGGAAGTTGACGAAGCGGGTCGGCGCCAGGCTCATCTGCGCCTCGGCCGACATGCCGTGATAGCCGCCCTCGAACTTCAGGATCTTCTCGCGGCCCGTGAAGGCGCGGGCCAGGCGCATGGCGTACATGTCGGCCTCGCCCCCCGTGCACAGGAAGCGGACCTGCTCGGCGCAGGGGACGGCGCGGGCGATCTCCTCGGCCAGTTCGATCGCGGGCGCGTTGTTGGTGAAGAAGGTCAGGCCCCGCGGCACCTGCTCGGCCACCGCCTCCAGCACCTCGGGATGGCCGTGGCCCAGCAGCATGGGGCCGGAGCCGATGAGCAGGTCCACGAACTGGCGCCCATCCTCATCCCAGACACGCGCGCCGCGGCCCTCCTTCAGGAAGACGGCCGCGTCGAAATTGCCGAAGCCGCCGGCCGGCAGCACCGCCCGCGCACGCTCCGCCCAGGCCGCATTGCTCATCGTTCCGTGTCCCCTGGTCTAACCCGGGGAAAGACTGCCATCCCGCAGGGGCCGGCGTCATTTCGCAAATGCGAAACAACCCTTAGAGCTTGATCGTCACGCACTTGAGCTGCGTGTAGTGGTGCAGCGCCTCGATCCCCTTTTCCCGGCCATAGCCGCTCATCTTGAAGCCGCCGAGCGGGGTTTCGACGCCGCCCGCCTGGTACTCGTTGACATAGACTTGGCCGGCTTCCAGCGCTGCGGCGACGCGGTGGGCGCGCGACAGGTTCTGGGTCCAGATGCCGGCGGCCAGGCCATAGTCGGTGTCGTTGGCAATCGCGATCGCCTCTGCCTCGTCGGCAAAGGGGATCACGGAGAGGACGGGGCCGAAAACCTCCTCCCGCGCGATGCGCATGTCGTTGGTGACGCCGTCATAGACCGTCGGCTGCACGAACCAGCCGCCCCCACAGGCCTCGGGGTCCAGGACGGTACCGCCCACGACCGGCTCCAGCCCTTCGGCCCGGGCGGCGTCGAACCAGGCTTTCACCCGCTCGTACTGCGCCTGCGTGGTCAGGGGGCCGACCATGGCGTCGTCCGCTGGACCGACCTTCACCGCGGCAAGGGCCTGCTTCAGGCCGTCCACCACGGTCTGGTGGATGGACTGCTCGACCAGCAGGCGCGAGCCGGCTAGGCAGACCTGGCCCGCATTGACGACGAAGGCCCGCACCGCACCGGGGATCGCCTGGCCCAGGTCGGCATCGGCAAAGATGATGTTGGGCGACTTGCCACCCAGTTCCAGGGTCAGGGGGATGATGCGCTCTGCCGCGATGCGGCCGATCTCGCGGCCGGCGCGCACGCTACCGGTGAAGGCGACCTTGCGCACCAGGGGGTGGGAGACGACGGCCGTGCCGCAGTCCGGCCCGGTGCCCAGCACGACGTTGAGCACGCCCGCCGGCAGGCCGCAGGCGACCGCGATCCGGGCCAGCGCCACGCTGGTGCCGGAGGTGAATTCCGACGGCTTCAGCACGACGGTATTGCCGGCCGCCAGGGCAGGGGCCACGGCGCGCGCCGCCTGGTTGAGTGGCGCGTTCCAGGGAGTGATGACGCCGACCACGCCGAACGGTTCGCGCGACGTGTAGGAATGGTAGCCGGCGCCCAGGTCGATCTTCTCCCCCTGGTACAGGTTCACCAGGCCGGCATAGAACTCGAAGTACTGGGCGGCGCCTTCGATCTCCAGCGGGGCCTGCCAGGCGGGCTTGCCGGTGTCGCGGCGCTCAAGTGCCGAGAGGCTGGCGCTCTCGGCCCGCAGGGCTTGCGCGATGGCATTAAGGATGCGGCCGCGCTCGATCGGGCGCCGTGCGCGCCAGGCGGGCAGGGCCGCTGCTGCCGACCGGACCGCGGCGTCGACATCCGCCGCAGTCCCGCCTGCAACGCGTGCCGAGACCTTGCCGGTGCGCGGGTCAAAGGCATCGACATAGGCCTTCGACTGCGGGGCGGTCGCGGCACCGTCGATGTAGTGGTCCAGAATGTCCGTCATGGCCGCCTCCTCCGTTTCGCCATTGGTGCGACGGCTGGGCGGATGCGGCAATGCCCGGAGCATGAGCGTGCGCGAACATTACATATGCGATGGGATGCCCTACCCCGGTTTCTCAATGCCCCGAAGGGGCCTCGAAGGACGGGCAGCCGTCCTTCGAGACGGCGGCGGTGCCGCCTCCTCAGGATGAGGTGGTAGGAGTGGAGCGTTCCTAGCCGCCGATCTTCACCTGGCGGAAGGGGATGTCGCGGTCGACTTCCGGCTCCTTGGGCAGGCCCAGCACGCGCTCGCCGATGATGTTGCGCTGGATCTGGTCCGTGCCGCCGCCGATCGACGTGAAATAGGCGTTTAGCGACAGGAAGTTGGCATCCTCGGCCCGGGGGTGGTCCGGGCCTTCCAGCAGGCTGGCGGCACCCAGGATCGCGGTGCGCAGGCGGGCCTCCTCGTGCAGGATGCGGCTCATCGCCAGCTTGCCCAGGCTCATGATCGGGGACGACGTGCCTTGCCCCAGGTCCGCCTTGGCGCGGGCATTGTTGAGCGCGTTGAGGCGCTTGTAGGCGATGGCCTTGGCCAGGTCCTGGCGCAGGGTGGGATCGGCCAGCGCGCCCGTCTCCCGCGCCAGCGCGATCAACGGCTCCTCGTCCCGCGACTCGGCGGCACCGCTGCGGGGACCGCGGGCGCCGTCGCCCATCACCGAGCGTTCATAGGCCAGCGCCGTCTGCAGCACGCCCCAGCCGTCGCCCGGCTGCCGCAGCAGGTTCTCGGCCGGCACGATGGCGTCGGTCAGGAAGACCTCGTTGAAGTGCGCCTCGTCGGTGATCTGGCGTAAGGGCCGCACCTCAACCCCCTTCTGCTTCATGGGGCAGAACAGGAAGCTGATGCCGCGATGCTTCGGGACATCCCAGTCGGTGCGGGCGATCAGCATGCCGTAGTCGGCCTGGGCCGCCCCGCTGGTCCAGACCTTCTGCCCGTTGACGACGTAATGGTCGCCCTTCAGCTCGGCCCGCGTGCGGATGCCGGCCAGGTCGGAGCCCGCACCCGGCTCGGAATAGAGCAGGCACATCGCGACTTCGCCGCGCAGCAGCGGCAGGACCAGCTTCTTCTTCAGCGCCTCGGTCCCGCCGGCCAGCAGGGTATTGGCCCACAGGTTGCTGCGGTCCTGGCCCGTGCCGGGTGCGCCGGCCTTGCGGAATTCCTTCTCCACCAGGCGGGCCTGGCGGTCGGACAGGCCGCGGCCCATCCACTCTTCCGGCCAGCGCAGGACGGCGAAGCGGGCCTCCACCACCTTGGCCAGCCAGGCGGGGTCGGGGGCGACATGGCCCATGTGGCTGGTCGTGCCGTACTTCTTTGGGTCCCAGTTGGCCTTCAGGAAGGCCTGCGCCTCGGCGACCAGCGCCTCGTCGGTCACGGTCTTTGCCGTGTTGGTCTGGGGCATTTCAGCCTCCCAACTGTTGGATGAAGCGCTCGCGGTGATAGGCGGGCGTGCCGAAGAGCTGGGCATCGGCCCGGGCGCGGCGCAAATAGAGGTGGGCGGGGTGCGCCCAGGTGAAGGCGATGCCGCCGTGCATCTGGATGCTGTCGGCCGTCGTCTTGCTGAAGGCGTCGGCACAGGCAAAGGCGGCCAGGCTGATCGCGGCATCGGCGTCGGGTGCGGCGTCCGCCAGGCGCGCCGCGGCGTGGCGCGCGGCAGAGACGGCACTTTCCGCCTCCAGCAGCAGGTCGGATGCCATGTGCTTGATCGCCTGGAACGAGCCGATGGCGCGGCCGAACTGGAAACGCGCCTTGGCATAGTCGACGGTGAAGTCGAGCACGCGCTTGGACCCGCCCGCCTGTTCCCCGGCCAGGGCCACCAGGGTCAGCTTCAGCGCCTGGGCCAGCGCCTGCGCCGCGTCGCCCGCCAGCCGCGTCGCGGGGCTTGCGTCGAAGGTGATGCGGGCCAGACGCAGCGTGTGGTCGAACGTGGGCAGGGCGGCGATGGCAACGCCTGCGGCCCTGGGGTCGACCTCGAACACGGCAAGGCCGTTGCCGTCGCGGGCCAGGACCAGCAGGACGTGGGCGTTCTGGCCGTGGATGACGTAGCTGGCATGACCGCTCAACCGGTCGCCCGCCGCCTCGACGGCGACGCTGTCCGCAGCCCATGTTCCGGCATCGCCCGTCAGCGCGGCGGCGGCGATCGTGGTGCCGGCCGCCATGCCGGGCAGAAGGCGGGTATTGGCCGCCTCGTCGCCGAGTGCGCGCAGCAGTTCGGCGCTGAGCACGCTTGAGCCCAGCAGCGGGCTGCACAGCAGGGCGGCCCCCACCGCTTCCATCACCGCCTCAAGCTCGACCGGTCCGGCGCCGAAGCCGCCATGCGCCTCGTCGATGACCAGGCCCGTAATGCCCATCTCGGCCAACTGCGCCCATAGGGCGGGGTCGTAGCCGGCGGTCGTTTCCATCGTCTTGCGGACCGCCTCCTCGCTGCTGCGATCCGCGAGCAGGCGGCCGACCGCGTCGGTCAGGACGCTGCGTTCCTCTGCCGAAAGTTGGCCCACGCCGGCCCTCCCCTTGATTATCGGACGAATTTCGTCTGAAAATAGCGCATGGCGTCGTCTCCCACAAGTCCGCCTCCCACAGGTCTGGGCTTGCGCGGCCGGCCCCGCGATCCGGGGCTGGAGGACCGGGTGCTGGACGCCGCCATCGCCCTGTACGCCGAGGGTGGGTGGGCGGCCTTTACCTATGAGGCACTGGCCCGGCGGTCGGGGGTGGGGAAGGCCGCCCTCTATGGTCGCTGGCCGCAGCGCGCCACCCTGCTGCGCCGCACGTTCGAGGCGCGCTGGCTGGCGCCCGACCGGATCGATACGGGCACCTTGCGCGGTGACCTGGTCGCCCTGGCGCGGCAGGTCTCGGCCGTGCTGACCGGGCCGCACGCGGGGGTGATGCACTGGCGCCTGATCGACGCCCTGCTGTTCCCGGAAGTGCGCGACGCCACCGCTCCCTATGCCGAGGCCGCGGTGGCGCAGGGCCGCGCCATCGTACGCCGCGCCATTGCCCGGGGAGAGGTGGTCGAGCACGTCAATCCCGGCCTGCTGATGGACCTGGTGGTGGGCGGCGTCACCAACCACGTGGGCACCACGCCGCTTCGCCTGCGCGAGGCGATGCTGGACAAGATGGAAGCGTTCACGAGCGACCTGGTCGACACCGTGCTGCGCGGCGTGGCGCAGGGCGCGCCAACAGAACAGCGTTGACATCGGCCGGGATCAGTGCCATATGACAATCTGTCAGTTCCGACGGATTGCCAAGGCTGGTTTCCCATGACGTTGAACGCAACCCCCGCCGACCTGGTCTTTCGCCCCCGCAACGAGCATTTCGACCTGGAAGCGGTGCTCGCCTCCGACTGGGCGGGCGAGCCGGTCGAGACGGCGTTCTGGAACGCGCTGTCGTCCCTGTTCCCGGTGGGCGAGACGTTCTTCGTCGACTCCGTGAAGCACTTCGCGCCGCAGATCACGGACGAGAAGCTGCGCCGCGAGATCCGCTCGTTCATCGGGCAGGAGACGGTGCATTCGCGCGAGCACCAGACCTATAACGAAACACTGTGCCGGGCGCGCGGCGTCGATCTCGCCGAACTCGAGCAGAAGATGCACGAGAACAATGCCTGGGCGGCCGAGAATGTGCCGCCCATCGGCCACCTGGCGATCACGGTTGCGTACGAGCACTTCACCGCGATCCTGGCCGACGTGATCCTGCGCGATCCGCGCTGGACCGCCAACATGCCGCCGGAGATGCGCCGCCTGTGGACCTGGCACGCGATCGAGGAGACGGAGCACAAGGCCGTCGCCTATGACGTGTTCCTGGCCGTGGGGGGCGAGCGCAAGCACCTGCGGAAGGCGCTGCTCTATGTCTCCAAGGAGTTCGCGGCGCATGTGCTGCGCAACGGGCAGATCCTGCTGCGCAATTCGGGCGTGTCGAAGCCGCGCGCGATCCTGGGCCTGTCCCGCATCGTCGCGCGCCTGCTGTGGGCGACGCGGCGCGAGTTCCTGGATTTCTTCCGCCGCGACTTCCATCCCTGGCGCCACGACAACCGCGCCCTGCTGGCGCGGGCATTGGCGACCTATGGCGAGCCGCACGCCGTGGCTGCCTGAACAGGCCCCGACGCTCGGGTTGGGGGATCTGCCCCACGACTGGGGTGGGGCAGATCCCCCACCCACCCGGACCGGGCTACGCCTGGTAACGCCCCCTGGTCGCCGGAACATCCTTCAAGTTATTGATTTCGTGGGGATCTATCCTCCTCGCCTGAGTTGGCACGGCTTGTGCTGATACAGGGTCAGTCGCAGATGGCGATGAAACGAGAGATGGAGAGACCCATGGCAAAGACCCTGATCCTGTCGGCTGCCCTGTTCGCCCTGGCCGCCCCGCTGGGCCTGGCGGTTGAGGCGCATGCCGCCCCCCTGATGGCCGTCCCGCGGACCGCGTCTGTGACCGGGACCCCCGATTCCGCCGGCGGCATGATCCTGGCGCGCGAGGCGGAAAGCCGTGGCCGTGGTCGGGGCCGCGACGACCGGGGCCGTGACGACAAGGGCGGCCAGCGCAAGGCCGAGGTTGAAGCTCCGGCCGAGGCGGGCCTGCTGATCCTGGCACGCGAGGCGGAAAGCCGCGGCCGTGGCCGGGGCCGCGACGATCGGGGCCGTGACGACAAGGGCGGGCAGCGCAAGGCCGAGATCCAGGCCCCGGTCGAAGGTGGCCTGCTGATCCTGGCGCGCGAAGGCGGCAGCCAGGGCCGTGGCCGGGGCAAGGACAGCCGCGGCTGAAACGCACGTCCCGGGCCAGCGCCCCGAATCCGGTTATGGTTTCTGGTATAGACGAAGCCGTCCGGCCCACGGCACCGGACGCCAGGTTCGCCGATCCAAGGCAGGCCTGGCGTCCTGGCCTGATGGTCCGACCAGATCCCAGGACACGAGCGGCGGCGATGGCCCGATCGACTTTCAACCTGCGCCTGTGGTTCGGCATCAGTGCGGCGGCCGTGATCATCGTGATGGCCAGCGGCTTTGCCCTGCTGATGTCCCACTTCCTCAGCACCCGCATGCTGGAGCGCGAGGCGGCCATGACCCGCCAGGCGCTGGAAAGCGTGCTGAAGGTCGAGGGCACCACGGCCAGGGCCTTTGCCAACACGATCGAGACCAATCCGGCATTGGCCTCGTTCGTGGCGCATATCGAGGGCATGCCGGACCTGATCCGGGTCAACCTCTATGACCCGCAGCGGCGCATCGTCTGGTCGACGGACCGGCAGCTGATCGGACGCACCTTTGCCGACAATCCGGAGCTGGACGAAGCCCTGGCAGGCGAAGTCCTGACCGAGGTCGGGTCTGCGTCCGATGATGACAAGGAGGAGCACGAGGCGCTGGCCGTGGCGGACGACGCCCTCTTCATCGAAGCCTATATCCCGATGCGCGACACCGCGGTGCAGGGCGTGGTCGAACTCTATGCCGTGCCAACGGCGCTGACCGCCACGATCCGCGATGGGCAACGCATGATCCTGGGCGGCTCGGCCGCGGCGGCGTTTGTCCTGTTCCTGACCCTGTTCGGGATCGTCGACCGGGGGGCGAGGGTGATCCAGGGCCAGCAGGCCGAGCTGTCGCGCATGGAGGCCCTGGCCGCCGTGGGCGAGATGGCGAGTGCGGTCGCCCACAGCCTGCGCAATCCGCTGGCGGGCATCCGCTCCTCCGCCGAGCTTCTGGCGCACGAGGGGGAGGAGCAGCGGGACACGGCCCAGGACATCACGCGGGAGGTCGACCGCATGGACCGCTATGTCCGCGAGCTGCTGGATTATTCCCGCCTGGAAAGTGGGACGGTCCAGCTGGTCGATCCGGCCGAGCTGGTGCGCGACATCCTGCTGCGCCATGTCGAGACGCTGTGCCATGCCGGCATGGCGACAAGCGTGCGCGACGAACGGACGGCCGCTGGAACGGTCGCCGTCGACCCCGTGCTGATGGGCCAGGCGCTGGGCAACATCGTGGTGAATGCGGTCGAGGCGATGGGCACGGACGGCCGCCTGACAGTCACGCTGCGCGATTGGGAGCAGGGGTTCGAGATCGGGTTCGCCGATACCGGGCCCGGCTTCCCGGCCAGCATTCTGGCGCGGGTCAGCGAGCCGTTCCTGACGACCAAGCCGCGCGGCCTGGGCCTGGGCCTGGCCCTGGCCCGCCGCATCGTGGAACGGGCGGGGGGGCACTTCATCGTGGCCAACGGAACGCCCCAGGGTGCCGTGGTCCAGGTCCGCCTGCCGCGTGGGGGCGCCTGAGCCGATGGCCGCTTCGATCCTGATCGTCGAGGACGAGAGCCTGCTGGCGCGCAACCTGGCGCGCTTCCTGGAGCGCCGCGGCCACCAGGCGAGCATCGCGGCAACTTTGGCCGAGGGGCGCACGCTCTATGCCCAGCTGGCGCCCGACCTGGTCCTGACCGACTACAGCCTGCCGGACGGCACGGGGCTGGAGCTGATCGGCGCGATCCGCGAAACCGACCACGCGACCAAGATCGTCATGATCACCGCCCATGGCGGGGTCGGCGTCGCGGTCGACGCGATGAAGCGGGGCTGCGACGACTACCTGACCAAGCCGATGGCGCTGGACGAGGTCGGCCTGCTGGTCGACCGCCTGCTGAGCCGGACCCAGGCCGAGGAGTCGCTGGCCTATTACCGCCGGCGCGAGGAGCGCATGAGCGGGGTCAGCCAGGTCATCGGCACCTCCGCCCCCATGGCCGCGATGAAGCAGCGCATCGCGCAAATCGTGGCGATGCAGGCCCGCCAGGTGGAAGGGCCGCCGCCGCCGGTCCTGATCACTGGCGAGACGGGCACGGGCAAGGAACTGGTCGCCCGCGCCCTGCACTTCGACAGTGCCCGCCGCGCCGGGCCGTTCGTGGAGATCAACTGCGCCGCGCTGCCGGAGCACCTGATCGAGTCCGAACTGTTCGGGCACGAGAAGGGCGCGTTTACCGACGCGCGCGAGCGGCGCATCGGCCTGATCCAGTCGGCCGACGGCGGGACTCTGTTCCTGGACGAGATCGGCGAGATGCCGCTGGCGGTCCAGGCCAAGCTTCTGAAGGTGCTTGAGGACTATCGCCTGCGCCCGCTGGGTGCGGTGCGCGAGCGGACGATCGACGTGCGCTTCGTCGCGGCGACCAATGTCGCGATCGAGGATCGCGCCCATTCCGGTGAGTTCCGCGCCGACCTGTTCTATCGCCTGCGCGGGCTCAGCGTGCCGGTGCCGCCCCTGCGCGAGCGGGGCGACGACATCGCCCTGCTGGCGGAGCACTTCCTGGCCGAGCATCGCCGTCGCTATGGCCGGCCCGGCATCACCATCAGTGCGGAGGCGCTTGCGGCGCTTGCCCGTCATTCCTGGCCCGGCAACGTGCGCGAACTGCGGAACGTGATGGAACAGGCCGCCCTGCTGACCGTGGGCGACACGATCAAGCCGGACGACCTGGCCCTTCGCGAGCCGCCGCCGCTGCAGGCCCGGACGGGCGAGGTGGCGCCGGCCGGTGCCTCGCTCCAGGCGGTCGAACGCGACCTGATCGTGCAGGCGCTGCAGCAGCACCAGGGCAACGTCACCCTGGCTGCCCAGGTCCTGGGCATCTCCCGCGATACGATGCGCTACCGCATGGAGAAGCATCGCCTGCGTCGCGAAAGCTTTGCCTGAGCCGGCGGACGCGGCGCAGCCAGGGGCCAGCGTGGAACAGCGCCATCAGCCCGTACATCACGGGCATCGAGTCGAAGGGGGACGCGGACAGGCAAAGGTCGGGCCCTCCGCCCGCCGCACCCAGCAGCGCCATCAGCGTGAACGTCGGCGCCGCCGCCAGCGCCAGGCGGTCGGGCAAGGCACCCGCCTGCATCGCGCTCAGGTCCCGTACTGGTCGTGGCGCCGCACCCATTCCATGGTGAAGGCGAGGTCATCCTCGTCCCGACCCTTTGGCACAAGGTCCAGGTAGTGATAGGCGCCGTTCATCATGTCGATCCCCCGCGCGAAGGTCGAATAGGTGTGGAACACGGCGCCTGATTCATCGCGGGCAAAGACGCTGATCCCGGGCAGATCGGTCGTGCCCGGGGTCTGCAGGCCGAAATTGTAGAGTGGCGCGCGGGCCGCCACCTGCGCGTCCGTGAACGACGCGCCGACATCGTAGTTGAAGTCGCTTGGCGCCGAGGACGCCCAGGGAAAGGTCCACCCCATGCGGCGGCGATAGGCCTCGATCTCGTCCAGCGGTGCGCGGGAAATCGCGGTGAAGGTGACGTCCCGGTGCGCCAGGTGGACCGGGATGCGGTCGAAATTGTCGGCCCAGAACGAGCAGGACTTGCACCCCTCGGCCCAGCCCGGCCCCAGCATGAAGTGATAGACGATGAGCTGCGACCGGCCGTCGAACAGGCCCGCCAGCATCTTGCGGCCCGTGGGCGTGTCGAAGGCATAGTCCGTCTCGACGCGGACCCAGGGCAGGGCCATGCGCTTGCGCGTCAGCGCATCGCGCGCCCGGGTAAAGGCCTTTTCCTCCTCCAGCAGGTCGATCCTGGCCTTGAGCCAGTCCGCGCGCGTGACAACGGGGTTCTGCATGCCGTCCTCCTGTCCGGGCCAAGTGCCGTGGGACAGAGGTTGGCGCCGGTGTGACCCGCGGCGGGAGTGACAATCCTGGCGGGATTTGCCGGCAGCATTGAACCCAAGGATCCGCTCATCCCTGCGAAAGCGGGGATCCAGGGGCCACACGGACCCGCGCCTGGGGCTCAGGATTCCCGCTTTCGCGGGAATGAGCGGGGAGGGGTTGGCCTGTCCACGGGCTGCATTCCGCCAGGATGCGGGTGGCGAGGGCCTGGGCGTCGGCGCGGTTCTGGGGGATCGTGCCGCTGGGACCGCGGGCGATCCAGCCGATGCACCAGAGGCCGGGAGCTATCCGGCCGCCGTCATTGACGAGGGCCGTGCCGTCGTGGGGCAGGCCGCAGACGCTCTCCGAACGATGGCCGATCGCGGTCACGACGAGGTCCGTGGCCTGGGCTCCGTCGAGGACGACGTTGCGCACGCGGCCGTCGCCCGAGAACGCGCGCGGGGTGGTGCCGAAACGCAGCGCTATGGTCACGGGCGCGCCGGGATTGCGGCCCAGGATCGGCGCCAAGGCTGGGGGGGGCGCGCCGTCGCAGCTGACGTTCGCCCGCTCCAGCCGGGCCAGTTCGGCCAACAGTTCGGGCGACGTCTTCATGGCATCCGGTCCGCCGCGGCCCAGCCAGTCGATCCGGGAGAGGCGCGAGGCCGAGAGGGCCGCCCGCACCGGATCGGCCAGGGGGACGGCGGCCAGTTCGGCAGCCGACTTGGCGAGCAGACGGACTACGTCGAGGCCGACATTGCCGTGGCCGACGACGGTGGCGTGGGTTGCGGTCGAGAGATCGGGGCCGGACCCGTCCACCCCGTTGGCCCAGGCGGCAAAGCGACCTGATGGCACGACGTTGGCCAGATCCTCTCCCGCAATCCCCAGGCGGCGGTCATGGGGCGCGCCGGTCGCCAGGATCACCGCGTCGTGGCTGCGACGCAGGGCGTCCAGGTCGAGCGTGCGGCCCAGTTCGTGCCCGCCATGGAAGCGGGCAGTCCCGCGCTGGAACAGGCGGTCGAAGATGCGCGTGACGGCCTTTGTCCCGACATGATCGGGGGCAACACCACGGCGGATCAGGCCATAGGGTTCGGCTGCGCGATCATAGAGGTCGAGCGCGATGCCGGGCGAGGCCGCGGCCAGCCGCTCCGCCGCATAGCACCCTGCCGGGCCGGCGCCGACGATCGCCACCCGCAGGGTCATGCGGGCCGGACATAGGCGTAGTCGACGGCCATGTTGTTGATGCCGCGCTCTGGCGGGGCGATCCAGGAGGCCATCTTGCCGACCTCGGTCACCGGCTGCATCAGGCTGGTGATGAAGGCGCGGTCGGCATCGGACGGCAGCCAGTGCGGGCTGCGGGCCGCGAACTGTTCCGCCGGGATCAGGTTGCCGGCGGGATCGACGGGCAGATTGGCCCAGGCGCCGATGGTGCGGCGGAAGCGCGTCGAGGGCAGGGTCAGCTCGAAATCGACACCGGCCCGCTTCAGGCTGCGGTTCCAGCGGACGACGCCGATGGCGCAGTCCTTCACATAGGATTCCCGCATCACCTCGTTCATCGCGGTGCGCAGCGCAACCTCCTGCACCGTGACGCCACCCTGGCCATCGGGCCGCTCGACCTGGAAGGTGGCGTCGGCCGCGACATGGTCGGCGTAAGCGCTCTCGTCCGGCCGGCCCTTCAGCCCCGCGGCAAAGCCGGCGGCGGCGTTGGAGGAGACTTCGGAGCCGAACAGGTCGAGGGAGGAGGAGAACCAGAAATTGAGGTAGCGCTGCACCGTGGGCAGGTCGATGGCGCCCGCGGCGCGGATCGCCGCCGGATCCTTGGTCTTCAACTCGTGCATGACCTCGGTCGTGCGCTTGATGATGCGGGCGATGCCGGTATCGCCCACGAACATGTGGTGCGCTTCCTCGGTCAGCATGAAGCGGCAGGTCCGGGCGAGGGGATCGAAGCCGCTTTCGGCCAGCGACTTCAGCTGGAACTTGCCGTCGCGGTCGGTGAAGTAGGTGAACATGAAGAACGAGAGCCAGTCGCTGATCGGCTCGTTGAACGTGCCCAGGATGCGCGGCCGCTCGGCATCGCCCGAATGACGCGCCAGCAGTTCCTCCGCCTCCTCGCGCCCGTCGCGGCCGAAGAAGGCGTGCAGCAGGTAGACCATCGCCCACAGGTGGCGCCCCTCCTCCACGTTCACCTGGAACAGGTTGCGCAGGTCGTAGAGGGAGGGGGCGGTGAGGCCCAGCAGGCGCTGCTGCTCGACCGATGCCGGTTCCGTGTCGCCTTGCGTTACGATCAGGCGACGCAGGGCGTTGCGATGCTCGCCCGGCACGCTCTGCCAGGCGGGCTGGCCATAGAGGTCGCCAAAGCCGATGCGGGGATCGGCCTGCCGCTCCGCCAGGAAGATGCCCCAGCGATAGTCGGGCATGCGGACATGGCCATAGGTGGCCCAGCCCTTGGCATCGACGCTCGTCGCGGTGCGCAGATAGATCTCGGCATCCTGGTACCGCTCCGGTCCCATTTCCTGCCACCAGGTCAGGAAGCGCGGCTGCCAGTGTTCCAGCGCGCGCTGCAGGGCGCGGTCGCTGCCCAGGTCGACATTATTGGGAATGCGCTCGGCGTAGGTCGCGTCCATGCTCACACCCTCTCCCAATCGAAGTGCGCCTTGGCGCCGGATCCGTAGACCTTGAGTGCGCCCTTGTCCCCCACGGCATTGGGTCGCTGGAACACCCAGTTCTGCCAGGCCGAGAGGCGGCCGAAGATGCGTGTTTCCATCGTCTCTGCCCCGGCGAAGCGCAGGTTCGCCTCCATCGCGGTCAGGGCATCGGGCGACAGGCTGGCGCGTTCCTCCAGCGCCAGGCGCACCTCGTCCTCCCAGTCCAGCTCGTCGGGGGCGAAGGTGACGAGGCCAAGCCCCAGGGCCTCCTCCGGCCCCAGCGTTCGGCCGATGGCGGCCTGTGCCTGGGCCACGGGCTCTGGCCGTTCGCAGAAGCGGTTGGCGAGGCGGGTCAGGCCGTTGACCATGGGGAAAGGGCCGAAGCTGGACGGGCTGAGCGCCAGCGTGGCGCCGGCATTGGCCCCCTCCAGCGACTGCGCCATGTAGGAGCGGTCGGCGGCGAACAGCAACTCGGCCAGCAGGCCCGCGAAGCAGGACGTGGGCCGCGCCAGCGCGATCAGGCTGCGCGAGGAGACGTCGAGGCGGGCCAGCGTCCGGCGCAGCAGTCCCACCGTCTCGCGCACGAACCAGTGGTCGGCATGGGCATGCAGGGCGGCATCCTGGGCCAGGACGGCGCTTGCATCGCCCTCTGTCTCCAGCACCAGGGTGCCGATGTCGCCATGGTTGAGGCGCAACATCAGGATGGCGTCGTCCAGTTCCCGGGCCATGGCGAGCGGCCACCAGTCCGCACCGCGGGCCACGATGGCCTGCAGGTCTGCTGCCTCATCCGCTGCGGGGCCCTTGACCGTCAGCGTGGCGAGGCGGCCTGACGCGTCGATGGCGACGTCGACATGGGGATAGGTCAGGCCGCCGTCATGGATCGTGCGCGCCAGGGGCGGCAGGGCGACCCCCGTTGCCTCGGCCGGGCGGATGCTGTGCTCGGCCAGGGCTTCGGCACGCGCCTGCACCACCTCGGCAAAGCGGGCCGGCGGTGCCGTGTGATCGACCAGGTTCCAGGCCCGCGCCCGGTCGGCGCGCACCCCTTCGGCCGTGGTGCAGAAGACGTCGGCCAGGTCACGCCGCACCTTGCGCTTGTCGGTCAGGCGGGTCAGGCCGCCGGTGCCGGGCAGCACGCCCAGCAGCGGCACCTCCGGCAGGCTGACCGTCGTGGAGCGGTCGTCCACCATGACGATCTCGTCGCAGGCCAGCGCCACCTCGTACCCGCCGCCGGCCGTGGCACCATTCAGGGCGGCCAGGAACTTCAGGCCCGAATGGCGGCTCGAATCCTCCATGCCGTTGCGCGTCTCGTTCGTGAACTTGCAGAAGTTCACCTTCCACGCGTGGGATGAGGTGCCGAGCATGTAGATGTTGGCGCCAGAGCAGAACATGCGCGCCTTGCCGCTGGTCAGCACCACGCAGGCGACCTGCGGGTGTTCGAAGCGGATTCGGTTCAGCGCGTCGTTCAGCTCGATATCGACGCCCAGGTCATAGGAATTGAGCTTGAGCTTGTAGCCGGGCTTGAGCCCGCCCTCCTCGTCCACATCCAGGACCAGCGTTGCGATGCGGCCGGCCACGTCCAGGCGCCAGTGGCGATAGCGTTCGGGGCTGGTATCGAACGTGAACACCGGCGGCGGCCTCCCTGGCAGCATTGTTGCCGGACGCACTCTATCGCCGCCGAACAGTGTGTACCAGCAAAATGTGCAATATAATGCAGCTATGGGCCCAGGCGGGACTGAACCGCCGCCAGCAGGGTGGCGAAGCTGTCGTCCGGCTGCCGGCCCGTGGTGTCGACAATGGCGTCGGCCCGGGCATAGAGGCTGGTGCGGCTGGCCAGGATGCGCTTCAGGTCGGCCATCGCCTGCGGCACCTCCGCCATCGGGCGGAAATCGCCTTGGGCCACGACGCGGCCCATGTGCTCCTCCGGCGCTGCCTTGATCCAGATGGTGCAGCAGCAGCCCAGCAGGCGTTCGAAGGTCGCGGCCTCGGCGACGATGCTGCCGCCGGTGGCGATCACCACCGGCTGGTCGGCGGCGATCAGGTCCTCCAGGCACTGGCGCTCATAGCGGCGATAGGTGGCCTGGCCATAGAGGTCCAGCAACTCGCCCAGCGACAGGCCGGCGGCCACGGCCACGGCCTCGTCCAGTTCCACGAATGGCCTGCCCAGCGCCGTCGCAAGCCGGCGCCCGAGCGTGGACTTCCCCGCACCCCGCAGGCCCACCAGGGCGATCAGGCGAGTCCGCTCGGCCACGGGCGAGGGGCCCAGCGCGTCCGCCAGGGCGGCCCGCGCGCGCGCCAGGTCCTCCGCGGGCAAGGCGGCCAGGCCGCGCACCAGCAGGTCCAGCTCCATCGGCCAGTCGGGCCCGTCGCGCACCAGGTCCTCCAGCGTCACGTTCATGGCGCGCGCCACCTGGCGCAGCAGGAGGATGGAGCCGTTGCCGGTGCCGCCCTCCAGCTGCGCCAGATAGCGTTCGGAGACGTTCGAATCGCGCGCCAGGATGCGCCGCGTCATGCCCCGCCGGGCACGTGCCTCGCGCACCCGCTCGCCCAGGCGGCGCAGATAGGCCGCGTCGTCACCCTGTCCGTCAGGGGTCTGTTCGGGTTGGCTGGGGTCGGCGCGTGCGGGCATGCTGCATTATATTGCACGACATGGAGGGGCGTATTATGACTGGACCACGGCGCCAAAAGGAACCGGGATAATGACGCGACCGCTGACCATACTTGTCGGCACCATGACGGGGACGGCCGAACTGGTCGCGCGCGACGTCGCCGACGCGCTGCAGGACCTGGGCCATGCGCCGACCGTCCTGGCGATGGAGGCGGTCGGGGTCGAGGCCCTGGCCGGCGCCAGCCCGCTCCTGGTTTGCACGTCGACCTATGGCCAGGGTGACGTGCCCGACAATGCCCGCGCCCTGGTCGAGAGCCTGGAGGCGACGCGGCCCGACCTGTCGGGCCTGCGCTTCGCCGTCATCGCCCTGGGCGATCGGACCTATGCCGAGACCTATTGCGCAGGGGGCCTGCGCTTCGACGCGTTGCTGCGCGACCTGGGTGCCACGCGCCTGGGCGAGGTGCTGATCCTCGACGCCTCCTCGGGCGAGATGCCGGAGGATGTGGCGGTCGCCTGGATCCGGGACTGGCACGCCGCCCACGCCATCGACGCCTGACCTGCGGGGGGCGCCATCGGCGGCGCGGGCGGCGGCCTCAGCCGCGCAGCTTGAAGCGCTGGATCTTGCCGGTGGCGGTCTTGGGCAGTTCGTCCAGGAATTCGATCCAGCGAGGGTACTTGTAGGGCGCCAGCCGCTCCTTCACGAAGGCCTTGAGCCGCGCCTCCAGCGCTTCGTCCGGCGCGATGCCGGGGCGTGGCACGACGAAGGCCATCGGCTTGACCAGGCCGTCCGGATCCTCGCGCCCGATCACCGCCGCCTCCAGCACGTCGGGCGAGGCGGACAGCGCGGCTTCCACCTCGAAGGGGGAGACGAAGATGCCGCCCACCTTGAGCATGTCGTCGGAGCGACCGCAGAAAACATAATAGCCGTCCGGATCGCGCAGATACTTGTCCCCCGTGCGCGTCCAGGGGCCCAGGAAGGTCGCGCGGCTTTTCTCGCGCTGGCACCAGTAGAAGGCGGCGGCGCTGGGCCCGCGGACCTGGAGCTCGCCGATCTCGCCCTCGGCCACGGGGCCGCCGGCATCGTCCAGCAGGCGCGCCTCGTAGCCAGGCACGGGCTTGCCGCTGGTACCGTAGCGGACCTGGCCGGGCCGGTTGGCGATGAAGATGTGCAGCATCTCGGTCGAACCGATGCCGTCCAGGATCTCCGTCCCCGTGGCCGCGGTCCAGCGATGGCCGACATCCGGGGGCAGCGCCTCGCCCGCGGAGGTGCACAGCCGCAGGTTCAGGCCGCCGCGCGGCGGCAGCAGGCCGCTGGCCAGCAGCCCGGCATAGAGCGTGGGCACGCCGCAGAAGATCGTCGGCCGGTGCGCGGTGAGCATCCGCACGACCGCTTCAGGTGTCGGCCGCTCGGCCAGCAGCACAGCCGTGGCCCCGACCGCGAAGGGAAAGGTCAGGGAATTGCCCAGGCCATAGGCGAAGAACAGCTTGGCGGCGGAAAAGACGACATCGTCCTGGGTCAGGCCCAGGACCTGGGCGCCGAACGTGTCGGCGGTCGCGGCCAGGCTGGACTGGACGTGGACCGTCCCCTTCGGCGCGCCGGTGGAGCCGCTCGAATAGAGCCACAGGCAGGGATCGTCGGCGCGGGTGGGGCAGGGCGTGCGCAGCGGCGCGGCGCCCGCGACTACCGCATCCAGCGTGGTGTGGCCCGCCTCTGGCCCGGCGCCCGCCACGATGACGTGGCGCAGCCAGGGTGACGCCGCGATGGCTGGCCCCAGCACCGGCAGCAGCGCGGCCGAGACGACCAGCGCGCGCGCCCTGCTGTCCTGCACCATGTAGACATAGTCGTCCGGCGTCAGCAGCGTGTTGAGCGGCACGGGGACCAGGCCCGCCCGGATCGCGCCCAGGAAGGCCACGGGGAACTCGACGCTGTCGAGCATGGCCAGGACCACCCGCTGTTCCGGCTCCAGGCCCAGGCCCAGCAGGCCCCCGGCACAGCGCTCCACCGCCGCCGCCAGCGCGCCATAGGTGTGGCTGCCCCCGGCGTCGACAATCGCCACCTTGTCCGCGCGGCCCGCCTTCAGGTTGCGGCCCAGCAGGTCGTCGGCCGCGTTGTAGAGGCCGGCACCGGAATTGGCCGGCGTCGGGGCCTCGATCGGATCCGCCACGGAACGTGCAGGCTGCACGGCGCATCTCCCTGTGTTTGCGGTCTTGTTCGTGCGGCCTTGTCCGCCGGGCCGCTTGATGGGAGCTTAGCGTGCAGGCATCAGAATATGCAACATAGTGCATTCACGGTGTTCAGGATGGACGCGGCGCTTCTGGAACGGTACTGGGTCGGCCCGCGCGCGGGCACGCCCATCGTCTTCCTGCATGAGGGGCTGGGCTCGGCCCGCCTGTGGCGGGATTTTCCCGAACGCCTGTGCACGGCGGCAGGCCGCCTGGGCCTGGTCTATTCCCGGACGGGCTATGGCGCGTCGCCGCAAGCGACCCTGCCGCGGCCCGATCGCTACATGCATGACGAGGCGGAGGTGGCCCTGCCGGCGCTGCTCGATCTCGAGGCGGTGGCAAGGCCCGTGCTGTTCGGCCATAGCGACGGGGCGTCGATCGCGCTGATCTTCGCCAGCCTGTTCCCGGACCGTGTCAGTGCCCTGGTTCTGGAAGCGCCGCATGTGATGGTCGAGGATCTGAGCATTGCGAGCATCGCCGCGACCCGCGATGCCTATGTGGCGGGGGACCTGCGGGCGCGCTTGGCGCGACACCATGCGGATGTCGACGGCGCCTTCCAGGGCTGGTGCGATGCCTGGCTGCGCGACAGTTTCCGCGACTGGGACCTGCGCCCGCTGCTGTCGGACGTGCGCTGCCCGGTTCTGGTGATCCAGGGGGCGGAGGACGAATACGGCACGCTGGAGCAGGTGCGGGAGGTGGAGCACGGCGTCGCCGGCCCGGTGCAGCGCCTGATCCTCGACGACTGCGCCCATGCCCCCCACCGCGACCAGCCGCAGGCCGTCATCGCAGCCACCGCGGCATTCCTGCAGACGGTTTAGGCGCGCCGCGCTACCGGCTGCCGAGCACACCAATGCCCCATGTGCGCCGGTTTATCCGGCGCACCCATCAACCACCAGTTCCAACGGCTCAACAGTTGGCCCATGGGTCCCCCGGATAAACCGGGGGACGTAGGTGGATAGTGGTACCGCGAGGATCGGAACCGATCAGTCATTCGGCTTATCGATAGGGATAGCCGGCCTTCTGCATGGTGTCGGCATACTGCTTGAAGGCGGCCACGACCTTGCCCGCGCGGGGGCTGGACGCCGCGATCTCGTCCCAGAAGCTTTCCGAGTCCTTGAGCACGGTCGCCCAGTCCTCGTTCGAGAGCTGGGTCAGCTCCATCTTCTTGCCCTCGACGCGCAGCTTGGCCTCGCCACCCCAGTACCAGACGTCACGATAATAGTGCGACTGGTCGATGGTGATCTTGAACAGCTCCTGGAGATGCGGCGGCACCTTGTTCCAGCTGGGCGTATTGGCGAAATAGCTGCCGAACCACGCGCCCGTGACCGAGTTGTTGAGCGCATACTTGCACACGTCGGCCCAGCCCACTTCGTAGGCCTCGGTGAAGCCGCACCAGGCCACGCCGTCCAGTTCGCCCGTCTGCAGCGCCACCTCGACATTGTCCCAGGGGATCGTCACCGGCACCAGGCCGTAGCGCGACAGGAACTTGCCCGCCGTCGGCACGCCGAACACGCGCAGGCCCTGCATGTCGGCGAGGGAGCGGATCGCCTTGTTGGTGGTGAAGATGTGGAGCGGGTCCCAGGCGCCGGTCGACAGCCAGGTGACGTTCTCGACCTCGGAATAGGCTTCCTGCCAGATCTCCTTCAGGCCGTAGTACTGGAACAGGGCCGGAACATCCAGGCTGTAGCGGGTGGCGAACGGGAAGTAGCCGCCGAACACCGCGATGTCGACGGGCGACGCCATCGTCGCCTCGTCCGACTGCACCGCATCCAGGGCGCCGCTCTGCAGCGCGCGGAACAGGTCGGCGGTGGGGACCAGCTGGTCGGCGTAGTAGAGCTCGATGACCATCTCGCCGTTCGCCGCCTTGTTGAAGGCTTCGATCTGCGGCTTGATCACGTGCGCGCCCAGGGGTGCGCCGGAATAGGTCTGCAGGCGCCACTTGATCGGCCCGGTCTGGGCCAGCACGGCCGGGGCCGGGAAGGTGGACGCGGCGGCAACGCCGGCCGCCGCCAGGCCGGCCTTGCCCAGGAAGTTGCGGCGCGAGGCCAGGATCTGCTCCGACGGGCAGGCCGCCTTGGTGTCTTTGGTGTCTTCGCTCATGTCTACCCCTCCGGTTGTACGAGACGAACTCCCCTGAAGTGAGGCCGGGCGGCCCACTCCTTGCTCTTAGCCTCTCACGTTCATGTTCTCCGGCAGCCACAAGGCGATCTGCGGGAAGATCATGACCAGGGCGATCGTGATGATCATGATCGTGACGAAGGGCCAGATCGACTTGTAGATGTCGACCAGTGTGATCTCTTTCGGCGCCATCGACCGCATCAGGAACAGGTTGTAGCCGAACGGCGGCGTGATGTAGGCGATCTGGCAAGTAATTGTGTACAGGATGCCGAACCAGATCAGCTGGTTGTCGAAGCCCAGGTCCAGAAGCTTGACCAATGGCACATAGAGCGGCGCCACGATCACGAGCATCGCCGTGTCGTCCAGGAACATCCCCATGATGATGAAGCTGACCTGCATCATGATGATGATGGTCCAGGGCGACAGGTCCCATTGCTGGATGAACAGGAACTCGATCGCCTTGACAGCCCCCAGGCCGTCGAACACGGCGCCGAACGCCAGCGCCGCCAGGATCAGCCACAGGAACATGCACGAGATGCCGAGCGTCTTGACTGCGGTCTCGCGCACCAGCCGCCAGGTAAAGCGACCCTTCACGACTGCCGCGAGGGTCGCACAGGTGGCACCCACGGCCGAGCTTTCGACTAGGCTGGTATAGCCGAAGACGAACAGGCCGGTCATGAAGAAGAAGATCGCGAACGGGATGATGCCAGCCCGAGCCAAAGCGAGCTTCTCGCTGAACGGCATGTTCAGCTCTTCGTCGGACACGGTCGGCGCCAGCTTCGGGTTCAGCTTGGCGCGGATCAGGATGTAGATGACGAATAGGCTGGCCATGATCAGGCCGGGGAAGACGCCGGCGAACCACAGCTTCGACACCGGCGCGCGCGCGATCATGCCATAGAGCACGAGGACGACGGAGGGCGGGATCAGGATGCCGAGGGAGGAGCCACCCTGGACCACGCCCGAGATCAGCACCTTGTCATAGCCGCGGCGCAGCATCTCGGGCAGGGCGATGGTGGCGCCGATCGCCATGCCGGCAACCGACAGGCCATTCATGGCCGAGATGATGACCATCAGGAAGATGGTGCCGATGGCCAGCCCGCCTGGTATTCGCCCGAACCAGACGTGCAGCATCTTGTACAGGTCTTCGGCGATCCCGGATTCCGCCAGGATGTAGCCCATGTAGATGAACATGGGCAAAGTCAGCATGGCGTACCAGTTGAACAGCTTGAAGACCTGGTTGAACGGCAGTTCGATCGCCCCAGGTCCGTAGAGCAGCAGGGCAGCACCGCTGGCGACGAAGCCGATCGCCGCGAAGACGCGCTGCCCGGTGGTCAGCAGGACCACCATCGACGCGAACATCAGCAGCGCGATCATCTCATAGGTCATCGCGCCGGCCCCCCGCGCAGGGTCGCGATGTGCTTGAAGACCAGGGCGACCGCCTGCATCAGCATCAGGACCAGGCAGGCGACCATCAGCGCCTTGATCGGGATCACCGACGGGTTCCAGATCGAGAAGCGCTTCTCGTTCGTGGCGATCGCGTATTCCAGGCTGGCGATGGCACCGGACAGCAGCACGCCCAGGTAGAAGATCAGGCAGCCGATGGTCAGCAGGTCCATCCTGGCCTTGCCCTTGTCGGAAAGGTTTGAATAGAACAGGTCCATCCGGACATGTTCATTGTTCTTGAGCGTGAAGGCGCCGCCCATGAAGTAATAGGCGGCCAAGGTGAACTGGGTCAGTTCGATCGCCCAATGCACCGGCATCTGGATCACGTTGCGGGTAAAGGCGTCGAACATCAGCACGGCGCCCATGACGAAGATCAGCGACGCGGCGAGATAGCCGACATAGTCCGACAGCGCGTCCGTCACGCGGACATAGGTTCCGATCACGCCGCGCATGGACACCCCCGCGCGGGCCCGCAACTCCCCCTCAACCCCATACCTCAACCCCCAGTCTGGTCAATGCATCGCGATTCTGCCGGTCGAGCTGCGGGTCGCTGACCAGCTGGTCGATCTCGCCACAGGCGCAGACCGAAAAGGCGGCCCGCCGGCCGAACTTGGTGTGGTCGGCAAGGACGGTCAGGCTGCGGGCGTTGGCGATCATGGCGCGCGCGACCTGCGCCTCCTCGAAACTGGCATCCATGGCGCCGATATCGGGCCAGATCGCGGCGACCGTCAGCACCGCCCGGTCGGCCTGGAATGCGCGCACCTGCTCGGTCGCCAGGGTGCCGGTCGTCTGGGCATTGTCGCCGTTATAGCGTCCGCCCAGCAGGTAGATGGCGGCGTCCGATCCCGCCTGGGCCATCCGCTCGGCCAGGCGCCAGGAATTGGTGACGATGGTCAGGCGCGGGATCGCCGCCAGGTACTCC
Source organism: Zavarzinia sp. CC-PAN008 (assembly GCF_051903925.1). GTDB lineage: Bacteria > Pseudomonadota > Alphaproteobacteria > Zavarziniales > Zavarziniaceae. Next base: position 2,461,920 of record NZ_CP173678.1, read on the forward strand.
GCCGCGGCCAGCGTGGTCGAGCCCGTGTCGATGAACAGCGTCTCGCCCGGTTCGACGATGTCGGCCAGGGCGCGGCCGATGCGGGCCTTGGCCGCGGCCTCGCTGTCCTGGCGCTCGGCATAGCTGCCCTCGACGATCAGCCGCGGCCGGCGGGCACCGCCATGCACCTTCTGCACCTGGCCGTTCTCGGACAGCAGGGCAAGGTCCCGGCGGATCGTCTCGGCCGAGACGTCGAAGTGCTGCGCCAGGTGCTCCACGGACACTTCCCCTTCCTGCTGAATCAGTTCAGCGATCTGGACCTGTCGCGTGTGGGGCTTCATCCCCTCTCCCCTGCTCAAGGGTCGCAGCCGACCCTTCCCCCCAGGCCATCCCCATGGCCAGGCACCCACGATGCCGGAGGCCCGAGAGCAAAGCCAGGGGCCTCTGTCCACGTTGACACAGATGACCGATCAGTCAATAGATGACCGAAACAACACGTGCGAGCCCTGAGAGGAGCTGGCGGCCGGTGCAGCGCGACGAGGCAGGGTCAGCAGTGGTGCAAGGCCCGATCGTCCACGACGTGGCGATCGTCGGCGCCGGCATTGTCGGCTGCGCGCTGGCCCGGCAGTTCACGCTGGAGGGCGCCCGGGTCATTGTCCTGGAAAAGGCGGCCGACGTGCTGGACGGTGCGTCCAAGGGCAACAGCGCCATCCTGCATACCGGCTTCGACGCGCCTCCGGACTCGCTGGAACTCGCCTGCATGCAGGAGGGCCACCGCCTGTACCTGGAGGCGCACGAGCGTCTGAACCTGCCCCTGATCCGTTGTGGCGCGCTGGTCCTGGCCTGGACCGAGGCCGAGGAAGCGGCTCTGCCTGGGCTGATCACCCAGGCCCACGCGAACGGCGTCGGCGATGTGCAGGCGCTGGGCCGCCAGCAGGTGCTGGACCTGGAGCCGCAGCTGTCGGGCAATGTCGTCGCCGGCTTCCGCGTGCCGGGCGAGAGCCTGATCGACCCGTGGTCGGCGGCCCATGGCTACCTGCTCCAGGCTCTGCTCAACGGCGCGCACCTGCTGCGCCAAGCGGAGCTCATGGCAGGGCGGCGGCAGGATGGCACCTGGCACCTGGACACGACGGCCGGCCCCGTTGCCGCCCGCCTGGTGATCAACGCCGCCGGGCTCTATGGCGACGTGGTCGACCAGCGCCTGACCGGGGAGGCGTGGTTCACGATCCGCCCGCGCAAGGGGCAGTTCGTCGTCTATGACAAGCCGGCGGCGGCGCTGGCCCATCACATCCTGTTGCCGGTGCCGACCAAGGTGACGAAGGGCATCGTCGTCTGCCGCACCGCGTTCGGCAACCTGCTGGTCGGTCCCACGGCCGAGGAGCAGGAGGACCGCGCCCACGCCATGCTGGACCAGGCCACGCTGCGTCGCCTTATCGCCCGCGCGGAAGAGATCCTGCCAGCACTCGCGGAACACGAGGTGACGGCGATCTATGCCGGCCTGCGCCCGGCGACGGAAGACAAGGCCTATCGCATCCGCGCCGACCTGGACCGCGGCCTGGTGACCGTTGGCGGCATTCGCTCCACCGGCCTGACCGCGGCACTGGGCATCGCCGCGCATGTCGCCCGCCTGGCGCAGGGCGACCGGCAGCCGTTGGCGGATCCGGTCTGGCCCGCAATGCCCGCCCTGTCGGCAGAGGAGAAGCGCGACTGGTGCCGGCCCGGCAATGGCGGGATCGTCTGCCATTGCGAGCGCGTGACCCGGCGCGAGGTCGAGGCGGCGCTCGACGGTCCATTGGCTGCGGGCTCCCTGGCCGGGCTGAAGCGGCGCACGCGCGTGACCATGGGCCGTTGCCAGGGCTTCTACTGCTCCGCCGAGCTGGCCCGGCTGACCGCCGGGCGCCTGGCGCAGCCCATGCTGGCGGGCGGCGATGGCTGAGGGGCAGGCGGGTGAGGCCGACGTCGTCGTGATCGGCGCCGGGCCCGCCGGCCTGGCTGCCGCGACCGAGTTGCGGCGCCTGGGCGTGCGCTCGGTCGTCGTGCTGGAGCGGGAGGCGGACGCGGGTGGCATCCCCCGGCATTGCGGCCATCCGCCCTTCGGCATGCGCGAATTCGCCCGCATCCTGCGTGGGCCCGACTATGCCCGGCGCCTGGTCGCGCGGGCGCTGGCTGCGGGGGTTGAGATCCGGACAAACGTCACGGTGACGGCGCTGCGGGCAGGCGGAGAGCTGGACCTTGCCACGCCGGCCGGGCCCGGACGCCTGGCCGGCCGGGCCGTGCTGCTGGCGACAGGGGTGCGCGAGACCAGCCGCGCCATGCGCCTGATCGGGGGGGAGAAGCCCGGCGGGGTCCTGTCGACCGGCGCGCTTCAGGGCCTGGTCCATCTGAACCGTCAGCGGCCCTTTCGCCGGCCGGTCATCCTGGGTTCGGAGCTGGTCGCCTTCTCCGCCCTGCTGACCTGTCGCCATGCCGGGATCAAGCCGGTGGCGATGGTGGAGCCGGGGCCGCGGCCCACGGCCTGGGCGGCGTCGCCCCTGCTGCCGCTGCTGTTGGGCGTGCCCTTTGCCACGGACACGCAGGTCCAGGCCGTGCTGGGGCGTGAACGGGTGGAGGCGATCGTCCTGGCCGGGCCCGGGGGGGAGCGGCGGGTCGAGGCCGATGGCCTGATCGTCAGCGGCGCCTTCCGTCCGGAAGCGACGCTGCTGCATGACGGGGTGATGGAGCGCGATGCCGCGACCGGCGGGCCGGCGCTGGATTCGTTCGGTCGCCTGTCCGATCCAGCCTTCTTTGCGGCGGGCAACGTCCTGCATCCGGTCGATACCGCCGGATGGTGTTGGGCCGAGGGACGGCAGACTGCCCACGCCATGCTGGCTGGCCTTCAGGGGCGTTTGCCGGATCCGGCGGAGGCCGTGCCGCTGGCTGTCGAGAGTGCTGCGATCCGGCTGGCTGTGCCGCGGCGGATTGCCGTTGGCGGGCCATGGCCGGAGGCAGCCAGGGAGATCCAGGTGCGGCTGGCGCGGCCCGTGCGGGGAACCTTGCGCCTGACCCATGACGGGACGACGATCGCCAGCCGGCGCATCGATGGCCTGCCAGAGCGGCGCATCCTGCTCCGCCTGCCGCAGCTGACGGGCCGGGCGGGCGCGCTTCAGCTGCACCTGGACGAGGCCGCATGACGGGGCGCGCATGACCATTCTGGCGATCGACCAGGGCACGACAAGCACCCGCGCCCTGCTGATGGACGAAGGTGGCCGCCTGCGCCCGCTGGCGTCCTTCACGCATCGCCAGATCTATCCCGCACCCGGCCACGTCGAGCATGATCCCGATGAACTGCTGGGCCATGTGGCGCGCTGCCTGGACGCGGTTGCGGGCCTGGCAATTGCTGCCGTCGGCCTGGACAACCAGGGGGAAAGCTGCCTGGCCTGGGATGCCGCGGACGGCAGCCCGGTGGGCCCGGTCATCGTCTGGCAGGACGACCGCACGGCGGACGTGACCGCAGCACTTGAGGCCGAAGGGGCGGGGGCAGAGGTCATGGCTCGCGCCGGCCTGCCGCTGGACCCGTATTTCTCGGCCTCGAAGCTGGGCTGGATCGTGCGCAACCTGCCGCGCGCGGGCGCGCTGGCGGCGCGAGGGCGGCTGCGCCTGGGCACCACGGATGCGTTCTTCCGCGACCGCCTGACGGGGCGGTTCGAGACGGACGTGGCGACCGCCTCGCGCACCTCGCTCATGAACCTGGCGACCGGGCAGTGGGACGCGGATTTGTGCCGCCTGTTCGGCGTGCCGATCGACGCTCTGCCGGCGATCGGTCCCACCGCCGGCGCGTTGGGCACGCTGCCCGGTGGCCTGGCCCTTGGCGCCAGCATCGTCGACCAGCAGGCAGCACTCTATGGCCATGGCTGCCGCCGCCCGGGAGAGGCGAAGATCACCTTCGGCACGGGCGCGTTTGCCCAGTGCCTGACCGACGGCCTGCGCCGCCCGGCGCAGCCGGGCCCGCTGCCCACGGTGGCCTGGCAGCGGGCGGGCGAGGCGGTGACCTATGCCCTGGACGGCGGCGTCTATGCCGCCGCCGCCGCGGTCAACTGGGCGCGGGCCTTGGGTCTGTTCCAGGAGCATGCGGAGATCAATGGCTTTGCCGCCGCGCGGGCGATCGACCGGGGCATCGTCTTTGTGCCGGCGCTGGCGGGCCTGGGCTGCCCGCACTGGCATCGCGGGGCCCGCGGGACGTGGCTGGGCCTGGGCCTGGGCGACGGGCGCGCCGACCTGATGCAGGCGCTGCTGGAGGGGATCGCCCTGCGCAGTGCCGAGGTGCTGGCCGCGATGGCGGCCGAGCAGCCCTTTGTGGGGGCGGTGTCGGTCGATGGCGGGCTGTCGCGCAACCCCTACTTCATGCAGGTCCTGGCGGAGGTGTCGGGCCGGCCGCTGAACCTGTCGGACGAAGCGGAACTGACGGCCGCTGGAGTCGCCCGCATGGCGGCGGAGGCTGCGGGCCTGGACCTGCCGATGGCGGCGGCCGGCCGCGCGGTCGCGGCCCCCCCGGTGCCCCAGGCGGAGGACCGGCGCCGCCGCTTCGCCGCAGCCCTGCGCGCCGTCCAGGACTTCGCCGGCGCCTGAGCGGGCGCCGACGGCTGCAGGGTCAGGGCGCCACGGGCCAGGGTGCCGCGGGTCAGGGTGCCACGGGGCCGAACACGCGCGGGTCGCCGCGATCATCCATGCCCAGGCCGTCGATCTGGATCGCCTGGCCGGGAAGGATCATGCCGGCGACGGGGATCCCCGTCGTGGTCGGGCCCGGGTCCTGGTAGTAGGTCGAGCGGATCGCCAGGTTCTTGTGCAGGTCGTCATAGGTGCCGTCGCCGTCATAGAAGGCGTTGACCTTGACCAGGTCGTCCAGGCCCAGGCCAAAGGCGGCGGCCGCCGCCTTCATGTGGCCCATGGCGGCATGGGTCTGGGCCACGACGCCCTCGGCGATGGCGCCGTCGGCCGTGGTCGGCAGCTGGCTGCCGATAAAGACCATGCCACCGCAGCGCACGGCATTGACGAAGGGTGCGACGGCAAAGCCCGCGCCGCCGGCCTCCGTCGCCTGGCGTTCCAGCCGCGCGCCGTCCACGCCGCGCATGGCGAACGCTTCCACCCGCAGGGGGGATAGCCCGGGCACGGGCGGCACGGGCAGGACATGCAACGCCACCGGCGCCGACAGGCGACCGGCGATCGCCTGCAGGATCGGCGTCAGTGACGCCCGCGCCAGCTCGCGCTCGACCAGGACGCCCAGCTTGACCACGTCCTGCGCATCCGCGCCAAGCGGGGCCAGTGCCGCATCAAGGGCCGCGATGGCCCGCCCGGGGTGCGCGGGGTCGATGTCCTGTGCCCCGGCCAGGATCAGCTCGCCCGTCCGCACGGCCGCCGGAAAAGGTCCGGCTGCCTGCCGGCGCAGCGGCCGGCGGGAGGCGATCACCTCGATCTCCACCATCATCGCGGGATAGGCCAGGTACTTGACCGGCAGCAGGGTCAGCGCCGGCCGCGTCGCGGGCGGCAGGCGCTGCTCCAGCACGGCGCGGATCAGGGGCATGGCGGTGCCGTCGGGATCAGCGCAGAACGCCACGACCTTGACCAGGTGGGACAGGTCGGCGCCCAGCTCGCCCAGGACCGTGACGATGTAGTCGACCACCTTGTCCGCCTGGACCGCCACGTCGTGCGGATGGCGCACCGTCCCGTGCGTGTCGACGTCGATCTGGCCGCCGATGAACATCAGGTCGTCACAGCGCAGGCCGTGCTTGTGCGTGATCTTGATGGGCCAGTCCCAATGGCCTTCGGGCCAGACATAGCGGCGGGTCATGCAGGCATCCTGGACAGGCGTCAGAGATACCAATCGTATTCGATCGGCTGGATGACGCTTTCGAACTTCTCAAACTCCGCCCACTTGGCGGCGCGATAGGCGCGCAGGTAGTCGTCGCCGAAGGTGGGGGCCAGGTACCCGTCCCGCCCCAGCCGGTCCAGCGCGGTGGGCAGGGTGAAGGGCAGGCCCGGGTCCAGCTTCGCCCCGGCATTGCCGGTCGCGGCTGGCCCCGGGTCCATGTTGCCCGCCAGTCCCGCCTCGATCCCCGCCAGGATCGCCGCCAGGACCAGGTGCGGATTGGCATCGGCCCCGGCCACGCGATGCTCGAACCGCCAGGAGCCGGTGCGCGTCACCGGCACGCGCAGGGCAACGGAGCGGTTGTCATGGCCCCAGGAGCGGCTGACCGGCACGAAGCGGTTTGGCTTGAACCGGCGATAGGCGTTGCGGTTGGGCGCGAACAGCGCCATCGATTCGGGCATTGCCGCAAGCAGGCCACCCAGTGCGTGGCGGAACAGCGGGCTGGGCTGCCCGTCCGCGCCGTCGAACGCAGGCGCACCGTCGCGGTCCAGCAGCGACAGGTGCACATGCATGCCCGAGCCCGGCTGGTCGAGCAGCGGCTTGGCCATGAAGGTGCAGTCCAGGCCCTGCGCCCGCACCACGCCACGGATCAGGCGGCGCAGCAGGGCGCACTGGTCGGCGGCCGTCAGCGGATCGGCGATGTGGCGCAGGTTCACCTCGTACTGGCCGGGACCGTATTCGGCGATCATCGAATCCATCGGCAGGCCCTGGACGGCACAGGCCGCACGGATCGCATCCAGCAGGCCGGCCACCCGGTCCAGGTCGTCCAGCGCCATCAGCTGGTTGCCGGTCGTGCCCAGCAGGGCAGGCGGCACCGGCGGCTGACCGGGCGGGCGATCCAGCGCCATCAGGAAGAATTCCAGCTCGAACGCGACGACCGGCACCAGGCCGCGCGCGGTCAGCGGCGCCAGCGCCCGGGCCAGGACATTGCGCGGATCGAAGCGATAGGGGGTGCCATCGGGAGTGTCGAAGGTGACCAGTGCCTGGACCGTCGGGTGCGCCGCCCAGGGCACCGGCACCAGCGGACCGACCGGCCGCACATAGCAGTCGGGATCGCCATCCGAAAAGCCATGGCCATCGGGATCGTGGTTTTCACCCCGCACGTCGAGCAGGAAGACGGAGCCGGGGATGCAGATCTCCCCCGTCGTGACGCGGGCGAGTTGGCTGACCGGCAGGCGCTTGCCCCGCATGATCCCCGACAGGTCCGGATGAATGACGTCGACGAATTCGGGAATGAATGAAGGGGTCCCTGTCGTATCCGGATGCAGCTGCGGGAACACAGAATTCATGATTTCACCTGAAGGGGAACGATCCCGCCAGCGTAGAGGGCGACGTCCTTGGCCGGCAAGCGAGCATGGTTTGACAGGTCTTCAAGCATTGTCGTGCGGTTGAGGCAGGATGGTCTGCCGAGATGGATGGCGCCTTGCGCGCACGCGCTTCGATTGGATGAGGAATGCTTGATCCCGCAGTCCGGGCACTGTTCCGGGCCGACCTTGCGGCAGCCTTCGACGCGGCACCGGCCGGCCCGCACGAGCCGTCGCTGGGCCTGCTGCTGGATGTCATGCGCTTTGCCCCGCTGGCGGGAAAGGCCGTCACGGTGCGCCTGGACGAGCCGGGAGCCTGGGCGCTGGGGACCCTGCCCGGGCGGCGCGGCGTCCCGGTTGCGATCACCGACCGACGCCGCTTCCGCGATCCCCTCGACGCCGAGCGCGCGGTGTTCCGCGCGCGGTGGAAGGCCCTGACGGGGGAGGAGGCGCCACTGCCCCCGCTGGACATCGCGGAGGATGACGCGGCGATCCAGCCACCGCGCAAGCAGGTACTGGCCTATGCCGATCGCTGGTCGGTCCGCGCGGGCGAGGCGCTGGCCGTCAGGGTCAGCCTGCTGTCTGGGCGCGAGTACGAGGTGCAGGTCGTGCGCCTGTTCTCGGGCGAGGTCGACCTGCGCGGCGACGGGCTGGGCCTGGTGCCGGTAGCGGCCCCATGCAACGGGCGGCATATGGGGCGGGCGCAGCCGCTGCCCGCAGGCTCCTACGGCACGGCGCCGTGGCGCGGACCGGCGCAGCCCGACGCCCTGACGGTCCAGGCCTTCGTCATGCCGACCCTGCCGGGGGACGGGGCGCAGCAGGTTCTGGCCATCGGCACTGCCCTGCAACTGGTGCTGGACGAAGCCGGGCATTTTGCCTTGCGGACCGATGCCGGCGCAGAACTGGTCGCTGCCCAACCCGCCACGCCCTCAGCCTGGGTGCTGGTCGCGGGCAGCTGGGGTGACGGCCGGCTCAGCCTGGCGGTCGGCGATGCGGTCGTCACGCTGGACCTGCCCGGCTGGTGTCCGACCCTGGCCGAGGGCGCGCAGGTCGTCCTGTCGGCGCCAAGCGGGGCCGGGTTCGATGGCCGGATCGACCGGCCGCGCGTGGCGCTCGGCGTGCTGGACCCCGCCACGAGCGCCGCCCTTTCCGCTCCTCGGCCGCCCGCCGACCTGCTGGCGCGCTGCGTCCTGGCCCTGGACCTCGCTCAGGACATGGCCGGCCGGCGGATGGTCGACCTGTCGCCCTCAGCCGCCCATGGCACCCTGCACCAGTTGCCAATGCGCGCGGTGCGCGGCCAGAACTGGCATATCGGGGTCCATGACTGGCGGCAGGACCCCACGCTCTATGGCGCCGTCCACTTCCACCGCGACGACCTCAACGATGCCTGCTGGGACACGGATTTCGCCTGGGACGTGCCGGACGATCTGGAGAGCGGTGTCTATGCGGTCAGGCTGCGGGCTGGCGGCGACTGCACCTTCGTGCCGGTCTTCGTGCGGCCGGCCATGGATTCTGCGACCCGCGATGCCGCGTTTCTGGTGCCGACGTGCAGCTACCTTGCCTATGGCAACGAGCATGGCGCGATGGATTCGGCAGCGAACGAGGTGATGGGCGGGGCACTGCCCGGCCTGAAGGCAGAGGACCTGTTCCTGCAGGAGGTCCGCGCCCTGGGCCATTCGCAGTATGACAGCCATGGCGACGGCAGCGGCGTCGCCTTCTCCTCGCGCCTGCGGCCCATGCTTAACGTCCAGCCGGGCAAGCCCTTGGCCTGGCTGGGCTCGGGCGGCGTGTGGCCCTGGCAGTTCGCGGCGGACCTTGACATCGTCGGTTGGCTGACGGCGCTGGGGCAGCCCGTCGACATCGTGACGGACGAGGACCTGCATGCCGAGGGGGCGGCGGCCCTGGCGCCCTACCGCGTGGTACTGACAGGCAGCCACCCGGAATATCATTCGATCGCCATGCTGGATGGCATCGCCGCGTGGCAGGCGGCCGGTGGGCGACTGATGTACCTGGGCGGCAACGGCTTCTACTGGCGCGTTGCGTTCAGCGATGCCTGGCCCGGCACAATCGAACTCCGCCGGGCCGAGGATGGCATCCGCGACTGGCAGAGCGCGCCTGGCGAGTACCATCACGCCTTCACCGGGGAGCTGGGCGGACTGTGGCGCCGCATCGGGCGCCCGCCGCAGATGCTGTGCGGCGTCGGCTTCGCGGGCCAGGGGATGGACCAGTCGACATACTATCTGGTCCAGCCTGGCGGCCGCGACCCGCGCGCGACCTTCATCCTGGACGGCATCGCGGACGAGCGCATCGGCGACTTCGGCACGATCGGCGGCGGCGCGGCCGGCCTGGAATACGACCGCGCGGATGACAGCCTGGGCACGCCGCGCCATGCCCTGGTCGTTGCGTCGTCGTTCGCGCATTCGCGCAAGACCTCCGCCGTGCCGGAGGAAGTGGACACCGTCCTGGGGATCGAACTGGCGCAGGCCAATCCCCGGGTCCGCTCGGACATCGTCTTTTATGAGACCCCGGGTGGCGGCGCCGTCTTCAGCACGGGCTCCATTGCCTGGGCCGGCGCGCTGAACCATGGCGGCGGCGGCAACAGCGTCAGCCGGCTGACGGCCAATGTCCTCGCCCGCTTCCTCGACCCGACGCCCTTCCGCCTGCCCTGAGGGCGGGGTCGATGTGTGGGCACGACGCGCGGGCGAGGAGGGGACAGGCGAGGAGTGCGCGCCGCACCCACGCGAGGCCCAACAGGGCCCGCGCATAAGCGTTCCAAGCGCCAGCGGCGATCGCTGCTCAGGCCACCCTGTCGATCATATTCCTGATATCTCGCCACGGATCCGATGGTCCCCTTGTGTGTGCGGCGCACAAGGGGAGATGCTCCAACCACGACATGCGGCCATATGGCCAAGCAACGCTAAGCACAGGCTGTGCAGGTGGGAGGGTTCATGCCCCCGGATTTCAAGGAACGGGCGGTCCTGTGGCCGAAGGGCCGCCAATTCGAGGACTTCGCCGTGGGACAGGTGTTCGCCCATCATTGGGGGCGCACGATCAATCATGGTGACAATTCGATCTTCACCACGCTGACACTCAACTACAATCCGCTCTATTTCAATCGCGAGTACGCGATGGCCCTGGGCCATCCCGACGTCGTCGTGAACCCGCTGCTGGTGTTCAACACGGTGTTCGGCCTGACGGTCGAGGATTGCAGCGAAGGCGGCGGACCCTTTGTCGGCGTTGACGACGTCACCTATCACCGTCCCGTCTATCCCAACGACACGCTGACCGCGCGCAGCACGACGGTGGATGCCCGCACCTCGAAGTCGAATCCGGCCAACGGGCTGGTCACCTGGCATACCGAGGGGCGCAACCAGCGGGACGAACTGGTGATCGACTTCAAGCGCACCAACATCGTGCGCCTGCGCAATCCCCCGGCCCGTACGGTGAGCGCATGACCACGCCCAACACGGCGCCCGTGACGCGCGTGGCCGGCCTGACCGGCGCTGGCAATTACTTCGAGGATTTCCGCGTCGGCTTGGTGATCCGCCATGCCCGCGGCAAGACGCTGGAGGCGCTGGAGAATGTCTTCATCACCAACCTGGTGATGAACACGGCGGCGGGCCATTTCGACGAGCACGTGATGAAGGGCACGCCCTTTGGCCAGCGCCTCAGCTTTGGCGGCGTCAACTTCTCCCTCGTGCTTGGCCTGGCGTCGCAGGACACGACCGAGAACGCGATCGTCGAGCTGGGCCTGGACAAGATCCGGCTGACCGCGCCCGTCTTCCATGGCGACACGCTCTATGCCTATTCCGAGGTGCTGGAGGCGAAGGACGCCGACCGGCCCGACGCGGGCGAGGTGCGCTTCAAGCACTGGGGCGTCAACCAGGACGGCAAGGTGGTGTGCGAGGTCGAGCGCCGCGCGCTGATCAAGCGGCGCAGCCATTGGGTGCCGGCGCCATGACCGGCTTCGGCGCGCTGGAGGGTCTGCGCGTCCTGGACCTGACCCAGATGCTGGCGGGACCCTATGCCACCCAGCTCCTGGCCGACCAGGGCGCCGACGTGGTCAAGGTCGAGCCGCCGGGCGGTGACATGACCCGCCAGGCCGGCCCTTTCCGGCCAGAAGATACGGCGCGCGCCTTTGGCGGCTACTATCTCAGCATCAATCGCAACAAGCGCTCGATCTGCCTGGACCTCAAGGATCCGTCCGCCCGCGACGTGTTCCTGACCCTGGTCGACAGCGCCGACGTGGTGGTCGAGAACTTCCGCGCCGGTGTCATGGAGCGCCTGGGCCTCGCCTACGAGGTCCTGGCGGCGCGCAATCCGCGCCTGGTCTATGCCTCGATCCGCGGCTTTGGCGACGCGCGGGGCGGCGACAGCCCCTATCGCGACTGGCCGGCCTTTGACGTGGTGGCGCAGGCCATGGGCGGCGTCATGGGCATCACGGGGCCGGGCGTGCCGACCAAGGTGGGACCGGGGATCGGCGACATCGGCCCGGCCCTGTTCGCGGCCTTTGGCATCATGTCTGCGGCCTGGCGCGCCCAGCGCACGGGCAAGGGTCAGTATGTCGACGTCGCCATGGCCGACTGCATGCTGGCCCTGTGCGAGCGCATTCTCTACCAGAACTCCATCCAGGGGATCGTGCCGGGGCCGGAGGGCAACCACCACCCGTTCATCTCGCCCTTTGGCATGTTCCCGGCCAGGGACGGCTTCGTCACCATCGCGACCCCGTCGGACGCCTTCTGGCGCATCCTGTGCGAGCGGCTGGAGTTGGCAGAATGGGGTGCGCGGCCCGAGTTCGCGGACGGCCGCGCCCGCGCCGCCAACCGCAAGGCGCTGGAGGACGGCCTTTCGGCCCGCACCGCGCAGCTGACCAAGGCGGAGCTGGGCGCACGCCTGGGCGGGCAGGTGCCCTTCGGTCCGGTCCTCGACGCGGCCGAGATCGTGGCCGAGCCGCACTATGCCGCGCGCGAGATGGTGGTCAGCCTGGACGTGCCGGGGCTGGACCAGCCGGTGCGGATCGCGGGCGTACCCGTGCGCATGACCGACACCCCCGGCCGCGTGGCCCATGCCGCCCCACGCCTGGGCCAGGACACGCGCGCCGTGCTCGCCGCCGCCGGCATCGCACCCGACCGCATCGACGCCCTGGCGGCGTCGGGCGCCATTTCCTGCGCGGCCTGACGCCCGTGTCGGAAACCGTCAAGTCGGCGGAGCGCGTGCTCCAGGTCTTCGAGTATTTCGCGCGCGTCCGGGCGCCGGCCAGCGTGATGGAGATCGCCAAGGCGCTGGGCTATCCGCAGTCCTCGACCTCCATGCTGCTGAAAAGCCTGCACGGCAATGGCTACCTGGACCATGACGCGCGGGCGCGGACCTATGTCCCCAATGTCCGGCTGGCGCTGCTGGCGGGCTGGATCAGCGATGCCACGTTCCGGGACGAAACGCTGGGCCGCAAGATGGAACGCCTGCGCGCGCTGACCAACGAGACGGTGCTGCTGGCCCTCCAGATCGGCGTCGAGATCCAGTACGTGGAGGTGCTGCCCTCCTCGCGGGAGATCAGCTTCCACCTGCGCACCGGCACGCGGCGGCCGATCACGCGCGCCGCGGTGGGGTGGACCCTGCTCAGCCTGCGCGACGATGCGGAGGTGCGCCTGATGGTGCGCCACTGCAATGCCGAGTGCGAACCGCACCTCCGCGTGGCCGAGGGCGAGATGGTGGAGGCCATCGCCGCCGTGCGGGCGCAGGGGTTTGCCATGACCGCGGGCCACATGGTGCCGGGCGCTGGCGTGATCGCCATGGCCCTGCCGCTCAACACGGGGTCGAGCCCCCTGGCGGTCGGCGTCGGCGGGCCGCTGGAGCGCATCGGGCCCAAGCGGGACGAACTGGTCGCCACCATGCGCGCCGTCCTGGGCCCCGTGCCCCAGGCGCGGGCGGGGTAGGGCGGCGGATGTCCATGTTTCCTCGAACATTTCCCCCCACCTACGTGGCCCGGTTTTTCCGGGCCACCCCTGAACCAACCGGTACGTCAGCGCGACGGTTGCGCCATGGGTCCCCCGGATAAACCGGGGGACGTAGGCAAGGAGGGGGTTTTGCACGCGGTCTGAGAACGAGAACGGGAGGGATGGAGGAAAAAATGCTGGAGGATCTGGCGGCGCGGGTGAACGCGCAGCCCATGCTGGTGCGGCGCGGGCGGTTCCTGGACATGAGCTTCGGCTTCGCGATCGGTGACGAGGCGCGCGTGGTCCATATCGAGAAGGGTCAGGTGACCAGCCTGGAGGGACAGGACCCAGTCTTCACCTTCCGCACCAATCCGGCCGCCTGGGCCGAGTTCTCGAAGCCGGTCCCGAAGCGGAAATTCCACGACGTCATGGCGCTCGTCGAATATGGCGAGGCGACGCTGGAAGGCGACATCTTTCCCTTCATGGTCAACATGTACTTCTTCAAGGGCGTGATCGAGAGCGCCAAACAGCGGGACATTCCCCAATGAGCGCCGCGATTGCCGGGCTGGAGCCCATTGTCGGCCGCTATTTCCCGCTGGAGCTGGAGGGCCGCCACCACCGCGTTTATTTCGAGGAGGCGGGGCAGGGCATTCCCCTGGTCTGCCTGCACACGGCAGGCTCGGACGGGCGCCAGTACCGCGCCATCCTCAACGATCCTGAGATCACGGCCAGGTTCCGCGTCCTGGTGTTCGACCTGCCCTGGCACGGCAAGTCCTCGCCCCCCGTCGGCTGGCAGGACGAGGTCTACCAGCTGACCACCGACCGCTATGTCGGCACGGTGATGGCCTTCTGCCGGGCGCTGGGCCTGGACCGACCGGTCGTCATGGGCTGCTCCATCGGCGGCCGCGCCGTGCTGCATCTGGCCTTGCGCCATGCCAACGACTTCCGCGCCGCCATCGGCCTGCAATCCGCCCTGCATGCGGAATCGGCCATCGGCCCCCAGATGGCCGAGACCGACTACATGCACCGGCCCGATGTCCATGGCGGCGAAGCGGCGGCGAGTGCCGTGTCCGGCCTGATCGCGCCCCAGGCGCCGCCCGCCGACCGGTGGGAGACGCTGTGGCACTATTCGCAAGGGGGACCGGGCGTTTTTCCGGGCGACCTCTACTACTATTTCGTCGATGGCGACCTGCGGAACGGGCAGGTGCGGGGCCTGGATACCGACCGCTGCCCGCTCTACCTGCTGACCGGCGAGTACGACTATTCGGCAAGCCCTGAGCAGACCGAGGAAGTCCTGGCCCAGGTGCCGGGCGCCAAGTACCAGCTGATGACGGGCCTTGGCCACTTCCCGATGTCGGAGAACCCGGAGCACTTCAAGACCTATCTCAAGCCGATCCTGGCCGAGATCGCGGGAGCAACAGCATGAGCGGCGCACTCGGTTACATGACGGACGAGCGCCGCATGATCCAGGAGGCGGCGCGCACCTTCGCCATGAACGAGGTGCTGCCCGTCGCCAACGAACTGGACCCGGTGCAGGGCGACATCCCCATGGACCTGCGGGCCAAGATGGGGGAGATGGGCTATTTCGGGATCATGATCCCGGAGGAACATGGCGGCCTGGGCCTGGGATATTTCGAGTACTGCCTGATCGCCGAGGAACTGGCCCGCTGCTGGATGAGCGTCGCCAGCATCATTGCCCGCGGCAACCATTTCTATCACGCGATCCCCGGCACGGGCGCGGAGCGGGCGGAGAAGATCGCCCGCATGGCGCGCGGCGACTATCTGGGCGCTGCCGCCCTGTCCGAGCCGAATGCCGGCTCCGACCTGGGTGCTGTTGCCTGCCGCGCGGTGCGCGACGGCGACGAATGGGTCATCACCGGCAACAAGTACTGGTGCACCTTTGCCGACGGGGCCGACTTCATCCAGGTCCTGTGCCGCACCGATACACCGCCCGAACCGGGGCGCCGCCATGTCGGCCTGACCTCCATCGTGGTGGAGAAGCCGCGCGGGGAATTGCCGAAGGGCTGCTCCGGCGCACCCATCCCCAAGATCGGCTATTTCGGCTGGAAGACCTGGGAACTCGCCTTCGACGGCTGTCGCGCACCGGTGCAGAAGGAGGCCAAGGGCGACCCGGGCAAGGCCTTCTACTCGGTCACCTCCGGCCTGGTCGGGGCCCGTGCCCACACGGCGGCCCGTTCGATCGGCCTGGCCCGCGGGGCGCTGGAAGACGCGATCGCCTATGCCAAGGAGCGCCAGCAGTTTGGCCGGCCCATCGCCGATTTCCAGGCGATCCGCTTCAAGATCGCGACCATGGCGACCGAGATCGAGGCGGCGCGCCAGCTGATGTACTTCGTCGCCCAGGAAGTCGACAGCGGTCGGCGCTGCGACAAGGAAGCCGGCATGGTCAAGTACTACGCCGCCGAAATGGCCGAGCGCGTGACCAGCGAGGCGCTACAGATCCTGGGCGGTGCCGGCTATACCAAGCTGCACGCTGTCGAACGCCATTGGCGCGACGCCCGCCTGACCAAGATCTTTGAAGGCACCTCCGAAATCCAGCAGCGCATCATCAGCGACCACTTGCTGGGCAAGCCGACAAAGCCGTCATGAGCGGGGTCTATCGGTCATGACCGCCGAAACCTTCGACTACATCGTCGTCGGCGCCGGCTCGGCGGGGTGCGTGGTCGCCAGCCGCCTGAGCGAGGACCCCGCCACGCGCGTCCTGGTGCTGGAGGCGGGGCCAGAGCCGAAGGACTTCTGGATCAAGGTGCCGGCGGGCATGGCCCGCCTGTTCCTGCCCGGCCCGGTGAACTGGGGCTATTTCACCGAGCCAGAGCCGCACCTGGACAATCGCAAGATCTACTGGCCACGCGGCAAGACGCTGGGCGGGTCCAGTGCGATCAACGGCATGGCCTATGTCCGGGGCCATGCGCAGGACTTCGACGACTGGCGCCAGATGGGCTGCACCGGCTGGTCCTGGGCCGATGTCCTGCCGCTCTACAAGCGCTCGGAACGGCGCGAGACGGGGGCGACCGAGCATCACGGCGCCGCAGGGGAACTGTCGGTCAGCGATCCCGTCTTCCGCCATGCCTCTTCCCGCGACTTCGTGGAATCCGGGGTGAACATCGGCCTGGCGCGCAACCTGGACCTGAACGGGGATGCCCATGACGGCATCGGCTTCCTGCAGTTCACGATCAACAAGGGCCAGCGCCATTCCAGCTACGAGGCGTTCCTGGCCCCGGTGCGCCGCCGCCCCAATCTGAAGATCGAGACCGGCGCCCTGACCCGCCGCATCCTGGTCGAGCAGGGCCGGGCCGTCGGCATCGAGTACGAGAAGGACGGCCAGGTCCGCACCGCCCGCGCGAATGCCGAAGTCGTGCTGTCGGCCGGCGCCCTGAACACGCCACAGATCCTGATGCTGTCCGGCATCGGGCCGGGCCAGGACCTGGCGCGCCGCGGCATCCCCGTCGTGCTTGACCTGCCCGGGGTGGGGCGCAACCTGCAGGATCACCTCTATGTCCATGTCGTCGCGCATGTGACGGCGGACAGTTCGATCAACCGCGAACTGCGCAGCGCGCGGAAATACCTGCACGGCGCCAACTACCTGGCGCGGGGCAAGGGCTACCTGACCATGGGGGCCAGCCAGGCCTGCGCGTTCGTGTCCGGCCTGCCGGGGGCGAGCCACCCGGACCTGCAGATCAACTTCCGGCCGGTCAATTTCGAACTGACGGCCAGGGGCGCCATCGAGATCGGCGACCATCCCCAGGTGACCGCCTCGGTCTGCCATTTGCGGCCGCAGTCGCGCGGCCGCGTGGAACTGCGCTCGGCGGACCCGAAGGATACGCCCGTCCTCTTCGCCAACTACCTGGACGCGGAGGCGGATCGCCAAGCCCTGATCGCGGGGGTGCGCTGGATCCGTCGCATCTTCGCGGCCGAGCCGTTCAGCCGCCGCATCCTGGCCGAGGAACTGCCCGGTCCCGCGATCCAGTCGGATGCCGAGATCCTGGGCTTTGTCCGGCGGCTGGCGACCTCGATGTACCACCCGGTCGGCACGGCCAGGATGGGGATCGACGCGATGGCCGTGGTCGATCCGGCGCTGAAGGTGCGGGGTCTTGCGGGCTTGCGCGTGGCCGATGCCTCGATCATGCCCACGATCACCTCGGGCAACACCAATGCACCCTCAATCATGATCGGCGAGAAGGCCGCCGACCTGATCCGCGCCGAAGCAAAGAGCGCAGTCCGGGCGGCGTGAGGAATATTGAACAAAAACAACACGCGGGAGGAGCAATGGCGGAGTTCATGACCTGGCGCATCGGCGACGTGACGGTCACCCGCGTTATGGAGTTCGAGCCTTGGCTGATCGAGCCGGGCGCGCTGTTCGCAAAGGCGAGGGCGCCCGACGTCCAGCGCCATCCCTGGATGGTCCCCCACTTCGCCGATGCCGAGGGGTCCATCCTCCTGTCGTTCCACGCCTTCATCGTGGAATCGGCCGGTCGCCGCGTGATCGTCGATACCTGCGTCGGCAATGACAAGCCGCGCCTGGGCGGCGTGTTCGAGAACCTGAAGACAGGTTTCCTGGAGGCGCTGACGGACGCAGGCATTCCGCCGGAGACGATCGACATCGTCCTGTGCACGCACATGCACGTCGATCATGTCGGCTGGAACACCCGCCTGGTCGACGGGCAATGGGTACCGACCTTCCCCAATGCCCGCTACCTCTTCGCGCGCGAGGAATACGAGCACTGGGCGGTGACGCCGGACGTGCACCATGGCGACGTCTTCGGCGACAGCGTGGCGCCCATCGTGGCGGCAGGCCTGCACGACCTGGTCGAGCCTGGCTTCCGCCCCACGCCTGAGCTTGAGCTGGAGGCGACGCCCGGCCATACGCCGGGCCATGTCAGCATCCGCATCCGCTCGCAGGGGGCGGAGGCGGTCATCACCGGCGACATGATCCACCACCCGCTCCAGATTGCCGAACCCGAACACTGCACACATTTCTGCAGCGACGCGCCCCGGGCGGTGGAAACGCGCCGCCGCTTCCTGAAGGAGCAGGAGGGGCGGCCGATCCTGGTCCTGGGCACTCATTTTGCCGGTCCCACCGCGGGCCACATCGTGGCCGACGGCGACGGCTATCGGCTGGACGTTGCCGCGGAGGCCGTGTCGTGAGTGCCGTCCCCCTGGCGCTCCAGCTTGCGGCCTTCGCCCGCAACCTGGGGGCGGAGGCGCTGCCCGGTGACGTGGTGGCGCGGGCGCAGCACTGCCTGCTCGACTGGATGGGCGTGACGCTTGCCGGCAGCGGCGAGCCGCTAGCCCGTATCCTGCGCGACGAGATCGCGGCCGAGGGCGGTGTGCCCGAGGCAGCCGTGATCGGGGCGCCCCTGCGCCTGCCCGTGGCCAAGGCAGCGCTTGTCAACGGCACGGCGGGCCACGCCCTCGACTATGACGACGTGATCTCGGCCGCACTGGGCCATCCAACCGTTGCCGTGGCACCCGTCGTCCTGGCCCTTGGTGAGGAATGCCGCGCCTCGGGCGTCGAGGTGGTTGCCGCCTTCGTCGCCGGGGTGGAGGTGATCTGCCGGATGGGCGGCATTGTCGGTGCCGGGCATTACGAGGCGGGCTTTCACGCGACCGGCACGTTGGGCGCCTTTGGCGCCGCTGCTGCGGCCGCGCGTCTGCTGAAGCTGGACGATGACCAGGCGGCGCACGCCTTCGGCATCGTCGCCACCACGGCCAGCGGGCTGAAAAGCATGTTCGGCACGATGTGCAAGCCGCTTCATGCCGGCCATGCGGCCGAAATGGGGCTGCGCGCTGCCCGCCTGGCCGCTCGCGGGTTTACTGCGCGCACGGACGCCATCGAATGCGCCCAGGGCTTCGCCACGACCCACCATGGCCGGGCCGATGCGGCCGATACCGTCGTGGCGGATGGCGTGTTCCACCTGCGCGACGTCCTCTTCAAGTTCCATGCCTCGTGCTACGGCACCCACGCCGCGATCGAGGCGGCGCGCACGCTGCGCCAGCGCGTGGGACCGGAACTGGCGGTGCAGGCAGACGCGATCCGCATCGCGCTTCCCGCCGCAGCACTCAAGATGTGCGTGATCCCGGAGCCGCGCACGGGCCTGGAGGCCAAGTTCAGCGTGGGCCATGTCACGGCGGCGGCCCTGCTGGGCATCGACACCGCGGCCCTGGACACGTTCGCCGATGACGCCGTCGGCGATCCCCGCGTGGCGCTGCTGCGGCGGCGCGTCAGCGTCGTGGCCGAGACGGGACAGGACGGGACGGCCCTGGGCGGCCTGGCGGCGACGGTCGACCTTCACCTGCCCGGTGGCCGCGTGGAACGGGCCGGGCATGACGCGGGCATTCCCGAGCGCGACTTGGCGCAGGAGCAGGCGCGCCTGCACGCCAAGTTCATGAGCCTGGCGACGCCCCTGATCGGCGGCAATGCCGCCGGTGCCGCGGCGGACATGGTGCTGCACCTGGGCCACGCGCCCAGCCTGGCGCCGCTGATCGCCTCCTGCGCCGCCTGAGCGGGGCATCCGAGCGGTCTGGGGGTTGTCGCGCGGGCGGCGCTGCCTATACTGCGCCGCTTCCCGGGCAGCGCGTTCGAACGGCGCCCGCATTTCTGAAGACAGGCGAGGGCACATGGCCGGCGAGGTCAAGCGCGTGGTGCTGGCCTATTCAGGCGGACTGGATACGTCGGTCATCCTGAAATGGCTCAAGGTCACCTATGGCTGCGAGGTGGTCACCTATACGGCGGACCTGGGCCAGGGCGAGGAACTGGAGCCCGCGCGCCGCAAGGCCGAGATGATGGGCGCCAGCGAGATCGTGATCGACGACGTGCGCGAGGAATTCGTGCGCGACTTCGTCTTCCCGATGTTCCGCGCCAATGCGCTGTACGAGGGCTGCTACCTGCTCGGCACCTCGATCGCGCGGCCGCTGATCGCCAAGCGGCAGATCGAGGTCGCGCGCCAGTTCGGTGCCGACGCGGTCGCCCACGGCTCGACCGGCAAGGGCAATGACCAGGTCCGTTTCGAGCTGAGCTACTACGCGCTCGAACCCGGCATCAAGGTGATCGCGCCCTGGCGCGAATGGGACCTCGGCTCGCGCACGCGGCTGATCGCGTTCGCCGAAGAGCACCAGATCCCCATCGCCAAGGACAAGCGGGGCGAGGCGCCGTTCTCGATTGACGCCAACCTGCTGCACAGCTCGGCCGAGGGCAAGGTGCTGGAGGATCCCTGGGAAGAGCCGCCGGAATACGTTTACAGCCGCAGCGTCTCGCCCGAGGCGGCACCCGACCGCCCGACCTATGTCGAGATCGAGTTCGAGGAGGGCGATGCTGTCGCCGTCGACGGCGAGCGCTTGAGCCCGGCCAGCCTGCTGGCCCGGCTCAACGACCTGGGCGGGGCCAATGGCGTCGGCCGGCTGGACCTGGTCGAGAACCGCTTCGTCGGCATGAAGTCGCGTGGCGCGTACGAGACGCCGGGCGGGACGATCCTCTACTGGGCGCATCGCGGCATCGAATCGATCACGCTGGACCGCGGGGCGATGCACCTGAAGGACGAGCTGGCGCCGCGCTATGCCGAGCTGATCTACAACGGCTTCTGGTTCTCGCCAGAGCGCCGGATGCTCCAGGCCGCGATCGACGAAAGCCAGAAGAACGTCACCGGCACCGTGCGCCTCAAGCTCTACAAGGGCTCGGTCACGGTGGCGGGGCGCAAGAGCCCCAAGTCGCTCTACAGCCAGGCCCATGTGACGTTCGAGGAAGACACCGTCTATGACCAGCGCGACGCGTCCGGCTTCATCAAGCTGAACGCCCTGCGCCTGCGCCTGCTGAACCGTCAGCAGGGCTGACGAAGCGGCTGCGGTCGCGGGCGCATGGCCGTCCGCGACCGCGGTGCCCCTTGGCCCCCGGCGGTGGTCACAGTAGGTTACCGCCTGGGACAGAAGCGGGGGCAGCCATCCCAAACGAACACTTCGCGCAACCGGCGGGCAGCGCCATCGGACCGTTCCAGGCGGCGGCGCCGGGCACGCTGGCCGATCGCTACCTGGACCTGCTGAAGCGCACGCTGACCGACTCGCTGTGGCTGGACCGGCCGCTGGCCAATGCGTCGCCCTATGACTACAGCCGCGACAAGAAGGCCTGGCGGCGCGGTCTGGTCCGGCTTGCCGCGCGCCTGCTGCGGACGCGCGGGATCGAGCTGGTCAAGGACTACAATCCCGGCGACCTCGCGGCACGCCAGGCCCGCCGCGCGGTTGGCCAGGACTGGCCGGCGCGCGGCGATTCCATGATCGGCTGGGCCCGGCTGGACAACCTGAGGATGGCCATCGAGACCGTCCTGGCCGAGGGCATTCCCGGCCACCTGATCGAGACGGGCGTCTGGCGCGGCGGTGCCTGCATCTTCATGCGGGGCGTGCTGCAGGCCTATGGCGTGAGCGACCGCGAGGTGTGGCTTGCCGACTCGTTCGAAGGCCTGCCGCCGCCGGAAGTGGGCGGCGCCGCGGCCGACCGGGGCGACCGCCACCACGAGATGGATGCGCTGCGCGTCGGGCTGGAGGAGGTGCAGGCGAATTTCCGGCGCTATGGGCTGCTGGACGATCGGGTGCGCTTCCTGAAGGGCTGGTTCGAGGACACGCTGGCCTCGGCCCCCATCGACCGCCTGGCGGTGCTGCGCCTGGACGGCGACATGTATTCGTCCACGATGACGGCGCTCCATGCGCTTTATGACCGCGTTTCGCCCGGCGGCTTCGTCATCGTCGACGACTATGGCGCGGTCAAGGGCTGTGCCCAGGCGATCACCGACTTCCGAGCGGGCCGGGACATCACCGCGCCGCTGGTCCCGATCGACTGGGCCGGCGTCTACTGGCGCAAGGCCTGAACGGACCCACGGCGATGGTCCTGCCCCCGACTCATGAGGCCAACCGGCGCCATTGGGACGAGATCACGCCGATCCACGTCGCCAGCCGCTTCTATGACGTCGACGCCTTCCTGGCCGGGCGCGACAGCCTGGGGCCGATCGAGCATGCCGGCATGGGGCCGGTGGGCGGCCTGAGCATCCTGCACCTGCAGTGTCATTTCGGGCTGGACACGCTGAGCTGGGCGCGGGCCGGGGCCGCGCGCGTGCTGGGCGTCGACATCTCGGCCGTGGCCGTGGCCGAGGCGCAGTCCCTGGCCCGTCGCGCCGGCCTGTTCGACCGCGCCGACTTCGTCATTGCCGACGTGACGCGCCTCAACCTCGGCACCCGGTTCGACCGGGTCTTTGCCTCGCACGGGGCGCTGATCTGGCTCTCCGACCTGGAGGCCTGGGCCGGTACGGTCGCCCGCCACCTGAAGCCGGGCGGCTTCCTTTACCTGCTGGAGGGCCACCCGGTGGGTACCCTGCTGGAACTGTCGGCACAGGGCGGCCTGGTCCTGCCATTCGATTATTTCCACGCCGAGCCGATCGCCGACCGCGCGGCCGACTATGCCGAGCCCAGCTACACGCCCAGCCACGCGGCGCAGATCCACCTGTGGACGACGGCCGAACTGGTGCAGGCCCTGCTGAAGGCGGGCCTGACCATCGTGGGCTTCGAGGAATACCCGCAATGCGCCTGGCCGGCATGGTCGGACATGGTGGCGACGGCCGACGGCTATTATTTCGAGCGCCCGCCCGGCCAGCCCACCATGCCCATGATGCTGGGCATCAAGGCCGTCCAGCCGGGCTGAGGCCTTGAATCGCGTGTCGGGCGACGAAAGCGCGCGGCCGTCGATGGACCGGGACGCGCGTCCCGCTTAAGCTGCAACCAGAGGAAACCGCGCCTGCATGCCGGAATCGGCGGCGGGTGCGTCAGGGGGGATCGCATCGCATGCAGGCGGTAGAGAATTTCGTGTTCCGATTCAGGGCCGTCATCCTGGCCCTGCTGTTCGGAATCACGATCGTGGCGTTCTGGTCGGCCTCGCATCTGCGCCTGGATGCCGGCTTCACCAAGCAGCTGCCGATCGGCCATGACTATATCGACACGTTCCTTCAGTATCAGGACCAGTTCGCGGGGGCGAACCGGGTCCTGGTGGTACTGGAGGCCAAGAACGGCAACATCTTCACCACGGACTATCTGAAGACGCTGAAGGCGGCGACCGACGATCTGTTCTTCATTCCGGGTGTTGCGCGCGGCACGGTGACCTCCCTCTGGACCGCGAATACCCGTTTCTTCGAGATCACGGAGGAAGGCATCCGTGCCGGCGACGTGATCCCCGCCGACTTCCGCCTGGACGAGGCGGGGCTGGAACTGGCGCGGACCAACGTGCTGAAGGCGGGCCTGGTCGGGCGCCTGGTTGCGAACGACTTCTCCGCCTCGATGATGACGGCCGAGCTTCAGGACATCGACCCGCAGACCCGCCAGCGCCTCGACTATTTCAAGGTCGCGGAGCAGCTCGAGGCGAACCTGCGCGACAAGTACGAGAGCGAGAACGTCACCGTCCGCATCATCGGCTTTGCCAAGCTGATGGGCGACATCGCGGACGGCGCGCGTGGCGTCGTGATGTTCTTCGCGCTGGCCTTCGTCCTGACCGTCTTCATGCTGTGGCTGTATTGCCGGTCCTGGCTGCTGACGCTGGTCACGCTGACGGCGTCGCTGTGTTCGCTGGGCTGGCAGTTCGGACTGCTGCACGTGCTGGGCTTTGGCCTGGATCCGCTGGCGATCCTCGTGCCGTTCCTGGTCTTCGCCATTGGCGTCAGCCACGGCGTCCAACAGGTCAACATGATCAGCGCCGAGATTGCCGGCGGCAAGACCAAGGAACAGGCTGCGCGCGATACCTTCACCTTCCTGTTCCTGCCAGGCTCCATCGCGCTGCTGACGACGTTCGCGGGCTTTGCGACGCTGTACATCATTCCGATCGGGATGATCCAGGAACTGGCGATTACCGCCTCGATCGGTGTCGCGCTGAAGGTTGTCTCGAACCTTCTGATGTTGCCGCTGCTGGTCTCCTACATTGCGCCGACCGGCGAATATGCGCGTCGTGTGCGCGAGGCCATGGCATCGCGCGAGAAGTACTGGCCCTATATCGCCCAGATCGCCAAACCGCGGCCGGCCTTCATCATGGTGACCGGGTGCCTGATCCTGGGCATTGTCGGTACGCTGGTCAGCCGCAACCTGCAGATCGGCGACGTGGACGACGGCGCGGCGGAACTGCGCCCCGACAGCCGCTACAACATCGACGCCAAGTTCATCGTCGAGCATTTCAACGTGGGCGTCGACCTGCTGACGGTGGTGGTCGAGACGCCGCAGGATGCCTGCGTCGACTACACGATCATGCGCACGCTGGACCAGTTCCAGTGGACCATGGCCAATGTGGAGGGCGTGCAGTCGGCCATCGGCCTGCCCTTCCTGGGCAAGCAGGTCGGCACCCTGTGGCGCGAGGGCAACCTGAAATGGCGGGCCCTGCCGCGCAATTCGGACGTCATCTCGCAGTACATCCAGCCGATCGGCTCATCCACCAACACGCTGAACCCGCAGTGTTCGGTCATGCCGCTGCTGCTGTTCACGCGGGATCACCGGGCCGAGACGATCAATCGCGTGATCGATGCGGTCGAGGAGTTCCGGACCGAGCGTGGCCTGCACAAGTCGCTGGCCGACCTGGTCGCGGCCATGCCCGACACGACGGCCGCCGACAAGCAGGTCGTCATGCACTATGCCCGGCAGGCCATGGTCCTGGTCGCCGTGCAGGAGTTCCAGGCCGGCAATCGCGAGGCACTGGAGCGCTTTGGCCTGCCGTCGGGCTGGCTGTCGGCCGAACTGAAGGAGGCGATGCAGAAGGCGCCGGCCGACCGCCCGCCGCTGGACACCGCGATCGAATACCTGGACGGGATCAGCAAGGCGGCGGGCAGCGACACGATCCAGCCCCAGCTCTGGCAGAACATCCTGCCGTTCACCCGGACCCAGACCGAGAACCTGCCCGAGGATGTGGCCGCCGACATCGCCAAGGTCACCGGTGCCTCGGACGTGGCCAAGCGGGCCCACATCGCCAGCCTGGTGCGTGACTATTTCCGGGCCGTCCGGCCAAGCATCGAGGAGGGCGATCGCAGCTTCGTCAACGTCCACCCGCTGAATGCGGCCCTGGCCTATTTCGGGGAGCTGCGCGACGCGCCGCCTGCCGTAACCAAGGCTGCCGAGTACCTGAATCTGCCCTCGACCAAGCAGGAGGCGATTGTGGTGCGCCTGGCGTCGGGCAATGTCGGCGTCATGGCGGCCACCAACCAGGTTGTGAAGGCATCCGAGCTGCCGATGCTGCTTTATGTCTACGGCGTGGTGATTGCCCTGGTCCTGATGACCTACCGGGAATGGCGCGGGTCGCTGTGCTGCGTGCTGCCGCTGATCCTCTCCACGATCATCGGCAACATGTTCCTGACCTTGATGGGCATCGGGCTGAAGGTCGCGACGCTGCCCGTGCTGGCCATTGCGGTTGGCATCGGCGTCGACTACGGCATCTATGAGTACAACCGCATCCAGCGCTACATGCGGGCGGGCAAGAACCCTTACGAGGCCTATCTGCAGTGCCTGCAGGACGTGGGCTCCGCCACCATGTTCACGGGCTTCACCCTGGCGGTGGGCGTCTCGACCTGGAGCTTCTCGGCGCTCAAGTTCCAGGCGGACATGGGCATGCTGCTGACCTTCATGTTCCTGGTGAACATGATCGGCGCAGTGACACTGTTGCCGGCCCTGATCGGCGTGATCGAGTACCTGTTGCCGGGCAAGCGCAAGCCGCTCTCGCCGGAGGAGGCCGCGATCATCCGCATGCATTGAGGCCATCTCCCTCCCCCGCGCTCGCGCGGGGGAGGGGATCGAACGCAACAAAAAAGGCCCCGGACCTGCGTCCGGGGCCTTTCTCTTTGGGGTGCTGCCCGATCAGCCGCGGCCGGTCGGGATCTTGTTGAACGGCAGGTCCTTGTCGGCCCGCATGTCGGCGGGCAGGCCCAGGACGCGCTCGGCGATGATGTTGCGCAGGATCTCGTCCGTGCCACCCTCGATGCGGGTCGCGGGCGAGCGCAGCAGCATCGCCTGGAAGCGGGCGTTTGCCGCTGCCAGCTTGGGGTCGACCAGGGCGCCGGCATGGTCCTGCAGGTCGATCGCATAGGTCGCGATGTCCTGCATCAGGGCGCCGGCGACCAGCTTGCCGATCGAGGCCTCGGGCCCCGGCGTCTCGCCACGGGACAGGGCGGAGATCATGCGTGCGGCCGTGTACTTCAGGCCGTTCGTCTTGACGTGCCAGTCGGCCAGGTTGTTGCGCACCGCCTTGTCGCGGATCGCGGGGCCGTCCTCCAGCTCCAGCTCGCGGGCCAGCTCGAACATCTCCGGGAAGCCGGTCGGCATCGTGCCGCCGATCGCCAGGCGCTCGTTCATCAGCGTGGTCAGCGACACCTTCCAGCCTTCGCCCACCTTGCCCAGGCGCTGGCTGTCGGGAATGCGCACGTTGTCGAAGAAGACCTCGTTGAAGCCGGACTGGCCGTTGACCTGCTTGATCGGCTTGATGGTGACTCCAGGCGTCTTCATCGAGAGGAAGAAGAAGGTCAGGCCCTGGTGCTTGGGCACATTCGGGTCGCTGCGGGTGACCAGGATGCCGTAGTCCGAATAGTGCGCGCCGGACGTCCAGATCTTCTGCCCGTTGATGACCCAGTCGTCGCCATCACGCTCCGCGCGCGTGCGCAGGCCGGCCAGGTCGGACCCGCCAGCGGGCTCCGAGAACAGCTGGCACCAGACCTCCTCACCCCGGGCCAGGGGGGGAAGGTAGCGGCGCTTCTGCTCCTCGGTGGCATAGGCCATCATGGTGGGGCCGCACATGCCCTGGCCGATGATGAAGGTGCCGCCCAGCGTCGAGTAGACGCCTTCCTCCTGCTGCCAGATCACCCGCTCGATCGGGGTGGCGCCACGGCCGCCATATTCCTTGGGCCAGTGCAGGCAGGCCCAGCCGGCGTCGGCCTTCTTGGCCTGCCAGTCCTTCGCCGCCTGCATCACGTCGATCCCTTCCAGGTCGACATGGCCGAAGCCCGCTTTCTTCAGGGCCGGCTCCAGGTGCTTGGGCGCATTGGCGTCGATCCAGGCGCGGACTTCCGCACGGAAGGCTGCTTCCTGGGGGGTATCCTCGAAATTCATGGAAGTTTCCTTTGTCCGTTGCGTTGCGATCAGGCGGCGTTGCGGGCTTCCAGTCGGTCGACCAGGATGTCCTTCCAGCGTGACAGGCTGCCCAGCGTCAGCGCCAGCAGGTTCGAACGGCGATAGTACAGGTGGCAGTCGAACTCCCAGGTGAAGCCCATGCCGCCATGGACCTGGATGTTGTTCTTGGCGCAATGCTGGAAGGCCTGCGTCGCCGCGACACGCGCGGTTGCCGCCGCCTCCGGCAGTTCGGGCGCATTGGTCGACAGCGCCCAGGCGCCGTAATAGGCGTTTGAGCGGGCCAGTTCCTGGGACACATACATGTCGGCCAGCATGTGCTTGATCGCCTGGAACGAGGCGATCGGCCGGCCGAAGGCATAGCGGCCCTGGGCATAGTCGCAGCCCATCTCCAGCGCGCGGGTGGCGCCGCCCAGCTGCTCGAACGCGACGAGCACGGCCGCGCGGTCCAGGACCTGGGTCAGCAGCGACCAGCCCTCGCCCGTCTTGCCCAGGGGCTCGGCCGGCGCATTGTTGAAGTCGATCTGCGCCTGCTTGCGCGTGGGATCGACGCTGGCGACGCGGGTCCGGGTGACGCCGGGGCCGTTCAGGTCGACCAGGAACAGGCTGATGCCGCGCTCGCCCTCGTCAGAGGTGCGGGCAACGACCACGGCGAAGTCCGCCGCCTCGCCATCCACCACGGGCAGCTTGGTGCCGGAGATCGTGCCGCCGCTGGCGCGGGTCTTGATCGCCTTCGGCCCGCTGCCGGCCGGACCCTCGGCCCAGGCCAGCGCGCCGATCAGCGCGCCCTCGGCGATCTTGGGCAGGTACTTCTGCTTCTGCGCATCCGTGCCGCCGGCCAGGATCGCCTCGGCTGCCAGGTAGACGGTGGACGAGAACGGAATGGCGGCATTGGCCCGGCCCAGTTCCTCGGCGATCACGCACAGTTCCAGGTAGCCAAGGCCCAGGCCGCCGAACTCTTCGGGGATCGCCGTGCCGGCCCAGCCCATCTCGGCGACGGCCTTCCACAGCGCGGCGTCATGCGTGTCCGGACCATCGAGCACGCGGCGCACGTCCTTGGGAGAGGATTTCTCGCCCAGGAACTTGCGGGCCTGCTCCCGCAGCAGGACCTGGTCGGACGAGAACTCGAAATTCATGGCGTTTCCCCTGGTCGCGAACCTTATCGAAATCGGCGCCAACCTAGCGACTGTCGCCGCCAGAGGGAAGGCGCGGAATGCATAGGATTATAACCGCTTCCAAACTGCGGAGCCCCGGTGCGCGATCGGCTCAGGCGACGCACCGGATGGTCCGAGGAGGCATTCGGCCTCCTCAGCAAGACGACGTTGGCATTGCTGAGTAATTCCCAACGTTCGTCATCCTGAGGAGGCTTGAAGAGCCGTCCCGAAGAATGCCTGCCCGTCCGCGCCACCTGGCTGCGTCAATACCCGCGCAGGCGGGCGATGCGGTCGGCGTGGAAGGCGGGATCGCCGAAGACCTCCTGGGCGACGCGGATGCGCTTCATGAACAGGCCGACATCGACGTCGTCCGTCATGCCCATGCCGCCGAACATCTGCACGCCTTCCTGGCTGGCCAGCTTGGCGACCGAACCTGCCTTGGCCTTGGCCAGCGAGACGATGGGGCCGGCCCCGTCCGGCTTGGCATCGAGCGTCTGCAGCGCCTTCAGGCTGGCGGCGCGCGCCAGTTCGAGCTCGGTGAACAGGTGGCTGGCGCGATGTTGCAGGGCTTGGAACTCGCCGATGGTGCGCCCGAACTGCTTGCGCTCCTTCAGATAGTCGACGGTCAGGTCGAAGGTCTGCGAAGCGGAGCCCACAAGCTCCGCGGCGAGGCCCGCGCGGCCGGCATCGAGGCCCACCGCCAGTGCGCCAAAGCCCTGGTCCAGGGTGCCAAGCACGGCGTCGGCATCGACCTCGACATTGTCCAGGGTCAGGCGCGCGGCGTTGCGATAGTCGACGAGCACGGTCGCGTCGCGGGCTAGGCCCTTGGCTGCGCCATCGACGAGGAACAGGGTGACGCCGTCCGTCTCGCCCGCGCTGCCGGCGGTGCGGGCGGCCACGATCAGCGTGTCCGCCGCCGCACCGTCCAGAACCAGCACCTTTGTGCCTGACAGGCGAAAGCCGTTGCCGGACCGCGTGGCGGTCAGGGCTACGGCCTCGGGCTTGTGCTTGGGCGCCTCGTCCACGGCCAGGGCCAGGACCGCCTCGCCCTTGGCGATGCCGGGCAGGTACTTCTGCTTCTGCGCGTCAGAGCCGAAGCGGTTCAGCAGGGTCGCGGCGACGACCGCGGTCGAGAGGAGGGGCGAGGGCGTCAGCGTGCGGCCCGCCTCCTCCAGGATGACGCCCGCCTCGACATAGCCGAGACCGGAGCCGCCAAAGGCTTCGGGCACGAGCACGCCGGCCCAGCCCATCTCGCCCATCGAGCGCCAGAGGTCGCGGGAGAAGCCAAGGGGATCCTTGGCATCGCGCAGCTTGCGGAAATGGGCGATCGGCGCGTGCTCGCTCAGGAAGCCGCGTGCCGCATCGCGCAGCATCGCCTGTTCTTCGGTCAGGACCAGGGGCATGGGAATGACTTTCGGATGTCTGTCACAGCGGAGCTGCCGGTCCGCCGCCCCCACCCCGGCCCTGCCCCATCGCAGAGCGACGGGGGACGGAGCGCCGTTGGAACCCTCCCCCGTCCGCAGGATGGGGGAGGGCAGGGTGGGGGCGGGACGCGACCTGGCTGGTCCGCCTGGGTTGTCTGAGTGTGCCGTCCGCGCGATCAGGCGCCGGGAAGGGCCAGGATGCGCTTGGAGATGATGTTGAGCTGCACCTCGTTCGTGCCGCCCTCGATCGAGTTGGCCTTGCTGCGCAGCCAGGCGCGGGGCAGCTGTCCGCCGTTCGAGCGTTCGCTCTCCCATTCCAGGCCATCGGCGCCCTGCGCGTCCATCGCAAGTTCCAGCGAGCGCTTGTTGATCTCGGCCCCGTAGTACTTGAGGACCGAGGAATAGGCGCCCAGGCCCTGGCCCGCCTTGGCCAGGTCGCGGCCCCGCTCGACGGCCAGGGCGAAGGACCAGGCGTCGACCTCCAACTCGGCGATGCGGGCCCGCAGCAGCGGATCGGCCAGCTCGCCATCCTTCGATCCGACGGTGTCGGCCGCGACTTGGCCCAGCGGCCGGCTGACGAACATGCCGCCGGAGCCGCCGCCGATCGTGTCGCGCTCGTGCGTCAGCAGGTACTTGGCGATGTCCCAGCCCTTGTTCAGCGTGCCGACCAGGTTGCCCTTGGGCACCTTCACGTCGCTGAAGAAGGTCTGGCAGAACGGCGAGTTGCCGGAGATCAGCTTGATCGGGGCCGTCGAGACGCCCTCGCTCGCCATGTCGAACAGCAGGAACGAGATCCCCTCGTGCTTGGAGGCGTCCTTGTTCGTGCGCACCAGGCAGAAGATCCAGTCCGCCTTGTCGGCGTAGGAGGTCCAGATCTTGGAGCCGTTGACCAGCCAATGGTCGCCCTTGTCCTCGGCCCGCGTCTGCAGGTTGGCAAGGTCGGAACCGGCGCCCGGCTCGGAATAGCCCTGGCACCAGCGAATCTCGCCCCGCGCGATGCGGGGCAGGTGTTCCAGCTTCTGCTCGTGGCTGCCGTACTTCAGCAGGGCCGGCCCCAGCATCCAGATGCCGAAGCTCTCGACCGGGGCCCGGCACTTGCGCTTGGCCATCTCCTCGCGCAGGACCTTGGCCTCGTCGCGGGAAAGGCCGGCGCCGCCATATTCCTTAGGCCATTCGGGCACGGTCCAGCCCTTGGCCGCCATGCGCTCCAGCCAGACCTTCTCGGCCTCGGAGCGGAAGACCCAGTTGCGGCCGCCCCAGGTGATGTTGTCCTCCCCCCGCAGCGGCGTGCGCATCTCGGGCGGGCAGTTGGCGTCCAGCCAGGCGCCGGTTTCGGCGCGGAATGTTTCGAGATCGGACATAAGTGGCGTCTCCCTGACCTTGGCCTGAGAGAAGCCACGAAGCGGCGCCGGTTGCAACGCCTCGGATGACCTGACGCGGCGTCAGTCGGCGCCATCCACGCGGCCAACGGGACAGCCGCGGGGACGGGTCTTGCCCGCGCGGATCAGGGGGCCGAGGGAGCTGTCGGGGCCAAGCGGTCCGGCCAGCGCGATACGCAGCTCGACGATCAGGCGGTCCGGCCCGTCGGAGCACTCGACCGTCACCCGCTGGCCGGCGCCGGCGCCAAAGGCTTGGTCGAAGGCGCCGCGAATCTGCTCGGCGCGCAGCCGCTCGCCCAGGCTGTCCTCGAACAGGTCGCGTGGGGTCGCCGCGTTGAGCTGGCGCAGCAGGGCAAGGCTGACGCGGTAATAGGCGCCGGGGGCGAGGCCGGAACAGGTGCCATGCTTGACCCATTCATGGCGGTCCAGGGCCGAGCGGCTGCCCGGCATGGCCTGCGCCAGGTCGCGCTGCACATCGGCCGGCAGGTCGAGCGGCGGCAGGCGCTGCCACGCGCGGTCCCGGCTCAGCCGCTCCTGGCCTGCGGGCACGCCGCAATACTCCGCGTCCTGCGGCCAAAGGCCGTGCAGGACGAAGTGGGATGCGGCGAAGTCGGCCCCGTCCAGGGCGGCACATTCGGGCAGGCCCGGCTTCGTCTCACAGAAGGCCGGATGCCAGGTCACCGCCAGGACGTAGTCCTCCGACGTCGTGGGCCGCGGAAGCGGGGCCGCCTCGGCATTCTCCGCGAGCCGGCCGCACTCGACCTCGACCCAGCGGCGGGTCGGCTCCGCGCCCGGGACCTCCACCAGGTAGTGGGTGGGCCGGTCCCGGTTCTGGCCGCGCAGGGCGTAGGCCTGACCGGCGCGGACCTGGACCTGCCCCGGATTGGCGCCGTCGCGGATGGCGCGCGGCGCCGGACACGTCCGCTCCGCCAGGAAAGTCCCGTCCCGCTGTACTTCCGCCCCCGCTGCGAAGGGCAGGAGCGATAGCGCGATGGCCCAGGCCAGGCGCCGCATCAGCCGAACTGGAAGCCCGAGATGGGCTTGCCCATCATCCGGCCGGAATAGTCGCGGGTGCAGGGATCGTCGAAGGCGGCCCCGGCGACGACCATCAGCGGCATCAGGTGCTCTTCGCGCGGATGGCACAGGCGGGCGCCGGGAGCGGTCGCCCAGATCTCCAGGTATTCGTCGCGGTGATGCGCGTCGTTGTAGGCGGCCGTCCGCAGCCACTTGTCAAAGCTGCCGGCCGCCTCGTCCGCCGCGGCATTCGGGCCGCGCAGCGCCGCCAGGTTGTGAAAGGAATTGCCGCTGCCGACGATCAGGACGCCCTCGTCCCGCAGGACGCGCAGCACCTGACCCAGGCGGATGTGGAACTTCGCATGCATGTCGGCCCGCAGCGACATCTGAAGGATCGGCACGTCCGCGTCAGGGAACATCTGCATCAGGGGCACGAACACGCCATGGTCATAGCCGCGCTCCCGATCGACCTTAACGGCGATCCCAGCCCCTTCCAGCAGCGCCTGGACGCGGGCGCCCAGGTCCGGTGCGCCAGGTGCGGGGTAGGACAGGTGGTAGGTGTGATCGGGAAAACCGTAATAGTCGAACAGCATGCCCGGTGCCGGCCCGACATTGAGCGTCACCACCTCCTCCTCCCAATGGGCGGAGATCAGCAGGATCGCCTTGGGCTTGCCGCCGACGTGCTTCTCGACCGAACGCAGGTAGGCGCGCAGGTGATCGAACTCCGCCTGGATGGGGGCGGGCCACGTCATGTCGAAACAGGGGCCCCCGCCATGGGAGACGAACAAAGTGGGAAGGCGGCGGGCTGGCTGCATGGGCGGTCTGCTCTTGGCGGCGCAGGGGAAATCCTGCACGCCAGAGAGTGGGCGGCGTGCCCGGCCTTTGCGAGTCCTTCATGAGCCCGGGACAGGTTCAATCAACGTTGCAGGATCAGCAACGGGAGCTGTGCGCGATCCTGCGCAGCAGCCCATTGCTGATGGAGGTGCTGGGCATAGCCCGCGCGGCGGCATTGCCCGATTGGCGCCTTGTCTCGGGCGCCGTGTGGCAGACCGTCTGGAACGCGCGGACCGGCCGGTCGCTGGACTATGGGATCAAGGACTTCGACCTGTCCTACTTCGATGGCCGCGATTTGTCCTGGGACGCGGAGGACGTTGAGATCCGCCGCGTCGCCGCCCTGGCGCCGCCGGAATTGCGCGCGCGGATCGAGGTGCGCAACCAGGCGCGCGTGCACCTGTGGTTCCCGGAGCGGTTCGGCGAGCCCTATGCGCCGCTGTCGAGCACGGACCAGTCGCTGACCCGCTTCGTGGCTGCGGTCCACACCGTCGCCGTGCGGCTGGAGGCCGACGATACGATCAGCGTGGCGGCGCCGTTCGGCCTGGAGGACGTCTTTGCGATGCGCATGCGGCCGAACCCGGCGCGCGTGCTGTCGATCCATTGGGATGCGGCGGTCGCCAGCGCGCGAGGCCGCTGGCCGGAGGTGGAGGTGGTCCCCGCGGTGGTCCCCATGGCAAATCGGGATTAGGCTTTGCTTCGGCCCCGCAAGAGGGCAGGTCACGCGCCGCAAAGGCCGGACCAACGACAGAAGCGGAGGAAGCGCCATGAAGTTCGGGGTGTTCTACGAGATCCAGCTGCCGACACCGCATGACGAGGGGGCGGAGCAGCGGGCCTTTCGCGAGGCGCTGGAGCATGTCGAGCTGGCCGACCGGCTGGGCATCCAGCACATGTGGGGCGTGGAGCACCATTTCCTGGACGACCACGCCCTGTCCTCCGCGCCCGAGGTCTGGCTGGCGGCCGCCGCCGCCCGGACCCGTCAGATCCGCATCGGGCACGGTATCGTGTGCATGCCGCCCGGCTTCAACCATCCCGCCCATGTGGCCGAGCGGATCGCCACGCTGGACCACATTTCCGGCGGGCGGGTGGAGTTCGGCACCGGCGAAAGCTCCTCCCGCATGGAGCTGGAGGGGTTCGGCGTCGATGCGCCCAGCAAGCGCCGCGCCTATCTGGAGGCGCTGGAGCAGACCTGCAACATGATGGCAATGACGCCCTATCCCGGATTCCAGGGCGAATTCTTCTCCATGCCGTGCCGCAACATCGTGCCGAAGCCCTATCAGCGGCCGCATCCGCCGCTTTGGGTCGCGGGCAAGCCGGACGTCGCGGCCAGCCATGGCATGGGCTGCCTGGGCTTCAACGTCGTCGGCGGGACCCAGGCCAGGATCATGGTCGACCAGTACTACCGTACGATTGCGGAGGATTGCGTCCCCATCGGCCATGCCGTGAACGCCAACATCGCCGTCATGGCGATGATGCACTGCGACACCGACCAGGCGCGCGCCGAGGAACATGGCGAGCATCTGAAGTTCTTTGGCTACACCATCGGCAAGTACTACCTGGACGGCAAGGTGGTGCCGGGCCGCGGCGATGCCTGGGGCGACTTCATGGCCCTGAAGGATACCTATCCCCATATGGGCGACAGCCCGACCAACGCCATCGGCACGCCGGATCATATCCGCCGCCATATCCGCGCGCTGCAGGACGCGGGCGTCGACCAGGTCCTGCTGATGCACCAGGCGGGGCGCCTGGACCACGAGCGCAATTGCCGCTCGCTGGAACTGTTCGCCCGCGAGGTGATGCCTGAGTTCGTGGAGAAGGAGGACCTGCGCGAGCGGCAGAAGGCCGAGCGCCTGGCCCCTTTCGTGGAGAAGGCCCTGGCACGCAAGAAGCACCTGCCCATGCCGGCGGAACTTCCCGTGGTCGAGCCCTATGGCCGGTTCAGCCATTTCGCGACAGAGAAGGACCACGAGCTGGAGCGCAGCGGCACCTCGTCCGCGACCGCCGGCGCCCTGGGCCTGAGGCAGAGCGCATGAGGGAACTGGCCTCGGGCCTGGCCTTTCCCGAAGGACCGGTGGCGCTGCCGGATGGCAGCGTGCTGGTCGTGGAGATCCAGGCCGGCCGCCTGACGCGCGTCTGGGGTGAGGGGCGGACGGAGACGGTGGCGCAGCTGGGCGGCGGTCCCAATGGCGCTGCGATGGGGCCGGATGGTGCCTGCTACATCTGCAACAATGGCGGCGCGGCGACCCATCCGGACGGCAGCTTCATGCTGCCGCCCGATCCGCCGGCCGATGGCGGCGGCGGCCGGATCGAGCGCGTGAACCTGGCGACGGGCAAGGTCGAGCGGGTGCTGGACCGCATCGACGGGGTTGCCCTGAACGGCCCCAACGACCTGGTCTTCGACGACCAGGGCGGCTTCTATTTCAGCGACATGGGCAAGGGGCGGGGCCGCGCGCTCGACCGCGGCGTGGTCTGGTACGCGAAGGCGGATGGCACGGGTGCGCGCCAGGTGGTCTATCCCATGCTGCTGCCCAATGGCGTGGGCCTGTCGCCGGACGGGAAGACGCTCTATGTGGCCGAGACGCCGACAGCGCGCCTGTTCGCCTTCGACGTGACGGGACCGGGGGTCGTCGCGTCCAGCCATCCGCTGATCCCGGGTCGGTTCGTGGGGGCGGGCGCCGGCCCCGTGTTCTTCGATTCGCTGGCCGTCGATGCGGCGGGAACTGTCCATGTTGCGACGCTGTTCAACGGCGGCATCACGTCCTTTGCGCCCGACGGGTCCAGCATCAGGCACGTGGCCACCGGCGATCCCTTCACCACCAACCTGTGCTTCGGGGGGGCGGATATGCGGACCGCCTATGTCACGTTGTCGGGGGCGGGCCGCCTGGTTGCGATGGACTGGCCCAGCGCCGGCCTGCGCCTGCCCCATGGCGGCTGGGCCTGAGACCGCAGCAGCAGGAGAGAGAGCATGCCCGCACCCGACACGCTTCCGGCCCTTGAGCCTGGCCGCGTCGCTGTCATTACCGGGGCCGCCAGCGGCATTGGCCGGGCAGCGGCAGAGCGTTTCGCGGGCCGTGGCCTGCACGTCGTGATGGCCGACCTGGCGGGGGAAAGACTGGACGAGGCCAGTGCCGCCGCCCGGGCCGTCGCCGTCGGCGGGGCCCAGGTCCTGCCGATTGCGACCGACATGTCGGACATGAACCAGGTCCTTGCCCTGCAGTCGCAGGTGGAAGGGGCGTTCAACGACGTCGGCATCCTGATGAACAATGCCGGCAGCGGCCGCAATCCTGGCCGCTCGTGGGAGAACGGCGACGGCTGGCGCGCCCTGCTGGCGACGAACCTGTGGGGCGTGATCAACGGCGTGCAGGCCTTCGTCCCCGGCATGCTGGCGCGGGGCCGGCCTGGCCTCGTGGTCAACACGGGCTCGAAGCAGGGCATCACCCTGCCGCCCGGCAATTCCGCCTACAACCTGTCCAAGGCGGGCGTGAAGGCGTTCACCGAGACGCTGGCGCATGAGTTGCGCAACGAACCGGGCGCCCGCCTCAGCGCGCATCTGCTGGTCCCGGGCTGGACCCATACGGGCATGACGTCGCGCGGAGGCGCGAAGCCGGCGGCCGCATGGACGCCGGAGCAGGTCATCGACTTCATGCTGGCCAGCCTTGGCCGCGGCGACTTCTACATCCTGTGCCCCGACAACGACGTGACCCGGGACATGGACGAGAAGCGCGTGCGCTGGACGGCCGATGACCTGATCCGCAACCGGCCGGCCCTGTCGCGCTGGCACCCCGATCATGCGGAGGCGTTCAAGGCCCACATGGCCGAGCCAGGGACCGGCCAGGGGTGAGCGACGCGGCCAACCGCCTTGTGGCCCGCTGGCGCAGCCTGGCCCGGCGGCTGGCCCTGCCGGAACGGGTCGCGGCCGCGGCCGAGCGGAGCCTGGGCGACGGCTATGGCGCGGCGACGCGGCACTATCACGACGCCGGCCATATCGTGGCGATGCTCGACGGACTGGACGCGGTGCGCGCCGACTTTCGCGAGCCCGATACGGCGGAACTGGCCACGGTCTTTCACGACGTCGTCTATGACGCGTCGCGCGCCGACAACGAGGAACGCAGTGCCGCCCTGATGCGCGCGGTACTGGACGGGCACCTGGCGCCCGCCGTGCTGGACAAGGCGGCGGCCATGATCCTGGCGACCCAGCGACACCAGGCGACGGGGGATGCCGACACCGACCTGCTGCTCGACCTGGACATGGCGATCCTGGGGCAGGACTGGCCGGTCTATCGCCGCTATGCACTGGGCGTGATGCGCGAATACGTGCCGGTCTTTGGCGAGGCGGGCTACCGCGCCGGCCGGCCCGAGCGCTTCCTGGAGCCGACGGCGGCGCACGGCCAGATCTTCCTGACCGACCGCTTCCGCCCGCTCAACGACCGCGCCATCGCCAACATGCGGAAGGAGGCAGCCCTGCTGCGGTCAGGCGCCGACCTGGATGCGGCGGAGTAGCCACCGAACCAACCTCATCCTGAGGAAGCGGCGCAGCCGCTGTCTCGAAGGATGGGCCGCCAGCGCTGGTGGTCCATCCTTCGAGGCTCCGCTTCGCTCCGCACCTCAGGATGAGGTGGTTGTGGTGGAGCGGGATCCTCAAGCCGCCAGGAAACCTTCGAGGCGCTTGCGGATCAGGCTCTCGGCTTCCGCCATGATGCGGTCGATCAGTTCCTTGACCGTCGGCACGTCGTGGATCAGGCCCGCCACCATGCCGCAGGACCAGGCGCCGGCGTCCATGTCGCCGTTCTGCATGATCTTCGGATAGACGCCGCCGACCAGTTCCTTGATGTCGTCGATGGTGACGCTCTGCCCCGCCGTCTTCTCGATCGCGACGATCTTCTCGACCGCATCGTTGGTCAGGACGCGCTCGGTATTGCGCAGGGGCCGCATGATGAGGCGGGTGTCGAGTTCGCTGGCCTTGACCAGGGCCTGCTTCACGTTGTCGTGGATCGGCGCTTCCTTGGTCGCCATGAAGCGGGTGCCCATGTTCATCCCCTCGGCCCCCAGCGCCAGGGCCGCGACCAGCGAACGCCCGTCCGCCATGCCGCCCGAGGCGACGAAGGGCACGGAAAGCGCCTCCTGCGCGCGGGGCAGCAGGATCATGTTGGGCACGTCATCCTCGCCCGGATGGCCACCGCATTCGAAGCCGTCGACGCTGACCGCGTCGCAGCCGATCTTCTCGGCCTTCAGCGAATGGCGGACGGACGTGCACTTGTGGATGACCTTGATCCCGCCGGCCTTCAGCGCGGGCATATAGGCTTCCGGGCTGCGGCCGGCCGTCTCCACCGCCTTCACCCCGCCCTCGATGATCGCCTGGATGTACTCAGGGTAGGGCGGGTTGGAGAAGCCGGGGAGGAAGGTCAGGTTCACGCCGAACGGCTTGTCCGTCATGTCGCGGCAGCGGGCGATCTCCTTGGCCAGCTTTTCCGGCGTCGGCTGCGTCAGGCCGGTGATGATGCCAAGCCCGCCGGCGTTGGAGACGGCCGAGGCAAGCTCGGCCAATCCGACGAAATGCATGCCGCCCTGGATGATCGGATGCTCGATGCCGAACAGTTCGGTGATGCGCGTCTTCATGGCCATTCTCCCCTGGGCGTCCTGCCGATTGGTTGGGCAGATTGATGCCATGGCGGCGCGCACAGGTCATCCCTCCTGCGCGAAGCTGTCGATTCAGGCGGCGTCCCGGCTTCCGGCCCGTGCCTTGGTCACGGCCATCGGTGTCTTGCGGAACGACACGCCGAGGCGGTTGAACGCGTTCATGGCCGCGATGGCGATGGTCAGGTCGGCCAGTTCGCGGTCGCCGAACACGGCGCGGGCCGCTTCATAGTCGGCGTCGGGAACCTGGGTCCGGGCGACCAGGGTCACCGTCTCGGCCCAGGCCAGCGCGGCCTGCTCGCGTGCGTCGAACAGGGCCAGCGCCTCGCGCCAGACGGGCACCAGGGTGATCTTGTCGGCGGCCACGCCCAGCTTCAGCAGGTCGCGCGTGTGCAGGTCGATGCAATAGGCGCACCCGTTGATCTGCGAGACGCGAAGGTAGACGAGGTCGACCAGCTGCGCCGGCAGGCTGCAGTGCGACAGGTAGTGGTGCAGTGCCCCAAGCGGCTTCACGCCCTCGGGCGCGGCCTTGGCATAGTCCAGTCGTTCGCTCATGACCCGATCCTCGTCGTGATGCCGGGAAGATGGGCGCCCATCGGTTCATGAAACAGCACCAGGAATGGGCAAAAGGACTGTACCATCAGGCCATGGTGGCAGAGACCCGGGCGGAGCCCGACCTGATCCGGCTGGATCGCTCGGCCCAGGCCTCCCTGGCGGAACAGATCCATGCGGGGCTGGCCCAGGCGATCCGCGCGGGTCACCTGGTCCCCGGTGCGCGGCTGCCGTCCTGGCGCGATCTGGCCGCGCGCCTGGGCGTTGCCCGCGGAACCGTGCGCGTCGCCTACGAGCGGCTGGCGGACGAGCAGCTGGTCGTGGCCGCCGGCTCCGCCGGCACCCGCGTGGCGCCGGGGATCGGCCTGCTACCCCAGGCGCGCGGCGCGGGGGCGTCGCCGCAGGCCGGCCGGGCGTCTGTGGACGACCTAGCGCCGCTGCCGTTCCAGATGGGCGTGCCGGCGCAGGACGCCTTCCCCACGACGGTTTGGTCGAGGCTTCTGGTTCGCGCCAGCCGCCAGGCGGCCTCGGCGCCGGCCAGCTATCCCGACCCGCGCGGGCCGCTGGTCCTGCGCCAGGCCTTGGCCGCGATGCTGGCCATTGCGCGCGGCGTGCAGGCCGATCCCAACCGGATCCTGATCACCGCCGGCTATGCCGGGGCGCTGGGCCTGGCGCTGGCCACCCTGCGGATGCCATCGGCCGCCGGCCGCGCGCAGGCCTGGACCGAGGATCCCGGCTTCGGCGTGACCCGCCGCGGCCTGGCGGCAGCTGGCATGGCGCCGGTGGCGGTTCCGGTCGACGCAGACGGGATCGACGTCTCCATAGGCGAAGCCTTGGCCCCCGACGCCTTGCTGGCCGTCGTGACGCCGGGCCAGCAAGCCCCGTTGGGCATGACCCTGTCCCTGTCGCGGCGCCTGGCCCTGCTGGACTGGGCACGGCGGCGCAAGGCCTGGGTGCTGGAGGATGACTACCTGAGCGAATTGCAGCTGAAGGGTCGCGCGGCGCCCGCCCTGGCGGCGTTGGACGGGGATGGCCGCGTGCTCCACGCCGGCACCTTCAGCAAGACGATCAGCCCGGCCCTGCGCCTGGGCTTCCTGGTCGTGCCGCCGCCGCTTGCGGCCCGAGCCGAGGAATGCGCGGCACTGCTGGCGCCGGCCGCCGCGGGACCGGTGCCGCTGGCCACCGCGGCCTTCCTTGCGGAGGGGCACTACCTGCGCCATGTCCGGCGGATGAAGCGCCTGTACGCAGCGCGCCGCGCGGCCCTGGTCGAGGCCCTGGCCCGCCGGCTGACGCCGCGGGATGCGGTCCGGTTGCGCCCGGACGCCTGGGCCGGCCTGACGGTACGCCTGGATCTGCCGGCAGATGCGCCCGACGTCGCGATCGCCCGCGACCTGCGGCGCCAGGGGCTGGCGCCGGCGCCGCTGTCGACGTTCCATGTGGGGCCTGGGGCGCCACGGGGCCTGCTGCTGGCGGTGGCCAATGCGTGCGAGCCACGGCTGGCGGACGACGTCGACCGCCTTCTGGCGGTGCTGCGCGCCCGCTAGATCCGCCGGCTAAGCAGGCCGGGCACGGCGTGGATCAATGCGCTCAGCGCGAAGCCCACGAACATCACGCCGGTCGCCCGCGTGATCGCCACCTCGTGCCGCGTATACAGCGTCCGCACATGGCGGGCGCCGACGACGGCGATCAGGATCGCATAGGCCGCCAGCCCGCCGGCAAAGCTGATGGCGACAAGCTGGGGCAGCATGTCCCAGGACAGCGTGGCAGCCCGGCTGGACAGGAGTGCGGTGAAGGTGGCCACCGCCACCGGATAGGACTTGGGATTGGTCAGGCCGAAGACCAGGCCATGCGCTAGGGGCGCGCGCATCGGCCGCTCGACCATGCCGGTCGCGGATCGCCGTGTGCGGATCGCCTTCACCCCAAGCCAGAGGAGATAGAGGCCGCTGAGCGCGCCGAGCACGTCGAAGACGGTCGGGCTGATCTCGCGCGCGCCCACGATGGCGACCAGCGCCGTGCCGCACCACAGGACATCGCCCGCCAGGTGCCCAGCCAGGAAGGCTGCGCCGGCCCGGCGCCCGCGCGCAGCCCCGATGCCGAACACGGCCAGCACGCCGGGGCCGGGGGTGATGCCATAGACGAAGCCCGCGGCAAACACGGCAAGCAGCAGCGAGGACGTCATGGTCTGGGCGATTCCGGGGTCGGGCGGCCTATGGTGTGGCGGAACACATCTCGCCTAGAAGGGGCGATCGCGTCGCAGCAGGGGGGTGGGTACGTGGGCGCCGCATTGAAGATCCTGACCTGGCCGGACCCGCGCCTGCGCCGTCCGGCGCAGCCGGTTGCACTGTTCGACGATGCACTGCGCATGCTGGCCGACGACCTGCTGGCGGTGATGCTGGCGGCGCCCGGCATCGGCATCACCGCTCCGCATGTCGGCGTTCCGCAGCGCCTGGTCGTGATCCGCCTGGACGGGATGGATCGCGCACAAGTCTTCGTTAACCCGGAGGTCGCATCGTTGGGCTCGGAGCGTCGCCGCCATCCGGAAGGCAGCGTGTCGATGCCCGGCATCGTCGAGCCGGTCGAACGGCCCGCGACCGTCACGGTGCGCTACCAGGACCTGGACGGCACGGCGCGGCAGGTCGAGGCAGAGGGCCTGCTGGCGGTCTGCCTGCAGCACGAGATCGACCAGCTGGATGGCATCTTCTGGCTGGAGCGGCTGTCGCGGGTGAAGCGCGACCAGGCGGTGCGCCGGTTCGAGAAGCTGCGTCGCCTGGCCGCCACGCAGGTTTAGCTTCGGCGGCTTCCCCGGCTTTGGCATCCTGTCAGCGGCTGGAGCAGAAGCCGGCAGACGGGCCGGATCGGCCGGGACGTGGGAGTGGTACTGGGCATGGACGGTTCGATCCTGATGCTTGGCCTGATGGGGAACCTGGGCGTGGCGATTGCCGTCGCCTTTGCGTTCACCCTGATCGCCACCGGCAACGATCGCCTGCCGCCCTGGCGTCGGTCGGTCCTGACGGGCGGCATGTTCGGCGTGGCCACCGTCCTGTGCATGCTGTCCTCGATCGAGGTGCGTCCCGGCATCTTTTTCGATGCCCGTTCGGCCGTGCTCGTCCTGTCGGGGCCCTTTGGCGGGCCCATCGGGGCGGCGGTTGCGACCGTCATCACCGGCAGTGCGCGTGCGATCCTTGGTGGGCCCATTGCCTTTCTCGTCGTAGCCAATCATGTCGCCACGGGACTGATCTCGGCTGCGGCCTGGTGGTGGGGCGTCCGGGGTGAATCCCTGCCGCGGCTGCCCATCTTCCTGTTCCTGGGGATCAGCCAGGCCCTGCAGTCGATCCTCATCTCCTATGTCGGCGTGGAGCAGGATCTCTATGTGCAGATCGCCCCGCTCTATGCGGTCGGCATCCCGCTGGGCACGATCCTGGTCGGCTGGCTGCTGACGCAGCAGCTGAAGGCGGTCGCTGCCGTGCGCGACCTGAAAAGCGCGCAT
This sequence comes from Zavarzinia sp. CC-PAN008, assembly GCF_051903925.1. GTDB lineage: Bacteria > Pseudomonadota > Alphaproteobacteria > Zavarziniales > Zavarziniaceae. The sequence continues at coordinate 2,504,649 of NZ_CP173678.1, forward strand.
GACCGCGTGCGGGTGAGCGAGACGCGGTTCCGGCTGCTGGCCGACCACGTCACCGATATTGTTGCCCTGCACCGCCTGGATTCGACCGCGCTCTACGCGTCGCCCTCCATCGCCAAGGTGCTGGGCTATGCGCCGGAGGAGGTCGTGGGGAAGCCGGCCAGCGACCTGATCCAGCCCGGCTTCGAGTCCCTGATGCGCGACGCCATCGCCGACCTGGCCGACAAGCCCCCCGGCACGGTGGGCCAGGTCGAGGTGCCGATGCGCCATGCCGACGGCCATTTCGTCTGGATCGAATCGGCCATGCGCATCGTCGAGGGCGATGACGGCCCCCTTCTGGTCGTGGCGTCCCGCGATGTCAGCGAGCGCCGCTCTGCCGCCGGCGCGCTGGCCGAGGCCAATGCCGAGCTGGCCCGCATGGCCATGACCGATAGCCTGACCGGCCTGCCCAACCGTCGCCGGTTCGACGATGCCTTTGCCCAGGAATGGCGGCGGGCGGAGCGCAGCGGCGCCCCGCTGGCCTTCCTGATGGTCGATGTCGACTGCTTCAAGCTCTACAACGACAATCATGGCCACCAGGCGGGCGACGATTGCCTGCGCCGCGTGGCCCAGGCGCTGGCCGGCGTGGTGGCGCGGGCCGGCGACATGGCCGCGCGCTATGGTGGCGAGGAATTCGCCGTCCTGCTTCCCGGTGCCACGCTGGACGGCGCCGCCCGCGTGGGCGAGCGCCTGCGCGCTGCGGTCGAGGCGCTGGCCATTCCCCACCTGACCAACAGCGCGGGCCCGGTGGTGACCGTCAGCGTCGGCGGCTGCGTCTTCAACAGCGGGGAGCTGGGCGCGACCCCCCGGACCGCGGCCGATCTGGTGGCGGTCGCCGACGCCCTGCTCTACGAGGCCAAGCGGACGGGCCGCAACCGGGTCATCGTCTCGGCCACAGGTCCTGCCGCCAGCCCGCTGCACAGCCCGGCCGACGAGGCCAAGCGGCTGGCGGCGGTGAATGCCTATATCGAGGCGGGTGCCGTCGAGACGGGATCGGCCGACCTGGACGCCGTGGCCGAACTGGCGGCGCGCCTGTTCAACACGCCGGTGGGCCTGGTGTCCGTCGTGACGGCGGGGGAGCAGGTCTTTCCCGGCCGGTCCGGCATGGACGTCGACCGCACCTCGCGCGAGGTGTCGTTCTGCGCCCACACGATCACCGGCTCCGATCCCCTGATCGTCACCGATGCCTCGTCCGACATGCGCTTTGCCCGCAACCCGCTGGTCACGGGGGATCCGCACATCCGTTTTTATGCCGGCGCGCCGCTGGTCAGTCCGCTGGGCGGCGAGCGCCTGGGCGCACTGTGCGTGATCGACACCGTGCCCCGGCAACCCCTCACGCGGGGCCAGAAGGCCATGCTCTCCGCCCTGGCCGACCTGGCCGTGGAGCAGCTGGAGAACCGTCGCCGCGCCGCCGATGCCCGCCGCCAGGGCGAGCCGGCCCAACAGCGCCGCTGACGCGGTTGCGGGGGGCGACGCGCCTCGCCCCCCGTCCTGACCTCAGCGATGGGTGAACTTGGCGGGACGCTTCTCGGCAAAGGCGGCCATGCCCTCGGTCTGGTCGTCCAGCGCGAACATCGAGTGAAACAGCCGCCGCTCGAAGCGGACACCCTCGCTCAGCGTCGTCTCATAGGCGCGATTGACCGATTCCTTGGTCATCATCGTCGCCGGGCGGGACAGGTTGGCGATCTTGTCGGCGATCTTGACCGCCTCGTCCACCAGCTCTTCCGTCTTGAAGATGCGGGTGACGAGCCCCGAACGCTCAGCCTCGGCCGCGTCCATCATCCGGCCGGTCAGGCACATGTCCATCGCCTTGGACTTGCCAATGAAGCGGGTCAGGCGCTGCGTGCCGCCCGCACCCGGCATGACGCCCAGGTTGATCTCCGGCTGGCCGAACTTGGCATTCTCGCCCGCCAGGATGAAGTCGCACATCATGGCGAGTTCGCAGCCGCCGCCCAGCGCATAGCCGTTGACCGCCGCGATCACCACCTTGCGGAAGCGGGCTGCGCGCTCCCAGTTGGCGGTGATGAAGTCCTCCTTGTAGACGTCGATATAGGACTTGGGCTGCATCTCCTTGATGTCGGCGCCGGCAGCAAAGGCCTTGGTCGAGCCGGTGATGACGACGGCGCCGATGGCGTCGTCCTTTTCGAACGCGTCGAGGGCGCTCGTCATCTCGTCCATCAGCTGCTTGCACAGCGCGTTCAGCGCCTCTGGCCGGTTCAGGGTGATCAGGCCGACGGCCCCCTTCGTCTCGACCTTGATCATGCCGTAAGTCATGGAGTTTCCCCTTTTTCCGCTATTTCTGGCAGGCACTGCAATGGAAGGTGGAGCGGCCGGACTGGACCAGGCGGCGCACCACGCCGCGGCAGCCGGGTTTGGCACACGGCTCGTCCTCGCGGTCGTAGACGGCGAACTGCTTCTGGAAATAGCCAAGCTCGCCGGATGTCTGGACATAGTCGCGCAGCGTGGAGCCGCCGGCGGCGATCGCCTCCTCCAGCACCTGCTTGATCGCCGGGACAAGGCGGGCCGACCGGGTGCCCGGCACGGTCGCCGCGGTGCGCTTGGGCGAGATGCCGGCGCGGTGCAAGGCCTCGCACACATAGATGTTGCCCAGGCCCGCGACGATGCGCTGGTCGAGCAGGGCGGCCTTGATCGGGGTGATCTTCCCCGCCAGGCGCTGGTCCAGGACGGCCGCGGTGAAGTCGTCGCCCAGCGGCTCCGGGCCCAGGCTGGCCAGCAGGGGGTGGGCGTCGACGGCACCGGCATCAGCCATGGTCATCAGGCCGAAGCGGCGATGATCCTCGTAGATCATGTGGGTGCCGTCGTCGGTCGCCAGCACGACATGGTCGTGCGTGCCGAGCGGCCCCAGATTGTGCCCGGCAAAGCGGATGCGGCCCGACATGCCCAGGTGCACGATCAGCACGTCCGGCCCGTCCAGGTGCCAGAGCATGTACTTGGCGCGCCGCTCGATCCGCGTCACCAGCCGCCCCTGAAGGCGTTCCACGAAGCGCTCGGGGAAGGGCATGCGCAGGTCCGGCCGGCGCTGGTCGACATGGACCAAGCGGCGGCCCACCATGCGCGGCTCCAGGCCGCGGCGGACGGTTTCGACCTCGGGCAACTCGGGCATGGCCGCAACCTAGCTGCAACGACGCGCTTTCGCTATCGTGCGGCGCCATGAGCGACACGGAAGCGACCGACTTCGGGTTCCAGCAGGTGCCGGTGCAGGAAAAGGCCGGGCGCGTGCGCCAGGTCTTCGACCGCGTGGCCAGCCGCTATGACCTCATGAACGACCTGATGTCGGGGGGCGTGCACCGCCTGTGGAAGGCCAGGCTGGTCGATTGGCTGAACCCGCGGGCCGGTCAGACCATCCTGGACCTGGCCGGCGGCACGGGCGACGTCGCCTTTGCCATCCAGGCTCGCGGCGGCCCGGGGACGGAGATGATCGTCCTGGACATCAATGCCGAGATGATCGCGGTGGGCCGCGACCGGGCGCTGAACAGGGGCCTGTTCGACGGCCTGACCTGGGTGGTGGGCGATGCCGAGACGCTGCCGCTGCCCGACAAGTCGGTCGATGCCGTCACCATCGCGTTCGGCATCCGCAACGTGACCCGCCGGGCAAAGGCTCTGGCCGACATTCACCGCGTGCTGAAGCGGGGCGGGCGCTTCCTGTGCCTGGAGTTCAGCCAGGTCGAGGTGCCGGTGCTGGAGCGCCTCTACACCCGCTACTCGTTCGAGGTGATTCCCCGCATCGGCCAGCTGGTCGCGGGCGATGCCGAGTCGTACCGCTACCTGGTCGAGAGCATCGCGAAATTTCCCGCAGCCCCCGCCTTCGCCGCGGAGATCGAGGCAGCCGGCTTTGCCCAGGTGCGGCACCGCGCGCTGTCGGGCGGGATCGCCGCCCTGCATTCCGGCTGGCGCCTCTAGGCGCGACAGGCAATTGCCGATGCTCGGAGCTAGGGTTGCACTTGGCGCCAACCGGCTCCCTCTCCCGTCGCGGGGCGATGGGAGAGGGCGGGGGGTGAGGGCAGCGCGCCGCATTCCGCCCAGAGCGACCGTCGTCACCGTTGGTTCATTGCCCTCACCCCAGCCCTCTCCCATGCCTTCGGCACGGGAGAGGGAGCGGTCCGGCTGCCATGGTACAACTCCGGGACCGACCCCATGGTCGTGATGGGCGAGGCGCGGTCGGGGGTTCGGCTGGTCCAGATGGGACGGGCGCTGGCGCGCTATGATGCGCTGTTCCCGCCGGACCTGGAGCGCGAACTGCCGTGGACGGCCAAGGCTGCGCGCCGGGCCCTGATGCTGGGGCAGCAGCGCCTGCCGGCGCATGGCACGGCGGGCGATGCCCTGGCCGCGGCGTTGAAGGAACTGGGACCGTCCACGGTTAAGCTGGGGCAGGTCCTGGCCGCGCGGCCCGACCTGGTGGGGGAGGAGGCGGCCCGGGCGCTGGCCCACCTCCAGGACCGCCTGGCGCCGTTCCCCTGGACCCAGGCGCGCGCCAGCATTGAGGCGGAGCTGGGCCGGCCGCTGGAGACGATGTTCGCGAAGGTGGAGGAGCAGCCCGTCGCCGCGGCCTCCATCGCCCAGGTGCATTTCGCGGAGACGACGGCCGGCGTGCCGGTCGCCGTCAAGGTGCTGCGCCCGGGGATCGAGCAGGCCTTCCGCCGCGACCTGGAGGCGATGGCGCTCGCCGCCAAGTGGCTGGAGCGGCTGGCGCCGGCGGCGCGGCGCCTGCGCCCGCGCGAGGCGGTGGCGACGCTGGCCCGCTCGACCATGCTGGAGATGGACCTGAGGCTGGAGGCGGCAGCGGCGGCGGAACTGGGCGCACGGCTGGATCCGGCCTTCCACCTGACGGTGCCGCGCGTCCACTGGGACCTGACCTCGCGCCGGGTGATGACGCTGGAGCGGATCGACGGCGTGCCGCTGGGCGACCGTGCCGCCCTGATCGCTGCGGGCCATGACCTGCCCACTTTGTCGGCGCGCCTGGTGCAGAGCTTCCTGGACCAGGCACTGAACCACGGCTTCTTCCATGCCGACCTGCACCAGGGAAACCTGTTTGTCCGGGCCGACGGCACGCTGGTCGCCGTCGACTTCGGCATCATGGGCCGGCTGTCGCCCGCCATGCGGCGTTTCATGGCCGAGACGCTGCTGGGCTTCATCCTGTCGGACTATCGCCGCGTGGCTGAGGTCCATGCCGATTCGGGCATCCTGCCGCCCGGCCATTCGGTCGAGGATTTCGCACAGGCCCTGCGCTCGGTCGGCGAGCCGATCCACGGCCGGCCGACGGGCGAGATCTCCATGGGCAGGCTGCTGGCCCAGCTGTTCGAGGTGACCGAGACCTTTGCCATGGAAACCCAGCCGCAGCTTCTGCTGCTGCAGAAGACCATGGTCGTGGTCGAGGGTGTGGCCCGCAGCCTGGATCCCCAGGCCAGCATGTGGGAAGTCGCGCGGCCGGTCGTCGAAGGCTGGCTGCGCCGGAACGTGGGGCCGGAAGCGGCGGTGGGGCAGATCGCAGGCCAGATCGGCCACCTGGGTCGCCGCCTGCCGCTGCTGATCGACCGGGCGGAGCGCAGCCTGGCGACGCTGGAGGCAGGCGTGCGCATCCATCCTGACAGTCTGGATCTGCTGCTGGCCCGGCGACGCACGCGCGATCCCTGGGGGATGGCCGCATTTGCGGTCGCAGTTGCGGCTTTGCTTGTCGCGCTGTTGTCTTGAATGTAGAAAGATCCCATCTACATTCCGCCAGCGTATTTCCGGACAGATTGTCATGAATGGCCCCGAATCGGCTGGGGCGGGGGCAGGCGGTCTTTCCGGCCGCCGGATCCTGCTGATCGTCGGTGGCGGAATCGCCGCCTATAAGAGCCTGCTGCTGATCCGGCGATTGCAGGACCGGGGTGCCCGCGTGCGTTGCATCCTGACGGCCGCCGCCCAGCACTTCGTGACGCCACTGTCGGTCGCCGCCCTGACGGGGGAGAAGGTGTTCACCGACCTCTTCTCGCTGACGGATGAGGCGGAGATGGGACACATCCAGCTGTCCCGCGATGCCGACCTTGTGGTGGTGGCGCCGGCCACCGCCGACCTCTTGGCGCAGATGGCGGCGGGCCTTGCCTCTGACCTGGCGACGACGGCGCTGCTGGCGACCGACAAGAGGGTGCTGGTGGCGCCGGCCATGAACGTGCGCATGTGGCAGCATCCGGCGACCCAGCGGAACCTGGCGACGCTGCGCGGCGACGGCGTCCTGTTCGTTGGGCCGGGCGAGGGGGCCATGGCCTGTGGCGAGTTCGGCCCGGGCCGCGTCAGCGAGCCGGAGGAGATCGTCGCGGCCATCACGGCGGCCCTGGCGCCGGTGGAGCGGCCGCTGGCCGGGCGCCGGGCACTGGTGACGTCCGGCCCGACGCATGAGCCGATCGACCCCGTGCGCTATATCGCCAACCGCTCGTCCGGCAAGCAGGGCCATGCGATCGCGGGCGCGCTGGCGGCGCTGGGGGCGGACACCACGCTCGTCTCCGGTCCCGTCGAGGTGCCGGCGCCGGCCGGCGTGCGCCTGGTCCGGGTGGAGAGTGCGGTCCAGATGCTGGATGCGGTGCAGGCGGCCCTGCCGGTCGATATCGCGGTCTTTGCCGCGGCGGTTGCCGATTGGCGGGTCGAGGGGTTTGGCGCGTCCAAGATCAAGAAAGGGGCCGGCGGTCCGCCTGCCCTGCACCTGGTGGAGAATCCCGACATCCTGGCGACCGTCGCGCGTGGCGTTCCACGGCCGCCCTTGGTCGTGGGCTTTGCCGCGGAAACCGACGACGTGCTGAATGCGGCGATCGCCAAGCGGGCGCGCAAGGGCTGCGACTGGATCGTCGCCAACGACGTGTCGCTGGGCACCGGCATCATGGGGGGGGACCGCAACACCGTGCATCTGGTCACCGAACAGGGCGTCGAGGACTGGCCGACGCTGGACAAGGCCGAGGTGGCGCAACGGCTCGCCCGGCGCATCGCGGAAAGGCTGGCCCCATGATCAGGCTCTCGCGGAAGATGCTCTTCGCTTTGGAGGCGGTGGTGGACATCGCCTATAACGCGCGGCCCGAGCCGGTGCAGTCCAAGGAGATCACCCGGCGCCAGGGCATTCCCCAGCGCTACCTGGAACAGGTGATGCAGCAGCTGGTCCATGCCGGCATCCTGAAGGGCGTGCGCGGACCGCGCGGCGGCTATCGCTTGGCGCGGGAGCGGCGGCGCATTTCGGTGGGCGAGATCGTGCGCGTGGTGGGCTCGCTCGACGCGCGGGACGAGGACGATGCCTCGCTCGACCAGGGCGGGTCGGAACTCGGCACGCAGGTGGTGCAGCCGCTGTGGCGCGACCTGAAGGACGAGATGATGGCCCGGCTCGATTCGATCACGATCGAGGAACTGTGCCGCCGCGCCGACGACGTCGGCATCCGGGCCGAGGAGCGCCACCGCAGCGATTTTGCGATCTGATCCCGCGGCAGGCTAGGATTCGCGGGAGCTAGGGAGAGACAGGACTATGTCCAACACCAAGGCCACCGATTTCAAGGTGCCGGCCCATACGCCCGGCCGCGGCCGGATCTATGATTCGATCACCCAGACCATCGGCGATACGCCGCTGGTGCGCCTGCATCGCCTGACCCAGGAAGCCGGGGCCAAGGCGCAGGTCCTGGCCAAGCTGGAGTTCTTCAACCCCATTTCCAGCGTCAAGGACCGCATCGGCGTCGCCATGATCGAGGCGCTGGAGGCGGAGGGCCGCATCGGCCCCGACAGCATCCTGGTCGAGCCGACGTCGGGCAATACCGGCATCGCGCTGGCTTTCGTCTGTGCGGCCAAGGGCTATCGCCTGATCCTGGTCATGCCCGAGAGCATGAGCCTGGAGCGGCGCAAGATGCTGACCCTGCTGGGCGCCGAATTGGAACTGACGCCGCCGGAAAAGGGCATGGGCGGCGCCATCGCCAAGGCCGAAGCGATCCTGGCGGCCAATCCCAACGCGATCATCCCGCAGCAGTTCGCCAACCCCGCCAACCCCGCGATCCACCGCGAGACGACGGCGGAGGAGATCTGGAACGACACGCAAGGGGCTGTCGACATCGTGATCTCGGGCGTTGGCACGGGCGGCACGATCACGGGCGTGGGCCAGGTGCTGAAGGCGCGCAAGCCGGGCCTGAAGATGATCGCGGTGGAGCCCGAGGACAGCCCCGTCCTGTCGGGCGGCAACCCCGGCCCGCACAAGATCCAGGGCATCGGTGCCGGCTTCGTGCCCAAGGTGCTGGACCGCGGGGTGATCGACGAGGTGGTCACCATCGGCAACGAGACGGCCTTCGAGACGGCCCGCCGGACCGCGCGGCTGGAGGGCATTCCGGTCGGCATCTCCTCCGGCGCGTCGATCGCGGCGGCGCTGGAAGTGGCGGCCAGGCCGGGCATGGAGGGCAAGACCATCGTCGCCATCATCCCGTCCTTCGCCGAGCGCTACCTGTCCACCGCCCTGTTCGACGGGTTGTGAGCGGCACTCCGTCGTTTGTGTGGCCGCTGCGCCTGATGCTTCGAGACGCCGGCCTGAGGGCCGGCTCCTCAGCATGACGCCGTTGAGGAATAGGGAGTTTCTCCAACAGGCGTCATCCTGAGGAGGCCGCAGGCCGTCTCGAAGGATGTTGACGCAACGTTTCCCGCGAGCGCACACCCATGGCCCTGACCGATCTTCAGCTGGACCGCTATGCCCGCCACATCGTCCTGAAGGAGGTGGGCGGGGCAGGGCAGCAGCGCCTGCTGCGGGCGCGCGTCCTGATGATCGGGGCAGGCGGCCTGGGCTCGGCCGTGCTGCCCTATCTGGCGGCGGCGGGCGTAGGCACGATTGGCGTGGTCGATGACGACGTCGTGTCCCTCTCGAACCTGCAGCGGCAGATCCTGCACGACACGGCGCTGGTCAACCGTCCCAAGACGGAAAGTGCGGCAGCGGGTCTGGCGCGCATCAATCCCGAGGTGCGCGTGGTGGCGCATCGCGAGCGCCTTGTCCCCGCCAACGCGATGCGCCTGGTTTCCGACTACGACCTGGTGATCGACGGCAGCGACACGTTCGAGACCCGCTTCCTGGTCAACGATGCCTGCTACTTCGCCAGGCGGACGCTGGTTTCGGCAGCGCTGGGCCGGTTCGAGGGGCAACTGGCGACGTTCAAGCCGCATGCGGGGGATCATCCCTGCTATCGCTGCCTGTTCCCGGGGCCGCCAGCCGGGGGGCAGGAGAGATCGTGTGCCGAGGGCGGCATCCTGGGCGCCGTGGCCGGCGTGATGGGCACGCTGCAGGCAGTGGAAGTTCTGAAGGAACTTCTGGACCTCGGCGAGAGCCTGGCCGGGCGGCTGCTGCTCTATGATGCGCTGAGGACGGAGACGCGCACGATCCGTCTGCGCCGCGATCCGGCCTGCGCCCTGTGCGGCAGCGAACCCACGATCACGACGCCGCCGGGGGCCTGATTCGTCAGGACCCGGTGGCGCGCCAGCAGCCCAGCTGGATCACGCGGGGCGGGCCGATGGCGGCGGGGCTTGCGGCACCGTCGGCGCCCGAAACGGTCAGGCGGCCACGGAGGGCGAGGCGGAGCAGTTCGACGGACGGCGTGACCAGCGTGCCGCCGCCCGGACCTGTCAGCGCCGTGGTCATGCCGCGGACCGACCCGCCCGCGTCGATCACGGCTGCACTGGGCGGCATCAGCCGATCCAACTCGAACGGTGCCGGCTCGGCCGCGGGGACTTGAGTCTCGTCGTCGGTGATGGCGCGCGGCGGCGGCAGGACGGCGACGGCGGCATTGGCCACCCCGTCGGCCGAAAGCACGGTCACCGCTTCGTCCAGGAGTGGATATTGAGCTTCGAACCGGGTGGCGGTCGGCGCGCTGCGCCCTGATTCGAACAGGGCCACGTCGCGCCGTCCGTCGGTCAGCAGCGGCCGCAGCGGCTGGGGTGGGGCCCCGGGCGACACGGTCAGGATGCCGCATGCCGCGGTCAGGACGGCACTGGCGGCCAGGGTGCCGCGCGTGTTGAGGACCAACGCCTGGACCGGTTGGCCTTCCTGCAGGTTGGCACCGCTGGTCACGGCCGGAAGGGGAAGCGGGCGGGCCTGCATCTGCGCGTCGGGATTGGCCTGGTCCTGCTCCCGCATCGCGCTGTCGCCGGCCAGGGTCGCGCCGGCGTTCACGCCGACCATTGCCCCCTGCGCGGCCGCCAGGGCACAGCCGCCCAGGGCCATGGGCAGGAGCAGCAGGGCAACGGGGGCGAGGGCGGGGCGCATTCCCGCAGTGGACATGATTCGGGTCCGGCTGGGTATGGCCCCGTCAGGCCGGGCCGCGCTGCGCGCCCGGTCCTGGCCCCTGCGCGATCCGGATCAGGCGAAGTCCTTGGCCAGCGCGCTGCGGACGTCGGGCGACAGGCGCGCCAGATGGCCATAATGGGCATGCTCGATGCCCAGCAGGACCGGCACCGCGGGATCCCGGAACTTGGCGATCTGGGCGGGCGTCAGGTGGAAGCGCAGGAAGTGGATCGACGACGTCTTGCCATCGGCCTTGGTCCGCTCGACCTCGGACTCGGATTCCGCAGGGATCGCCTCGCCATCGATCTGCAGGCTCACCGTATCTTCGACCCCTGTCAGCCGGCCCAGGACAGCAGCCCGGCGGCGCGGATCGTCGATCTCGAACATCAGGGTGGCGACCAGTTCGTCCCCTTGCGGGATGAGCGGGTTATAGGCGCGCAGTTCGTCCTCGATCTGCTCCTCGCCGCCCTTCTCGATGAACAGCATCTCGTGGATCTGCGACCACATCGTCTCGTAGTTCTCGAAGTAGAACGTGGCGTCGGGGCCTACGGGTACGCGGCGCAGGCGCTTCACCTCGACCAGCATCGCCCGCCGCTCGCGCCGGATGGCGCCATATTCCTTGAGATCCAGGATGTCCGAACGGTCGATCCGGCGCTTGGTCGTGGTCATGGCACGCTCCTCAACTGATGGCCCGGCGTGGATACGCCGCGGCCTCTGGTCCAGATCAGCCCGCAACGCCGGCGGGTTCAGGCCAGGCCATAGGCCTTGGCCAGGATCTCGACCGGGTGGTAGGGCTTGCGCGGCTCCTTGTGCTCCACCGTCTCCATGCCGTCCGCGATATGACGGGCAGCCAGGGGGCATTCGGACGCGATATAGGTCTTGTCCAGCTTGGCGGCCTGCTTGAAGACGGGCTTGCCCACCTTCATGGCCAGCTTGTGCGTGCCTTCCAGCACGCCGAACGTTCCGCCATGGCCGGAGCAGCGTTCGATGACGGAGAGCTGCACGCCCGGGATCAGGCGCAGCATCTCCGCCGCCTTCTGCCCCATGTTCTGGGCCCGCGCATGGCAGGCGATGTGCACGGTCACGCCGCCGTCCAGCGGCTGCAGTCCTTCGGCCAGGCCATGCTTCTTGGCGATCTCGACGATGTATTCGGAACTGTCGTACGTCGCGTCGGCCAGGGTCTTGACCAGGGCGTTGCCGGGCACGATCAGCGGCCATTCGAACTTCAGCATCAAGGCGCAGGACGGGGTCAGCGCAATGACGTCGTAGCCCTTCTCGATCCAGGGGGCGAGTTCCCTGGACACCTTGTCGGCGCTGGCGGCGACGGCCGCGATGTCGCCCTGTTCCAGCTTCGGCATGCCGCAGCAGGCGGGATAGACGATCTCGGTCTCGACCCCGTTGCGGGCCAGGATGGCGCGGGTCGCCATGCCGATGTTGGGATCGTTGTAGTTCACGAAGCAGGTCGAGTAGAGCACCGCCTTGCGGCCATAGGCCGGGGCCTGCTTGTTGATCTCCAGCGGTTCGCCCCGGGCGCGCAGGTTGAAGGTGCGCGTCACGAACTTGGGCAGCTTGGCGTCGCGGTCGATGCCGGCGACCTTCTCCATCAGCGGACGGGTCAGGCCGTTGTCGCGGTTGCCCGCCCAGTTGACGACGGGGGACACCAGCGCGCCCAGCGTGCCGTTGCGGTCCATCTTGGCCATCTCGGCCGCGGTGCGTTCCACCTTGGTGTTCTTCTCGCCCGCCTGCCGCTCGGCCACGCGGTAGCGCAGCATAAGGTGCGGGAAGTCCAGGTTGAATTCGTGCGGCGGGACATAGGGACACTTGGTCAGGAAGCACATGTCGCAGAGCGTGCAGGCGTCCACGACCGGCTTGAAATCCTCGGACTTCACCCCGTCCAGTTCCTCGGTCGGACTGTTGTCGACCAGGTCGAACAGGCGGGGGAAGCTGTCGCAAAGATTGAAGCAGCGGCGGCAGCCATGGCAGATGTCGAAGATGCGCCGCATCTCGGCATCGATCTTTGCCGGATCCGTGAAGTCGGGATCCTGCCAGGCGATCGGATGGCGGATGGGGGCCTCGGTCGAGCCTTCCTTCATGTCGCGTCACCGCTAGAGCCCCGGGCGGGACTGTCGCTGCCCAGGTGCTGGTCAATCGTCACGGAAAGACACGGGGACCCGGTGGCCGGGTCCCCGCATTGTCGGTCCCGGCCAAACGGCCGGGCCAAAGGCTCAGGACAGGGTGTCGAGGGCCTTCTGGAAACGACCGGCATGGCTCTTCTCAGCCTTGGCCAGCGTCTCGAACCAGTCGGCGATCTCGTCGAAGCCTTCCTCGCGGGCGGTACGCGCCATGCCCGGGTACATGTCCGTGTACTCGTGCGTCTCGCCGGCGATCGATGCCTTGAGGTTCAGGTCGGTGGAGCCGATCGGCTCGCCGGTCGCGGGGTCGCCCACTTCCTCGAGGAACTCGAGATGGCCATGGGCATGACCCGTTTCGCCTTCCGCGGTGGAGCGGAACACGGCGGCCACGTCGTTGTAGCCTTCGACGTCGGCCTTCTGCGCGAAATACAGGTAGCGGCGGTTGGCCTGGCTTTCGCCAGCGAATGCCGCCTTCAGGTTCTCTTCCGTCTTGGTTCCGGCGAGGGCCATGGAAACCTCCTCTGCGGGGAAATGTGCAGAGGATTGTCGACCGCCCGACGGGGCACGTCAACTAGTTTGGAATACTTCTAAGATAAGTGAGAAGCACTTGCAAGTCTGATGATGACGTCGACCCGCGCGACCGCGCACCCGGCCGGTACGGCCGGCATCGCGCCCAGGGTCAGGCTGCTGCCCGGAATGTCCTGGAGCTGCCCCGAATCCTCGAAAAAGAAATGGTGGTGGTCCGAGATGTTGGTGTCGAAATAGGTGCGGCCGCTGTCGATCACCACCTCGCGCAGCAGGCCCACCTTGGTGAACTGGTGCAGCGTGTTGTAGATCGTGGCCAGCGACACGCGCAGGCCCTGGGCCTGGGCGTCGCTGTGCAGCATCTCCGCAGTCAGGTGGCGGTCGCCCTGCTCGAACAGAAGGCGCGACAGCGCCAGCCTCTGCCGCGTGGGACGCAGGCCGACGCTCCGCAGCCGGGCCAGCGCCGGGGTGAAGGTCCGTTCCTGGGGCGTGATCTGGTCCATAGCCGTTCCTGGGACGCGCGCCTGTTCCGCCTCGATAGTGTCCATCAATGCCACCAGCCTGTCGAGGATGCTTCGGTGCCAGGCTACCGCGGCCGCCCTAGTCGCCCGTCAGCAGCCGGTCGAAGAGCTGCCGGACGGTCGGGATGAAGCCGTTGGAGTAGAACGGATCGCTGGCGAAGCGATAGGCGCCATGCCCGGCAAAGGCCAGGTTGTGCTCCACGTCGCCACCATGGGCGATCTCCTGCAGGGTCTTCTGAATGCAGAAGCTGCGGGGATCGGCCTTCTTGCCATTCGTGCCCGATTCGTCCTGCGACCAGTTGGAAAAGCGGCAGGACGACAGGCAGCCCATGCAGTTGATCTGGTCGACCAGGATCTCGTTCGCCTTGGCCGGAGCCACGAAGACCATCGTGTGGTCGGGCGTGCGCAGGGCCTCGGTGAAGCCTTCAGACTGCCATTCCAGGACGCGGGCGCGGTCGGCCGGCGCCAGGTAGACGGTGCGGCCACGCGCACCCACCTTCAGCTCGGCCGTATGCTCGCCCACGGCGTCAGTCGAATAGGCCACCTGGCGTTCGTTGCGTTCCTCAAGCTCGCGCAGGAAAGGATTGCGCACCGCCGAGGAATAGAAGCCCGTGGGGCTGAAGCGATGGAGCGAGATCTCGCCGGGGAGCAGTTTGAGCAGCCGCTCCTTCCAGCGCTGGGAGATCGGGCTCTCCGTCGTGACCAGCGGCCGCGTGCCGAACTGGAACACGATGGGCCCGATCTCGGGATTGTCCATGAAATGCTGCCAGTCCCGCAGGTGCCAGACGCCACCCGCCATGATCACCGGCGTCTCGTGCAGGCCCGCCTCGTTCATCTGCTTGCGCAGTTCGACCACGCGCGGATACGGATCCTCCGGCGTGCGCGGATCCTCGCTGTTGGACAGGCCGTTATGGCCGCCCGCCAGCCACGGGTCCTCGTACACGACGCCGCCCAGCGACGGGCGGAACTTGTGATAGGCCCGCTTCCACAGGGCACGGAAGGCGCGGGCGGAGGAGACGATGGGGTAGTAGTAGACGCCGTAGCGGGCGGCGATCTCGGCCAGCTTGTAGGGCATGCCGGCGCCACAGGTGACCCCGTGGACCAGGCCTTTTGCCCCTTCCAGCACACCGGCCAGGACCCGCTCGCAGCCTCCCATTTCCCACAGGACGTTGATGTGCAGGCGGCCGCGGCCATTGCGCATCTCGTGGGCGCGCTGGACCTGCGCGATGCCGCCACGGATGCCGAAGTCGATCAGCTCCTCGTGCCGCTCGCGCCGGGTGCGGCCGCGATAGATCTGCGGAATGATCCGGCCGTCAGCATCGTAATAGTCGGCATTGACGGCCGAAACCGTGCCGATGCCGTCGCAGGCCGCCCAGGCGCCCGAGCTGATCCCGTTGGTGACCGCGACGCCCTTGCCGCCTTCGAGAAGGGGCAGGACCTCGGCTCCGGACACCCGCACTGCATTCAGCGCCTTCATCTCACTCCTTGGCCGGCGGTCGCCGGAAATACGTAAGGCACCCGCGTGACGCCACCGCCTCACGGGATGTTTCAGACGTACATATAAACGTTGCGTCCCCGCGGACCAAGGGGGTGCCTGTCACCGCGGCGTCATATGGCTGGCGACGGGCACCCCCCGCAGCCGGGGCGCACAGACGAAACGGGGGCGGCCATTGGCCACCCCCGTTCACGTCGTCCGCTGGATGCGGGACGGATCAGTCGCGGTCTTCGCGGCGGGGGCGGCGTTCGCCCCGGTCCCGGTCGCCGCGATCCCGGCGCTCGCCACGCTCGCTCCGCTCGCCGCCTTCGCTGCGCTCGGGGCGGGTGTCGGGCAGTTCGGCGCCGGTCGCCTGGTCGACCACACGCATGGACAGGCGGACCTTGCCGCGGTCGTCGATGCCCAGCACCTTGACCTTGACCGGATCGCCTTCCTTGACCACGTCCGTCACCTTCTCGACGCGGTTGGGGGCGAGTTCGCTGATGTGGACGAGGCCGTCGCGATTGCCGATGAAGTTGACGAAGGCGCCGAAGTCGACCGCCTTCACCACCTTGCCGTCATAGATCTTGCCGACCTCGGGCTCGGCGACGATGCCCTGGATCCAGTTCACCGCCTTCTTGATCACATCGGCGTCGGAGGCGGCGACCTTGATCGTGCCGTCGTCGGCGATGTCGACCTTGGCGCCGGTCTTCTCCACGATCTCGCGGATGACCTTGCCGCCGGTGCCGATGACTTCGCGGATCTTGTCCTTGGGGATCGAGAAGGTCTCGATCTTGGGCGCGAACTGGGCCAGCTCGTTGCGCGAGCCGGTCAGGGCCTTGGCCATCTCGCCCAGGATGTGCATGCGGCCGGACTGCGCCTGGCTCAGCGCGACCTTCATGATCTCCTCGGTGATCCCGGTGATCTTGATGTCCATCTGGAGCGAGGTGATGCCCTGGTCGGTGCCCGCCACCTTGAAGTCCATGTCGCCCAGGTGATCCTCGTCACCCAGGATGTCGGACAGCACGGTGAAGCGCTCGCCTTCCTTGATCAGGCCCATGGCGATGCCGGCCACAGGGCGCTTCAGCGGCACGCCCGCGTCCATCATCGACAGCGAGCCGCCGCAGACGGAGGCCATCGAGGACGAGCCGTTCGACTCGGTGATCTCGGACACCACGCGGATCGTGTACGGGAATTCCGCCTTGGTCGGCAGGACCGCGCGCAGCGCGCGCCAGGCCAGCTTGCCATGGCCGATCTCGCGCCGGCCGGTGAAGCCGGTGCGCCCGACTTCGCCCACCGAGTACGGGGGGAAGTTGTAGTGCAGCAGGAAGTGCTCGCGATACGACCCTTCCAGCGCGTCGATGATCTGCTCGTCGTCGCCGGTGCCCAGCGTCGTCACGACCAGGGCCTGGGTCTCGCCACGGGTGAACAGGGCGGTGCCGTGGGTGCGGGGCAGGACGCCCACTTCGCACACGATCGGGCGCACGGTGTGGACGTCGCGGCCGTCGATGCGCAGGCCCGTGTCGAGCACGGCGCCGCGCAGGATGTCGGCCTCCGCCGCCTTGAACGCCCCGCCGATCTTGTCCGAGCCGTACTCCTCGGCAAAGGCGGAGATCGCCTTGCCCTTGGCGGCCATGATCTTCTCATGGCGGGCCATCTTGGCGCGCTCGGCATAGGCCTCGCGCAGGTCCGCGCCGACCAGGTCCTTGAGCTTGGCGCCCAGGGCGTCCTCGCCGTCGGTGACGGGCAGGTCCCAGGGCTCCTTGGCGGCCAGTTCGGCGAGGCCGACGATCGCCTCGATGACCGGCTGGAAGCTGCGGTGGCCGAACATCACGGCGCCGAGCATCACGTCCTCGGCCAGTTCCTTGGCCTCCGACTCGACCATCAGGACGGCGTCGGCGGTGCCGGCGACGACGAGGTCGAGCTGACCCTCCTCGATCTCCTCGGGCAGCGGGTTGAGGATGTACTCGCCGTTCTTGTAGCCCACGCGCGCGGCGCCGATGGGACCCAGGAAGGGCAGGCCGGAAATCGTCAGCGCGGCCGAGGCACCGATCATCGCGACGATGTCGGGATCGTTTTCCAGGTCATGGCTGAGGACGGTCGTGATGACCTGGGTCTCGTTCTTGAAACCCTTGACGAAGAGCGGCCGGATGGGCCGGTCGATCAGGCGGGAGGAGAGCGTCTCCTTCTCCGAGGGACGGCCTTCGCGCTTGAAGAAGCCGCCGGGGATCTTGCCCGCAGCGTAGGTCTTCTCCTGGTAGTTGACCGTGAGCGGGAAGAAGTCGATGCCGGGCTTGACGCTCCGGGCGGCGACGACGGTGCACAGCACGGTGGTGTCGCCATAGGAGACCAGCACCGCCCCGTCTGCCTGGCGCGCGATGCGCCCGGTTTCGAGGACCAGGCGACGGCCGCCCCAGTCGATCTCTTTCCGATGGATTTCGAACATGTCTTGTCTTTCGTTCCTGCGGACGCCGATCGCCTATCGATCGGGTCCGGGGCGGCGGCAGCCCCGCGTGTTCGCGGGGCCCGAAGGGTCAGGACGCCCATGCGGCCTGGCCCTCGACTCGGGCCCTGCTGGCCGGTCAGATACGCGACCGGTCCGGTCCGCCAACGGATGGTTACTTGCGGATGCCCAGGCGGCCGATCAGGCCTTCATAGCGGGCATTGTCGCGTGACTTCAGATAGTCGAGCAGACGGCGGCGCTGGCTGACCAGCACCAGAAGGCCACGACGGGAGTGGTTGTCCTTCTTGTGCGTCTTGAAGTGCTCGGTCAGGTTCACGATCCGCTCCGTGAGGAGGGCGACCTGCACTTCGGGGGAACCGGTGTCACCCGGCTTGGTGGCGTATTCAGTCAGGAGCTGCTGCTTGCGCTCCGCGGTGATCGACATCGTGTCCTCCAGGATCAGGGGTTGAAGACTCGCACCGGGCGCACGTCCGATCCTGCACGTTCGACGATGGCAACCAGGTGACCGGCTGCCATGGCGCGTTCAAGCAGGGAGCCGGATGCTGGACCGGTGCCCGGAACCCTGATCGCCTGCCCAAATCTCAAACGGCAGGCGTCCTCCTCGGTTATGGCCAGTGCCGGGATGTCGGCCAGCGCGGTCACAACCGGGAGCAGGGCTCCTTCAAGCGGCGGACTATGGCTCAAGTCCGGATCTGACTCAATTGCTTCCTGGAGCGTCTCGAGCGTGACGGCCATGCGCACGTCAAACGGCCCCGCGCGCGTCCGCCGCAGCATCGCGACATGGCCGACGCTGCCCAGGGCAAGGGCCAGGTCCCGCGCCAGGGAGCGGACATAGGTGCCCTTGCCGCAGGCGACTTCGAGCGTCGCATGGTCGGCATCGGGGCGGTCCACAAGCTCCAGTCGGTGGATCACCACGGCCCGCGGCGGCAGGTCGGGCGGACGGCCAGCCCGCGCCAGGTCATAGGCGCGCTGGCCATCGACCTTCAACGCGGAGAAGGCGGGCGGGACCTGCTGCTGCGGTCCGGTGAAGCGGGGCAGGGCGGCCCGCAGCGCGGCATCGGCCGGGCGGGCGTCGCTGGACGCGATCACCTCGCCCTCCGCGTCCTCGGTGGTTGTCGCGGTGCCGAAGCGGATCGTGAAGCGGTAGGTCTTGTCCGAATCGAGGACGAAGGCCATCGCCTTGGTCGCCTCGCCCAAAGCGATCGGCAGGACGCCGGTCGCCAGCGGGTCGAGCGTGCCGCCATGGCCGACCTTGGCCGCCTGGGTGATGCGGCGTACCCGGCCGACCGCCTGGGTCGAGCCCAGGCCCAGCGGCTTGTCGAGGACGATCCAGCCGCTGAGCGGCCTAGTCGTCCTCTTCGTCATCGGCATGCCTGAGGTCGGCTGCGACAGGGCCGGAGCGCAGCAGGGCGCCGATGCGATCCGCCTCGTCATAGGACCGGTCGAGCACGAAGGACAGGTTCGGCGCAAAGCGCAGGTCGGCGGCACGGCCCAGGCGCCCGCGCAGATAGGGGGCCGAACGGTTCAGCGCCTCGACCACCGCATCGGCCTTGGCGCCGCCCAAGGGGAGGACGAAGGCGGTCGCATTGCGCAGATCGGGCGAGATGCGGACCTCGCCCACGGTGATTGCCACCTTCTGCAGGTCGGGATCGCGCATCTCGCCCCGCATCAGCACCTCGGACAAGGCGTGGCGCAGGACCTCGGCCACCCGCAGCTGGCGCTGGCCGGCGTCGCGCGCCGACGAACGATCGGGCGAGCCGGAGCGGCCCGTGTCGCGGCCGCCGTCCCGTCCCTTGTCACGGCTCTGCCGTGCCATGGTCTTGTTCCTTGAAAAAAAGCACCCATCCCCGCGATGGCGGGGATGGGCGGGCAACGAACGGTCCCAACGCGTGAGCCCCCCGGCCACGAATGGACCGGGGGGCTGCTCGTGTCAGAGCGTGCGGGCGATCTCCTCGACCTCGAAGGCCTCGATGATGTCGCCCACGCGGATGTCCTCGTAATGCTCGAAGGCCATGCCGCACTCGAAGGTCTGCTTGACCTCCCTCACTTCATCCTTGAAGCGCTTGAGCGTCGACAGCGTGCCCTCGTGGATCACGACGTTGTCGCGGATCAGGCGCACCTTGGCGCCGCGCTTGACCAGGCCTTCGGTGACGTAGCAGCCGGCGACCTTGCCCACCTTGGTGATGTCGAAGACCTGTCGGATCTCCGCATTGCCCAGGAAGACCTCGCGCCGGGTCGGCGACAGCATGCCCGAGAGGGCCTGCTTCACGTCGTCGAGCAGGTTGTAGATCACCGAATAGTAGCGGATCTCTACGCCCTCGTGCTCGGCCGCGTCGCGGGCCTGCTTCGTCGCACGGACGTTGAAGGCGATGATCGGCGCGTTCGACGCCTGGGCCAGGTTGATGTCCGACTCGGTGATGCCGCCCACGCCATAGTGCAGGATGCGCACCGCGACTTCGTCGGTCGCGAGGCCGTCCAGCGTGTTGACGATCGCTTCCGCCGAACCCTGGACGTCCGCCTTGATGACGACGGGCAGTTCCTTGACCTGGCCTTCGCGGATCTTGGAGAACATCTGCTCCAACGTCGCGCGGCCACCGGCGGTGCGGCGGGTCTCGCTCTTGCGCCGCTGGCGGAAGCTCGTGACCTCGCGGGCGCGGCTCTCGTCCTCGACCACCTGGAACTCGTCGCCCGCACCCGGCGTGCCGCCAAGGCCCAGGACCTCGACCGGAACGGAGGGGCCGGCCTCCTTCAGACTGCGGCCGCGATCGTCGATCAGGGCACGCACGCGGCCCCACTCGCTGCCGGCCACGAAGATGTCGCCGACCCGCAGGGTGCCGCGCTGGACCAGGACGGTTGCCACCGGGCCGCGACCACGGTCGAGCTGGGCCTCGATCACGACGCCGGCGCCGGCGCGATCCGGATTGGCCTTGAGGTCGAGCAGCTCGGCCTGCAGGAGGATCGTCTCCTCCAGCTTGTCGAGGTTCAGCTTCTCCTTGGCCGACACCGGCACCGACAGGGTGTCGCCGCCCAGCTCTTCCAGCACGATCTCGTACTGCAGCAGTTCCTGGGCAACCTTGTTCGGATTGGCGTCGGGCTTGTCGATCTTGTTGATCGCCACGATGATCGGCACGTCTGCCGCCTTCGCATGGCGGATCGCCTCGATCGTCTGGGGCATCACGCCGTCATCGGCCGCGACGACCAGGACGACGATATCCGTCACCTTGGCGCCGCGGGCGCGCATGGCGGTGAATGCCTCATGGCCCGGCGTGTCCAGGAACGAGATCTTCTGCCCGCCCTTCAGCTGAACCTGATAGGCGCCGATATGCTGGGTGATGCCACCCGCTTCGGCCGCGGCCACGTCGGTCGAGCGCAGGGCGTCGAGCAGCGAGGTCTTGCCGTGATCGACGTGGCCCATGACGGTTACGACCGGCGCGCGCGGCAGCAGGTGTTCGTCCAGGTCGTCGTCGCCCGTCAGGCCCACTTCGACGTCGGACTCCGACACGCGGCGCAGGCGGTGGCCAAACTCCTGAACCAGCAGCTCGGCGGTATCGGCGTCGATCGACTGGTTGATCGTCGCCATGACACCCATGGTCATCAGGCGCTTGATCACGTCGGCGGCACGCTCGGCCATGCGGTTGGCCAGTTCCTGCACCGTGATGGATTCGGGGACGACAACGTCGCGCACGACCTTGGTCCGCTCTTCCTCATGATGCGACCGGCGCTCCCGCTCGCGCTGGCGTCGCCAGGCGGACAGGCTGCGGGTGCGCTCGTTGTCGTCCATCGCGCGCACGACGGAGATCTTGCCGCTGTCGCGCCGCGTCGGCGCGCCCTTGCCGCGGCTGGGCGCCGGGGCGGGGCGGACCGGGGCGCGGCCGGGGCCACCGGGCCGCGCGGGACCGCTGGCATTGCCGGGACGACGGCGGGCGCGATCGTCCTCCTCGGCCTCGGCCGCGGCGCGCTGCGGCACCTGCGGCGGGGCGGATTCGAGACGGCGCTTGGCCTCTTCCTCGGCCTTGCGCTTGGATTCCTCCTCGGCCTTGCGGCGGGCGTCCTCCTCGGCCTGGCGCTTGGCCGCGGCTGCGCGCTCCTCGGCCAGGCGGGCTTCCTCGATCACGCGGCGCTGGGCGTCGCGCTCGGCCTGCTCGCGGGCCTTCTGGTCGGCGATCTTGGAGCCTTCCAGCGCGCGCAGGCGGGCTGCCTTCTCGTCCTCTGTCAGCGAGCGGAGGACGACGCGGCCGCGTGAGGCGTTGCCACCGCTGGGCGCGCCGGGGCGGCTCTGCTGGCTGGCGCCCGGCGCCGGCTGGCCCGGACGGCCGCCGGCGGGCGCACCGGGGCGATTGCCCGGCGCGTCGCGGCGCTGGCCCTGGTTCTGCGGCTGGCCCGGGGCTGCCGGACGAGCGCCGGGGATCGGCTGCGGCCGCAGGACCTGTCCGGCGACCGGACGCGGCCCCTGGCTCGGCGGCGCGGGGGGCGCCTCGACCGGAGCGGCGGGACGCACCGGCTGGACCAGCGTGGTCTGGCGGGGCAGGGGGCCGGACAGGATCTTGGGACCCTGCATCGGCACGGCGCGGCGCTGCTCAGCCGGCGGGGCGGCATCGGCGGCCGGCGCGGCCGGCTGCGCGGGGGTGGCATCGGCTCGGACCTCGGCGGCGGCGGGTGCCGCGGCGCTGGGGGCCGGCTGTGCCGGTGCGGCCGGCGCCTCGGCCGGCGTCGCCGGAGGGCTGGCCCGCAGGACGTTGGGCGACCGCGGCGCGGTGCCGGTGGCCTGTCCGGCCGCCGGAGCTGCTGTGCCCTGAGGTGTCGCGGCTTGGCCGGCAGGGGCCTGAGCTGCTGGCGCCTGGGCGGCAGGAGCCTGGACTGCCGGAGCCTGGGCCGCGGCCGGAGCGGGTGCCTGAGCTGGAGCGGTGGATGGAGCGTTGCCGCCCTGGGGCGCGGGCGCGGGCCCGCGCGGCGCCAGCCCGGATGGGCGCGGCGCCTCCCCCGAGCGCGACGCTTCCGCCGCCGCGTCGTGCGGCGAGAACGTGCGCTTCTTCTTGGTTTCGACGACAACCTGCTTGCTGCGGCCATGGGAGAAGCTCTGCCGGACCTGGCCGGAAGCCTCAACCTTCTTCGCCGTGTACTGGAGGGTCGTCCGCGACCCGCCCAGGCTCAGCTTCTTGTCGTCGGAGTCTTTCACTTCACTCATGCATCGTCCGCTGTGCGCCGGGGGTTATCACACGGCTGAATACGAAATCCGCCGAGGCGGCGCGTCTCAGCGCTAAATCGTTCAGATAAGCGGCCCGGGTGGAGGGCAGCATGTACCACATTTTCCCGGCCAAGTGCCAAGCTCAATTCGGCACCGGTCAGGATCTCGTTGCGCGGAATGCCTGCCGCGGTGCGGTCCAGCTTGGACTTGCCATCCGGACGTGCATCGCTGGCATGCAAAAGAACGGCAACGCGACCGGCCAGAAGTGCCTCGCGCACCTTTTCGAATCCGGTCGTGATCTCACCCGCCTTGCGCGAAAGGCCGAGCAGGTCCATCGCGCGCCGCACCAGCAGGTCCTCGATCTGGTCCGCCAGCGCATCCGGCACGACGATCGGGCCGGACACGCCGGCGCGGGAGAAAGCTCTCTTGAAATGGTGGCGGGCCGCGGCTTCTTCAATACGTGCGCGCTCGGCCTCGACCCAGACGCCGCGGCCGGGCAGACGCCGGGCCAGGTCCGGCGTCACCGTGCCGTCCGGCGCCACGACGAAGCGCACCAGGGTCGCGGGGTCCGCCCGCGCACCGGTCACGATCGACCGGCGCGTATTCGGATCCTCGATGTCGGATGCCGCGGGCAGGTCCGCCTGCGGCGCGGCGTCAGGCGTTGGCGTCGCGATCGGCTTGATCCTCCGCCGCGTCATCGGCGAAGGCCTCTTCCCCCTCGACGACCTCGCCTTCGTCAGGCGCATAGTCGCCAGCCGATTCGTCCGCTTCGGCGTAGCCCTCCTCGTCGGCGAACCAGTGGGCGCGCGCCGCCATGATGATCTGCTCGGCGTCTGCCGAATCGAGGCCGAATTCGCGCAGGGCGCCATCCTTGGCGTCGATCAGCTCGTCCGTCGCCAGGTCGGCCACGTCGTCCAGGGTCTTGATCCCGGCATTGCCCAGCGCCACCAGCATGGCGGGCGTGATGCCGGGCAGGGCGGCGACGTCGTCCTCGACGCCCATCTCGCGGCGCTGCCCGTCCAGGATCTCGTTCTGCTCCTGGATCTTCTGGCGGGCCCGCTCCTGCAGCGCCTCGGCCAGGCCCTCGTCAAAGCCCTGGATGTCGATCAGCTCGTGCGGCGGGACATAGGCCACTTCCTCGACAGAGGAGAAACCTTCGGCGGCGAGCAGCTGGGCGATCGTCTCGTCGATGTCCAGTTCGCGGGCGAACATCTCGCTGCGCTGGCGGAATTCCTCCTGCCGGCGCTGGCTCTCCTCGGCCTCGGTCAGGATGTCGATGTCCCAGCCGGTAAGCTGCGAGGCCAGGCGCACGTTCTGGCCGCGACGGCCAATCGCCAGGCTCAGCTGGTCGTCGGGCACCACGACCTCGATCCGGCGGGTTTCCTCGTCCAGCACGACCTTCACCACCTCGGCCGGGGCCAGGGCGTTCACGATGAAGGTGGCGGGGTCGGGCGACCACTGGATGATGTCGATCTTCTCGCCCTGGAGTTCGTTCACCACGGCCTGGACGCGGCTGCCGCGCATGCCGACGCAGGCGCCCACGGGGTCGATCGAGCTGTCGCGGCTGAGCACCGCGATCTTGGCCCGGCTGCCGGGGTCGCGGGCGACGGCCTTGATCTCGATGATGTTGTCGTAGACCTCGGGCACTTCCTGGGCGAACAGCTTGGCCATCATCTGGGGATGGGTGCGCGACAGGAAGATCTGCGGCCCGCGCGTCTCGCGCCGGACGTCGTAGATATAGGCGCGGGCGCGGTCGCCATTGTGGAAGTTCTCGCGCGGCAGGACCTCGTCCCGGCGCATGATCGCCTCGGCCCGGCCCAGGTCGACGATGACGTTGCCGTATTCGACCCGCTTCACGATGCCGTTGACGATCTCGCCGATGCGATCCTTGAACTCGTTGTACTGGCGCTCGCGTTCGGCGTCGCGCACCTTCTGGACGATGACCTGCTTGGCGGTCTGCGCCGCGATCCGGCCGAAGTCGATGGGCGGCAGCGGCTCGGACAGGAAGTCGCCCACCTGGGCCGCCGGATTGCGCGCGGTGGCGTCGGCAAGGCCGATCTGGGTCGCGTCGTTCTCGACGTCGTCGACGACTTCCAGCAGGCGCTGCAGGCGGATCTCGCCGGTCTTGGCGTCGATCTCGGCCCGGATCTCGTTGTCGCTGCCATAGCGCGAGCGGGCGGCCTTCTGGATCGCCTCCTCCATCGCCTCCAGCACGACGATGCGGTCGATGTTCTTCTCGCGTGCGACCGCCTCGGCGATCTGCAGGAGTTCCAGCCGGTTTGCACTGACAGCCATGACTAGGTTCCGCTGGGTTCGGTGAACGCAATGGGCGACGGCGGCGCGCTGCCATCGTCCCGGGAATCGGTGGACTGGGCCTCTGCCCCCTTGAGGACGCCCGGCAGCCTGCCCTTCAGGCTGGCCTCGATCAACTCGTCGGTCAGCAGCAGGCGGGCCTCCCTGACCAGGCGCAGGGGCACCTCGAACACGGTCGGGCCGTCCTGGATGCGGATGCGGGTGCCCTCCGCGTCGAGGCCGAGCAGGCGGCCGCGGAAGCGCTTGCGCGTCTCGTGCGGGACGGCGGTTTCGACCTTCGCGTCGAAGCCGGCGAAGCGGACATAGTCGTCTGCCTTGATCAGGGGACGGTCGATGCCGGGGGAACTGACTTCGAGCGTGTATTCGCCCGTGATGGGATCCTCCACGTCGAGGATCGCGGAGACGGCGCGGCTGAGGTCGGCGCAGTCCTCCACGTTCATCGTGCCGTCCGGCCGTTCGGCCATGATCTGGAGCACGGGGCGCCGGCCGGCGCCCAGGCGCACGCGCACCAGGACGAAGCCCATGGCTTCGACCGAAGGCGCGATCAGATCCGCGATCCGCGCAGCAGCGTCCATATCCTCCGCACCAGCAAGACGGGGCCCATCACGTCGGGGCCAGGAATCCCGGGACGTTCCGGCACAACCGTCCGGAAACGAAAAAGTGGGCGACGCGGCCCACTTTCGCGGCCCGCATCAGGCGAGCACGACGCCAAACTAGGTCAAGCGTGCCAAGGCTTCAAGCGTCTTGTCGCCGCGCCGTGATGTAGTGGGGGGCAAGGCCCTTGGCCAGGGCCTTGGCCTCGTAACGGGTTGCGGGCCAGGCTGCCGGGCGGCTGCGCTCCACCGCGACGACCGACAGCACGTCGGCCACCTGGGGCAGGGCCGCCAGCATCCATTCGGCGTAGTCCGCATGATCGGTCGCCAGGCGAAGCTCGGCACCGGGGGCGAGGGCGCGCGCAAGGTCGCGAAGCAGCACCGGCTCCACGATTCGCCGCTTGTGATGGCGCGCCTTGGGCCAGGGATCGGGGAACAGGATGAAGGCCCGCGCCAGGGAGGCTGTCGCCAGGCGCTGGACCAGCAGGCGGGCATCGTCGGACCAGACGCGCACATTGGCGAGGCCACGCGCCTCCGCCTCGCTCACCGCCTTGGCCACGCCGTTGCGGAACGGCTCGCAGCCGATCAGGCCCGTCCCGGGATTGGCCTCGGCCTGGGCGACAAGGTGCTCGCCGCCGCCAAAGCCGATCTCCAGCCACGCAGACCCCAGGCCGTCGAACAGTGACAGGGGATCCAGGGGACCGTCGGGCGGCAGCTGCACCGTCAGGCGAGGCAGGGCGTCCGCCACGACGCGGGCCCGCTCCGGGCGGATCTTGTGTCCGGACTGGCGGCCCCAGACGCGCCGGCTGCTGGGGCGCTGCGGGACCTCGTCCGCAGCGCCCGCCAGGGTGCTCTCGTCGCTCACGATCGGAAAGCGGGCCTCAGAATGCGCCCTTCAGCGTCTGGACCAGGTCCAGCTTCTCCCACGAGAAGCCGCCGTCGGCATCGGGCTCGCGGCCGAAATGGCCATAGGACGAGGTCCGGGCATAGATCGGACGGTTGAGCTTCAGGTGCTCGCGGATGCCGCGCGGGCTGAGGTTCATGATGTCGGCCAGCACGGTCTCCAGCTTGTCCGCGTCGACATTTCCCGTGTCGTGCAGGTCGACATAGAGCGACAGCGGCTTGGACACGCCGATCGCGTAGGAGATCTGGATCGTGCAGCGTTCGGCCAGGCCCGCGCCGACCACGTTCTTGGCCAGATAGCGGCAGGCATAGGCGGCCGAACGGTCGACCTTGGTCGGGTCCTTGCCCGAGAAGGCGCCGCCGCCATGCGGGGCGGCCCCGCCATAGGTGTCGACGATGATCTTGCGCCCCGTCAGGCCGGCGTCGCCGTCCGGACCGCCGATCACGAAGTTGCCGGTCGGGTTCACATAGAACTCGGCCTCCGGGCACATCCAGCCCTCGGGCAGGACCTTGAGCACGTGGGGGCGGACGATCTCGCGCACCTGCTCCTGGGTCAGGCCGGCCGCATGCTGGGTCGAGACGACGACCGACGTGGCGCCAACCGGCTTGCCGTCGACATAGCGCAGCGTGACCTGGCTCTTGGCATCCGGCTCAAGACCCGACTTCGGGTCGGCGCGGCGCGCCTCGGACAGGCTCTTCAGGATCTTGTGCGAATAGTAGATCGGCGCCGGCATCAGGGCGTCGGTCTCGGTGCAGGCATAGCCGAACATGATGCCCTGGTCGCCGGCTCCCTCGTCCTTGTTGCCGCTGGCATCGACGCCCTGCGCGATGTCGGCAGACTGGGGATGGACGTGAACCTGGACTTCCGCGTTCTTCCAATGGAAGCCGTCCTGCTCATAGCCGATGTCGCGCACGGCCTCGCGCGCGGCGTGCTCCATCTGCTCGGGCGTCACCGGGGTGGCGCTGCGCACCTCGCCCGCGAGGACGATCAGGTTGGTGGTGGTCAGCGTCTCGACCGCGACGCGGGCATAGGGATCGACGCCCAGGAACAGGTCGACCATCGTATCCGAGATCCGGTCGGAAACCTTGTCAGGATGACCTTCCGACACGGATTCGCTGGTGAACAGGTAGCTGTGGCGCTTCACGATGATCCCCACGAAAAACGAGCGGGGATTGATCGCAAGTGAGATCAACCCCGTCAAGCAGCGCAAGTACAGTGCGACGCCGGACTACCGATCGCCCGACCGTCTTGACCTGTCCTGTGCTGCCTGGGTTGAGCCGCGGGTCCTGGCATTGGCGGCCGGCGCGCCGGCGGCCTGCGCCTCCTCCGCCAGTGTGGCCAGGAGGGCGAGGACGGCCCCCCGGAGTGGCGGTGACAGGGCGCGGTAGCGCGCCAGCACCTGTTCCTCCTCCGCATCGGTCGCAACGCGCGGTGCCGCGGCGAACGGCTCCGCATCCTCGTGCAGGCGCGCTGCACCCTCGTGCTCCAACGTGGGATAGGGGCTGTGCGCGGGTTCCTGCGGCGTCACGAAGGGCAACGGGTCAAAGCCCAGCAAGGCCACGAATTCCCGCAGGCGGACGGTGGTCAGTGCGGTCTGCGCACTTTCGTACTTCTGAATCTGGGTCACGCTGAGGTCGAGTTCCTCAGCCACCCGCCACATCGGCAGGCTTGCCGCCTCGCGCCGGTCCTTGAGCATGGCGGCCAAGGCAGGGTCCACCTGATCCCGTTTGCGGGACATATCCGGATATCGCCTCGCATGCCGGGAACGCAGGGTCCGCTCGCGGGACCGCATAGGATCCTATGCGGGCGGATCGTGCCTGCGGTCAAGCCGGCCGATGCCCAGCAGGCCGATGCTGGCAACGGCCAGAACCACCAGCAGGGGAACGTCGCCGGTGCGCGCATAGAGCGTCGGCGTGGCGATCGGTCGCGGCAGGGCCACATCGAGCACCCCCTCCGTGCCCAGGTCCAGCTGGCCAAGGGCGCGGCCAAAGGGATCGAACACGGTCGAGATGCCCGTATTGGCGGCGCGCACTAGCGGCAGGCCCTGCTCGATCGCGCGTGCTCGCGCCGCGGCCAGGTGCTGGTAGGGGCCCCAGCTGGTGCCGAACCAGGCATCGTTGGTGACATTGACCAGCCATTCCGGCCGCGGGCCGGGGGCGACCGCCTCGCCGGGGAACAGCGATTCGTAGCAGATGAGCGGCGAGACGGGGGGCAGCCCGGGCAGGTTCAGCGTCTGGGGTCCCGGTCCGCGCGAAAAGTCGACGGCGCCGGCGGCGAGCGCGTCCATGCCGATCAGCGACAGGACGGAGCGCAGGGGCAGGAACTCGCCGAACGGCACCAGGTGGTGCTTGTCATAGCTGGCGACGATCGCCCCGCCGGGAGCCAGGACAGCCAGGTTGTTCCAGGCCTGGATCGCGTCATCGCCGTCGCCGGTCCGTTCGATCCGGATCGAGCCGGTGAGCAGCAGGCCATCGGCCGGGGCCGCCTGGGCGATCACCGCGGCCGACGCGGGATCCAGGTTCAGGGCAAACGAACTGGCGGATTCGGGCCAGATGACGAAACGCGGCGCCGCACCCCGGGGGGCCTGTGCAGTCAGCGCCATGTAGTGGCGGACATTGGCCACCCGCTCCGTGTCGGTCCGGCTGCGACGCTGGTCGATATTGCCCTGGACGATGCGGAGCATGGCCCCGGGCACCGTGGGCATCGGATCGGCCGGGACGCGGTTGATGCCGAAGACGAGCAGGCCGATGGCGATGCCGCCGGAGGCGACGGCGATCAGCCGGCGGCCGGGACCCGCACTCTTCCCCGCCAGGAGTGCCGGGCTGGCCGCGACCAGGACCGTCAGGAAGGTCAGGCCATAGATGCCAACAAGGCTGAGGCCCTGGAGCACGGGCGGCACGGCGTTCCAGGCATAGCCTAGCAGGTTCCAGGGGAAGCCGGTCAGGACGTGCCCGCGCGCATAGTCGAGGATGGTCCAGCCCACGGCCAGGGCGACCACCCGGGCCGGGCCTGCCGCACCGCGGCGCCAGCCCAGGAGCCAGGCCAGCGTCGTGCCGGCGCCGAAGAACAGGGCCAGCGCCGCCGGTAGGACGGTCAGCGTGATGGGGATCAGCCAGGCGAACTTTTCCGGCTCCACCAGCATCGCGAAGGACAGCCAGTAGATGCCAGTCATCAGGTGCCCGGTGCCGAACGCCCAGCCGATCGCGAAGGCCTGACGTGCACCGACCCGCCCATCCAGCAGCCAGACGAGTCCCGGCAGGCTGACGAACAGGGCGGGCCAGAGGCCGAGCGGCGGCAGCGCCAGCGTCGCCAGCGCGCCCAGCGCCCAGGCGATTGCCAGGGCACGCCACCCGCGCGTTGCGGCCAGCCCGGCCGCCAGGCGGTCAGTCAGCGGCAAGCCGGGGACCCGTCACGCCGTCGCGGCCGGCGGCAGCGAGCCAGGCGTGGCAAGGCTGGGGCGCCAGACGCGCAGGCGCCGGATCACGCGCGGGTCGGCGTCGGCGATCTCGAAGCGGACGCCGGAGGGATGCTCGATCACCTCGCCCAGGGCGGGCACGCGCTGGGCCAGCGCAAAGACCAGGCCGGCGATCGTGTCGATCTCCTCCTCCTCGGCCTCCGACACCAGCCTTTGCCCGATCATCGCTTCCAGTGCCTCGATCGGGGTGCGGCCCTCGGCCTCGATCGCGCCGTCGGCGGCCTCGGCCAGCATCGGCTGCTCCTCGACGTCGTGCTCGTCCTCGATGTCGCCGACGATCTCCTCGACGATGTCCTCGATCGTCACCAGGCCATCGGTGCCGCCATATTCATCGACCACGATCGCCATGTGGACGTGCTCGGCCTGCATGCGGACCAGCAGGTCCTTCACCGGCAGGGAAGCAGGCACGAAGAGGATCGGCCGCTTGATCCGGTCGAGGTCGAAGCCCGACGGATCGTTCCAGAATGGCAGCAGGTCCTTGACGTGGATGACGCCCAGCACGTCGTCCAGGGAGCCGCGGAAGATCGGCATGCGCGAATGCTGCGTCTCGGTGAAGCTGCGCACCAGGTCGGGCAGCGTGGCGTCATGCGCCACCGCCTCGATATCGGCGCGGGGCACCATCACGTCGTCGACCCACAATTCCCGGAAATCCAGGATGTTGCGGATCAGCGCCTGCTCCTCCTCGGTGCCTTCGGGGTGGTCGTCGACTACGCCTTCCAGGCTTGCCCGCAGGCTCTGGTCGGGGCGTTGGCCGCGCGCCAGGGCGCGCAGCCAGTTCATCCAGGAGCGGCGCGCGTCGCGCGCCCCGCTACTGCCGCCGGCCTCGCTCATTGGGCGTCGCCTTCCGCATAGGGGTCGGGCACGCCAAGGCTGCTCAGCACTGCCGTTTCGAGCGGCTCCATGATGCCTGCTTCGTCCTCCGTGAGGTGATCATAACCGAAAAGATGCAACACGCCGTGCACAACCAGATGGCGCAGGTGATCGGCCAGCGGCTTGCCCTGCTCCACGGCCTCGCGCGCGGTGGTCTCGAACGCCACGACGACATCGCCCAGCAGCAGGGGCCGGCCAGGCTCGGCGTCCGCGATCTCATCCGGCTCCAGGCCCGGAAAGGACAGGACATTGGTCGGTCCCGCCTTGTCGCGCCAGGTCTGGTTCAGGCCCGCCACCTCCGCATCGTCGGTCAGGATCAGCGACAGCTCCCCCTCCAGCCTGGGGCCATGCGCCGGCACGCGCGCCGTCAGTGCGGCGTCGAGCGCCGCCTGGGCGGCGGAGCGCACCAGGTCTTCGACCTCAGGAAGCGCGTTCGCCCAGGCCGGGAAGGGGATGGACGTTTCGATTTCGAGCATCGTCGGATGGCAAGGGCTCGACCGATGCGCCGCGGGGCGCATCGGCCAGCCGGGGGGCGGGCGGGTATTCGATCCTGGCATGATAGATGCCCAGCGTCAGCACCCGTGCGAAGGCCTCCTCGATCCGGGCCAGGTCGCCCAGCGTCAGGCGGCAATCGTCGAGCTGGCGGTCCTCGACCTTGCCCCGGATGACGGAGGCGACGCGGGCCCGGACCTCCGCCGGGGCGGGGTCCTTCAGCGCGCGGGTCGCGGCCTCGACCGAGTCGGCCAGCAGCAGGATCCCCGATTCGCGCGTCACCGGGCGGGGACCGGGATAGCGGAACTCCTGCTCGTCGATCGTCTCGCCCGTCGTGCGGGCGCGGTCCTTCGCCTTTTCGTAGAAGATCCGCAGCAGCGTCGTGCCCTGGTGCTGGGTCACGGCGTCGATCACCGGCTTGCCCAGGCGATGCTTGCGGGCCAGGTCGATGCCGTCCTTGATGTGGGCAAAGATCATCCGCGCCGACAATTCGGGCGGCAGCCGGTCGTGGATGTTGCCGGTCCGCTGGTTCTCGGCGAAGTAGCTGGGGCGCTTCATCTTGCCGATGTCGTGATAGAGCGCCATGACCCGGCATTGCAGGGCGCGCGCACCGATGGCATCGGCTGCCGTCTCGGCCAGGTTCGCCATCACCATCGAGTGGTAGTAGGTGCCGGGCGAGCGCAGCGCCAGTTCCTTGAGCAGCGGATTGTCGGCCGAGGCCAGTTCCAGCAGGCGCATGTCCGTCGCGGCATCGAACACGACTTCCAGCACGGGCAGCAGCACCGCGGCCAGGGCGGCGACAAGGGCCGCCTGGACCAGAATGAAAACGACGACGCCGGCGGCGGTGCCCAGATCCTGCTGCACCCCGGTGAAGCCCAGGATAGCGACGATGGGCACCAGCGCCAGCTGCGCCAGGGCGACCAGCAGGGCCGCGCGCAGCAGGTCGGAGCGGCGGCGCAGGCGGCGCGCAGCGATGCCGGCCGCCAGGACCCCGGCCATGTGATAGGCGACCAGCCAGGCGTCGGTGCCCGTCTTGTAGGCGGTCAGCAGCGTCACGGAGAGGCCGGCCAGCAGGGCCACCCGCAGATCCAGCAGCAGCGCCAGCAGCAGGCTGACCAGGGCGACCGGCATCATCAGCGCGCCCAGCCGCGCCGGCAGGCCGAATGCCTCCGCCAGGATCGGGCCCAGCTGGTGGGTGACGGCCAGCACCAGGCTGGTCGCGGCCAGCGCCGTCAGGACCAGGTAGTACTGCTTGCGTCCCAGTTCGCCACCGCGGACCTGGGGCCGCAGCAGCGAGATCGACAGGACCAGGAGCAGCAGTGCCAGCGCCGCCAGTGCCGCCAGTTCGGCCCAGGCCGGGCGGCTGGCCTCGCCCGCGTTCAGCATGCGCAGGCGTTCCTGGACGGAGCGGGTGACGCGGTCGCCCTCCCGGATGATCACCTCGCCATCGGCGATGCGCAGCAGCACGGGCTCGACCTTGGCGATTGCCGCGTCGCGCAGCTCCGCCGTCAGGTCCGGGTTGGCGATCAGGTTCGGGCGGGCCAGCGTGTTCGCCGTCTCCAGCGCGAAGGTGCGCACCGAGCGGGCGGAGCCATAGGGCGCGGTCGCCGCGCGCGCCTGCATCTGCCGGCGCAACAGCGCGATGTCCATTACGCTGTTGCTGTTGGCCCGTGTCAGGACGCCGCCCCGGCCGGCATCGCGGACCAGCAGCGGGCCTTCGCCCGGCAGGTCGGCGCGGTCGGCCACCACCATCCGATCCAGCGCGATGTTCAGGAAGAAGGTGATGGCGGCGGCGAGATCGGACGGGTTGTCCAGCTTCTCGATCAGGTCGAAGGTACCGGACGGCACCGGCACGCCCAGCTCCTGCTGGAATGCCTCGCGCCGGCCGGCGGCGTCCAGCGTGCCTTCGCGGGCCCGTGCCGCCATCGCCTCGACCGCGGCGACGATCGGTCGGCCCTGCTGGTAATAGAGTTCGGGATCGTAGTCATAGGCTGGCGGCGAGGCCTCGGCCGCGTTGGCGCGGCGCATGGCGGTTGCCGCCTTGTCCTCTACCAGCACGTCGCGATGGGCGCGGATCGTCTGGTCGGCAATCGAATCCAGCGGCGGAATCGGGCGGTCCTGCGGCAGCGGCCCGGCATAGAGCAGGGCCATGCCCAGCAGGAAGCCCAGCAGGATGGGCACGTCCAGCACCGGGCGCCAGCGGGTCCAGACGTCCTGCGACAAGGCCCGGATCGCGGTGGCCGACAGCAGCTGCCGGGCGCGATGCAGGTCGGCTGCGTCGTCGTCGCGCGGGCCGGTCGGGCCCGCCGGTTCGCCGGTCGTGCTCATCGCCTCACCGGGCCAGGCGCTCTGCCGCATCGCGGCGGTTATAGGCCTCGACGATGCGGGCGACGAGATGGTGGCGCACGACGTCCCGCTCGGCAAAGCGCACGACGCCAATCCCGTCCACCCCCTCGACCGTGCCCAGCGCATCGACCAGGCCGGAGCGCGTGCCAGGGGGCAGGTCGACCTGGCTGGGGTCGCCGGCGATCACCATGCGGGCGTTCTCGCCCAGGCGCGTCAGGAACATGCGCATCTGGACCGGAGTCGTGTTCTGGGCCTCGTCCAGGATGACATAGGCATGGGCCAGAGTCCGGCCACGCATGAAGGCCAGGGGCGCCACCTCGATCTCGCCCGAATCCAGGCGGCGCTGGACCTGCTCCGCCGGCAGCATGTCGTGCAGCGCGTCATAGAGCGGGCGCAGATAGGGGTCGACCTTGTCCTTCAGGTCGCCAGGCAGGAAGCCCAGCCTCTCGCCCGCCTCGACCGCGGGGCGGGACAGGACCAGGCGCTCGACCTTGCGCTCCAGCAGAAGCGAGACGCCCTTGGCCACCGCCAGGTAGGTCTTGCCCGTGCCGGCTGGACCGATGCCGAACACCATCTCGTTGCGCTGGAGGGCGTGCAGGTAGGCGCTCTGGCCCGGCGAGCGGGGGCGGATCAGGCGGCGCGCGGTCTTGATCGCCAGGCCGCCGGCCGCCTGCTCGTCCCAGTCCGGCGCCTCGGCCAGGCGAATCGCCCCATCGACTTCGCCCGGGCCCAGTTCGTTGCCGGCCTCCGCCCGCTGGTACAGCGCGTCGAGCACGGCGCGGGCGATCGCGGTGCGGTCGGCCGGGCCGCTCAGCGACAGGCGGTTGCCGCGGCTGGACAGGTGGACGCCCAGCCGCCGCTCGATGCGGGCCAGGTTCACGTCATGCTCGCCGAACAGGCGGGGCAGGGCGCGCGAATCCGGGAACTCGATGATCACGGCGCCGGGCGTGGACCCGCCGGCCGGGTCGGGGTCGCTCAAGCCGCGGCCGCCGCCGGCGGGGCCGCGGGCTCCCCGACCAGGCTGTTGAGCCGGCCTTCGACGATGCGCATCGCGACCATCGTTCCGGGTTCCACGGTCGACGCCTCGGCATGGACCGCCTGCATGTAGGGCGAGCGGCCATGGACTTGGCCCGAGTGCCGCCCGGGACCGTCGATCAGCACGGGCAGGACGCGGCCGACCTGGGCGCGGTTGAACGCCTCCTGGTCCTGCCACAACTGGGCCTGCAGCGCGTGCAGGCGCGCAGTCGCGGTCGCATCGTCGATCCGCAGGTCCAGGTTGGCCGCGGGCGTGCCGGGGCGGGCGCTGTACTTGAACGAGAAGGCCTGGGCGAAACCGACTTCCCGCACCAGGGCCATGGTCGCCTGGAAGTCGCGTTCCGACTCGCCGGGGAAACCCACGATGAAGTCGGAACTGAAGGCCAGGGCCGGCTGGGCCTTGCGCAGCCGCTCGATCACGCGGAGATAGGTCGCCGCGTCATGCCGGCGGTTCATGGCGGCGAGGATCCGGTCGGAGCCCGACTGCACGGGCAGGTGCAGGAACGGCATCAGCGCGGGCACGTCGCGATGCGCCGCGACCAGCGCGTCGTCCACGTCCAGGGGATGCGAAGTCGTGTAGCGCAAGCGCGACAATCCCGGAAGCTCGGCCAGACGCTCTATCAAGCGTCCCAGGCTCCAGGACGTTCCATCGGTCGCGGCCCCGCGATAGGCGTTGACGTTCTGGCCCAGCAGGACGATCTCGCGCGCGCCAAGGTCGAGGAGGTGCCTGGCCTCGTCCACGATCTCCGCCACGGGGCGGGAGTACTCGGCGCCGCGGGTATAGGGGACGACGCAGAAACTGCAGAACTTGTCGCAGCCTTCCTGCACGGTCAGGAAGGCGCTGACGCCGGGTCTGGCCGATTGCGCGGGCAGCGCGTCGAACTTGGGCTCGGCCGGCATGTCTGTGTCGAGCACGCCGCCGCCCTGACGCACCGCCTGGGCGACCAGTTCGGGCAGGCGGTGATAGGCAAGCGGCCCCACCACGACGTCAACGATGGGCGCGCGCCGGCGCAGTTCCTCCCCCTCGGCCTGGGCGGTGCAGCCGGCGACGACGATCGTCATCGCCGCACCCGCCGCCTCCCGCGCCTGCTTCAGGGGACGCAGGCGACCCAGGTCGGAAAAGACCTTCTCGCCCGCCTTCTCGCGGATGTGGCAGGTGTTGAGGATGACCATGTCGGCCCCCTCCACGACCTCGGTCGTGCGGTAGCCAAGTGGCGCCAGGACGTCGGCCATGCGGCCGCTGTCATAGGCATTCATCTGGCAGCCATAGGTCTTGATGTGGACGGTCTTGGCCAAGGTGCTGGGACGTCTCGTTCGCAAAGGGCCGCGCAGTCGACCCGACTTCGGCAGTCCGGCCCGCCCGCCACGATGCCGGCATGACTTCAGTCCCGGCACGGGCCGCAATGCGGTTCGTCACAACACCTAGAAGAGCGCCTTCGTGTCGTCAAGGTGTCGCAGGCAGGCCTTGGTTGCGGCGTCGGCATGGCGTCACCCGCGCGGCGCCTGCGTTTAATGTGGACGGCGGCGCCCGCTTTGCGATTCAGTGGTGCAGCGGAAGCAAGGGAAGCGGGCCGGATGTTTCGTCGAATCGGACTGGTGATCGCGTTGCTGGGCGTCCTGCTCTTCGGCTTCGACCTGACGATCGCGCTGTTCTCGGCCTATACCCCGATCCGCATCGGCGATTTCCTGGGCTTCATCGGCATCTATCTGGGCTCCAGCCACATCGCGCAGGTGTTCGGCGCGCTGCCGCTGAACATGGTGCTGGTGATCATCGGCGTGGTGATCGACTTCGTGAACCGCCTGTGGTGGGAGTTCCAGGTCGCCCGCATCACGCGCGAGGTGCGCGCCGAGCGGCGTAAGCTGGGCGATCCGGAATAGGCCTCAGCGCGCGCCGAAGCGGTCGAGGACGTTGCGAGTGATGCGGTCGACGAAGGGATTGCCGGCGGCCAGGCCATAGGCCCATTCGGTGGTGCCGAAGTTGAAGACCGATCCCTGGCCCCGCTCGAAGCAGGCCAGGACGGCATGGCCGCGCACCAGGCGGGCGCGGACGTCCGGCCCGTCGCGACCGGTCAGGGCGCGCGCCAGGTTCTGCGGCGCCTCTGGCGGGACGGCGCCGGAATAGGGCGAGGCGCCCCGTTCGAACAGGGTGGCCGGCGCCGTGGCGATGATCTCCAGGTTTGCGGGCACACCCAGGCGCGGCACCGGCTGGGGCAGGCCATCCTCGCCGAAGGTGAGCGGACAGCCGTCGTTCTCGTACCCCACCAGGCGGCATTCGTCGCCGAACAGGTCGCCATATTCGAGGTCGCTGCCGGCCAGCGCCCAATGCTCCGGCCGCCAGACGGTGTAGCCGCCGGCGCCGCGGGCCACGCAATTGCCGAAGCGGTGATAGCCGCCGAACAGGAAGCTGAGGCCCGTCAGTTCCGCCTCCGGCTTCGCGATCCAGGGGCTGGACCACAGGCCGGAGGTGAGGTGGCGGCGCGCCGGGTCCGCGGCCACGGGATCCTCATCCTCGGCCCGGGCCTTGTGTGCGACGAAGGTGGCGCCGTCATTCTCGAACCGGCACTGCCAATAACAGGTGTTGCCGGACAGGATGACGGCCCGGCCGCCGCCATCGACGAAGCGCTCGACCTCCATCCGCTGGGGCCAGGACCAGTATTCGGAGTGGCCCACGAATAGCGCCACGGCATAGCCGTCGAGGGTGCCTGCCCGCTCAACATCGGCATCGGTGAGGTAGTCCAGTGCGTAGCCGGCCTCCTCGGCCCAGGCGACGAAGGCGTGCTCCCACTTGTCCAGGAAGCCGGCCGGCGCGTCCCAGCCCAGTCCCCCGGCCTTGGCCTCGTGCCGCAGTTCGCCGGCCTGCGCCCGCTCCATGAAGCCGCGCCGGTCGGGGTTCGCCAGGCGGTGCAGCGGCGAGGCGGGCTTCAGGATGCCGGCGGAGAACGGCCGCCGGGTGGAGAGCCGGGCCGCGACCCTGTGCAGTGCGGCGTCGGCCGGCACCGGCACCGGATGGGGCCCGCCGATCCAGGCATAGGTGTTGGCCCCGCCCCAGGAATTGTAGGCGTGATACGTGTTCGTGCTGAGCACCAGCACGGCGCGCGCCCGCGGTGCCGTGGCGCGCACGCAGAGCATGTGGCGCGCCCGGGTCCCGTCCGCAGCGGTCAGGACAATGTCGTAGTAACCCGACGGCCAGTCGCCGACAGCGATCTCCGCCACCACGGGCCAGTCGCAGCCGACGACGTGCACCTGCTCCGGCACGGCATGGGGCGCCAGGGTGATTCCGCCTTGGCTCAGGACGATCGTGCGTTCCCGCCCGACGCGCGCAACCTCCAGGCTGGCCGTGCCGCCCGTGCCCGCCGCATGCAGTGCGACGGTCTCGCCCGGCCGGGCGCTCAACCGATCCGAATAGGCCCAGGCCCAGGTGGTTGGCGTGTTCATCCAAGCGCCGAAAGGAAGTCCTCCCCCGTCGCTAAGCGATGGGGGAGGGTTGGGTGGGGGCGGTATCCCGCGGGTTGGGGGTGCGGCAGCGCCTGAAAGCTTGCGTCCCGCCCCCACCCCGGCCCTCCCCCGTGCTGCGCACGGGGGACGGAGCACGGCGGCGCCTGGGGTGAGGGGGAAGGCGTGCTGTCGCGCTGATCGGCCATCAATGCGCGTCGGCCCAGGAGCGGGCGTGGCCGGCTTCGACCACGAGGGGGACGGCCAGGTTGAGGACGGGGGCCGCGGCGCCGCTCATCACGCGGACGGCTGTCGCCTTGGTCTGCTCCACCTCGTCCTCCGGCACTTCGAACACCAGTTCGTCGTGCACGGTCAGCAGCATGCGCGCCTTCAGCCCCGCATCGCGAAGGGCGCCCGGCATGCGGATCATGGCGCGCCGCATCAGGTCGGCGGCCGAGCCCTGGATGGGCGCGTTGATCGCCGCCCGCTCGGCATTGGCGCGCCTGGCCGGGTTCTTCTCGGTAATGCCGAAGATGTGGCAGCGCCGGCCGAAGATCGTCTCGACATAGCCCTTGTCCCGCGCCGACCGCTTGGTCTCGTCCATGTACTGGAGGATTTCGGGGAAGCGGCGGAAATAGGCGTCGATATAGCTGCGCGCGTCGCCTTGCGGGATGCCCAGCTGGTTGGCCAGGCCAAAGGCCGAAATGCCATAGACGATGCCGAAATTGATCGCCTTGGCCTGGCGGCGGACCATCGGGTCCATCCCCTCCACCGGCACGCCGAACACTTCGGACGCGGTCAGCGCGTGAATGTCCGTGCCCTTGGCAAAGGCCTCGGCCAGGGCCTCGACCTTGGCGATCTCGGCCAGCAGGCGCAGTTCCACCTGGCTGTAGTCGGCCGAGACCAGGACATGGCCCGGACCTGCGACGAAGGCCCGGCGGATCTTGCGCCCCTCCTCCGTGCGGATGGGGATGTTCTGCAGGTTGGGATCGTTCGACGACAGCCGCCCCGTGGTGGTCGAGGCCAGCGAGTAGCAGGTGTGGACGCGCCCCGTCTTGGGGTTGATCTGGGTCACCAGGGCGTCGGCATAGGTGCTTTTCAGCTTGGACAGCTGACGCCAGCCCAGGATGGCGCGGGGCAGCGGGTGGCCCTGCTGCTCGGCCAGCTGCTCCAGCACGTCGGCCCCCGTGGCCCATGCGCCGGTCTTGGTCTTGGTCCCGCCGGGAAGGCCCATCTCACCGAACAGGATGTCGCCCAGCTGCTTGGGGCTGCCCAGGTTGAAGGGCCGGCCGGCCAGCTGGTGCGCCTCGGCCTCCAGCGTTGCCATGCGTTCGCCGAAGTCGGTGGACAGGCGGCTCAGCTCGGCGCGGTCGACCTCGATCCCGGTGCGCTCCATCTCCAGCAGGACCGGCAGGAGGGGGCGCTCAAGCGTCTCGTACACGCTGACCAGACGCTGCTCCAGCAGGCGCGGGCGCAGCACGTCATGCAGGCGCATGGTCACGTCTGCATCCTCGGCCGCGTAGGCCGTCGCCTTGTCGATCGGCACGCGATCGAAGGTGACCTGCTGGGCGCCGCGGCCCGTCACCTCGGCAAAGGTGATGGGGGTGTAGTCCAGGTGCAGCTTGGCCAGTTCGTCCATGCCATGGCCGTGCAGCCCGCCCTCCAGCACGTAGGACACCAGCATCGTGTCCTCAAGCGGCGCGACGGCAATGCCATAGCTGGCCATCACGGTGGCGTCGTACTTGCCGTTCTGCGCGATCTTGAGGACGCCCGGGTCCTCCAGCAGGACCTTGAGCCGGGCCAATGCCTCGGCAAAGGGGACCTGCTGCGGCGTCGCCTCGTCCAGCGCCAGACTGCCCTCGGCATTGGCGCGATGGGCGAGCGGCACATAGCAGGCGTGGCCCGCCTCGACGCAGAGGGAGAAGCCGACCAGTTCCGCCAGCATCGGGCTGAGGGAGGTCGTCTCCACATCGAAGGCGACCTTGCCCGCCCGCGTCGCCGCGGCGATCCAGGCGTCGAGGGCGCCGAGCTCCGTCACCGTCTCGTAGCGGGCGGCCTCGATCTTCGCCGCCGGCCGGGCGGTGCCGGCTGCGGGCGCGGCGGGCAGGGGGGCCGGGGTGGCGGCGGTCCCGCCATTGCCGACCCGCGCCAGAACCTTGGTCTTCAGGGCGCGGAAGCCATTGGCCTCCAGGAACGGCACCAACAGGTCGTGATCGGGCTGGCGCACGCCCAGGTCGGCGATCGGTTCCGGCAGCGGCGTTGCGCGGTCCAGCTCGACCAGCCGGCGGCTCAGCCGCGCCTGTTCGGCAAAAGTGATGAGCGATTCGCGCCGCTTGGGCTGGCGGATCTCGGGCGCGCGGGTCAGCAGCTCTTCCAGGCTGCCATAGGTATTGATCAACTCGGCCGCGGTCTTGATCCCGATGCCGGGGACGCCGGGAACGTTGTCCACC
This sequence comes from Zavarzinia sp. CC-PAN008, assembly GCF_051903925.1. Classification (GTDB taxonomy): domain Bacteria; phylum Pseudomonadota; class Alphaproteobacteria; order Zavarziniales; family Zavarziniaceae. Next base: position 2,545,175 of record NZ_CP173678.1, read on the forward strand.
GAATCGCCCGCCAGGGCCTGCACGTCGACCACCTTGTCCGGGGTCACCCCGAATTTCTCAAGCGCCCCCTCGGGGCCGCAGCGGCGGTTCTTGACGGGGTCGAGCATCTCGATCCGGTCGTCCAGCAGCTGCATCAGGTCCTTGTCGGACGAGACGATGGTGACGGCCATGCCCTGCCCCGCCGCCTGGGTCGCGTAGGACGCGATCAGGTCGTCCGCCTCGTATCCCGGCAGTTCGATGCACGGCACGTTGAAGGCGCGCACGGCGTCGCGGATCAGCGGGAACTGCGGGATCAGGTCTTCCGGCGGCTCCGGCCGGTTGGCCTTGTACCGGTCATAGAGCGCATTGCGGAACGTCGTCTTGCCCGCGTCGAAGATGACGGCGACGTGGCTGGGCCGGTCCCCGTTCGAGCGTTCCTCCAGCAGCCGGTCCAGCATCATCGAGAAGCCGAGCACGGCATTGACGGGCGTGCCGTCGGCCCGCGTCAGCGGCGGCAGCGCGTGATAGGCGCGGAAGATGTAGCCCGACCCGTCGACCAGATAGAGATGGCGCGGTGCCTGGTCCTCAGGGGCCGCTCCTTCGCCGTCGACCACGCTTGCCTCGCTCACCGGCGTCAGTGCCCGCCGTGCGGCTTGGCACCCGGCTTCAGCACGAACTGGCGGTCGCAATAGCCGCATTCGACACGGCCATGTTCCAGCTTCAGATAGACCCGCGGATGGCCCAGCGCGCCGCCGCCGCCGTCGCAGGAGACGATCAGGTCCTCAACCTCGATCACCTCGGGCGGCTGGGGCGCGTCCGCCCGGGCGAGATCGGACTGCGGATTGTGCGGCGACGACATGGGCATGGGTCCTGGCTGGGCGCGGGGCTTGCGCGCATGAATTCGGGCGACGGTCATCCTGCCATGGGGTGCCGCGTCAGGCGACCGCCGTTGCGCGGCGGATATTAGCGATCGGCCCTTCAGGTTCAATCGGCCGCGCCATGCGGGACCGCATGGGCATGCTGGCGGCATGACGCTCCGTCACCCATATGGTATTATGTCCGAAATCTGACGGTGAGGCATATGCGGTACGCCAAAGGCCACAAGGAACAGACACGCGCGCGGATCGTGGGGGAAGCCGCCCGCCAGCTGCGGCAGCGGGGCCTGTCCGGCGTGGCGCTGGCCGAGCTGATGCGCGCCCAGGGGCTGACCCATGGCGGCTTCTATGCCCATTTCCCGTCCCGCGATGCGCTGGTCGCGGAAGCGGTGGGCGAGGCGATGGCCGGCTCGCGCGGGACCTTGCGTGAGCGTTTGAGCGCTGCGGAGGGGGACCGCCTGGCCGCGTTCCTGAAGTCCTATGTCTCGCGCGCGCATCGCGACACGCCGGAGGCGGGCTGCGCCATCGCCGCCCTGGCCGGCGAGGTGGCGCGCGGCCCGGACGAGCTGAAGGCGCGGCTGGGGGACGGGGTCGTCAACCTGATCGCGCTGCTGGAGGGCGAGGGCGCCAGTGCCGAGGAGCGGGCCCGGGTCATTGCCGGCCTGTCCGCCGCGGTGGGCGCCCTGGTCCTGTCGCGGGTGACGGACCCCGCCCTGTCGGACGAGATCCTGCGCACCGTGCGCGACCAGGCGGCGCGTCCCGCCGCGCCGGTTCCGGCCGAGGGCTGAACGCTTCAGCGGCGCGAGGCGGTGGCGGCCCAGTGCGCGACCGCCGACGGCACCGGCTGGGCTGATGGCGCCAGGGGATCGGGGACGACCGGCCCCGGCGCGATGGCCAGGGGCAGGACACCGGCCCAGATCGGCAGGGCCATGTCCTCGTCATCGTCGATCGGACCGCCTTCCCGCACCTTGGCCGAGGCTTCGAGAAGGGGGAGGGAGAGCACCGTGGTGATCTTCAGCTCCTTCTCCGTCGTGGGGCGCAGGCTTGCCCAGCGCCCAGGCACCAGGCGATCGGTGAAGGCGGCCAGCGCCGCTTCCTTCGCCGCGGCATCCTCAACCAACTTGGCCCGGCCAAAGGCTGCGACCGAGCGGTAGTTCATCGAGTGATGAAAGCCTGAGCGGGCCAGGACAAGGCCGTCGAGCAGCGTCACGGTCAGGCACAGCTCGACCCCTTGCGCCAGGGTCTGGAGCATGCGGCTGATGACGGAGCCATGAATCATCACCGTGTCGCCGATCCGGGCATAGGCCGTTGGGATGACGAAGGGCTGGCCGCCCACGCTGAACCCGACATGCGCGACCAGCCCCTCGTCCAGGATGGCGTTGATGCGGGCAAGGTCGTGGCTGCCGCGCTTGGGCAGGCGCCGCACCCGGCTGCGCTCGGTCGGCGGGAGATGGGACGGGGCGGCTTCGGCAATCGACATGGGCTCACATGACGGGCATTGCGTGCCGCGATCCTGGCGTGCCTGATGGCCCCATCGTGAGAGCCAAGAGCGCAGATGCGACGGGGCCAAGATGGACGAGGCAGCGGTCGAACTGGACCTTCTGGTGCTGGACAGGGATGGCGGGCGATCGCTGAACCTGCAGATCTATGACGGTCTGCGCCGGGCGATCCTGGACGGCCACCTGCGCAGCCGCGCGCGCCTGCCGCCCAGCCGCGCCCTGGCACGGCACCTGGGTGTGGGGCGCAACACGGTGATGGCCGCCTATGCGCAGCTTGCGGACGAGGGCTATGTCACCGGCGCCGCTGGGGGCGGTACGCGGGTGGCGCCGATGGCCGCCCGGCCGCTGCCGCGGGACGGGACCGGCGGTGCCGCGGGGGCGGCGGCCCTGTCCCGCCGCGGCGCCACCATCGCGGGCGAGGCCCGCCCCCTGCGCCCGCAGATGGCGTTCGCCCCCGGCGTGCCGGCGCTGGACCGTTTTCCCAGGGCGCTGTGGTCGCGGCTGGCGGCCCGGGGCCTGGCGGACCTTGCGCCCTCGGACCTTGCCTATAGCCAGTTCGGCGGCCTGCCCGCGCTGCGCCGGGCGATCGTGGAGCACCTGGGTGCGGCGCGCGGCGTGGTGGCGGACCCGGAGCAGGTGATCGTGACCACGGGCACGCAGGCGACGCTGTCGCTGCTGGCCACGCTGCTGGCCGATCCCGGCGACACGGTGTGGCTGGAGGAGCCCGGCTATCGCGGCGCGCGCGTGGCCTTCCTGGGTGCTGGCCTGGCGCTTGCGCCGGTCGCGGTCGACGGCCAGGGCCTGGACGCGGCGGCGGGCCTGCGCACGGGCACGCGGCCACGCCTGATCTACCTGACGCCGTCGCATCAGTACCCGCTGGGCATGACGATGAGCCTGGAGCGGCGGCTGGAGGTCCTGGCCGCGGCCGAGCGGCTGGGCGCGTGGATCGTGGAGGACGACTTCGACAGCGAGTTCCGCCATGCCGGCCGGCCACTGTCCGCCCTGCAGGGGTTGGACGCGCATGGTCGCACGCTCTACCTCGGCACCTTTGCCAAGACGCTGGCGCCGGGGCTGCGCGCCGCCTATTGCGTGGTGCCGCCCGGCCTGGTCGATGCCTTTCGCGTGGCCAGCGGCCACCTGGGCCATGTCGTCGCCATGCCGGTCCAGGCGACCCTGGCGCTGTTCCTGGGCGAGGGCCACTACGCCCTGCACATCCGCCGCATGCGCGCGCTCTATGCCGAGCGGGCGGAGGCGCTGCGGGCCACGATCGGCGCGACGCTGGGCGGACGGCTGGACCTGCTGCCCAGCGCCATCGGCATGCAGGTGGCGGGCCGCCTGTCCCCAGCCGATAGCGACGACCGGGCAGTGGAACGCGCGGCGGCGGCGGCCGGGCTGGTCGTGCCCGCCCTGTCGCGGACCTGGACGGGGCCGGCCGGTTGGCCCGGCGTGCAACTGGGCTTCGGCGCGGTCGAGGTGGAGGCGATGCCCCAGGCGGTGGGCCGGCTTGCCCGCATCCTGGAAGGGGATCTCCGCGCCCGGTGACCGGCGTCACGCGCGCCCGCGTCGCCTTATGGACAATCGGCCGTCGCCCCCTAGACTGGCGCCACGATTGGCCGGACCTGCGGGTTGGACGCCTGGCGGGGTGGACCGGGCCGACGCAGCCGGCGGGGGGACATTGCAATGGATGCGTTGGGGACGTTCGTACTGATCCTGGTCGCCGTCGTCGTCGGCCTGATCTTCCTGGGCGTGAAGTCGGTGCCCCAGGGCTGGGCCTATACGGTCGAGCGCTTCGGCCGGTACACCCACACGATGAAGCCCGGGCTGAACTTCATCATGCCGATCATCGATTCGATCGGGCACAAGCTGTCGACACAGGAGACGGTGATGGACGTGCCGTCGCAGAAGGTCATCACGCTCGACAACGCGATCGTGACCTGCGACGCCGTCGCCTTCTATCAGATCGTGAACCCGGCCCAGGCAGCGTATGAAGTGAACGACCTGGGCAATGCGATGATCAACCTGGTCATCACCAACATCCGCTCGGTCCTGGGATCCATGGCCCTGGACGAGGTGCTGAGCCGCCGGGCCGAGATCAACGACAAGCTGCTGGCCATCATCGACCAGGCGACCTCCCCCTGGGGCGTCAAGGTCACCCGTGTCGAGCTCAAGGACATCGCCCCGCCAGAGGACATGGTCATCTCCATGGGCCGGCAGATGAAGGCCGAGCGCGAGCGCCGGGCCGTCATCCTGGAGGCGGAGGGCCACAGGGAAGCCGCGATCAAGAAGGCCGAGGGCGAGAAGCAGGCCGCCATCCTGGAGGCCGAGGGCCGCAAGGAGGCCGCCTTCCGCGATGCCGAGGCCCGTGAACGGCTGGGCGTCGCCGAAGCCCGTGCGACGGCGGCGGTGTCCGAGGCGATCGCCAATGGCGGGCTGTCTGCGGTCAACTACTTCCTGGGGCAGAAGTACGTGGAGGCGCTGAAGGACATCGGTACCGCGCCCAACAACAAGATCACCTTCATGCCGCTCGATTCCTCCGGCGTCATGGGCGCCGTCGCCGGCATCGCCGAACTGACGAAGCAGGCCACCGCCGGCGGCGACGGGCCCTGGCAGCGGCCCAAGGCCTGAGGCCACGGCCATGTTCGAGACGATCAGCTATTGGCACTGGTGGTCGCTGGCGCTGGTCCTGGTGGCGCTGGAGGCGTTCCTGCCCGGCGTCGCCTTTGCCTGGCTGGCGGTGGGCGCCGTCGTGGTCGGCGGCCTGGTCGCCGTGCTGCCCGATACGCCGCTTTATGTGCAGGGCATCGTCTTTGCCGTGGTCGCCGGCCTGGTGATCCTGGTCGCGCGGCGCTTCGTGAAGTCGCGCTTCGGCAACGAACGCGCGGCCGACGGCCTGAACGAGCGCGGCGCCAGCCTGAAGGGGCAGACCGCCGTCCTGATCGAGCCCATCGTCAACGGCACGGGCCGGGCCCGCGTCGGCGACAGCAGCTGGACCGTCGTCGGCCCGGACCAGCCGGCCGGTGCGCGCGTCCGCATCGTCGACCTCAACGGCAACCAGCTGGTGGTGACGCCGGAGGGCTGAACCCGCCCGTCAGAGGCGCCCGCCCGCGCCCGGCCAGGCGGCGGACGCGGGGCCAAGGGCACGCGGCCACGATGCCGGGCGCGCGCCCGGCCGTCGCGGCGCCAGCGTCCAGTCGCGACGGGGCGCCAGCAGCGGGGCAAGGCGGCGGTCCGCCATCTGGTCTCCCAGGATCTCGCGCACCAGCTTCTGGCGCATGGCATCGGCGAAGTCGCCGCCATTGGCGACCGGCAGGGCAAAGGCCCGCTCGCCGCCGATCACCTCGCGCTCGTAATAGGCAAGCAGGGCAGGCTCCTCGTGCAGGATGGCCAGGCCGTTGATCGTGATGCCTGCGGCAATGGCTGCGTCCCGCGCCTCCCGCGGCTTCGGCCCCGCGGTCCGCTCGCCATCGCCAGAGACGTCGATCACGCGCCGGGCCGGGCGCAGCGGCACGTCGTGCAGCAGGCGCGTCGCCCGGGCCAGGGCCGGCGCGATGGCCGTCCCGCCATAGGTGAGGCCGCGCGGGGCCCGCAGCAGGGCTTGCGCGAAGGCGCCGACGCTATCGGGGTCGACCAGGGTCCACGGCACCGCGACCAGCTGCTGGCGCATGCCGGACCAGTCCATGACGGCGATCGCGATGCGGCCCTGCCGGCCGGCGGCGATCGCGGCGCGGATGCTGGGATCGCTCAGCGCCCGGGCCAGCCCCTGGCGCTGCATCGCGAATTCCTGCGTGGTGATGGAGGTCGAGCTGTCGATGGCCAGGACCAGGGCCAGGTCGATCTGGTCGGCGGCGCGCGCGGACCCCGCGGCGAAGGCCGCGGCAAGAGCAAGCAGCGCGGCGATCAGCCGGCGGGCCATCGCGCCTGGCCGGCCCGGTCGGGCAGCGCATCGGGGGCGATGCCGGCGCCGACGAACGTGCCCTCGATCTCGCGGATCAGCTTGGTCCGCATCGCCTCGCCAAAGCCCTCGTAGTCGGGCGTGCTCTGGACGAAGGCGCCATTCCCGCCGATCACCTCAGCCTCGAAATAGCGGGTCAGGCCGGGATCGTCGACGGCGATGGGCAGGCCGTTGATGACGAACCCGGCGGCCACCGCCGCATCGCGCGCCGGCTGCACCGGCCGGCCGGAGGCGTTGCGGCCATCGCCGGAGACGTCGATCACGCGCCGCGCGGCGGTGAAGCCGTTGCGCTCGCATTCCTGGCGGGCGCGGTCGATGGCCCCGCTGATGGAGGTGACGCCGCCCAGGATGCGGCGCTTGCGGTCGCCGATCTCGTCCGCGAAGGCCAGGAGCGACGCCTGATCATGCAGCAGGCGCCAGTCGCCGATCATCAACTGTTTCTCGGGATCGGCCCATTCCATCAGCAGCACGGCGATGACGCCGCGCCGGCCGGCCTGGATCGCCTGCAGCACGCGCGGGTCGGCGAACGCCGCCGCCAGGCCCGCGCGCTGCATCACGAACTCCCGGTCGTCGACGCTGGACGAACTGTCCAGCGCCAGGACCAGTTCAAGATCGACATCGGTCGCCTCCGCCGGCGCCGGGCAGAGCGGAACAAGCAGGAGCAGGGCAAGAGCGAGCAACCGGCGCACGGACAGATCCTGAAGCTTAAGCCTGGGGAAGGCGAGGTCTATTGGCGGGCTCAGTCGAGCGCCAGGACCTGCCATTTGAGATAGGCCGATTCGGGCAAGGCGGGGTGCACCGGATGGTCCGGGCCGGCACCGCCCGCGGCCAGGATGCGCGCTGGGCGTTCGGCCGCCGCCAGGCCGCGCCGCACTTCCTCGGCAAAGGCGTCCGCCGCGACATGGTGCGAGCACGAGGCGATGAACAGGATGCCGCCCGGCGCCAGTACCCGGGCGGCCATGCGCGCCAGCTTGCGATAGCCGCGGACGCCGCTGGCCAGCTCCTTGCGGCTCTTCACGAAGCTGGGCGGATCGGCGATGACCAGGTCATAGGCGCCGGCGGGCGCCGTCTCCAGCCAAGTGAACACATCCGCCTGCGCGAACTCTGCCGCCAGGCCGTTGCGCGCGGCGGATGCCCGTGCCAGATCCAGCGCCAAGGCCGAGCCGTCGATGCCCAGCACGCTGCCGCCAGCCTTGGCACAGCGCAGGGCAAAGGCCCCGGCATTGCAGTAGAGGTCGAGCACCCGCTGGCCACGGGCAAGGCCCGCCACCAGGGTGCGCGCCGATTCCAGGTCGAAGTACCAGCCTGTCTTCTGGCCATGGACCGGGTCGACGGCGAAGCCGATGCCGCCCTCCTCGATCACCACGGGGCCGTCGACCGGGCGGCCGCTGACCGTCACCGTGCGCTCCAGTCCTTCCAGCGCGCGGGCGCTGGCGTCGTTCCGCCACACGACGGTGGCGGGCGCCAGCACCTCCGCGAAGGCGGCTTCCAGCTTGGGCATCAGGCGGTCCATTCCCGCGGTGTTGGCCTGGACCGACAGCACGTCGCCATAGCGGTCGACGACCAGCCCGGGCATGTGGTCGCCTTCGGCATGGACCAGGCGGTAGAACGCGCTGGGAAAGAAGCGGGTGCGCAGCGCCAGGGCGCGTTCCAGGCGCTGTGCCAGCCACCCGGCATCGACCGTGGCGCCGCCCCGCTCCAGCACGCGGGCCGAGATCAGCGAATGCCGGTTGAAGGTGGCGGTGCCCAGGGCGCGCCCGTCGGCGGCGTGCAGGGCGACCAGGCTGCCCGTCGGCAACGCCTTGGCCCCGGCATCCATCTCAAGCTCGTTGCCGAACACCCAAGGGTAGCCGGCCTGGACGCGCCGTTCCTCCCCCCTGCGGATGGCGAGGCGGGGCAGGGCTCCATGGGGGCTGGCTTGGTCTGGCATGGGCGCACACTAGAGCGGACCCGGCGCGTCGTGCAGCCTTTTCCCGATGCAATGCGCCGCGCGCGGGTCCAGCATCGTTAACGCGGTGGCAACCGTGCCCGCGGCACCCTGCTCCATCGGGCTGTCCTGAGCTTCCGTGCCCCAGTCCGGGATTTGGGCGATGAAGAGCGCGCTTCTGACGAGGCTGTTCCGCAAGGCGGCCGACCTGTTCGACGATGGCGGCACGCCCGGTGCGGTCCGCGTCCGCGCGTCCGACTACATGGTCAGCGACAGCGCCCAGCGCCTGGACCCGCGCGACCAGGAAGGCTTCAACCGCCGCCTGGTCGAGTTCCGCGAGCGCCATGCCCGGGCCGTCAACGCGCTCATGGCCGGCAGCGTCCAGATGCTGGGCCTGGGTGACCTGGCGCGCCGGTTCGGCAAGGACTGGGAGGACATGAAGTTCAAGGCCCACCGCATTGCGGAGGCGGCCATCGAACACCGGATCGGCCCGACCGATCTCTATGTGGTCGTCAACGAGGAATACTATGTCATCCTCTTTGCCGACCTGCCCAAGGACGAGGCGGAGCGGCGCGCCCGCCTGATCGCGTCCGAGATTACGTCCAAGCTGTGCGGCACGGTGCCCTGGGGTGGCTCCGTCTCGGTCCGCGGCATCGCGCTCAAGGTCGATCCCGCGGCGATCCAGGAGGGCGAGCCGCTGACCCTGAACACCCTGATCCGCAGCCTGCAGTCGGCGGAGATGGACGAGGAGGAGGCCGAGCGGAAGCATTTCGAGGCACTGCGCAGCGAGATCGTCGCCCAGTACTGGCCAACGCTGAACGCGCGCAAGCGCATCGTCTCGGCCTATGAGATGACGCTGGCCCATCGCGGCGGGCTGCCGCTGGTGCCGCCGGCCAATGGCAGCATCACGGGCCGCTTCCAGGCCGAACTGGACATGATGGCGCTCGACATCGCGGCCCGGCAGCTGCGCAGCAAGGAGGGCGTGCGCGCCCGGTCGATCCTGATGGTGCCGCTGCACTGGGAGACGCTGGCGGTGCGCGTATTCCGCGAGCGGTACGTCGCGGCCGCCCGCCTGCTGCCCAAGGAGGCCAAGCGCCGCCTGGTGCCGCAGATCCTGGACCTGGCGCCCGGCACCCCGCAATCGCGCCTGCGCGAGGTGGTGCAGACGGTATGGCCGTTCACGCTGGGCTTCATGTGCCGCCACGCGTTGGAACCTGGCGACGGTACGACCCTGGTCGGCTCGGGCCTGCTCAGCCTGTCGGTGGACGCAGAGGGCATGGAATCCTCGGCCGCCCTGCGCGGCGATCTGGCCGAATTCGTGGCCTGGTCCGGCGATCTGGGCTTCCGCTCGATGCTCTCGGGCGTGGCCGACGTGCGCCTGGCCAGTGCCGCCACCAAGGCGGGGATCGAATACCTGAACGGCCCGGCCTTCCTGCGCGCGACCGACAACCCGTCCCACGTCTTCGTCATGAGCGGGATGACCTGATCACCCCTCCCGCACCCAGCGTGCCGAGGACAGGCCGGGGCACGCGGGGTGGAGGAGCAGGGCGTCAGGGCACGCCGGCCTCGCGCTGGGCGAGCGTCTCCAGGTTGCGCTCGTGCGTCTTCCGGTCGATCCGGTAGAAGCACAGGAACGTGATCGAGATGAAGTAGAGCACGAACTGCGTCGGCATGAAGGTCAGGACCAGATCGCGCACGATCGTGGGGTCGACGTCGGCTGGCGCCACATTGGTGGGGAACGCGACCGATTCCAGGATGATCCCGGCCAGGAAGATGCCGATGCCGGTCACCGTCTTGTTGACCAGGCTGCTGGCCGCGGCGAACAGGCCTTCGGACCGGCGGCCGGTGCGGATGGCACTGTCCTCGACCACGTCCAGGATCATCGACGTAACCAGGATCAGGCAGGCAAAGGCAAAGGTCAGGCCGATCACGCTGAAGCCGATGAAGAAGGCCAGGAGGGCCTCCTGGCTCATGCCGTCGAGGACGCCCATGAGCTTGAGCACGATGGGCGTGTTGTTCACGAACAGCGACAGGAAGGCCAGCGTGATGCCGGCATGCTTCTTGCCGAAGCGGACCGACAGGGCGGGCGCCACGAAGAACGACAGGACCGCCGCCACGATGTAGATCAGGCCCATGGAGGCCAGCTGCTGCGGCGTGAACTGCCAGAAATAGGTGCCGAAATAGGTGCCGAGCGAGTTGTTCAGGCCCCCCGCCATCGCCGAGAACATGGCCGAGATCGTGACCACCAGGAACGACTTGTTGGTCACCGTCTCCAGCGTCTCGCGCCCCAGCCGGCGCATGCTGGCCGGGCCGCTGGCGGTTGCCTTGGGCAGGGTGGGGATGCGGCTGTGCGTGCCCCAGGCCGAAATCAGGATGCTGCCGAAGACCACGCTGGCCGCGACCAGGCCATAGACGTGATAGCCGTCGGCGTTGAGGATGCCATTGGGCTGTTCCGGCGTCGGCACCAGCAGGACGCCGAAGGCGAACGCGGTCGCCACGCCACCGCCCAGGATGCCGAACAGGTAGCGATAGCTGACCAGGCGCGTGCGCTCGTCATAGAGCCCGGTCAGTTCGGCGGCCAGCGCCGTGCTCGGGACCTCGTACAGGCCCAGGATGCCACGCAGGCCGACCACGACCACCAGCAGGTAGACGAACAAGGCGCCGCCCTGCCAGTCGGGCGGGTTCCACAGCATCCAGAACAGGATCGCGACGGGCACCGCCGACAGGTACATCAGTGGATGGCGCCGTCCCCAGCGGGTGCGCAGACGGTCCGAGAAGCTGCCGATGAACGGATCGCTGACCGCATCCACGATCATCGCGATCATGATGGCAAAGCCGACCTGGTTGGCCGGAAGCCCGACCACCTGGTTGTAGAAGATCATCAGGAAGGCGTTGAAGCTGGCGTCCTTGACGCCATAGGCGACGGACCCGAAGCCGTAGAGCGCCTTTGTCCGCTTGGGCAGGATCACGTTGGGCGCGGTGAGCGAGGGTCCGGTCTCGTCCGGCACGCCGCCGCTTTCCGCCACCCAGGCGCCGCCAGCTTCGGTCGTCGTCATTGCAGGCTCTCCTTGCGGGTCGCCAGGTCGAACACCTGGACAAGCTCCCGGGCGATTGTGTCGAGGTCGGTCTGCGGGTCGCAGCGCAGCAGCGGCGCGATGCCGTCGACCGTGGCGATGATGGCGTTGCGCATGACGGGCACGGAAAAGGCGCGGAAGACGCCTTCGTCCTGGCCGCGGGCCAGCATGCGGTCGAGCAGGGCGACGCGGTTGTTGAGCGGGGCCGGGTCGATGTTCAGGTGCCCGGTCGCCTGCAGCGCGTGGGTCGCGATCTCGACCAGGCTGATGATCGCGTCTCGGTCATGGGCCATGTAGCGGACGCTGGCGTCGATCAGGGCCAGCAGGCGCGCGCGGGCGCCCTGCGCCGCCTCGACCCGGGGGCGGATGAAGGCGGCGGCCTGGTCGTTGATCGCCGCCTGGACCTGCGCGATCAGCGCGTCCTTGCCGGCGAAGTGATAGGAGATGACGCCCTTGCTGATCCCGGCCTCCGCCGCGATCCTGGCCAGGGTCGTCTGGGCCAGGCCATGGGCCGCGATGGTGCGGATGGCGCAGGCGATGATCTGGGCCCGGCGTGCCGCCTCGATGAACGACAGTGCCTCCGGCGCGGACGCGCCGCCCGCGCCCCTGGGGGCGACGGCGTCGGGTGAAGGGTCGCCTCCCAGGTCGACCGGGTCGATTTTTGACCGCATGGCCAAATTCTAGATCGCCCGGCCAGGAAGTCAAACGATGTTCAGAGTGAGACTGTGGCCGGATATCGGCTCAGGACTGCCCGTGCCTGTGCGCGGCGGCCCGCACCGCAGGCTGCTGCTGCGCGGGACCGTGTCGGACCTAGCGGGGAATCAGGGCTTCAGGGCGGCGATGGCGAGGGCTGCCCAGCCGGCCATCAGGCTGAGGCCGCCGATGGGGGCGACCGCGCCCAGGAAGCGCGGGCCGCCCAGGCTGAGCGTATAGAGCGCGCCGCAGAACAGGATCATGCCGGCCAGGAACAGCGCGGCCGCGGTCGTCGACCAGTGGCTGCTGCGCTGAAGCGCCAGGAGCGCGGCCCCCACCAGCGCCAGGGCATGGGTAAGCTGGTACTGGGCCGCGGTGTTGTAGATCGCAAGGTCGTCCGGCGTCAGGCGGCCCTTCAGGCCATGCGCGCCGAACGCGCCAAATGCCACGGCCAGGCCCCCCGCAACGGCACCGATCGCGAGCCAGGCGCTGGCAGCCATGGGCTCAGGCCGTGATCGCGGCCGAGCCGATGGCGTCGGCCAGGGTGGTTGCGATCCTGCGGCGGGAGGCGGGATCGGCCAGCAGGGCCTCGTCCTGGGCGTTCGACAGGAAACCCGTCTCGATCAGGATGGAGGGCACGTCCGGCACCTTCAGCACGGCGAAATTGGCCGACCGGCGGGGGTTCTGAAGCAGGCGGAGATCGGCCGCGACGGCGTCGACGATCAACGCCTTGCGCTCCAGCGCGGCATTCAGGCTGTGCCGCCGTGCCAGGTCGAACAGGATCGCCGCCACTTCACGATCGGCGGCCCCCAGGTCGACCCCGGCCAGGAAGTCGGCGGCGTTCTCCCGCTCGGCCATGGCGCCGGCCAGCGCGTCGGATGCCGTCTCGGACAGGGTATAGGCGGACAGGCCGCGCGCCATCGGGTTGGGTGCCGAATCGGCGTGAACGGAGATGAACAGGTCGGCCTTCTGGTCGTGGGCGAACATGGCGCGGTCGACCAGCGGCAGGAAGACGTCGCGGCTGCGCGTGAGGATGACCTTGTGCCGGCCCTCCGCCTCGATCCGGCGGGCCATCTGCAGGACGAGGTCCAGGACCACGTCCTTTTCATAGATGCCGGACAGGCCGATGGCACCGGGATCGCGGCCGCCATGGCCGGCGTCCAGGACGATGCGGGCACCGGCGGGGAGCGGCGGGACGGGCGGCTTGGCCCGCGGCGGAGGGACGGCAAGCGCCAGCGTGCGGCCCAGTTCCTGGGCCGTCGCGGTGCCGCCCGCCTCAAGCAGGAGAGGCAGGCCCAAAGCCAGCTTCAACACCTCGCGCCGTCTCATGACCTTGCCGTCAGATCCCTTCAGCCAGGACATGAAGCGGACTATCGGCTGAGTTTCGTGTGATTTCAATAGGGTATGAGGTGATGCTGAACCAGTGTTGCAGCCCTGCCCCAGGCGGTCACGGGAACCTGGGCGGATCCTGCATGGCCCAGTCTTGACTTCCGCGGGGCCTGCGCCTAATTACCCGGCCAGCCGCTAGCACTCACTCGACCAGACTGCTAACAGCGGCTTCTGAAATTTGCGCGTTTGGAGAGGCAACATGGTGAAGTTTCGGCCCCTGCACGACCGCGTGGTGGTGCGCCGCATCGAGGCGGAAGAGAAGACCGCCGGCGGCATCATCATCCCCGATACCGCGAAGGAAAAGCCGATCCAGGGCGAAGTGATTGCTGCCGGCGCTGGCGTCCGCAACGAGCAGGGCGTGCTCGTGGCGCTCGACGTGAAGGCGGGCGACACCGTCCTGTTCGGGAAGTGGTCGGGCACCGAGGTGAAGATCGATGGTCAGGACCTCCTGATCATGAAGGAGTCGGACATTCTCGGCATCGTCGAGAACGCGTCCGCAGCGAAGCAGGCGGCCTGAGCGGCCAAGAGGGAGTAGCATCAGATGGCAGCCAAGGAAATCCGCTTCCAGACCGACGCCCGCGACCGCATGCTGCGCGGCGTCGACATTTTGGCCAACGCCGTGAAGGTGACGCTGGGCCCCAAGGGCCGCAACGTCGTGATCGACAAGTCGTTCGGTGCGCCCCGCATCACCAAGGACGGCGTCTCGGTCGCCAAGGAAATCGAGCTCTCGGACAAGTTCGAGAACATGGGCGCGCAGATGGTGCGCGAGGTCGCTTCGAAGACGAACGACCTGGCCGGTGACGGCACCACGACGGCCACCGTGCTGGCCCAGGCGATCGTCCGCGAGGGCGTGAAGGCGGTTGCCGCCGGCCTGAACCCGATGGACCTGAAGCGCGGCATCGACCTCGCCGTGTCGTCGGTCGTGGCCGAGCTGAAGGCCAATTCCAAGACCATCTCCGGCTCGTCCGAAGTGGCGCAGGTCGGCTCGATCGCCGCCAACGGCGAGAGCGAGATCGGCGACATGATCGCCCAGGCCATGGAGAAGGTCGGCAAGGAAGGCGTGATCACGGTCGAGGAGGCCAAGGGCCTTGAGACCGAGCTCGACACCGTCGAGGGCATGCAGTTCGACCGCGGCTACCTGTCGCCGTACTTCATCACCAATGCCGAGAAGATGATCACGGAGCTGGAGCGTCCGTACATCCTCCTGCACGAGAAGAAGCTGTCTGGCCTGCAGGCCATGCTGCCGGTGCTCGAGGCGGTGGTGCAGTCGGGCCGTCCGCTGCTGATCATCGCGGAAGACGTCGAGGGCGAGGCGCTGGCCACCCTGGTGGTCAACAAGCTGCGTGGCGGCCTGAAGGTCGCGGCCGTGAAGGCGCCGGGCTTCGGCGATCGCCGCAAGGCCATGCTGGAAGACATCGCGATCCTGACCGGTGGCCAGGTGATCTCCGAAGACCTGGGCATCAAGCTGGAGAGCGTGACGCTCGCCATGCTGGGCCAGGCCAAGAAGGTCACGATCGAGAAGGAAAACACCACGATCGTCGACGGCTCGGGCAAGAAGGACGAGATCCAGGGCCGCGTCGCGCAGATCAAGGCGCAGATCGAGGAGACCTCGAGCGACTATGACCGCGAGAAGCTGCAGGAGCGCCTGGCGAAGCTGGCCGGCGGCGTTGCGGTGATCAAGGTCGGCGGCGCCTCCGAGGTCGAGGTGAAGGAGCGCAAGGACCGCGTTGATGACGCGCTGCACGCGACCCGCGCCGCCGTCGAGGAAGGCGTGCTGCCCGGTGGCGGCACGGCGCTGCTCTACGCGACCCGCTCGCTGGACAAGGTCGAGGTGGCCAACGCCGACCAGAAGTACGGCGTGGACATCATCCGCAAGGCGCTGCAGGCCCCGGTCCGTCAGATCGCCGAGAACGCCGGCTTTGACGGCGCGGTGGTCGCGGGCAAGCTGCTCGACCAGAACGACAGCAAGTTCGGCTTCGACGCGGCGAAGAACGTCTACACCGACCTGGTGGCGTCCGGCATCATCGACCCGACCAAGGTCGTGCGCACGGCGCTGCAGGATGCGGCCTCGGTCGCCTCGCTGCTGATCACCACGGAAGCGATGATCGCCGACAAGCCGGAGAAGAAGGCCCCCCCGATGCCGGGTGGCGGCATGCCCGACATGGGCGGCATGGACTTCTAAGGTCCACAGCCCTTCAAGGCAGGGACAAGGGCCGCGGAGCAATCCGCGGCCCTTTTTCCGTTTGATCGGGTGGCGGTGCCGGGGCGGACCGCCTGTAGCCCCCTCCGGCGCGGGCCGCTAGCCGGTGGCGGGGTCGCGATGGACGACGATACTGGTGTGCTTGGCACCCGTCGCCGGTGCGATGTCGAAGAGTTCGACGCGGTCCTTGGCCGCTTCCGCCTCGACGCTGGTGCGGGCCATGTCGTGCGGGGCCTCGCCCGTGAGGGCCAGGGGGTGGCCCGCCTCCACGAAGCCCAGGTAGGAGCCGCCGAAGTCATAGCCGACCAGCTTCTGCAGTTCGACCGGAAGGGTCCGGGCGACGTCCGGCGGCAGGGAGAGGTACTGGTTCTCCTCCTGCCGCAGCCAGCCCAGGTTGTATTGCAGCGTCATCGCCCGCCGCGTCGCGTTCGACGCGTTGGTGCCGCTGCCGTGCAGGACGTTGCCGAGATAGATCAACACCGAGCCGCGCGGCATCACCGTCGCCACCATCTCGTGCGGCTGCGGCTTGCGCTCGTGCTCCCAGCGATGGCTGCCCGGGGCCACGTTGGTGCCGCCGTTGATGGGGGTGAAATCCTCCATCGCCCAGATCGTGGCGACCGTCATCGGCGGCGCCGGGTAGCGGACCGGATAGATCGACTGGTCGCGGTGGATCTCCTGCGCGCGCTCGCCCGGCCCCAGCTCGATGAGCGAGGTGACGTGCAGGTGGTAGCGCACGCAGTGCGGCAGCAGGAAATGGTCGCAGACCTGCATCACGACCGGGTGCATGGCGATCCGGCCGCAGGCCGGTGACTTGGCGATCAGGTTGTTGATGCGCCGTGTCTTGAACCCGGCGAAGTCGGTGCGGCCCAGCTGCACCTTGTCCAGGTATGGGTCGAAGTCGGCATTGGCGGCATCGACCAGGGCAGGGTCTGCCGCGTGCGTGACGACGGCGAAGCCGTGCTCCTCGATCGCGGCGATGATGGCGGCGATCGGCGCATCGGCCGGGAAGACGGTCCCCGGCGGCATGGCGGGGCTGGGCAAGGGGGCGGCATCGGCGCTTTGGGCGGCACTCATCGGGCGGACTCCTGCAACGGGACGAACCGGTCGGGCAAACCCCTTCCGTCCGCTTCGTCTCCCGGCCCGAGCCTAAGCCGCGTCCGGCGGCGGCGTCGAGACGGGCCTTTCAAAGCAAGGCCTCAATCGAGCCGACGATCGTTGCGCAGGGGTGGCGCGTCGTCAAAGCCGTGCAGCCGGTCGACGATGTAGAGCGGCCGGCGCTTGGCCTCGCCATAGAGCCTGCCGAGGTATTCGCCGAAGATGCCAAGTGTCAGGAGCTGGATCCCGCCCAGGAACAGGACCGCGGCCATGGTCGAGGCATAGCCTGGCACCTCCACCCCCAGGAACAGCACCCGCAGGACCAGGTACGAGCCATAGACGATGGAGGCGACGGCGACGACAAAGCCCAGATAGCTCCACAGCCGCAGGGGCAGGGTGGAAAAGCCGGTAATGCCGTCCAGCGCGAAGTTCCACAGGCGCCAGAGCGGCCATTTGCTGGTGCCGGCGGCGCGCTCGGGCCGGTCATAGGGAACCGCCACCTGGCGGAAGCCGACCCAGGCGAAGATCCCCTTGTTGAACCGGTTGCGCTCTGGCAGGCGGCGCACCGCCTCGACCACGCGGCGGTCCATCAGGCGGAAATCACCGGCATCGGACGGGATGCGCACCTCGGTCAGGGCGTTGAACACGCGGTAGAAGGCCCGTGCCGTCTGGCGCTTGACCGCGGTGTCCTCGTTCCGGCTGCGGCGCAGGCCATAGACCACGTCATAGCCCTGGCGCCACAGGCCCAGGAACTCGGGGATCAGTTCTGGGGGATCCTGCAGGTCGGCGTCCATCGGCACGATCGCCTGCCCCCGCGCATGGTCCAGGCCCGCCGTGATCGCGTTCTCCTTCCCGAAATTGCGCGACAGCTTGACGATGCGGATCGTGGGGTCGGCGGCGGCGCGACTAGCCAGGCGCTCCACCGTCGCGTCCTTGCTGCCGTCGTCGACACAGACGATCTCATAGCTCTCGCCCAGGGGATCGAGCACCGCCTTGAGCCGGCCGAACAACAGGTCGAGCATCGGCTCCTCGTTGTGCATGGGCACGACGACGGAGAGGACCGGGACGCCGGATGCCGCCTCAGCGTGCGGCGGGGACGTGGATGGCATAGCGTCCAAAGGTCCGGGCCAGGGAATAATGGGTCCTGATCGCATCGCGCGTCGACGGCAGCCAGACTTCGGGCGAGTTCGACGTCACGACGATGGCGCCATACTCCGCAGCCCGGATCGGTGCGTCAATCAGGCTGTCGGGGACCATCCCGGCCAAAGCGAGCTGGCTGAGCAGGAAGATGTCGGCGACGGGGACCTTGCCCGCATGGAGCAGCGTGGCCGGATCCTCGCTCAGGACCGGGCCCGGCAGGGTGCGGACAAAGGCGCTGACGGCCGCCGCATCCGCCCTGGCCTGGGCGTCGGGCACGGCCTGCCAGTCGGGCCAGGGGAACGCCAGCTGGACCAGGGCCAGCAGGGACAGCGCGACCGGCGCGGCCGGTCCCGGCAGGGTCCCGGCCGCCCGCGCAGACCAGGCCCGGGCAGCCATGATGCCGCCGATCACGGCCCACACGCCCAGCATCTCGATCGTGTAGTTCCAGTTGGCGCCGATCTTCATGACGCCAAGGGTCATCAGCGCGGTGGTGGCCAGGTAGAGGGCCAGGAGCAGACGCGGAAATGCGCCCGGCTGCCCACGCGCGGCGCCCGCCTGGCGCAGCCAGAGGATGACCAGCGCCAGCGACAGGCACAGCCCGACCGGCAGCAGGACCAGCGCCCCCAGCCGGCCCAGGCGCGCGCCATGCGTATTGTAGAGGAACAGATGGTCGAGGGCGGACGCCCCGCTGATGGCCACGATCAGGCCCAGGCCGGCGGCCCCCAGGGCCACGGCCGCCAGCACGCAGGCCAGGGCCCGCCGCGGCCAATGGACGGCAACGGCAAGGCTGGCCGCAAGGGGGGCCGCCAGCGCGCTCTGCTTGGTGAAGAGCGCCGCAAGGAACAGCATCACCGCCGGGACCAGCAGGCCGGGCCGGCGGGGCGAGGCAAGGACGCAGGCAATGCCCGCGGTCGACAGCAGGATCGCGGTGAAGTCGACATGCATCAGCGGCGCCCAGCCGCGCACGGGCAGGAAGCACCACGGCGACAGCGCCGCCACGACGGCCCCCAGCAGGCGCGGCCGCCGGGCGAGCCCGTCCGTCGCCAGCAGGCAGACCAGGCCCAGCACCGCCGACCACAGGACGGCGCTGGCCAGCGACACCAGCCGCCCGGCAAGCAGGATGTCGCCGAGCCCGGCATCGGCCAGCGCTGCCAGCGCCAGATAGACGGGCGCATAGCACCAGGCCATCAACTGCTCCGGACCCAGCGGGGCATAGAGCACGCCGGATTGCAGGCCCAGGACCTGGGCCGCGGTCGTGCCTTCGCTGTAGTCGATCTCGAATGGGTAGTGCAGGGCCCCGTGGGCCGCCAGTGCTGCCTGCACTACGCCCCGGGCCAGCGTTGCCGCAACCAGTGCGGCGAGCACCGCCCAGGCCCAGCGGTCGGCCCGGTTCACGGGGTGGCCGGCGCGGGGGCCAGGCTCAGGGTGCCGCGCAATGGGCCCTCTGGCTGGGGCGGCAGCGGCACCATGGCGCCGTCGCGCCAGAGCGGCAGGAGGTCGCCATAGGCCTCGGAATACGGATTGCCCGACTGCCCGGCCGAGATCATGAAACGCGACCGGTCGAGGTCGCCCAGATCGTAGACTCCGCGGAAGCCGGCCCCGTGGACGGCGGCAAACGGCCGTTCCGGGTTGCCGGGATCCATCGCCGCGCGCAGCAGCGTATCCTCCCCCCCGCCGATCGGTGCCTCCAGGTTGAACAGGTCGCGCAGCCAGGGCACCTGGCCCAGCGCCGGATGGGACAGGACGGCGACATGCGCCGCGTCCCAGCGCCAGGCGGCATGGTCCGCGCCACAGGTCGCGGCCAGGGCCGCCAGGGCGTCGGCCAGGGCGCCGCGCACCTGGGTCGGACAATCCTCGACCTCCCGCGTCCGGCGGTCGTCGCACCAGTCGGGCGCGCGGTCCAGCAGGCGCAGCAGCCCCTGCGGCTTCAGCCCGCGCAGCAGCCGTTCGTTGCCGACCAGCCGGTCCGAAAGCAGGCGCGGCTCCAGCGCGTGGAGCCAGGCGTGATAGACCAGCGGCTCCCACCGTTCGGGCGCCAGGTCATGGTCCCAGGCGGCCAGGCCCTGGAGTATCGGCGCTTGGTCGGGCGTGCCGGGCCCGGCCAGCGCCAGCAGCCGGGGCAGGACCAGGGCGGTGGCACCGGACTGCACGTCGAGCTGCATCGCCTGGGCCTTGTCCAGGCTGAGCGGTTCCTGGTCCAGCAGCGCCTGGATGCGGTCGGCGCGGAAGGGCTGATCGAAGTCCGTGCCGATGAACGGGGTGCCGGACGAGATGCGGTTGTTGGCATTCCACACGGCCCCGCCCGCCGGGGCCACGGTGCGCGGCATCTGGGCAAAGGGCAGGAACCCGATCCAGTCGTACTCGCCGGTCCAGCCGGGGGCCGGCACGGCGCTGCGGGCGCTGCGGCGCACGGGGATGCGCCCGGCAATCGCCAGGCCCACGGTGCCATCCCGATCGGCGAAGGTCAGGTTCTGCACCGGCGCGTGCATGGCCGCCAGCGCCGCCACGAAGGCCTTGGCATCGGCTGCGCGGACCATGCCCAGCAGGCCGTCGACGGTGGTGTCACCCGGCTGCAGCGCGGTATGCGCCAGGGCGACGACGGTGCCGGGCGGGCGGGTGAAGGCGGGACCCACGCCCTGGGGCAGGACGGGGCCATGGCGACTGCTCAGGACGGTCAGCACTTCCGCCTCGCCGAAGCGGACCTTGATCGTTTCCTGCCGCGTGGCGAACGCGGCACTGCCGCCGCCCGGCACCTGGTAGCGGCCGGGATCAGCCGGGTCCAGGCGTTCCACGAACAGGTCGGCCGTGTCGGCGCCCGTCGTGGTCATGCCCCAGGCGACGCGGCCATTGTGGCCCAGCAGGGGAAAGGGAATACCCGCCGTGGTGGCGCCAGCGACCGTGAAACCGGGCGCGTCGATCCGCGCCAGGTACCACATGTCGGGCGCGCTGAGGCCCAGGTGGGGGTCGTTGGCAAGGATGGCGGAACCGGTCGCGCTGCGGTCGGGGGCCACGGCCCAGGCGTTGGAGGCACCTTGCGCGTCGACCCAGGCGGGCACCGCCGCCGCCAGCCGGGCCAGGCTTTCAGGATCCAGAAGGGCCTGGTCGACGGCGGGGATGCTGGGGCGGTCGGCGGGGTCCGGTGGCGGCAGCAGCAGGTCGACCTGGTCCGCGGGCAGGGCGGCCAAAAGTTGGGCACGGCGCAATTCGGAATACCAGTTGCCGCCCAGCAGCAGGCCCAGCAGCTTGCCGATCACCAGCGTATCGGCCGGGCGCCACGGCTCGGGCGAGGCCAGCAGGAGGGAAAGCTCCGGCGGCCAGGGGGTCAGTGCGCTGCCCCGCACCTGGTCGATCCAGGCATTCACGCCCTGGGCATAGGCGTCCAGCAGGGCGCGGGCATCGGGGCTGGCGGCGGCGGCCTCCTCCTCGGCCAGGCGGTAGACGCCCAGCGTGCGCATCAGGCGGTCGGGCACCAGGCCGCTTGGCCCCACCAGTTCCGCCAGGCGGCCGGCGCCCAGCCTGCGGTTCAGTTCCATCTGCACCAGGCGGTCCTGGGCATGGACATAGCCCAGCGCGCGCACGGCGTCGGCGGCGTCGGCCGCCTTGATGTGCGGCACGCCGTGGCGGTCGCGCACGACCTGGACCGGCTGCTGCAGGCCGGCGATGGCGGCAGTGCCGTCCCAAGGCGCGACCGACCGCATCAGCCACAGGGCAAGGCCGCCGGCCCCCAGCAGGACCAGGGCGACCAGCCCCAGCAGCAGCCAGCCCAGGCCACGAAACAGCCGTCTCAGCACCCTCATGCGCCAGGAATCCGCCATGTCGGGCGACAGGACACAAGCCCTGGATATCCGGGCCACATGCGGTGGTCTGTTGTCATGCCTGTGTCAAAATATGGGGACAGTGTGAAGGCGGGGCCGCTATAGTCGGCATGCGTGCTTCGCGCCCGTCAATCCCGTGCTCCGTGGCGCGGGCCTGACCGACCGGGCGGCGAGGCGGAAGGGAGGCTGTGCTGAAGCAGTCACGTATCCCGTTCCGGGGTCAGCGACCCGTCCTGCAGCGGTCCCTGCGCCCGCGCCCAGGACCGCCGGGGCCGTGCCCGTCCCGTATCCTGGCCATGTCCGATGTCCTGCCTGCGCCTCCCCTTCGGGAGGCGTTTTCGTTTGTGCTCCGCCGCAGGGGCGGGCGCGTGGTCCCACGCGTCTGCCGGGTGGCCCCCCGTTCCTATGGTTCCGTTCCGATTGGAGGTATCGCATGACCCGTCGTGCCGCGCGTCCCAAGGTGAATGACGAAGCCGTGGTGCAACCGCTGTTCCTGCGGCCGACGCCGCTGGGGCCGGCCGAGGCCGAAACCGACTGGAGCCCGGTCGAGGAAGCCCGCGACCAGCGCTATGTGCGCAAGGTGCGGGCGCAGTCGCCGGGGCAGCAGGCCCTCATGACCACGATCGCGGAGAATCACCTGGTCCTGGCCCTGGGGCCAGCCGGCACGGGCAAGACCTACCTGGCGATTGCCGCCGCGGTCGAGGCGTTGGAGGAAGGGCGGGTCAGCCGCATCGTTCTGACCCGGCCGGCGGTCGAGGCGGGGGAGAGCCTGGGCTTCCTGCCCGGCGACGTGAACGAGAAGCTGGCCCCCTATCTGCAGCCGCTCTATGACGCGCTGAACGACCGCCTGGGCGCCAAGCGCCTGCGCATGGCGCTGGCGAACGGCCAGATCGAGATCGCACCCGTCGCCTACATGCGCGGGCGCACGCTCAACAATGCGTTCGTCGTGATCGACGAGGCGCAGAACTGCACCTATGCCCAGATCAAGATGCTGCTGACCCGGCTGGGATGGAACGCGACAATGGTCCTGACCGGCGATCCCGACCAGAGCGACCTGCTCGAAGGGTTGTCGGGCCTCACGGACATTGCCCGTCGGCTGGAGACTGTGTCCGGCATCGGCGTCGTCCGCCTGTCCGACACCGACATCGTGCGCCATCCCCTGGTCGCGAAGATGCTGGGCGTGTTGTAGGGGGCGGCGGACCAAGGCGGAGGGGGCAAGGTCGGCGCCCTCCGCACTCGCATGCCCAGGGGATGCCCCGGGGAATGTCGTTGAGGTGGATCGAGACCGCGCAGAATCGCCGAACGGCCTGCCCTCAGACGCTCAGGCCCTTGGCCTTGGGGCGGATTTCGGGGGCTCGGGGCGGGGCGGGGCCTCGGGCGTGCCCGGGACGACCCGGGCGGAGGGGAAGCGGGCGGTGATCCGCGTCCCCTGGCCGGGCTTGCTCTCGATCGCCAGGCTGCCGCCATGCAGTTCCATGAAGCTGCGGCTGATCGGCAGGCCGAGGCCGGAGCCGGTGATGCGCCGCGCCGGACCGTGGGAGGCCCGGCGGAACGGCTCGAACACGCGGTCCTGCTCGTCGATGTCGATGCCGATGCCGGTATCGGTCACGATCAGCAGCAGGTCGCCCTGAAGGTCGATGCGCCCTTCGACCGTGACGCGCCCACCCTCCGGCGTGAACTTCACCGCGTTGGAGAGCAGGTTGAGCAGGATCTGCCCCACCACCCGGCGATCGGCATTGAGGCGCGGCAGGTCGGGCGGCAGCAGCGTCTCCACGTTCAGCCACTTGGCCTGCGCCTCGGGCGAGAGCATGGCGCAGGCGAACTGCACGATGGACGGCAGGTCGAAGATCTCCAGGTCCAACTCGAAGCGTCCGGCCTCGATCTTCGACAGGTCCAGGACCTGGTTGATGATCGCCAGCAGGTGCACGCCGCTGGCGTGGATGTCCTTGCAGTACTCGACCACCTTGGGCGGCAGGTCGCCCATCAGCCCGGTCGTGATGACCTCGGAAAAGCCCAGGATGGCATTCAGCGGCGTGCGCAGTTCGTGGCTCATGCTGGCCAGGAACTCGTTCTTCATGCGGTCGGCCTCGAGCAGGCGGGCCTCGCTCGCGCGCAAGGCGGCCTCGGCCGCGCGCGTGGCGCTGATGTCGGTGACGACCATCATCACCTCGCCATGGGGCAGGGGGGCCCGGCCCACGCGGAGCCAGCGGCCGTCGGCATGGCGCTGCTCCCAGGTATCGTCCTGACCGCTCCAGCGCTGCTTGGCATGGGTCAGCAGCGTGTAGGTGTCGCCCGGCCCCAGATAACCCTGGCGGATCTGGTGGGCCATCACGTCCCACAGCGAAATGCCCGGCCGCGTGAGGTTTGAGGGCAGGGCCAGCAGGCTGCTGTATGCGGCGTTGGCGGCCAGCAGGCGCTCGTTCTGGCTGAACACGGCGATGCCCTGGTCCAGCGCATTGAACACGGTGGTCAGCAGGCTCCAGCCGGCCTCGATCTCGGCGGCGGAGGCGGCGACGGTGCGCGCGTCCTCGCGCAGGCGGGCGACGGCCCGCGCCAGCGCGCCGAGTTCGGCCGCCTTGTCCGCAACAATGTCGTCGGCCGCACCTTGCTGGTCGGTCTCACGCATCGCGGCGGGGCTGTGAACCTGGATGAATGGACGCGTCACGAAATCCGTCGGGGATGACGAAGCTGCCGAAGGCTCCACTGGTCCGGCCGGGTCGGCCCAACCCCTGCGGGCAAACTGCCGAACACGGCGAACGATACCACCGCTCCTTGGTGCGATGACACCAAGCCCTGGATGCGCCGATCACGAACGGATCGGGAATCCGGGTGCGATCACAGGGTCCGTGATCCGCCTGCGGACAGAGTTCCATCACCACCGGTACACAACATGGTAAACGCCTGTGGCGGAAAGCTCTTTTGTCTGTGGGGGAGGCCCCGAAGCTGGCCCTGGGCCGATGCCCGTGGGGGTAGCCCGGGGGCGGCGGCGGCACGTCCCCACCGGGTCTTTGCTGGCCCTGCCGCGATCCCGATTCCCAATTGGTGGCATCGCCGATTGCAACCGCGACGGTGGATCGTCGACAATCCCGAAATCCCCTGCGACAGGAGCGCACAGGCTGCGCGGGACACGACGGCACGAGGCATGTTAACCATGTCTGCCGGGCGCAATGAATAGAGTTCACGATCGCGTGAATTTTCCGTGATTTTTGATCGCGAAAAAGTGAAAACTGCGTGAGGGGTGATGGATTGGCTCCCGCGGTCGTCGCCGTTGGCATGGCGGCGGCGAGTGCGGGGCTTGCCGATCGGTTAGCGACGGCCGCCAGGAAGGCCGGGCCGGCTGGGCTGGATCTGGTGGGTCGCGGGCACTGCGGCACCGGATATGGGGTCGGGTGCGATTGAACCTGCGACGTGCACCGCGATCCGCGCCATCCGCGCGCGGGGACCAAGCTCGGCGCCAGGCAGCGGACAGGGGATGCGTGGCGCCAGGGTTTACGCATGGCCGGAAGGGGTTGCAGGGGACGGAACGCGCAGGCGGCCTTGCCGGAACCCCGACGGGGAAATCCCGGCGGACTGTGAGCGCCGTGACATCCGGGCGACACAACGATTCGTTAACTATCGCCGCAATTGAGTGGTGCGGGCTTCCCGATCATCATCGCGGCGCAACAGGGAAGACAGGGGGACGAAATGGGCGCGCTTAAAGGCAAAGTGGCAGTCGTCACGGGTTCCACCAGCGGCATCGGGCTTGGCATCGCCAACGCCCTGGCCGAGGCCGGGGCGGATATCGTTTTCAACGGACGCAAGGCGGACGCAGAGCAGCTGGCCCTGGTCGAGAGCGCCGGCAAGAAGTTTGGCGTGCGGACGACCTTCGTCGCTGCCGACATGGGGCAGCCTGACCAGATCTATGGCCTGATCGAGAAGTCGACCGCGGAATTCGGCTCGGTCGATATCCTGGTCAACAATGCCGGTATCCAGCACGTCACGCCCGTGCATGAGTTCCCGGTCGACAAGTGGGACCAGATCATCGCCGTCAACCTGTCGTCGGTGTTCCACGCCACCAAGGCGGCGCTGCCCGGCATGAAGGCGAAGGGCTATGGCCGCATCATCAACGTCTCGTCGGTGCATGGCCTGATCGCCTCGCCCTTCAAGTCGGCCTATGTCGCCGCCAAGCACGGCGTGATCGGCTTCACCAAGGTCGTCGCGCTGGAATGCGCGCGCGAAGGCATCACCTCGAACGCGATCTGCCCCGGCTATGTCTGGACGCCGCTGGTCGAGAAGCAGATCGACGACCAGGCCAAGGCGCACAACCTGCCGCGCGACCGGGTCATCACCGAGGTCCTGCTGAAGGAGCAGCCGAACCGCGAGTTCGCGACCGTGGAGCAGATGGGCGCCCTGGCCGTCTACCTGTCGTCCGACGCGGCCTCGACCCTGACGGGTGTCGCGATCCCGGTCGACGGCGGCTGGGTGGCGCACTAGGAGCGGCCCCGGACGGGAGGGCAAGCCGATGACCGCGGTACGCCGCATCAACCTGGCGCTGCAGGGTGGGGGCTCGCACGGGGCCTTCACCTGGGGCGTGATCGACCGCCTTCTGGAAGATCCGTCGATCGAGATCGAAGGGGTGGTGGGCACCAGCGCCGGTGCCATGAACGCTGCCGTGCTGACCTGCGGCCTGGCCGCGGGCGGGCGCGAGGGCGCGCGCAAGCTGCTTGAGACCTTCTGGAAGAAGATCTCGGACGGGGCGCGCTTCTCCCCCCTCCAGCAAAGCTGGATGGACCGCCTGATGGGCAATCGGGGCCTGGAATACTCCCCGATCTACCACACGTTCGACACCATCTCGCGGATGATGTCGCCCTACCAGATGAACCCGTTCAACTACAATCCGCTGAAGCAGACGCTGGCGGAAGTGTTGGACACCGACATGCTGCACCACGAACGCGCGGTGAAGCTGTTCATCTGTGCCTCCAACGTCCTGACGGGGCGCATCCGCGTGTTCCGCGAGCGCGACGTGACGGTCGACGCGGTCCTGGCATCGGCCTGCCTGCCCTTCCTGTTCCAGGCGGTCGAGGTCGATGGCGAGCATTACTGGGACGGCGGCTACATGGGCAACCCGCCCATCTATCCGCTGATCTACAATTGCGACAGCCGGGACGTGCTGATCATCCAGATCAACCCGATCCAGATCCCCGAACTGCCCACCACGGCGCAGGGGATCCTGGACCGCATCAACACGCTCAGCTTCAATTCGAGCCTGATGCGCGAGATGCGGGCGATCGGCTTCGTCACCAGCCTGATCGACCGCGGCTTCGACGATGGCGGCCGCCTGAAGCGCATGCTGATCCACTCGGTCGATGCCGAGGACGTGATGAACCGGATGGGCGTCTCGTCCAAGCTCAACGCCGACTGGTCCTATCTGCGCTGGCTGTTCGAATTGGGACGCGAACGGGCGGAGCAATTCCTGTCACAGCATTCGGACAAGATCGGCCGGGAATCCTCGACCGACATCAACACCAAGTTCCTTTAGCGCACAGTGGTTGTGGCGGCTTCGGACCAGGCAGGGCGGCAGGGCATTCCTGCCGCCGTGCCTGGGACGGGGCTGGTTACAGCCGCCTGGACGACGCCGGCTTCCGGCGCCGCCCCAGGGCAGCATCCGGGTCCAAGACTTCACGACTGATCGCGGCCGGCGCGCCCGGCCGCCAACGGAGATCGACACGATGAACAGAGAGCAGATCCTCAAGATCCCCTCGATGCCGGCGGCCAGCCCCAGCTATCCGCATGGGCCCTATCGCTTCGTCAATCGCGAGTACCTGATCATCGTCTATGAGAGCGATGCCGACCTGGTGCGCGAGGCGGTGCCGGAGCCGTTGGAGCCGGTGGGCAACCAGGTCTTCTACGAATTCATCAAGATGCCGGACAGCTCCGGCTTCGGCGACTACACCGAATCCGGTGTCGTCATCCCCTGCACCTACCAGGGCGAGCCGGTGAATTTCGTCGCCCAGATGTACCTGGACTGCGATCCGCCGGTGGCGGCGGGCCGCGAAATCTGGGGCTTCCCCAAGAAGTTCGCGCATCCGAAGCTGTGGGTGGCCGAGGATACGCTGACCGGCACGCTGCACTATGCTGGGCAGCTGGTCGCCATGGGCACGATGGCCTACAAGCACGACAACCTGACCCGCAAGCCTGAAAAGACGATCGCCGCGCTGAACAAGACGCAGGTCAACCTGAAGATCATCCCGGACGTCGACGGTTCGCCGAAGATCGCCCAGCTGGTCGCATACAACCTGACGGAAGTGACGCTGAAGGGGACCTGGGAAGGTCCGGCACGCCTGCACCTGGTGCCGCACGTCAACGCGCCGGTGGCCGACCTGCCGGTGCGCAAGATCGTCGGTGGCCGCCACTTCATCGCCGACCTGACGCTGCCCTTCGGTCGCGTGCTGCACGACTACCTGGCCTGAACGGCCGGGTGCGCGGGGAGGGGACCGGGCGGACACTTCCCCGCGTGACTTGTGTCACAGGATCATCCGCCCCAATCGATTGACTTGGCGCCCGCCCATGGTGACCCTGGGCGGGCACATGCTTAATGGGGAGAGACGCACGATGGCGGCGAAACGTGCGACCTTGATGGTCAGCCTGTTCGGGTTGCTTCCGGGGCTGGCCATGGCGCAGGCCCAGCAGCTGACGGGCGGGGAGATCCGCGATCGCATGATCAATGCGACGATCGAGGGCACCAATCTCCAGGGCAAGTACCAGGAAACCTATCGCGCCGACGGCACGATCGAGGGGTTGCTGGAAGGTCAGGCCTATGACGGCAAGTGGGACGTCAAGGGTGACCAGATGTGCTTCTACTACAACGACATGCTGTTCGCCTGCAGCGGCATCCAGATCGACGGGACGAAGCTGAACTTCCTGTCGTCGGGCGAAGTCGTGGCCGAGGCCACCTATGCGCCGCCCAAGCCGGTCGAGACGGCAGCGGCTGCACCGCCCGCGACACCCGTTCCGCCACCCCCGGTCGATGTTCCGGCGCCGCCCGCCGCGCCCCCGCCGGAGGCCACCGCCACCCCGCCTGCGCCGCCAGCCGTGCCTGTGGCCCCGGCCGAGACCACGGCGGCCGACCCCGCGACACCGCCGGGCACCGACGAGCGCGCCGTGATCCCCGTGCCCGTCCCCGCGACTCCGGCCCTGCCGACCGAGCAGGCGGCCAGCATCGACGGCGGCGCCAAGCCGGCGCCCGGCATCACGGTCCGGCCGCCGACCATCCCGGGTACCCCGCCCAGCGCGCCTGCGGTGGACGTCCCCGCGGTTGAGGCGCTGGTGACGCCGCCGGTGCCTGTGCCTGGCGTACCGACCGGCGCGCCATCCTCGCCCAAGGCCGAGATCGAGCAGATCCTGCGCGACTTCGCGCCAGAAATGCAGGTCGTCGTGGGTGACGTGGTCGAGAACGGCAACGACCTCCTGATCTCGCGCATCGACATCGAGATCGAGCGCGGCCTCATCGCGCTGGAAGACATCAGCATCCTGGGCGGCAACCGCGAGAACGCAAAGGCGATCTTCAATCCCGACTCCTACGCCGGCGGTCCGCGGGCCGCCGACTTCCTGCCGCTGTTCGACCGGATGACGGTGAAGCGGCTGATCGTCTCGCCCCCCGATGCGCCGACCAGCACGTTCGGCACGTTCAGCGTGGCGGCACTGTCCGCCAAGCCGTTCGCCAAGGCTCCGCCGACCACGGCGCAGGGCATGGAATCGGTCGACGAGAGCCAGGCCCTCGATATCGCGCAGTCGATCCGCTATGCCGGCATCACGTTCGACGACCTGTTCGTGGCCGTCCCCTCGGGCCACCCGGATCCGGTTAATCCGGCCGACGCCCAGTACTTCATGCGAACCGGGCGCATCGCCATCGGCGCCTATGACCCGCAGAAGGGCATGGTCCCGGAGAGCATCGCGGTCGAGAAGATCGACATGAAGGTGCCCAATCCGCAGACCGGCGGGGACGTGCCCCTGACGCTTGCGCGGGCCAGCATCAGCAATGTCCGCTTCCATGAGGACTATCCGATTGCAGGCCGGGTCGAGGTGCTGGGCCTGTCGACCCCGTCGTCGGTCGCCGACGATGCGGAGGCCCGCGAACTGTTCAAGGCGATCGGCCTGGACAAGCTGGAGTTCGACGCGGTCCTGGACATCGGCGCGGACGTCGATGCCAAGACCAGCGCCATCAACGAGTTCAGCGTGCGCTGGGCCGGGATGGGCGCGATGACGATGGGTGTTGCGCTGGGCCAGGTCGACATCCCCTCGGCCATTGCCGGCGCCAATCCGATGGTCATGCTGGCGGCCACCCTGGTCGGTGCGAACTTCAGCTATACCGACGATGGCGGCCTGGAGAAGATCCTGATCGCCGGCTCCAAGGAAAGCGGCCAAAGCCCCGCCGACCTGCGGCAGGGCCTGATCCAGCAGGTTGAGCAGACCAAGGGCATGGCCACCCACCCCGCCCTGGCCAAGGCGTTCGACGATGCGATCTCGTTCCTGCGGCGTCCCGGCACGTTCGAGGTAGCGCTGAAGCCGGCGCAGCCCGTGCCGCTGGCGACCTTCGCCTCTGACCAGCCGCCAGACCCGAACAAGGTGGTGGACACCGTCGGCCTGACGACTTCGGTGCGCTGACCCCTCGAGGGGGGGGCGACGGCGCGTCAGGGGCGCGCCATCGCCTGCGGGCCGAAATCCTAGTCGGCCGGCGTGTCGTCGACGCTGACCTGGTTGCGGCCCAGGTGCTTGGACATGTAGAGCGCCTTGTCGGCCAGGTTCAGGGAGCGCGAGCCGTCGCGTCCCGGCAGCAAGGCCGCCACGCCGAACGAGGCGGTGACGGCCACCGCCTCGCCGCCCAGGACGAAGGGCGTTTCCGCCAGGGCCGTGCGGAAGGCCTCCAGCCGCAGGGCCGCCTGGTCCAGCCCGATGCCGGACAGGACAAGCGCGAATTCCTCGCCGCCAAGCCGGGCCACGAATTCGCCCGCCGCAAGCATTGCCCGCAGGCGGCGCGCCGCCTCGATCAGGGCGTGGTCGCCCATCGCGTGGCCCAGGCGGTCGTTGATCGCCTTGAAGCGGTCCAGGTCCAGGATCGCGACGCAGGCTGCCCCGCCCGCGGCGCGCAGGCGTGCCTGCACCGTGGCCAGGTGGGCATTGAAGGCACGCCGGTTGGGCAGGTCGGTCAGGCCGTCATGGGCGGCCATCGTCTGCAGCTGCCGGTTCAGGATCGCCAGTTCGGCGTGGCTGGCCTCCAGCGCGAGTTCCTGGCGCTTCAGGTCCGTGACCTCGATCCAGACGGAGGCGATGCCGCCGCCCCGCCAGGACTGTTCCTCGATCCGGAACCAGCGGCCATTGCGGGCGCGCAGCACCACGGGGCCTGCCAGCGGCCCCCCCGCCGGGTCGGCCACCAGGGCGGTGAAGGCCTCGTCCGGCTCGAACAGCTCGGCGAAGCCGGCCCACCACGCGCCCCGTACATGGCGTGTCGCAATCGGCGGCAGACGCCGCGTGATGTCCATGAAGCGTTCGGAGAAGTAGCGCGTATTGACATAGACGCGCTGGCCGTCGGCATCGTGCAGGATGATGCCGACATTGGCGATCGTGAGCAGGCTGAGCACGTCCTCGCCCAGGCTCTGCGGAGCCCATTCGAAGGTGACGTCGGTCCAGATCTTGAGCCGTCCGCCGCCCAGCAGCGGGATCATGCGCAGTTCCAGCCAGCGCCCGCTGTCGCCGCGCTGGTAGGTCAGCGGCCCCGTCTCGGTCCAGTGGCGGTGCATGCCCATCGCCACCGCCGCCTCCAGGTTCTCGGCCGGGGCGCCGGGATGCTGGACGGCAAAGAACGCCTTCAGCGTATCGACAAAGGGCAGGCCGGGACGAATGATCGCGCGTACCTCGGGGAAGAACGCCAGATAGCGCTCGTTCCAGTAGAGGATCCGGTCTTCCGCGTCATAGACGCAGACGGCCGAGCCACCCATCTCCAGAACCAGGGCGGCCATCGCTGCATGGGCGGGCGACTGGGGATCGGCGGAATAGATGTGCGGCATGCCGTCATGCGATTGCCAATGATCAGCAGGAATAGTGCGCCAACGCCCTCCAGGCAAGCCGCGCCGCAGGTGAACCCGGTCCTCAGGTCAACTGGGTCCTCAGGCGACTTGGGTCCTCAGGCCATGCATCTGGCCCAGCCAGTCCTGCGCCAGGCGCTGCATGAAGACCGCCTCCGGCATGCCATGGCGCGCGACATGGGCCTGGGGCACGGTTTCCCAGCCCTGGTGGTCGACGGTCACGCGGGTGCCGTCCGCCACCGGCTCGAAGCTGACGCGGACATGGGTTTCCTGACCCTCCTGGAAGGTCGCCTGCCGCCAGGTGAAGGCGAGCAGGGCGCCAGGATGCCAACTGGTCACGCGGCCGATCTCGAACACCTTGCCATTGGCGAGGTGCTCGACCAGGCGTCCGCCGGCGCCGCCCTCGAAGGCCAGGCGCCCGGGCTCCCGCGGGGTGAAGCGGAACAGGCCGCCGGTCCGCCACCATTGCCCGATCTCCCGCGTGAAGACGTCGAAGGCGCGCTGCGGCGTCGCCGCCACGCGGATCGAGACCTGGACGCGGGCGCTCAATCCGCACCCTCCAGGTGGGCCTTGAAGGCGGCAAGCTGCTCGGACCAGACCTCCTCCATCTGCGCTGCCCAGGCTCGCAGGTCGGCCAGCGGAGCCGGGTTCAGGCTGAAGATGCGCACGCGGGCGTCGCGTTCCGGGTGATGCTCCGCCACCAGTCCGCCCTGGCGCAGCACCTTCAGGTGGCGGCTGGTCGCGGGCGGGCTGAGGCGCAGCGCGCTTGCCAGTTCACCGGCGCTGTGCGGCCGCTCGTGCAGCAGCTCGACGCAGCGCCGACGTACCGGATCGGCCAGCGCGGACAGGGTCAGGTCAAGGGCAGGCACTATCGGTCCAGCCGTCGATCTTCAGACCCGAGCGCTGCTCCGCTTCCTCGCGCGTGACGATCTCCGTCGTCTGGGCAAAGCTCCACACATGGCCTTCCGGATCGCGGACGGAGAAGGTGCGGTCGCCATAGAACTGGTCCTCCAGCGGCCGCGCCACGCCGGCACCGGCCGCAGTCGCCCGGGCGAACAGCGCGTCGATCCCGTCCGTCACCTGGACATGGACGTTCTGCGTGTTGCGGCCGCCGGTATTGGCAGGACTGGCGATGTAGTCCGTCCATTCGCTGCCCACCATGATGGTGCCGTCGCCGTGATCCATCTCGGAATGGGCGAGGTTGCCGTCGGCATCGGTGATCAGCATGCGCCGTTCGAAGCCGAAGGCGCGCTCCAGCCAGTCGAGCGCCGCGAGGGGGTCCTTGTAGAAGACGGCGGAGATGAAGGTGGGGCGCTTGGGCGCTGTGCTCATCGTCATTTCCTTCCACAATATCCAAATATTTCCAAAAAAATGAAACCATATGCGATGGGGTCGGTCAAGCCCCGCCGCGGTTCAGTCGGGCTGGCGCTGGCGCAGCAGGACGCTTTCGCGGTGCAGGATGTAGAGGCCGCTGCCGACCAGGACCAGGGCACCGACGATCGCCCAGAGGTCCGGCAGGTCGCCCCAGATGACGAAGCCGACCAGTGTCGCCCACAGCATGGCCGTGTACTCGAACGGCGCGACGACCGCCAATGGCGCCAGGCTGAAGGCCTGCGTCATGGCCAACTGGGCGACCCCGCCGATCAGCCCCACGGAGATCAGCAAGGCAAGGTCCGCCGCATCGGGCGTCACCCAGACAAAGGGCAGCGTCAGCGCGCTGGCCGTCGTCGTGAACAGGGTGAAGTAGAAGACGATGGTGCCCGTGGGCTCGGTCTCGCTCAGCTTGCGGATGACCACGATCACGATCGCATAGGTGAATGCGCCGCCGATCAGCACGAGCGAGCCCCAGGCGAACACGCCCGATCCCGGCCGCACCATGATCATCACGCCGGCAAAGCCGATCAGGACGGCGGTCCAGCGGCGGATGCCGACCTTCTCCCCCAGCAGGGGGACGGACAGCGCCGTCATGAACAGCGGCGCGACGAAGCCGATGGCGATCGCTTCGGCCAGCGGCATCATTCCATAGCCGGCAAAGAACAGCACCATCGAGGTACAGCCGATGAGCGCGCGCAACAGGTGCGTGCCCGGCCGCCGGGTCCGCAGGCGGCCAAAGCCATGGGCCCGCCAAAGCCAGAAGAGCAGCGGCGGAAAAGCGAAGAGCGAACGGAAGAACACGATCTGGAAGACCGAATAATCGTCCGTCAGCCATTTCACGGCGGCGTCCATCACCGTGAACAGGCCCACCGCGACCAGCATCCAGGCGATGCCGCCGGGGATGCTGACAGGCCGAACCGCCGCAGCGCTCACTGGTCGACGCCCAGGCGGGCCTCGGCCGCCGCGCGGTCGCGGCCGGCGCTTGCCTCCTGCCGCACGATGATCAGGCCGCTGGCGATCAGGATCGCCGTCCCCGCCCAGCTCCAGGCATCGGGCATCGTGCCCCAGACCAGGTAGCCGATCAGTACCGCCCACAGGATGCCCGTGTACTCGAACGGGCCTACGGTCGCGACCGGCGCATAGCGGAAGGCCAGCGTCATCGCGATCTGGGCAAAGCCGCCGATGACGCCGGTGCCCAGCAGCAGAACCCAGTCGAGCGGCGTCGGCTGCACCCACAGGAAGGGCAGCATCGCACCCGTCACCAGCAACGAGATCAGGGCGTAGTAGAAGACGATGACCGGTGCGGGGTCGGTCCGGCTGAGCAGCCGGATCATGATGCGCACGATCGCGAAGAAGACGGTGGCGACCACCACCAGCAGGGCCGCCTGGTCGACCATGCCCAGGCCCGGGCGCACGATCAGCAGCACCCCGGGCAGGCCCAGCAGCACGGCCATCCAGCGCAGGCGGTCGACCTTCTCGCCCAGCAGCGGGGCCGACAGCGCCGTCAGGATCAGGGGCCCCGCGAACGAGATGGCATAGACGTCGGCAAAGGGCAGCAGGCGATAGGACAGGAAGAACAGGCTGAGCGAGGCCAGGCCGCACAGCGAGCGCACCAGGTGCAGCGACAGCTTGCGGGTGCGCAGTGCCGCCAGCCCGCCACCGCTGCCGCGCAGCAGGAACAGCGCCACCCCGATCGTGCCTAGTGCACGGAAGAACACCAGTTCGGCGACCGGATAGTCCGCCGACAGCCACTTCACGATCGCGTCCATCGCCGCAAAGGTCGCGATCGCCACGACCATCAGGCCGATACCCACGAGCTCGGGTGAGCGGGATCGGGAAAAGGGAATCGCGGACATGAAGTGGGGGAACTGTCCAGAAGGGCGGGCCGAGTGGACCGGAAACCACCCCCCGGCGCAAGCCGGGCACCCGCAATCCTGCCCCGCGTGGCGGCGTCCTGCGCGCGGGCCGCCACCGGTGTCGCCGCGGCCCCGCGCGTCGCGTGGGGCCGCGGATCGGGTCAGCGGCTGATCGGCTTGTACTTGATGCGGTGGGGCTGGTCGGCGTCGGAGCCCAGGCGCCGGTGCCGGTCGGCCTCATAGGATTCGTAGTTGCCCTCGAACCACTCGACGTGGCTGTCCCCCTCGAACGCCAGCATGTGGGTCGCGATGCGGTCCAGGAACCAGCGATCATGGCTGATGATCATGGCGCAGCCGGCAAACTCGCTCAGCGCCTCTTCCAGCGCGCGCAGCGTATCGACGTCCAGGTCGTTGGTGGGCTCGTCAAGGAGCAGAAGGTTGGCGCCGGACTTCAGCATCTTGGCCAGGTGGACGCGGTTGCGCTCACCGCCCGAGAGCTGGCCCACCTTCTTCTGCTGGTCGGCACCGCGGAAGTTGAAGGCGCCGACATAGGCGCGGGACGGGATCTCCCGCTTGCCCATCTGCAGCATGTCGAGGCCGCCGGAGACCTCCTGCCAGACCGTCTTGTTGGGGTCGAGCGCGTCGCGGCTCTGGTCGACATAGCCAAGCTTCACGGTGTCGCCAACGCGCATCGTGCCCTGGTCCGGCGTCTCCGCCCCCGTCAGCATGCGGAACAGCGTCGTCTTGCCCGCGCCGTTGGGGCCGATCACGCCGACAATGCCACCGGCCGGCAGCTTGAACGACAGGTCGTCGATCAGCAGGCGGTCGCCGAAGGCCTTGCTCAGGTGGTTTGCCTCGATCACCAGGTCGCCCAGGCGGGGGCCGGGCGGGATGATGATCTGCTGCGTCGGGTCGCGCTTCTCGGTCTGCTGGGCCAGCAGGTCCTCGTACGCCGTGATGCGGGCCTTGGACTTGGCCTGGCGCGCGCGCGGGCTCTGCCGGATCCATTCCAGTTCGCGGTCCAGCTGCTTCTGGCGGGCATCCTCGGCCCGGCCCTCCAGCTCGTTGCGCTTCTTCTTCTGCTCCAGCCAGCCCGAATAATTGCCCTCATAGGGCAGGGCCTGGCCGCGATCCAGTTCCAGGATCCAGCCGGCGACATTGTCCAGGAAGTAGCGATCGTGGGTCACGGCCACGACGGTGCCGGGATAGGTCTCCAGGAACTTTTCCAGCCAGGTGACGGATTCGGCGTCCAGGTGGTTGGTCGGCTCGTCCAGCAGCAGCATGTCCGGCTTTTCCAGCAGCAGCCGGCACAGGGCGACGCGGCGCTTTTCACCGCCCGACAGCTTGTCGATCGCGGCATCGCCCGGCGGCGTGCGCAGCGCGTCCATCGCGATCTCGACCTGGCGGTCCAGCTCCCACGCATTGGCCGCGTCGATCTTCTCCTGAAGCTCGCCCTGCTCCGCGATCAGGTCGTTCATCTCGTCGTCGGACAGGTCCTCGCCAAAGCGCAGGTTGACCGCTTCGAAGCGGTCGAGCAGGGCCCGGGTCTCGGCCACGCCCAGCATGATGTTGCCCAGCACGTCCAGGTTGGGGTCCAGTTCCGGCTCCTGCATCAGGAAGCCGATCTTGACCCCCTCGGCGGCCCAGGCCTCGCCCGTGAACTCCTTGTCCTTGCCCGACATCATCTTGAGCAAAGTCGACTTGCCCGAGCCGTTGTTGCCGAGCACGCCGATCTTCGCCCCCGGCAGGAACGACAGCCAGACGTTCTTCAGGACCGTCTTGCCCCCCGGATAGGTCTTGGACAGGTCCTTCATCACGTAGACGTATTGATAGCTGGCCATGGCCTGATCTTTTCGCGTGGGTCGGGAACGGGAGCGCCCCCCTTCTAGCCGCCCCCCCGGATGTGCGCAACCCGGCCCAAGGGGCGGGAGGGGACAGCGCAGGTCGCCGGTCCTAGGATTGCGCCAACGCATGGAGCGACGCGCAGGGGGCCGGGTGACGGGCGACGGGGAAACACGGGTCTATCGGGAGGTGCCGTCCTTCTCCCGCGAGGAGGCGGAGCGGCTGATGGCAACGGGTTCGCTGCAGCAGGCGCTGGACGCCATGCTGTCGATCGCATTCAACGAGGATGACGCGGCCTGGGCCCAGCACGTGATGCTGAAGGAACTGCTGGGCCGCGATATCGCCCGGGTGCGCCTGGCGGCGACCTGTCTTGGCCATATCGGCCGCATCCACCCCCAGGCCGAGGCGCGCCACGTGATCCGCATGCTGCGCCGCCGGCGCGGGTTGGACCGGTTCCTGGACGGTGCCATAGAGGATGCCCTGTCCGACATCCGGCATTTCCGAAGGCTTTATGGGCGCAGGCGGGATGGCGTTCCGCGCTGAGTGCGCTGAGAGGCTATATACCTCACACCTACGTCGCCCGGTTTATCCGGGCGACCCATGACCTGGCCGTCGCGCATTCGGAAAGGTTGGTTCATGGGTACCCCGGATAGACCGGGGTACGTAGGTGATGAAAATGTAGTGGGCGATCGAAACTAAAGGCCACCCGCCTAAATGACCAATGTCCTGATGTGGTTGTCGAAGCGCAGGCCGTGGCGGGCCAGCACGCGGACGTCCAGCCCGCTGGAGGCCGGTGCCACGCGGGCGATCAGGCC
The DNA here is from genome assembly GCF_051903925.1 of Zavarzinia sp. CC-PAN008. Taxonomy (GTDB): domain Bacteria; phylum Pseudomonadota; class Alphaproteobacteria; order Zavarziniales; family Zavarziniaceae. The sequence goes on from NZ_CP173678.1 coordinate 2,582,761, forward strand.
GCCGCCGGTGGTGGCGATGAAGGCGCCAGGCTCGCCCAGGGGGGCGACGCCGGAGACGTCGGGCAGCGATGCGGCGCCCAGGAAGCGTCGCTCGGGCACCGACCACAGGGCGAGCGCGCCCCCCAGGGGTGAGGTGGCGGCGATGACCGTGCCGCTTGCGTCCGCCTCGATCCCGCCGACATAGGACGCGAAGCCGTCGAGCGCGCCGGCCGGCGCATCCAGCAGGTGCAGGCGCTGGTGGTCCCACAGGCCGACCAGCGGCGCCGGCCCGTCCAGCAGGCCGACCGCCTGAAGCCCGAAGGCGACGCTGCCGTCGGCCAGGACCACGAGATGGCGCAGCGACAGGGTTCCCTGGGGCAGGTCGACCAGGGCGTCCGCCGCGATCCGGCCGCGGGGCCCCAGGTCGGCAATGCCGCTGACGACCTCTCCCGGGTTCAGCACGGCGCGTCCGGTGTCGGGCCGCGTCTCGATCCCGCCATTGGCGATGGTCAGCGCCTGCCCGTCCGGCATCGCCACGATTTCGTGCGGGCCGGTGCCGCCGCTGTCCCACGTCTCGACCAGGGCATAGCCGGCGGCCGGGTCGCGCCGGCCGACCAGGCCGCGGCCGGTGTCCAGGTCGTTCTCGGTGGTGAGCAGGCAGCCGCCCCCGTCGAAGGCGGCATGGCCGAAGAAGTGGCGTGCGGGACTGGCCTCGAAACGGGCCAGCGGGCTGCCGTCGCGTGCGTCCAGGACCAGGCCGAAGCGCCCCGGTCGACGGGCGGGGAAGACGACCTCCGGCGAGGCCGGCCGCTCGGCCAGGCCATGGCCGCGGCCGGGCAGGTCGGCGGTCCACAGGATCGTGCCCGCGGAATCAAAGGCCAGGGCCACGAAGCGGTCGCCGATGGCGCCGGCACTGACATGGATCCGACGGGGGGCAGCGCGCGGGCGGCGCGGCGCCAGGGCCAGGACGCCCAGGCTGGCGGTCCAACCCAGGACGGTGCGGCGCGTGGGGATCATCGGTCGTGCCCCCTCAATCGCCATCGAGGGCGTTGAAGCCCAGGATGATGCCCAGAGCCGCCGGGACGCGGGCGCCGAACACGTCGCGGACATGCTTCACGGCGGCCTGCGTCGCCTCCAGCTTCGGGCGCTGGGCCGGGTCGGCCGCGGCGGCGCCCAGGTCGTCGGGCAGGGCCGCGGCGGCGGCGATGGCGGCGGCGAAGGCCTCCTCCACCGCGCGGTCGGTGGCGGGACCGTCCGCGGCCTTGCGCACGCTGGGGGCCAGGGCACGGTACATGGCAAGGCCGCTGTCCAGGCTGAGGCGCAGCATGCGGGCAGAGCGGCCACTGCGCCATAGTTCCGCCTGGCGCGGCCTGGCCTTCTCAACCGAGGTGCCCAGCACGGCGATCAGCTTCTGGTCCGAGACGATCTGGAACAGCGTCATCAGGTCGGTCAGGATCCGCCGCCCGGCATCATCGGGATCGTCGAACAGGCCGGGCAGGGCGCCCGGCCCCTCCAGCGCGGCAATGACGCCGTCCGGCGCCATGTACAGGCTCACGATGCCATCGGCCATCTGGGCCTGGCCCTGGGCCAGGGCGCGACCCAGGGCGCAGCGCCGCTCCACCCCGGCGGCCCCCGGTGCCAGTGCCGCCTCCGCGCCATCGCCATGGAGCAGGCGCTCCATCGCGGGCAGCCCCTGGACGGCAACACTTTCCGTGCGCAGGGCGTCGCCGGCCAGCGGCTTGTCGGACGCCAGCAGCGCATCCAGGCCGCGCTGGGTCATGTTGCGGGGGTCGGGCCAGAAGTAGAAGCGCTCAACCCGCAGCTCCAGCGTGGCCGGGCCGAAATGGACGTGCTGCACGCCGGCCCAGGCATCGGCCACGGCGCCGAAGGCCTGGCGCAGGCGGGCGAGCTGGGCGGGCGTCGCGGGGCAGGTGGCCCAGGCGGCGACCTGGGCCTGGGTCGCGGCCTGCAGGGCCTGGTAGCGCGGGGCAAGGTAGTCGCGCGCCACCTGAAGCACGACCTGGCGCGGCGGATCCGCCGCGCGCGCCGCCGCCAGCGGAGAGACCGCCACCAGCGCGCCAAGCAGCAGGCCGCGCCAGCACCGCGCGGAACGCATCAGGGTCAACATGGACGTCGTTCCCGTCTTGATGAGGGCATCACAGCGACTGAAGGAAGGCGAGCAGGGCGGCGCGCTCGGCGGCACTGAACCCGGCGAAGCGTGCCCGGGCGCCCGCGGCTTCCCCGTCGTGCCAGGCAATGGCTTCGGCCACGGTCGCGGCGCGGCCGTCATGCAGCAGGCCGGCCCCGCTGGCGACAGCGCGGCCAAGGCCCCAGAGCGGTGCTGTGCGCCATTCCGGTCCTGTTGCCCCACCCTCGCCCACGCTATCGGCCAACCCGGGGCCCATGTCGTGCAGCAGGAGGTCGGTGAAGGGGGCGATGGTGCCACCGCCGGCCAGCGGCAGGCTGGACGCATGGCAGACGTCGCAGCCGGCTGCGGCGAACAGGATCCGCCCATGGGCCTGCTCCGCCCCCTCCGCCCCACGGGCCGGTGCCGGGAAGTGTTCTACATGCCGCACGACAAGGGCCAGGATGTCGGCGTTCAGTTCGGCCGCGTCGGCGGCGCCGCCCTGGGGGGCGTCCATGCAGGCCCGCTGGGACGGGGTGCAGTCGCCCCAGGCGGGACCCATGGCGGGCGTCGACAGGCCCAGGTCAAGCAGGAACGCCTTGGCCGTCTGTTCGGCCACGCTGGCGGTCGAGGCCTTCCAGCCGAAGCGCCCCAGCGCGCGGGCGCCGTCCGGCTCCATCACCCAATGGGCGCGGCCACGGACTCCATCGCCGTCGCGGTCATCCGGATCGGCGCGCGCCAGGATCGCCGCCACCGGCACCTGCTCCAGCAGGCCCAGGCCCGACAGGGCGGGCGCCTGCCGCAGCGACAGCCCGGTCTGGGGCGCCAGCGGGCCGAAGGCGAGGTCCGTCACCACAATCGCAGGCTTCAGCATGACCAGGTCAAGGTCTGGGGCAGGGACCTGACTCCATTCCAGGTCCAGGCGGGCCTCGACCGGAATGCCCTGGACGGACAGGCGGTTCAGCTGCCTGCCATAGACCGGATCGGGCTGCCCGTCGGCGTCGCCCAGGCGGACGATGCGGGCGCGCTTCAACGGGCTGCGGAAGGCACCATCATGACAGGCGGAACAGGCCCGTCCGTCGAACTGCGGACCCAGGCCGTCGGTCGAGGCGGTGGAGGCCGGTGCCGGCACCCAGGTCCGCTCGAATAGCGACTGCCCGATACGATCGTCCAGGTCGGCCCGGGCGGGGGAGGTGACCAGCAGGGCAGTGAGCAGCAGCAGCCCGGCGCGCAGCAGGTACCCTTCCCCGCGCGGGGGGACGGAGCCCCTGGGCGATGTCCGACCAGAGGGACCGGTGAAAGACACGGGCCCGCTCATGCCACGCGGACGATGCCCATCATGCCCGTCTCCTGGTGCTCGATGATGTGGCAATGGACCATCCAGTCGCCGGGATTGTCGGCAACGAAGGCGACCGTGACCCGTTCGCGCTGGCGTACCAGAACGGTGTCACACAGGTGCTGCGGCAGGTCGCCCCGGCTCGATTCCAGGACCAGCATCGTGTGCCCGTGCAGGTGGAAGGGATGCGGGAACTGGGTCGTGTTCAGGATCTCCAGCTTGTAGCTGCGGCCCAGCTTCAGGGTCGCCAGCGGCGGTGGCAGCGCCAGGGCCGCGGTCGGCGGCCAGGCCTGCTGGTTGATCGCCCAGAACGTGTCGGCCGACAGGCACAGCGCGTCGGCATAGTTGGGCAGGCCGGGCACGCCCGGGCTGGTCGGCGGGGCCGCACCGCTGCTGGCGCTCAGCACCATGGGCAGGGTCTCGGCCTGTTCGAGGTCGGGCACCGGCACCTCGGCCGCACGCAGGGCGCGGGGGGCGAACGCCGGGCGGGCCAGCGCCGGCCCCTGCGCCCGCAGGCGTGCCAGGCGGCGGGGCTGTGCCGCGAACCAGTCGGTCAGCGTGACGGTGCTGCCCGCCGCACCTGCGCGCAGGTGCAGGTCCAGGCGCATGGCAGGGCCCAGGCGCCAGGTCTTCAGCAGCCAGGGCTCGACCGGGTTGCCGTCGACGGCGATGACCCAAGCCTCCGCTCCCTCCAGCCCCACCTGCATCACGCGGGTATTGTCGATGTTGAGGACGCGCAGGCGCACGTCGCCACCGGGCGGGACCGTGTAGTCGGGCGCCACGATGCCGTTGACGGTGGCGACCGCGCCGAACGTGCCCGCCTTTGACGCGCCGGCCGCACTGGTCAGGGGGGCCGGGTTTCCTGCCGCGTCCACATACCAGTCCTTGACCACCGCCAGGATGTCGGCATCGAACGGAGCGTTGTCCGCATCGCCGTCGACGATCAGCACGCCGGCCAGGCCGCGGCCCAGCTGGCTCACCGTGTCGCAATGGGGGTGGAAGAAGAAGGTGCCGGTGTCGGGCACCGTGAAGTCGTAGGTGAAGCGCTCGCCCGGGTGGACGGGGTCCTGGGTCAGCCAGGGCACGCCATCCATCGCGTGCGGCAGGCGGATGCCATGCCAGTGGACCGACGTATGCTCGGCCAGGCTGTTCAGCAGGGTAGCGCGCAGGCGCTGGTGCTGGCGCAGGCGCAGGACCGGATAGGGCCCGTCCTGCGCAGCACCGCCCAGGCGGTAGCCAAAGCCCGGTGTCGGTGCGGCGCCCGCGACCAGGGGCAGTGCCGTGGCACGGGCCTCCAGCGTCACATCCAGCGCCGGTGCCGCCCAGGCGGGGGGCAGCAGGTGGCGCGTGCCACCGGCCGCCGCGCCCAGGCCCAGCACGCCGGCCCCGCCCAGCAGGGCACGGCGTGTCAGACGCATGGGATGCCTTACTCCGCGCCCACGGCCGAGGGGTTGTCGAGGCTGTCCGAGCCTTCGACCGAGATGGTCAAGCCCAGCGCCGCGACCCCGCCCTCGATCGCGCGGGCCTGGGCGACGAGGCCGTCGACGCCGGCCTGGACCAGGGCATTGCCGGCCGCATTGTCGGGGCCGATCATCTGGTCATAGGCTTGGCGGCCGCTGTCGGCCTCGTCCTTGATCGCCTTGAGCGCTGCCGTCGCGGCGGTGAAGGCGGCGTCGATCTTCTCGCCCGCGGCCTTGTCCTTGGCGGCGATCAGGGCGTTGATGCCGGGGCCTTCGACCTTGGACCCATCGATGCGGGTATAGCTGCCGGTATAGATCGCCCACATGCCCACCTGGTCGTAGTAGTGGGAATTGTGGGTATTGTCCGAGAAGCAGTCGTGCTCCTCCTCCGGATCGTGGAGGATGAGGCCCAGCTTCATCCGCTCGCCCGCCAGCTCGCCATAGGACAGGCTGCCCAGGCCCGTCAGGATGGTGGCCAGGCCCTTGTCCGGCCCACCCTCGGTCAGGGCCTGGCGTGCCGGGCCGTCCTTCTCCCAGTTGCCGACCATCTCGCGCAGGTCGTCGACCAGCAGGCTGCTTGCGGCCTTCAGATAGGCGGCACGCCGGTCGCAATTGCCGCCGGTGCAATTGGTCGTGCTGTAGTCGGTGGCGGGGCGGTTGCCGGCGCCCGGCCCCGTGCCGTTCAGGTCCTGGCCCCAGAGCAGGAACTCGATCGCGTGATAGCCGGTCGTGACGTTCGCCTCGACCTCCTGCGCTTCGTGCAGGACCTTGATCAGCGGCTTGTCGATCGTGGTCGTGTCCAGCGTCTCGGGCCCGATCCGCAGCGACGTGTTGGCGATGATGTTCGCGGCATAAAGCGGGTTGCTGTCCGATTCCGTGCCATAGGCGGGCGCCACATAGTCGATCAGGCCCTCGTCCAGGGGCCAGGCGTTCACGCGGCCTTCCCAATCGTCGACGAGCGCATTACCGAAGCGGAAGCCCTCGGTCTGCTGGTAGGGCACCCGGGCGGCCAGCCAGGCGGCGCGGGCGGCCTTCAGCGTCTCGTCGGTTGGATTGGCGATCAGGGCGTCGACCGCCTTGTCCAGCGCCTCCGCCGTGACCAGCGAGTCCGCGTACATGGCGTGGGCGACGTCGCCATAGGTCGCAATGACGGCAGCCGGGTCGGCCGCCAGGGCGGGTGTCGCCGCCAGCAGCGCGACGGCGGCCACCGTGTTCCTGAGAATGCGCATCGTTCTCCCCTCTCCAAGGCGGGCGGACCGCAGCACGATTGCGAATGTTTCGCAAGATTAATCCGGCGGCTGCCAGATTTCCATCCAGCTGCGCTTGCGACGCACCAGCGCATGGCTTATGGGAACCGCGGGGGAAGATGCGACGCATTTTCAGTTGGAGGTTTGCATGCGCAGTCTGATCGCCGGCCTTGGCCTGCTCGTCATGGGGGCCGGGGCGGCGGGCACGCTTGCCCCCGTCCTGGCCGGTTCTGCCCAGGCGGCGGAGATCAACATCTATTCGTCCCGCCACTATCCCTCGGACGACGAGCTGTTCGGCAAGTTCCAGGAGCAGACCGGCATCAGCGTCAACCTGGTCAAGGGCAGCGCCGACGAGCTGCGCCAACGCCTGAAGCTGGAAGGGGAGAACAGCCCGGCCGATGTGTTCATCACGGTCGACGCCGGCAACCTGGTCCGCGCCATGGACGACGGCCTGTTCGCCAAGACCGACTCCGCCGTGCTGAACGAGCGCATCCCCGCCCATTTCCGCGAAGCAGACGGCAGCTGGTTCACCTTTGCCACCCGCGCCCGGGTGATCGTCTATTCCAAGGAGCGGGTGAAGCCGGAGGAATTGTCGACCTATGAGGACCTGGCCGACCCGAAGTGGAAGGGCCGGCTGCTGTTGCGCACCTCGAACCACCCATATAACCAGGCGCTGATCGCCTCGATCATCACGCGCGACGGGCTTGAGGCAGCGGAGACCTGGGCCAAGGGGATGGTCGCCAACCTGGCGCGCAAGCCGGAGGGCGGCGACACCGACCAGATCAAGGCGATCGCCGCCGGCGTCGGCGACATCGCGGTGGTCAACCACTACTACTTCGCGCGCCTGTCCAACTCGGACAAGCCGGAGGACAGGGAGGTCGTGGCCAAGCTTGGCATCTTCTTCCCCGGCCAGGACAGCTATGGCATGCACGTCAACGTCTCGGGCGGCGGCGTCACGGCCCATGCGCCGCATCCGGCGGAGGCGGTGAAGTTCCTGGAATACCTGTCGAGCCCGGAGGCCCAGGCAATCTTCGCCAAGGGCAATTACGAGTATCCGGTGGTGGCGGGCGCCGAGCTGGATCCCACGGTGGCGTCGTGGGGCACGTTCAAGGTCGACACCCAGTCGATGGACGCGATCGGCCGCAACATCCCCGAGGCGCTGAAGCTGACCGACCGCGTCGGCTGGCCCTGAGCGGTCTGCCCTGTCGCTGCCGACTCCCTCCCCCGTGCGGAGCATGGGGGAGGGCCGGGGTGGGGGCGGTGTCCTGAGGGTCTAGAGTGCGGCGACGGCGGAAAGTTCAGGATTCCGCCCTCACCCCAGCCCTCCACCACCTATGGCCTTCGGAAGGTACCATAGAACAACCTCATCCTGAGGAGGCGGCCCTGCCGCCGTCTCGAAGGATGGGCCGCCCGCGCTGGTGGCCCATCCTTCGAGAATACGCTTCGCTCCGCACCTCAGGATGAGGTGGTCGAGGGTTCAAAAGACAACCCAGAGATGATGTTACATCCCGTAGACGTGCGGCGGTGGAGGGCTATGAGGGGGCGCTGCTGGGGTGGAGCAGGGGGGCGTAGCCGCCCTGCAGGGTCTGGAGCATCAGGGGTGGCGTGAGGACCGTGACGGCCAGGCGGGGCAGGATCTGCGCCGGGCCATAGCCGGCAAAGCTCCAGGGCTGCATGGCGCCCGCCCGGACCAGCCAGGCGCGGCCTTCATGCTCGATCATGGCGCCGTCGGGCACGGCGGCGGCGGGCAGCCAGCGCCGCTCCCCGGAGCGGCGCTCTGCATGCAGGCGGCGGTCGAGGTCGCCCAGCCTCTGCGTCGCGTCCGGGCCCAGCGCCGCGCGCCAGGCCTTGAGGCGGTCGCGCCGGCAGGTGCCACAGGGGCGGTGGCCGGCAGCCAGCGCCGTTGCCTCGTCCAGGAAGAACAGGGCGGTCCAGCGCCGCGGCGGCATGGGCGCGCGGTGCCAGTCCTTGAACACCAGCAGGCAACTGATCCATGCGCGTGAGCGCCAGGACCGCAGGATCACCTGCCCGTCATCGTGCAGGCAGCCGCGGTTCCCGGTCAGCAGGCCGCGCCCCGGATCGGCGACCAGCCGGCCAAAGGGGTCGACCCGGTTCTGCAGCGTCATCGGCAGGTCCCTTTTGCCAGCCCGCGGTCCCCCATCATGCCAGACAGACTCCCTTTGACTCTCGCCAGGGCGTTTTATAGAACAAAATAGGAACTACCGCCGTGGACCCGATGCGCGAAACCCCGACGACACCCGATCGTGCTGCCCTGATCGCCCGCCTGCGCCAGGCGGTCGGCGGCGTGGACGCGGGCGGTGCGGCGATGCGGGTGGCAAGCCTGGGCGACGCCGCGCTGGACCGCGCCCTGCCGGGCGGCGGCCTGATGCGCGGCGTGGTGCACGAAGTGGCCCCCGCAGGAACGGGAGAGGAGACGGCGGCCCTGGGCTTCGGGGCGGCCCTGGTGGCGCGCCTGGCCGCAGGACGGACGGCGGGCAGCCCGCTGCGGCCGGTCCTGTGGCTGGTCCCGATCGCGCGGGCGGCCCTGTTCGGGCCGGGCCTGGCGGCGTTCGGCCTGATCTGCGCCGATGGGGTGGCTGGGGAAGGCGGCCTGGTCGTGGCCCAGGCGCGGCGCCGGCCCGACCTGCTGTGGGCGATGGAGGAGGGCCTGCGCACGCGTGGCCTGGCCGCCGTCGTGGCCGAGCTGGACCGCCTGGACCTGGTCCAGGGGCGCCGGCTGGCCCTGGCGGCGGAGGCGGGCGGCGTCACCGCGGTGCTGCTGCGCCGGGCGCCCGTGCCCGTGGGGGAAGGCAGCATCGCCTGGACGCGCTGGGCGATCGGGGCGGCCCCCAGCGCGCCGCAGCCGCTGAACCGCCAGGGCCTGGGCGCGCCGCGCTGGCGGGCAAGCCTGGTGCGGGCCCGGGGGATGCGGCCGGTCGACTGGCTTGTGGAGTGGGACCATGCGGCGCTTCGTTTCCATCTGGCTGCCCCATTGGCCGACCGATCGGCTGAAGACCCTGGCGACGATGCAGGCCCCCTCCGCCGCCGCGCCTGAGGCTCCGCTGGCGTTGTGGCGCGCCGGGGCGGGTGGCCAGCGGTTGAGCGCCGTCAACCGGCCGGCGCTGGACCTTGGCCTGCGCCGCGACATGCTGGCGGCCGATGCCCTGGCCCTGGCGCCGGGCCTGGCCCTGCGTCCCGCCGATCCGGAGGGCGATCGCCGGGCCCTGGTCCGGCTGGGCCGCTGGGCCATCCGCTATTCGCCCGCCCTGGCCCTTGACGCCGCGGCGGGAGAGGCGCCGGACGGCCTGCTGCTGGACATGACCGGCGGCATGCACCTGTTCGGGGGCGAGGCCGCCCTGCTGGACGACCTGGGCCGCCGCCTGGCGCGCTTTGGCCTGGCCCATCGCCTGGCGATCGCGGGCAGCGCCGGGGCGGCGCACGCCCTGGCCCGCCACGGCCAGGCCGCGCGGTCGATCGTGGACGGCGATCCGGCTGCTGCCCTGGCCCCGCTGCCGGTCGTGGCGCTGCGCCTGGCGCCAGCCCTGGCGCACCTGCTGGGGACGCTGGGCCTGCGCACCATTGGCACGCTCTATCCCCTGGCCCGCGCGGCACTGGACCGCCGCTTCGGTCCCGACCTGATGCGCCAGCTGGATCGCGCGCTGGGCCATGTGGCCGAGCCGCTGCCCTGGCTGGTGCCGCCGCCTGAGTTCCTGGTGCGCCAGGCCTTTGCCGAGCCGCTGGGCAGCGATGCCGGCGTGCGCGCCGCCGTCGACCGGCTGGCCCAGGCCCTGGCCGAGGGCCTGGAGGCGCAGGGGCGTGGCGCCCGGCGCCTGGACCTGTACCTGATCCGCGCCGACGGCAGCAGCATCGTGCTGGAGGCGGGGACCAGCCGGCCCAGCCGGGATGCGGCCCACCTGGCCCGCCTGTTCGCGCACGACCTGGACGATGTCGACCTGGGCTTTGGCCTGGATGCCATGATCCTGGCCGCCCGCGCGACGGAGGCGCTGGCCGCGGCCCAGGCCAGCCTGGACCAGGCGGCGGCGGAGGGGCGTGCCCTGGCCGCCCTGGTCGACCTGCTGGCCGGGCGCCTGGGACCGTCCCACGTCTTCATCCTGGCGCAGACGGGCAGCCACGTGCCCGAGCGGTCGGTCCGCGCCGTGCCCATCCTCAAAGCCGCAAGGGAACCCGCAATGCCCGAGATGCCTGCCCGTCGGAGCCCCGCCGGAGCCCCGCCGCCACCCTGGAGCCCCCGCGACGACTGGGGCGGGCGGCCGCGGCCCTTGCGCCTGCTGGCCCATCCCGAGCCGGTGAAGGTGATGGCGGAGGTGCCGGACGCCCCGCCCAGCCTGGTCCAGATCGGCGGCCGCGCGGTACGCGTGGTGCGGGCCGACGGGCCTGAGCGGATCGCACCCGAATGGTGGCAGGGCAGCGCCGCCGTGGCCGATGGCGCGGAGCCCATCGCCGACCATGACCGCGTGCGCGACTATTACCGGGTGGAGGATGCGGAGGGCCACCGCTACTGGCTGTTCCGCGCCGGCCTCTATGACGAGGTCCCCGCCGCCCCGCCCCGCTGGTACCTGCACGGTTACTTCGCCTGAGGTTTCGTTTGCCTCCTTCTCAACCTCATCCTGAGGTGCGGAGCGAAGCGAAGCCTCGAAGGATGGGCAGCCGTCGCGCGGGTGGCCCATCCTTCGAGACGGCCTGCGGCCTCCTCAGGATGAGGTTGGAAAATAAAGGAGAATCACCCCAGCGACTTCAGCAGGCCGATGCCGTCGTGGTCCAGGATCTGCTGGGCGTGGCGCCGGGCCATGGTCATGAACATGGCGTCGCCGCGCGGCGTGCGTTCCACGTTCATGGAGGCAAAGACCGCGGTGAACGTGCCTGAGAAGGCATAGAGGCGGTAGTCGCGCCAGCACTGGTCCCAGTCATAGTCGCGCACGCCATGGCGCTTCAGCCCCTCGTGCCAGCGGCGCAGCAGCTCGACCTCGTGCGCGCGGCGCAGCTCGGTCGGCAGGCCGGCGCCCAGGAAATAGGCGACGTCGCTGGCGCCGGGCCCAAGTGCCACCGTCTGCCAGTCCAGGGTCGCCAGCGGCTGCGCCCCGCCCTGGACGTCGAACAGCATGTTGTCCAGGCGGAAGTCGCCATGGGTCACCGTGATGGCCCCGGCGACATGGTCCATGTAGGCGTTCACACCGGCGGCCAGCGCATCGCCGACCACCTGGAACTCCTCCTCCAGCAGGTCGGCATAGCGCGCGCGGAAACCCGCCTGCACGGTGGGGAAGACCTGGCGGATCATCGCTCGTACCTGCTCGTTCGGCTGCAGCCAGGGCAGGCTGCCCAGCGTGGGATCGCCCCAGCGCGGGCCGTGCAGTGCCGCGGCCTGGTCCATCACAACCGCGGCATCGGCGGCGGAACAGCCGGCCAGCTGATCGCCGGGCCTGGCCGGCGCCTGGTCCTCCATCAGCAGGGTGAAGTCGTTCGTGGCGGGGTCGAACTGCGCGAACAGGATCCGCGGCGTGTTGATCGCCACGCTCGCCGCCACGTCGCGATAGAAGGCGACCTCCCGCAAATAGAGCTGCAGCGTGGCGCCGGTCGCCTTGCTTGTCGGGTCGGCGGCCGCGAACTTGCCGACCAGGGTCGCCGGCGCACCATCGGCGGGACCCGCATAGGTCAGGGTGAACCGGATGCTGTCGCCCACCTGGCCATGGCCCACGCCCTTGGCCGCGATGTCCGTCACGCGGCCATCGCCCAGGCGGCCGGCCTGGCGCAGAACGGCGGTCATCCAGTCGGGCGTGACGTCCGATGGCGTCGGCGCGATCGCAGGTCCGGTCATGTTTCCTCCCTTGTCCGGGGGAGGGTAGACGCATGACCGGGGCCTGCGCGTCAAGATGCGACGCGCAGGCCCACGCCTTGCGACCGGGCCGGTTACTCCATGCGGAACAGCTTCAGCGCGGTCTTGCCCAGGATCGCCTGCGCCGATTCCACGTCCACCTTGTCGAACACCGCCTGGATCGCGCTGCTGGTATAGCCGAAGGTGCTTTCCTGGTGCGGGTAGTCGGACGACCACATCGCCGTCTCTGGCCCGATGCGATGAATGATCTCAAGCCCCACGGGATCGGTCATGAAGGTGGCGTAGCAATGATTGCGCCAGTACCAGCTGGGCTGATGCGCCAGCTTGGGCTCCATCGTGATCGAGAAGGCGCTGTAGATCATGTCGGCGTCGTGCAGCATCGACGCGACCCAGGCCAGCCCCGCCTCCACGAAGACCACCTTGAGCCCGGGGAAACGGTCGAATACGCCGCCAAAGGTCAGTGCCCCCCAGATCGGCCGGAAGCCCTGCATCTGGTTCAGCACGAACGAGCCCGTGGCGCCGGGCAGGCCCGTCGGAAGGTTCTCGCCGATATGGAAGCAAAGCGGGATGCCGCTGTCCTGAACCGCCGCCCAGAACGGGTCCATCGTCGGGCTGTTGTAGTAGATCGGCTCGCCGTTCACGTCCTTGCGCGGATTGATCGGCACCATCAGGCAGCGGGCCCCCAGGCGCTTGCATTCCTGCACCGATTCGGCCGCGGCGGCCGGATCCCAGAAATTGGGGATCGCGGTGAAGAACAGGCGGTCGGGCGCCTGGGCGCAGAATTCGGCTACCCAGGAGTTATAGGCGCTGTAGATGTGCTCGCGAAAGTCGATGTCGCCCGCCATGTTGAGGCCGAACAGGCGCTGCGGGAACAGCAGCTCCTTCTCGACGCCCTCGATGTCCAGGTCCTTCAGGCGCTCCGGCACGCTGGTCATGCCGGGCACGCATTCCAGCGACTGGCACAGGATCGGGTTGCGCTCGGGAGGGAACATGGACTGGCCGTTGACTAGCAGTTCCCAGCCGCCGTCCTTGAACGCCATGCGCGGCGCCCGGTCCCGCAGGTGCGCGGGAAAACGGTCGATCCAGAGGTCGCCTTCCAGGATGTGGCTGTCGGCCGAGATGATCCGCGTGCCGGCCGGCCAGGCCTTCGCCCTTTGTGCACTGCGCAGCGGCGGGTGGGCGATGCCCACCATCTGGGGGATCTCGAGAACCGTTCCGTCGGGCATGGCTGTCTCCTCGGCTTCTTGTTCGTTGTCGGTGTGTCGGGTTCAGACTTTCGCGAACATCTCGGTGCGGAAGGGATCGCCCGGCTTCAGCCCGGCATAGGCCGTTGCCAGCCGGGCATCGTTGCCGACCGTCGATTCCTGCGAATCGCCAGGGCGCGCGTCATAGACGACGTCGGGCCCCATGAAGCGCAGCGACATGGTGCGGCGGCGCATCTCCGGCGTGGTGCCGGCCCCGCCATGCAGCGTGCCCAGGTGAAAGACGATGATGTCGCCCGGCGTCACATCCCACGACAGGATGTCGTAGTCCTGGCGCGCCGCCTGGATATCCGGCAGGCGCGGCAGACCGCCATGGCCATAGAGCGGCGCCGTGTCGTCCTTCGCGTCGAAGGCCGAGCCGTCATAGAGCGGGCCGCGATGCGAGCCGCGGACGAATTCCAGGCACTGTGTCCGTGGCAGGGGGTCGAGGCTGACCCAGCAGGCGACCAGTTGCGACCCCGCCATGCGCAGGTAGGAGGTGTCCTGGTGCCAGGGAGTGCGCCGGCTGAAGCCGCCTTCCTTCAGGAACAGCTGCTCTCCCATGTACCACATGGTCGAGGTGCCCCAGAGGCGCGCAACGGTGTCGGCGACGCCGGCCTGGCGCACCAGGTCCAGGTAGCGCGGCCGGCTGGCGGGCGTGCCTGTGTCCTCCAGGAAGGTCGCCTTCTCGCCCGGGTAGAAGCGTCGTGCATTGGGTCCGGGATTGGCCAGGCTCCAGGCGAATGCCTCCTCCACCTGGGCCATTGCCGGGCCATCCAACGCCGCCTGCAGGAAGACGACGCCATCCTGCGCCAGGGCCGTGCGCGCCGCGTCCCAGTCGATGTGCGGGGCCAGCCCCGGCCGGCTTGCGGCGTCCATTCGCGAATCCTTCCTGCACGCATGCGGAAGCCGGTCTGCGCCAGCTTTACGGTGTTATTGAAACATCGTACTAACAAAAATGCAAACCATGGCTCCGCACTGTGGCCCCGGGGGACTGTGCGCGTGCTTGCGCGGTGTGCCAGACTGGACCCGCGGGGACTGACGGTCTGTCAGGCTGCTGCTGGTCAACGCAAGGTCCGGGAAAGCGCAGGGCATGGAGCAGGTCGATCAGGTCGAACGCGCGCAGGCGCTCTCCCAGGCCCATAGCGGCGCCACCGCCCAGGGCAACGAGACGCGGCAGCGCCTGAAGCGCGCGGCCCAGAGGCTGTTCGCGCTGCACGGGGTCGAGCTGGTTTCGGTGCGCGACATCGTGGCGGAAGCGGGGCAACGCAATATCGGCTCGCTCAACTACTATTTCGGGTCGAAGGAAGGCCTGATCCACGAACTGGCGATCGACGCGGTCAAGGGGATCGACGCCGCCCGCAACCGCCGCCTGGACGAGGCAGAGGCGCAGGGCGGGCCCCATAGCGTGCGCGAGGTGATGCACATCCTGGCCGACCTTGCCCTCGACCTGGGGGCCGAGGACGAGGACGATGAAACCTGGATGCGCTTCATCACGATGCTGCTGGTCAACCAGCGCGACCTGTTCCTGAACGCCGTCCCGCGCTCGTTCGACAGCGGCTATTGGCGCGCAGCCGAACACATCTGCCGCCTGTTGCCCGGAATCCCGGAGCCGATCATGCGGCAACGGCTGGAGCTGATGCCGCTCTACATGGCGGCGGCGCTGTCAACGCGCGAGGCGGCCCGCGGCCGGTCGAACGCCTGGGCCAGTTTCTGGCGCCATTCCGCGACCTATGAGAACCTGATCGACACAGCCGTCGGCCTGCTGAGCCAGGACCCGTCGCCCGAGACGCTGGCCCTGCTGGCGGCGGAGGACAGCGGCGGGTGAGGTCGGCTGCTCTTCCCTTCGGGAGACCACCACTGGAATCAGCTTAGGTAAATTCCCCGCTCATTCCCGCGCAGGCGGGAATCCAGAGCCACCAGCGCTGTCCTGTGTGACTCTGGATCCCCGCCTGCGCGGGGATGAGCGGTTTAGAGGTTTGCGCGGACCGAAGAAGGGCCTAGAGCCGCTGGGGCTGGTCCTTGGGCGGGGCATAGGCGGCGCGCATGTCGGCGCGGACGGCGTCGGGTTCCGCCCTGACTCGCGTTGCCATGTCGATGCCGGCCTGGCCCACGATCGCCTCAAGCGCGTCGCCCCGCACGGCGGCCCAGACGGCCTCCGCCGCGTCCTCCACCGGATAGATGGCCTGACCCGACACCTTGATGTCGTCGCGGATGGTGCGGCTGCCCTTTTCGGACGCGGTGTCGAGGATCGGCGTCTCAAGCGACCAGGGCAGGATGCAGCGGACGTGGATGTCGTACTTCTGCCATTCGATGTCCAGCGCCTGGGACAGGGCGCGCACGGCCGCCTTGCTCGCCGAATAGACCGAGTAGTTGGGCGAGCCGTATAGGGCAGCACAGGACGCGATGTTGACCAGGCACGAGCCATAGGTCCGCTGCAGGATCGGCAGGCCGGCCCGCGCCCCGTTCAGCACGCCCTTCAGGTTGACGTCGACGATGCGGTCGATCTCCTCGTCCGTCATCTCGTCCAGGAACGTATAGCTGGTCAGGCCGGCATTGTTGACCAGGACGTCCATGCGGCCATTGGCGGCCTGCACGAATTCGTCCAGCACCTTGCGCCACTGGCCGCGGTCGCGCACGTCAAGCTGCGCCGTCCAGCCATTGCCGGGACCGATGGCGGCCAGGGCATCCGGCAGCTTGTCCTTGGCAATATCGGTCAGGCCGACGAACCAGCCCTTGGCCGCGAACAGTTTGGCGATGGCGAGGCCAATGCCCTGGGCCGCGCCCGTGATCAGGATGGCCGGACGAGGAGGGGCCGCATCAGGCATCGAACTTCCCGCTGCTGGAAAATCTGCAATAGGTGCGGGCGCCGGCCATCGATGGCCGGCCGGCGCCCGCGCCGCCTTCCTAGCCTAGATCTGGCGGGCGAGGTAGGCCGCTTCGTGGATCGCATTGCCATAGGAGCGCGGGCGCCTGGCGTCACCCACGACCTGGACCTGGATCCCCTTGCCATAGAAGGCGTGCGCGATCTCGCCCGTCGCCTGGCGACCGGTCGCCAGGACGATGGTGTCGCAGGCGACCGTCTCGCCCCCGTCCAGGGTGACCGTGCCGCCGTCGACCGCGGCCAGGGTCTTGCCCGTCTCGACCGTGATCTGCGATTCGGCCAGCAGGCGCTGGATATAGGGTGCCCGGCTGCCGATGTAGTTGGCCGGGACATAGGCCGGGTTGTGGTCAAGCAGGCGCACCCGCTTGCCCTGGCGCGCCAGGTTGACGGCGAGTTCCGCCCCTTCGCTCGCACCATAGACGACGACGGCCGGGCCCATGTCGGGTGCGCCGTCGCGGGCCATGGCCTGGTCGATGGTCAGGGCAAAGCCGGACGCTTGCGCTGCCTCCAGCCCGGCGACGGGCGGCAGCTTGGCGCGGGCACCCGTTGCGATCACGACGACGTCCGGCTTCTCCGCCAGGACCAGGTCGGGCGTCGCCTCCACCCCCAGGCGGACGTCGATGCCGGCGCGTTCCATCATCGCCCTGTGGTAGTCGGGCTGGTAGCGCAGCATTTCCATGTTGGGCAGGGCCGGATAGTTGCCGGCCCAGTCCATGACGCCACCCAGCGTCTTGTGCTTCTCGAACAGCACGACCTTGTGCCCGATGGCCTGGGCGGTCAGGGCGTATTCCATCCCGCCGGAGCCGCCGCCGATCACCACCACCTTGCGCGGGTGGGTGGTCGGCACGATGCGGTATTCAAGCTCACGCCCAAAGGTCGGGTTCTGGGCCGAGCCGGCCCAGCCCTTGCCGAAGATGTTGCCCTGGAGCAGCGAGGCCCCCGTGTGCGTCGACTTGCGGATCAGGTCTTCCTGGCCCCACAGCATCTTGTTGGGGAAGTCGGGATCGTCCAGCGACAGGCGGCAGACGCCCGCGAACTCGGCCGCCCCGTCGCCCACCATCGTGCGCAGGTGGTCGGGCGTGATCAGGTTGGCCGAGCCGATCAGCGGCATGTCGATGCCCTTCTCGACCAGCAGCGCCTTCAGCTTCCGGATGTTGTCCAGGTTGACGACCTTGGGCGTATAGAAGCCGGGGCCGATGAATTCGGTGGAGGCCAGGTCGGTCCGCCGGCTCTTGGCGAACAGCATCGAGCCGAACGTGCAGTCCAGCACCGCGATGCCCAGGGCATGCAGGCGCGGGGCATAGTGCTCGGCGAAGTACTCGATGTCGTAGCCGCCCTCCAGGTTCTCGTCACAGCACAGGCGCGGGATGATCGGATAGTCCTTGCCGCAGAGTTCCTGCGTGCGCTGGATGATCTCCTCGCAGAACTTGAAGTGATCGGCGTACTTGTCGGTGCGGCCCTGGTTCGACAGGTGCGACAGCATCACGTGCGGCAGCGAGCCGTGGCAGAAGTGATAGGAGACGAAGTCGAAGCCCGCCTCCTTGGACCGCCGCGCCCCTTGGGCATAGTCCTCGACCAGGCTTTCCAGGATCTCGGTAGAGATGACGCCGGGATGGGCGTTGCCGATGATGTACTTGTCGCTGGGACCCCAGGAGACGGTGCCGGGAATCCAGCCCTTGCCCGGCTCAAGCGGGGTCGTGGACCCCAGGCCGGGGATCAGGCCGCCATAGAAGAGCTGGATGCCGGCCAGGTTGTCGTTGTGCTTGATGACCTCGACCACGTCGCGCAGGCCGATGACGTAGGTGTCGTCATAGAGGCCCAGCATGCGCTCGTTGATCAGGCCGTCATGGCGTACGCAGGTGGCGCCGACGATGGTGGCGCCATAGCCGCCGCGGGCCAGAGTCTCGTACGCCGCCACGATCTTCGGTGTGCAATGGCCCGCCGGATCGGACATGTTCATCGTCGTGGGCACGTGGACGATGCGGTTCTTGAACTCCAGGCCCTTCACGGTCAGCGGCTGAAAGAGTCGCTCCAAGGCGTGTGCCTCCCCTCGATCTCGGCGGGTTCCCCCCACCCGGTTGCGGGGAGTAAGACATTGTTTTAGTTTGCTGTCGAGATGGCTGGGGCAACCGGCCCTGAGGGCGAGGAAACGACAATGGCGTCAGGCGAGGCAGCAGCCGCAGCGGCACTGCACGAGGAACTGTTCGGCGTGCACCTGCTGGCCAACGCCCTGAACCAGGGCGGTGACCGGCCGCTGATCCACATGACGGAGGGGGGCACGCTGTCGGTGCGCGACGTGCGCGACCTGACCAGCCAGTACGCCCAGGCGCTGAAGGCCCTGGGTCTGAAGCCGGGCACCCGCATCGCCATGCTGTCGGCCAACCGGCCGGAAGTGCTGTTCGCCGGCAATGCCGCGTCGCTGGCCGGATGCGTGGTCGTGCCGCTGCACCCGATGGGCGCCATCGAGGACTATGTCTACGTCGTCGAGGATGCGGGGATCGAGGCGCTGATCTTCGATCCCGTGAAGTTCGAGGGCAAGGCGAAGGAACTCCTGACCCGCGTGCCACAGGTCAAGACGGTCCTGTCCTTTGGTCCTGCGGGCGTCGGCCACGACCTGGCCGCCAAGGCCGCGGGTTTTGACGCGGGGCCCCTGGTGGCGCCCAAGGTCAATGGCGACGAGATCGTGCGCCTGTCCTATTCGGGCGGCACGACGGGCAAGCCCAAGGCGATCATGGGCAACCATCGCAACGGCCTGGCGACGCTGACCATCATGCTGTCGGAATGGGAATGGCCCGCCAGCCCCCGCGTGCTGGTCTGTGCGCCGCTCAGCCATTCGGGTGCCGCGCTGTTCCTGCCGACCCTGCTGAAGGGCGGCTCGCTGGTCGTGCAGCCGGGTTTCGACCCGCTCGCCGTGCTGCAGGCGATCGACACTTATCGCATCAACTGCACGCTGCTCGTGCCGACGATGATCTATGCCCTGCTGGATCATCCGCGCTTCGACGAGTTCAACCTGCGCAGCATGGAGACCATCTTCTACGGCGCCTCCCTGATGTCGCCCGCCCGGCTGAAGGAGGCGATCGAGCGCATCGGCCCCGTCTTCTTCCAGTTCTATGGCCAGGCGGAAGCGCCGATGACGGTCACCGTCATGCGCAAGGCCGAGCACGACCCGACCAATCCGAAGCGGCTGGAATCCTGTGGCCGGCCGGTGCCCTTTGTGCATGTCGCCCTGCTGGACAGCGAGAACCGCGAAGTGGCCGACGGCGAGCCGGGGGAGATCTGCGTGCGCGGGCCGCTGGTCATGAGCGGCTACCTGAACAAGCCGGAGCAGACGGCGGAGACCTTTTCCGGGGGCTGGCTGCACACGGGCGACGTGGCGGTGAAGGATCCGGACGGCTTCCTGCGCATCGTCGACCGCAAGAAGGACATGATCATCACCGGCGGCTTCAACGTCTACCCGCGCGAGGTCGAGGACGTGCTGTCATCCCACCCCGCGGTGGCGCAGGCAGCCGTCATCGGCGTGCCGCACGAGAAGTGGGGCGAGACGGTCACCGCCTGCATCGTCCTGCGCCCCGGCCAGAGCGTCGAAGCGGCGGAACTGATCTCGCTCGTCCATGCCAAGAAGGGCTCGGTCCAGGCGCCCAAGACCGTGCATTTCATCGACGCCGTGCCCCAGACGCCGGTGGGCAAGCCCGACAAGAAGGCGCTGCGCGTCCGCTTCGGCGGCACCGCCTCCGCCGCCTCGGCCGGGTCGCCCGTGAAGGCGGCGGAGTAGGCGTGACCGTGGCGACGGATGCTTCGAGACGCCGGCCGGATGGCCGGCTCCTCAGCATGACGCCGTTGGATTGATTGGATAATTCCTGCAGGCGTCATCCTGAGGAGGCCCGCAGGGCCGTCTCGAAGGATGTTGAAGCCGCGATTGGGTAAGGATCATTGATGACAGCGACCACCGGGCAGGTGAAGCCTGCCGTGCCCTATCTGAAGGTGCCGGAGCAGGGGCAGCCCTTTCTGGCCGGGTCGAAGTGCAGCGCCTGTGGCAGCGTCTATGTCGGCGAGCGCAAGGTGTGCGCCAAGTGCCTGGGCCGCGACACGCTGCAGCCGATCCACCTGGGGGACCGGGGCAGGCTCTATTCGTACACGATCGTGCACCGCTCGTTTCCGGGCGTGCCCGTGCCCTTTGTCGCGGCGGTGATCGACCTGGAGGGCGGCGGCACGATCAACGGCACCCTGACCGACGTCACGCCCGACCCGGCGGCGCTGCCCTTCGACATGCCCGTGCGCGTGGTGATCCGCGACACCGGGCAGAAGGACGCGGAAGGCCGCGCCTTCATCGCCCCCTATTTCATTCCGGCCTGAGCGGGAGGACGACCATGAGCGACGACGTCTACATCATCGGCGTGGACATGATCCGGTTCGGCCGTTTCCCCGACCGGACGGTGCCCGACCTGGCGGCTGAGGCGGCCCTGCTGGCGCTGGACGATGCCGGGGTCACCATGGCCGATATCCAGGCGCTCTATTGCGGCAACCTGGGCGAGGCCAATGCCATGGTCGGCCAGCGCCTGCTGCGCGAGATCGGCCTGACCGGCATTCCCGTGGTCAACGTGGCGAATGCCTGTGCGACCGGGGCCACTGCGTTCCGCGACGGCTGGATCGCGATCAAGGCCGGCCTCTATGACATGGTCCTGGCGGTGGGCGTCGAGCAGATGGGCAAGGGGCTGCTGGGCTCTGCCGGGCGCGGCGGCTTCGTCGCCGAAGGAGTCCTCGGCTCCGGCACGACGCCCGCGATGTTCGCCCAGATCGGCATCGAGCATCAGCGACAGTACGGGACGACCTTCGAGCAGTTCGCCAAGGTGTCGGTGAAGAACCACCACCATTCGACCCTCAACCCCAAGGCGATGTACCGCAAGGAGACGCCGCTGGAGGAGGTGATGGGCTCGGAGATGATCTCCTATCCCAATACCAAGCTGATGTGCTCGGTGAACGTCGACGGCTCGGCCGCGGCGGTCCTGGCGTCGGAGCGGACGGTGAAGCGCCTGGGCCTCATGGACCGGGCGGTCAAGGTCCGGGCTTCCCAGATGACGAGCAATCCGTTCGTGGAGCGTGGCTTTGCCTCCACCGATTTCAACGCGGTCACGCAGAACTGCGCGAAGCAGGCCTATGAGGCGGCAGGCGTCGGGCCCGACGACATCAACCTGATCGAACTGCACGACTGCTTCGCAACGGCCGAGATCGTGCACTACGAGAACCTGGGCCTGTGTGCGCCTGGCGAAGCGGGGCGCATGATCGACGACGGCGAGACGGCGCTGGGCGGGCGGATCCCGGTCAACGTCTCCGGCGGCCTGCTCTCCAAGGGCCACCCGCTGGGCGCCACGGGCATCGCCAACATCTACGAGGTGGCGACCCACCTGCGCGGTGCCGCCGGCGCCCGCCAGGTCGAAGGGGCACGGCTGGGCATGACGCATGTGGTAGGCGGGGCACCGGGCGTGGGGAGCGCCTGCGTGATCCATATCCTGGAGAAGGCCTGAGGCTGAGAGGCGCGGGCGGAGGCGTCGGCGCCTGGATCCTTCGAGACGGGCCTTTCAGGCCCTCCTCAGGATGACGGTGAGGTTGGGAAGTAAAACAACGGCGTCATGCTGAGGAGCGGGTCAAAGACCCGCGTCTCGAAGCATCCGGTGCTGCCGGTCCAACAAAACCAAAACAAAAAGCGGGAGGAACGCATGTCCTACTTCCTGACGGACGACCAGAAGCAGATCCAGGACACGGCGCGACGCTTCGCCCAGAAGGACGTGGAGCCGCTGGCCCAGCAGATCGACCGGGAGGAGCGCACCCCGCGCAGCCTGGTCGACAAGGCGGCGGAGTTGGGCTTCTTCGGCCTGACCATCCCGGAGGAGTATGGCGGCACGGACCAGGGCATCACCACCGCCTGCGTCGTGCTGGAGGAGATCGCCAAGGCCAGCCCCGCCTTCGCCGGCCTGCTGTCGGTCGAGATGATCCTGTGCCCTGGGGTCGTCAACCTGCTGGGCAATGCCGAGCAGAAGCAGCGCATCCTGCCGAAGTCGGCGACCGGCGAGCGCCTGATGGCATTCTCCCAGACCGAGCCGGCGGGGGCCGGCAACACCGCCGTGCACCAGACGAAGCTGGTCGCGCACGGCAATGGCTATCGCCTCAACGGGGCAAAGCTGTTCTGCACGCAAGGCGAGGGCGAAACCTACCTGGTCATGGCGCGGACCAGCCGCGACGGGCAGGAAGGCTATGGCGTCGTCATCGTGGAGAAGGAGCAGCCGGGCTTCTCGGTCGACAGTTATGAGGACAAGCTGGGCTGGCGCGGCACCAATACAGGTCCCATCAGCTTCACCGACATCGACGTGGCGCCGGAGAACGTGCTGGGCGACCTGCTGACCGGCAATGCCGACTTCGCGCCGGTGAACCAGGTCAGCTTCATGGGCCATGCGGCGACGTCGCTGGGCTGTGCGGAAGGCCTGTTCGACAAGACGCTGGCCTATATCAAGCAGCGCCAGCTGTACGGCGCGCCGATGCACAACCTCTCACCCATCTCGTTCAAGATGGCGGACTGCTTCAACAAGATCGAGGCATGCCGCAGCCTGCTCTACAACGCGACGCGCATGGCGGACGAGAAGACGATGACCCTGCCCATGGGCTCCATGTGCAAGGCCTATGTCTGCGAGACGGCGTTCGAGGTGTGCAACACGCTGCTGCAGTTCTGGGGCGGCAGCGGGATGATGGATTCGACCGGCGTGAACCGCTATTTCCGCGACGCCCGCACCAAGCTGATCGCGGAAGGGGCGACCGAGATGCACACGTCAGGCGTTGCCCACCTGGTCCTGGGCCTGAGCCAGCCGATGTACGAAGGCCGCCGGACGTCGCTCGGCGGGTGAGGCGCGCGCGGAGGTCGAGTCGGGTCGGTTCCGCCAAACCAACCTACGTCCCCCGGTTTATCCGGGGGACCCATGGTGCAACCGTCGGGCTATCGTCACGGTCGGTTCATGGGTGCCCCGGATAAACCGGGGCACGTAGGTATGGAAAAGTGGAGATCGCCCGAGTAATGGGAAACGACTGCTACCGTACCTTGACGAGTTCGGCCAGCCGGAACGGGTCGCCCGGCTTCATATGGCCCTCGCGGTCCAGTTCGCGGCCGCGAGTCTGGATGTCGCCGACGAGCGAGGAGCCGATCGCCGTCGGACGCGGCTGGTAGCGCACATTGGGGCCGTGGAAGCGCAGCGACAGGGTGCGGCGCTGCCGCCCCGGATGGGTGGGGGCGCCCCCATGCAGGCTGGACGGGTGGAAGACCAGCACGTCGCCCGGCTCCGACGCCCAGCCGATGATGTCCCACTTCTCCCGCTCGCTCTCGACGTCCGGGATCGGCGGCATGGCGCTGCCCTCGTACAGCGGCGCGGTGTCGTCCTCTGGTGCGAAGCGGACGGCGGTGTAGAGCGGCCCCTTGTGCGAGCCGCGCACGACCTCAAGCGCGTCGGCGCGGGCGACGGGGTCGAAGGTGATCCAGAAGCCGGCCAGTTCGTCGCCCTGGAAATTGCCGTAGGAGGTATCCTGGTGCCAGGCGGTGCGGCGGCTCTCACCCTCCTTCCAGAAGACCTGTTCGCCCAGGAACCAGACGTCGTCGACACCCCACAGGGCGGCTGCGATGTCGGCCAGGCCGGTTTCGTGGATCAGGTCGACATAGCGCTGCAGCGCCGCCGGATTGCCGTTGTCCTGATGGAATCGGGCGCCGGAGCCCGGATACATGTCGCGCCCCACCTTGGTCGGATTGTCGCAACTCCAGTGGAAGGCGGCTTCGAGCTTCGCCAGGGCGTCGGGCTTCAGAAGGCCGCGCATCATCACGGCGCCATCGCGGGCATAGGCTTCCGCCTCGGCCGCGTAGCGGAGCCTCGGACTGTCGTCGATCCGGTCCATGCGTGTCCTCCCTCGGGCGGGCTCTGTGGCCCTTCGCGGGTCCCAGGATAACGCCGTTCAGCGCGCCATGAAAACAATGTTCTAGAGGATCTGCAGCCTTTCCAGGGCGCGCGGGGGCCGCCACACTCCGCCCCCGCAACGGGGGAGGGACGCATGTCGGCACACTTGTTCGATCTGACGGGGCGCGTGGCGCTGGTGACGGGGGCGGGCTCCGGAATCGGCCGGGCCGCGACCGCGACGCTTGCCGGCCTGGGCGCCATCGTGGTCGCGACCGACCGCAATCTGGCGTCAGTCGAGGAAACGGTCGCCAGCCTGGACCAGGGGTCGGCGCTGGCCGTGCAGCAGGACGTGACGGAGGAGGCGGGCTGGCCCGGCGTGCTGGAGACGGTGCGCAGCCGCTATGGCCGCCTGGACATCCTGCTCAACAATGCCGGGATCATGCTGGCCAAGCCGTTCCTGGAGACGCCGCTGGAGGCCCTGCGCCGGCAATACGCGATCAATGTCGAGGGGCCCTTCATGGGCATGCAGGCGGCGATCCCCCTGATGACCGAGACGGCGGCAGCGCACGGCACAGGCCCGTCGATCATCAACGTCTCCTCGATCTATGGCCAGATCGTGGGCGACCGATACTCGGCCTATTCGGCGTCCAAGGGGGCGATCAAGATGCTGTCCAAGGCGGTCGCCGCCGAACTGGCGCCGGCCGGCATCCGGGTCAACTCGATCCATCCGGGCCCCACCGCCACCAACCTGGGCGCCGAGCACGAGGCGCCGAAGGATGCGACCGGCCGCGTGTTGAGCCCTGAGGAGATCGTCGGCGACTGGCTGCGCCGCATTCCCATGGGCCGCTTCGGGGCTGCCGACGACATCGCCGCGGTGATCGCCTTCCTGGCCTGCGACGCCTCGCGCTATGTCACCGGCGCCGAGATCGTGGTCGACGGCGGCT
Source organism: Zavarzinia sp. CC-PAN008 (assembly GCF_051903925.1). GTDB lineage: Bacteria > Pseudomonadota > Alphaproteobacteria > Zavarziniales > Zavarziniaceae. The sequence goes on from NZ_CP173678.1 coordinate 2,607,753, forward strand.
ATTCGGCGATTTGAAGGCAGCGCGCGTTGCCAGGCCGGCGCCCCCTTTCCCCGAGGGCTTGTCTCCCTACCGGAAGTCGGGCGGAGCGACGAAGCCGCCGAGGAGCTGTTCGATCATGCCGGCGACGGCGATGGTCGTGCGGTCCTCAAGATAGGGGCCGATGATCTGGACGCCGACGGGCAGGCCGGCGCGGGTCAGGCCGACGGGGGCGACGCTGGCGGGCAGGTAGGCGGCGACGGCTGGCCCCGCCCAGATCAGGGCGTCCAGGTATTCCCGCTGCACCCCGTTGACGTCCAGCCGGCGGGCGTGGAAGTCGCTCTGCTGGTCGTGGGGGAAGGCGGGGCGGGGGATGACCGGGGCCAGGACGACGTCGACGCCCTCGAAGAATCGGGCCCATTTGGCGCGCAGGCCTTCCCGCCGCTCGTGCATGGTCAACCAGTCGGCGTGGCTGATCGTGGCACCGCGCGCCTGGAGCGCGCGGTGGCTCATGTCGGTCGCGGGCAGGCGCTGCTTCAACTCGATCCACTTCTGGCGCACCGGCTCGGGGAAGCGGGCGGCGACCGTCGCGTGCAGCAGGGTCAGATAGATCTCGGTCGATTCGGCCAGGGTGAAGTCGGGACGCGCGGCGTGGTCAACCGTGGCCCCTGCCTTTTCCAGCTCGGCCGCGGCACGTTCGATCAGGGCAACCGATTCGCTGTCGATCTCGCAATGCGGATCGTCCAGCCAGACGGCGACGCGCAGGCCCTTGGGCGTCGTCGCGCGCGGGGCGGGGAGATTGAGGCTCAGCCCCTTGGCGGCTGCTGCTTCCGGCCCCGCTGTCGCGGCCAGCAGGAGGTCCAGATCGCCGGCGCTGCGGGCGAGCGGACCCAGTACCGACAGGTCGGCCTGGGAATGGGTGCCGGGCGGCGGCGGGATGTGGCCGTGCTTGGGCACGATGCCGAAGGTCGCCTTGTGCCCGAACACGCCGCACAGATGCGCAGGCGTGCGGATCGAGCCGCCAATGTCGCTGCCATATTCGAACGCGGTCAGGCCCGCCGCGACCGAGGCGGCCGAGCCGCCGGACGAGCCGCCGGGGCCGCAACGCACGTCCCAGGGATTGTTGGTGGTGCCATAGACCGGGTTATAGGTCTGGAAATCGGCCGACAGGAACGGGACGTTCGTCTTGCCAAAGACGATGGCGCCCGCCGCCTTCAGCCGCGCGACGGCCACCGCATCCGCCTGCGGGACGTGGGCCGCATAGTCGGGCGAGCCACCGGTCGAGACGACGCCCGCGACCTCGTACGCATCCTTGATCGTGATGGGCAGGCCGTGCAGGGGGCCATGGCTGCGGCCGCGTGCCAGGTCGGCGTCGGCAGCGTCCGCCGAGGCGCGGGCGCGGTCGAGGTCGAGGGCCACGACGGCGTTCAGGGCCGGATTGTGCCGTTCCACGCGGGCCGCGAAATGGTCCAGCAGTTCGCGCGCGCTGACCTTGCGCGCGGCGACAAGGGCCGCCAGCGCACTGGCGCTTGAAAAGTGCAGGTCGGCATCGGCCATGGCGTTTCCCCTATTTTCCGTTCGCACCCGGATGTCGTTGGCGCGCAGTGTCGGCCGAACATGTGGGCGCTGCCAACCCCTGGCGGTCCGGACCCTGCCATCTCTCGGCGGGGGGACGACTGGTGCTTTCGCACTGCAGCGTGGCTCTGCTATCCTTCGCGTTCCGTACCGGCCCCACGAGGTGTGTTTTGAGTGACCCGCGCATCATGATCGACGATGCGCGCGGACCGGTCCTGGGCGGCGGACAGCCAGCGGGGCACGCGGGCGCCCAGCCTGGGCGCACCATCCCGCTTTATGCCGCGATCGACCTGGGCACCAACAATTGCCGCCTGCTGGTGGCGCGCGAGGGGGGTGTCGGCTCCCTGCGCGTGGTCGACGCCTTTTCCCGCATCGTCCGCCTGGGCGAGGGCCTGGCCGCCAGCGGCCAGCTGAGCCAGGCCGCGATGGACCGCACGGTCGACGCGCTGGCGGTCATCGTCTGCCGGCTGGCGCGACGGGGCGTCACCCACCTGCGTGCGGTCGCGACGGAGGCCTGCCGCCGGGCCGGAAACGGACCGCAATTCCTGGAGCGCGTGCAGCGGGAGGCCGGCCTGCTGCTGGACGTGATCCCGCCGGCCGAGGAGGCGCGGCTGGCGGTGATGGGCTGCGCCGGACTGATCGATCCGTCCGCGCGGGAAGCGATGATCTTCGACATTGGCGGCGGCTCGACCGAGCTGACCTGGCTGTCGGTGCGCGGCTCGCAGATCGGGGTGATCGCCTGGACCTCCGTGCCGCTGGGCGTCGTCACCCTGGCCGAGCGCCATGGCGGGGCCGACCTGGGGCCTGCGGGATTTGCCCGCATGGTGGAGGAAGTGCGTGCCGCCCTGGCGCCGTTCGAGGCCGAGAACCGCCTGGCGCAGCGCGTGGCGCGCGGCCATTTCCAGATGCTGGGCTCGTCCGGCACCGTGACGACGCTGGCGGGGGTCCACCTGGGTCTGCGCCGCTATGACCGCACGCGGGTCGACGGTACATGGATCGGGGGCGAGGACCTGCGCCGCGTGTCGCATCGCCTGGCCCACATGACCTTTGCCGAACGCTCGGCCGAGCCCTGCGTGGGGCTGGACCGGGCCGACCTGGTGGTGGCCGGCTGCGCCATCCTGGAGGCGATGCTGGACCTGTGGCCGGCGCCGCGCCTGCGCGTGGCCGATCGGGGCTTGCGCGAAGGCGTGATCCTGGGCCTGATCCAGGGGCAGCATCGCCAGGCATCGCTGCAGGCGGCGGCCCAGGCCCAGCGGGCGGCCCAGGCCATGACGGCGGCGACCCCCATCGGCGCCGCGCGCTGAACGCATCGAGGCAGGACGGAACGTGGCAGGCAGTGGGACGGGCAAGCCTGGCGGACGCGCCGGCGCAAAGGGTGCTGCGGGCGCGCGGGCCGGCGGGGGCACCCCCACGGGCGTAGGCCAGGCACGCACCCTGAAGGAACGCGTGAAGACGGCGCGCAAGCGCACCCTGTCGTCGACCCTGTGGCTGCAGCGCCAGCTGAACGACCCCTATGTCCACGCGGCCAAGGCGCAAGGCTATCGCAGCCGGGCCGCCTTCAAGCTGGTGGAGCTGGACGAGAAGTTCGAGCTGCTGCGCCCCGGCGCCGTGGTCCTGGACCTGGGGGCCGCACCTGGCGGCTGGACCCAGGTCGCGGTGGCCAAGGTCGGGCCCAAGGGGCGCGTGCTGGGCGTCGACATCAACCCGATGGACGCCGTGCCCGGTGCCGACGTCATGCAGCTGGACTTCCTGGCCGAGGATGCGCCCGAAAAGGTCCGCGCGGCCCTGGGTGGCGCTTCGCCCGACATCGTGCTGTCCGACATGGCGGCGCCGGCGACCGGGCACAAGCAGACCGACCACCTGCGCATCATCGCGCTGTGCGAGGTGGCCGTCCTGTTCGCCGTGGAAGTGCTGGCGCCCGGCGGCGCATTCGTCGCCAAGGTGCTGCAGGGCGGCACCCAGGCCGAGCTGCTGGCCCTGCTGAAGCAGAACTTCGCCGAAGTGAAGCACGCCAAGCCCAAGGCCAGTCGCGCCGATTCGGCGGAGATGTATGTGGTGGCCAAGGGCCTGCGCCGCACGCACGGCTGAACCCCGCTCTACGCGTGCGGCGGCGCTACCATTCGTAACACACCGCTTCTATAGTGCCGCGCCACTTGAACGGCCCGACCGGAGTCGGGGATTGCAGTGGCTTTCGCCGCAGCGCCCGCACCGCAGGACCCTTCGCTTTCCAGGAGGCACCGTGCTGCGGATCAGAGAAGCTCTCACCTTCGACGATGTCCTGCTGGAACCGGCTGCGTCCAGCGTCCTGCCGGCGCAGGTCAGCACCCGGACCCGGGTGACCAAGACGATCGAGCTGGGCATACCCCTGATTTCGGCAGCCATGGATACGGTCACCGAATCGTCCATGGCGATCGCGATGGCACAGGCCGGGGGCCTGGGCATCATCCATCGCAACATGACGCCGCAGGCCCAGGCCGAGCATGTGCGCCAGGTGAAGAAGTTCGAATCGGGCATGGTGGTCAACCCGGTCACGATCGGCCCTGACCAGACGCTGGCCCAGGCCCATGCGCTGATGCGCGAACATGGGATTTCCGGCATTCCGGTCGTTGCACCGGGCGGCAAGCTGGTCGGCATCCTGACCAATCGCGACGTGCGTTTCGCCACCAACCCGGACCAGCCCGTGTCCGAGCTGATGACGCACGAGAACCTGGTGACGGTGAAGGAGAGCATCGACCGCGACGATGCCAAGCGCCTGCTGCATCGTCACCGGATCGAGAAGCTGCTTGTGGTCGACGACAGCTATCGCCTGGTCGGCCTGGTCACGGTCAAGGACATCGAGAAGTCGCAGGCCCATCCCAATGCCTCCAAGGACGGCCATGGCCGCCTGCGCGTGGGTGGCGCCACGACGGTGGGCGAGGATGGCCTGCAGCGGGCCGAGGCGCTGATCGAGGCGGGCTGCGACCTGGTCGTGGTCGACACCGCGCACGGTCATTCCGCCCGCGTGCTGGAAACCGTCAACCGCATCAAGAAGCTGTCCAATCATGCCCAGGTGGTGGCCGGCAACGTCGCCACGGCCGACGGGACCAAGGCCCTGATCGATGCCGGCGCGGACGCCATCAAGATCGGCATCGGTCCCGGCTCGATCTGCACCACGCGCGTGGTGGCGGGCGTCGGCGTGCCGCAGCTGACCGCGATCCTGGACGCCGTCTCCGCGGCGCGGGACAGCGATACGCCGGTGATTGCCGATGGCGGCATCAAGCTGTCGGGCGACTTTGCCAAGGCGATTGCGGCGGGGGCGGACTGCGCCATGGTCGGCTCTCTCTTCGCCGGCACGGACGAGGCCCCGGGCGAGGTGTTCCTGTACCAGGGCCGTTCGTACAAGGCCTATCGCGGCATGGGCTCTGTCGGCGCCATGGCGCGCGGCTCGGCGGATCGCTACTTCCAGGAGGAGGTGAAGGATTCGCTGAAGCTGGTGCCCGAGGGGATCGAGGGCCAGGTGCCGTACAAGGGCTCGGTCCACGCCGTGATCCACCAGCTGGTCGGCGGCCTGCGCGCCGCCATGGGCTATACCGGCAACGCGACCATCGCCGACATGCAGCGCAAGGCGCAGTTCATCCGCATCACCGGGGCGGGCTTGCGCGAATCCCACGTCCACGACGTCGACATCACGCGCGAGTCGCCCAACTACCCCCAGCCGCGTTGAGGCCGTCGTGAGGCCCGCCGCCCGCGTGGCCGCCGCCGCCGAGTGCCTGGCCGAAATCGCGGCAAGCCTGGCGGCGGGCGAGCGCGCCGCCGACCGCGTCCTCGATTCCTATGTCCGCTCGCGGCGCTATATCGGCGGCGGCGACCGCCGCGAGATCTCGCGCATCGTCTGGACCGCGGTGCGGCACCGGGCGTCGCTGGACTATGCCCTGGGGCCAGAGCCACGGCTGCACGCGCTGGGCGTTCTGGTGCGCCATGACGGCCTGGACGTCGCCAGCGCCGCCGCCCTGTGCGACGGCAGCCCCCATGCCCTGGCCCCGCTCGACGCCGACGACCTGGCGCGGCTGGCGGGAATGGACCAGGCGCTGGCCCAGGCGTCAGAGGCGGTCCGGCTGGATCTGCCCGAGTGGGCCCTGCCGGGCCTGCGGCGCCGCTTCGGTGCCGACCTGGCCTCAGCCGTCGCCGCCTTCGACGGGCGGGCGGAGCTCGACCTTCGCGTGAATACGCTGAAGACCGATCGTGCGGGTGCCGCTGCGGCCCTGGCGGCGGAGGGCATCGACACCGCGCCATCCCCCTTGTCACCCGTGGGCCTGCGCGTCACGGCGCGCGGCAACGTCCTGGCGTCCAGGGCCTATCGCGACGGCCTGGTCGAGGTCCAGGACGAGGGGTCGCAACTGGCGGCGCTGCTGGTCGGCGCCCGTCCGGGCGAGGCCGTGCTGGATTTCTGCGCCGGGGGCGGGGGCAAGACCCTGGCCCTGGCGGCGCAGATGAAGGGCCGGGGCAGGCTGGTCGCGCATGACATTGCGTCGCGTCGCCTGTCGCGCCTGGCGCCGCGCCTGGAGCGGGCAGGCGCCACGGCGGAGCTGGAACTGGCGGGGGTGGAAACGTTCGACCGCGTGCTGCTCGACGTGCCCTGTACGCTGTCGGGTACCTGGCGGCGCAGTCCGGATGCGCGCTGGCGCTGGACGGACGACAGTCTGGCGGCGCTGCATGCGGCGCAGGGCGACCTGCTCGACCAGGGCGCGGGCCGCGTCCGCCCCGGGGGGCGGCTGGTCTATGTCACCTGCTCGCTGATGCCGGAGGAGGACGAGGACCAGGTCGAGGCGTTTCTTGCCCGCAGCCCCGGCTGGCGCGCCGTGCCTGCCCCGGACCTGTGGCGCGACGCCCTGGGCAGCGACCTCCCGGCGGGCGCGGCGGTCGGTCCCGGGCTGTTGCTGCAGCCACTGGTCCATGGCACGGACGGGTTCTTCGTGGCGGCGCTGGAGCGGGGACGGGAGGCGTGATGCGTTGCGCTGGACAGATCACCGGGCACTCGTATTCTGGACCATCCATGGCACAGACATCCGCGATGCACCGCACCGACCCCGCCCGCGCCCGGACGGCTTTCGCGCGCAGGGGGCTCGCGGTCCTGCTCGCGGCGATACTGGCGGGCCCGGCGCTGGGGCCACCTGCGCTGGCGATGGGCGGAGGAGCCGCGCCGCCCACGGCCGAACCCGCGGCCCCGCCCCGCCCGCCCGGCTATGACGCCGGCCTGGCCGCGGTGCAGGCGCAGGACTGGCAGGGCGCACTGGGCCATTTCACGCAGGCGCGCGCGGCCGACCCGGCGAATGCGGATGTCGAGAACTATCTGGGCTTCGTCAACCGCAAGCTCGGCCAATATGACGCCGCATTCACCCACTATTACCGGGCGCTGGAGTTGAAGCCGGAACACCTCGGCGCCAACGAGTATCTGGGCGAGACATTCATCGCCGTGGGCGACCTCGCCAAGGCCGAGATGCAGCTGGCCCGGCTCCAGGCGCTGTGCGGTACGGCCTGCGCCGAGTACGAGGAACTGAAGGCCCGCCTGGCGGAAGCCAAGGCCAGGCAGGGGGCGACCCCGGCCCTCACGCCTGCCGGCTGAACGACGCCGTGGACGGACCAGCCTTCACCCGAACAACAGTCCCCTTCGCAGGGTCGCAAGCCCTGTGCGTCCTGGAGTGCCGTTGATGACAAGGATTTCGTCCGCCCTGTTCGGCCTTGGCCTGCTGGCCTTCGCGACGGCAGCACTTCCGGCCGGGACTGCCCTGGCCGCCGATCCGCCCGCCCTTGCCGCGCGCTCGCAGGCCCTGGTGACGGAGGGGCAGAAGGCGCTGGACGCGCAGAAACTGGACGATGCCATGAAGGCGTTCGAGCGCGCCGTCGTCGCCCAGCCCGACAATGCCCAGGGCTATTCCTGGCTGGGCCTTGTGCACGAGCGCAAGGGGGAGAAGGAGGCGGCGTCCAAGTACTATCGCATCGCGCTGGAGATCGACCCGGACGAGCGCAACGCGCTGCAGCTCCAGGGCCAGGCCCTGCTCGACGCGGGCGAGCTTGAGAAGGCGCAGGCCAATCTGGACCGGCTGGCACGGGTCTGCCAGACCTGCGAGCAGCAGCAGGCCCTGGCGACCGCTGTCGCGCGCTACAAGGCCAACCCCCCGGCCAAGCCGGCCGCGTCGGCGGCGGCCGTGCCCGCCGATTCCGGCGGCTGAACAGGGCGGGCGTGCCCGGCCGCCTTGGCCGGGATCCAGGGATTCAATCGGCACCAGGGGAATACGGGAATTGTCACAGCAGGCGGCGCGGGACGGCGTCCTCATCGTCGATTTCGGGTCGCAGTTCACGCAGCTGATCGCCCGCCGGGTTCGCGAAAGCGGCGTCTATTGCGAGATCGTCCCCTTTGACAGGACGGGGGACGCGGATGGGCGGCTCAACGCCAGGGCCATCATCCTCTCGGGCGGCCCGGCCTCGGTCACGGAGAGCGAGGCACCGCGCGTGCCCGCCGGGATCTGGGACCGCGGCGTGCCGGTGCTCGGCATCTGCTATGGCGAGCAGGCCATGTGCGATGCCCTGGGCGGTGCCGTGGAGCCGGGCCATACCGGCGGCGAGTTCGGCCGCGCCCATGTCGAGGTGATTGGCCAGTCCCGCCTGTTCGAGGGCGTCTGGTCGCTGGGCCAGTCGGCCGAGGTGTGGATGAGCCATGGCGACCGCGTCACCGCGATCCCGCCCGGCTTCCGGCCGATCGCGATCAGCCAGGGCGCCCCCTTCGCCGCCATCGCGGACGAGGCCCGCGACTTCTACGGCGTGCAGTTCCACCTGGAGGTGGCGCACACGCCGCAGGGGGCAGCGCTGCTCCGCAACTTCACCCACCGGATCGCGGGCTTTGCCGGCGACTGGACCATGGCCAGTTTCAAGGACGAGGCGATCCGCGCCATCCGCGCCCAGGTGGGCGACGCGCGGGTGATCTGCGGCCTGTCGGGCGGTGTCGATTCCTCGGTCGCCGCGGTGCTGATCCACGAGGCGATCGGTGACCAGCTGACCTGCGTCTTCGTCGATACCGGCCTGCTGCGCCAGGATGAGGCGGATGAGGTGGTGCGCCTGTTCCGCGGCCACTACAACATCCCGCTCGTCCACCGCGATGCCGCCGACCTGTTCCTGGGCCGGCTGGAGGGGATCACCGACCCAGAGCAGAAGCGCAAGGTGATCGGCGCCACCTTCATCGACGTCTTCGACGAGGAAGCCTCGAAGTTCACCGACGCCCGCTTCCTGGCGCAAGGAACCCTCTATCCCGACGTCGTCGAGTCGGTGTCGGCCCGGGGCGGGCCCAGCGCCACGATCAAGTCGCACCACAATGTGGGCGGCCTGCCCGAGCGCATGAAGCTGAAGCTGGTCGAGCCCTTGCGCGAGCTCTTCAAGGACGAGGTGCGCGCCCTGGGGCGGGAGCTCGGCCTGCCCTCGACGCTGGTCGACCGCCACCCGTTCCCGGGGCCGGGCCTGGCCATCCGCATGCCGGGCACGATCACGAAGCCGCGCCTGGACGTGCTGCGCAAGGCGGACGCCATCCTGATCGAGGAGATCCGCGCCGCCGGCCTCTATCACGAGATCTGGCAGCTCTTCGCGGTCCTGCTGCCCGTGCGCACGGTCGGCGTGATGGGCGACTTCCGCACCTATGACGAGGTTCTGGCACTGCGCGCCGTGACCTCGACCGACGGCATGACCGCCGACGTCTATCCCATGCCCCACACCCTGCTGGGCCGCATCGCGACCCGCATCGTGAACGAGGTCAAGGGCATCAACCGCGTCGTCTACGACATCACCTCAAAGCCCCCCGGCACGATCGAGTGGGAATAGCGGCCCCGGCCGGGCGCGTGATTACCTGACGGGTCGTCGCCACGGGGGCTGAGGCCGCGCCATGCTCGCTGGCGACGAATGGCCGGTGAGGATGTCATGGCGGTGACCTATGTGATCGGGTTCCAGGTGCGCGATGGGCAGCGGGCGCGGTTCCTGGAACTGCTCAATGGCGTGCTGGACGCCATGCGGGGCGAGGCGACGTTCCTCAACGCCACGTTGCATGTCGATCCGGCCGATCCCGACCACTACCTGCTGCACGAGACCTGGACGGATCATGACGATGTCGTGGGCGTGCAGCTGGGCCGAACCTATCGCGCCGCGTGGCATGCGGCGCTGCCGGACCTGCTGGTGGGCGAGCGTGCGGTGTCGATCTGGACGCCGCTGCGCACCGACCAGCGCTGACCGGCGCGTTCAGGCGGCCCAGCCGACCTCCTCAAGATGGTCGGTCAGGGAATCGCGGCCGGGCGTCAGGCCGTTGAGCTGGAGCAGGGCGCCCGCATTGCCGCGGTGATAGGTGCCGTGCAGGCAGACATGAAGCAGGATCTGCCCCCGCGTCATGCGGGCCGGCTTGCCGCTGGTGAAGACGAAATCGACCGCCTGCGTCGCCTGGTCTGGCGTGAGGGCGCTGGCATAGGCGGCATACCACGCGCCGCCTGCGTCCAGGCCGGCGGACAGGTCCTCCAGCGACGGCAGCGTTTCCGAACGCGCGGCGCTGAAGCCGTGCGGGCGGCCCAGCAGGTGGTGCTGGAAGATCACGTCGACGGCGTGGATGTGGTCCAGAAGGCGCAGCATGAGCCCCAGGCTGTCGCCACCCCGGGGGACGATGTCGCGGGCGATGGCCGCGCACAGGCTGCGATCGGCCCAACGCTTCACGTCGATCATCTGGGCATAAGGCTGCATGGGATTCTCCTGCGGCGGCTCAGGTGGCGGGACGCAGGCTGGTGCCTGCGCTGGGCGTGAGGAACAGAAGGCGGCCAGGCTGCACAACGCGGAGGCGATGCCAGCAGGCGCGGGGCACGATCAGGGCCTGCCCCGCCTGCACCAGCGTCTCGCCTGTTTCGCCGGCGCGCTCGATGCTGATGCCAAGGGTGCCATCGACGACGCAGAGTATTTCATCGCCGTCTGGGTGAACCTCCCAGTGGTCGGCATGAACCGATTCAGCATCGGTGAAGTCCATCAGGCCCATGATGCGGCTTCCAGTCACGGATTTGTCTGGAATCTCGTCGAAAGGGATAGGACGGGCGAAGCCCGCTCCCGTGCAGGCGACCACGCGGTCGTCCATTGCGAACGTTTCGATTGTCATGGGATGCCGTGCTTGCGTTGACTTCGGACGCTCATGATGAAATATGAGCTATTACTCATAGTCTACTCGCATGGGGAGGGTGTCGCGTTGGCTCGTGCTCCGCTCAGCAATCCCAGGAAACAAGCCAGCCAGGGTCGGTCGCGCGCCACGGTCGAGGCGTTGGTGGAGGCGACCGCTCGCATTCTGGTGCGCGAGGGCTTCGACCGGGCCAGCACCAACCGCATCGCGGAGGAGGCAGGCGTCAGCATCGGCTCGCTCTACCAGTACTTCCCGGGCAAGGACGCGCTGGTCGCGGCGGTGATCGATCGCCACGCGCGCCAGATCAGGGCGACGGTGGAGGAGGCGATGGCCACCATCGCCGACATGGCGCTGGATCAGGCGGTGCGCGCGATGGTGGCGCTGGCGATCCGCGCCCACCGCATCGACCCGCGTCTGCACAGGGTGCTGGCCGAGCAGACGCCGCGGACCGGGCGCCTGGACGAGGTCGAGGTGTTCGACCGCGAACTGTTCGTCCTGTTCCGGCGGGCGCTGGAAGCGCGGCGGGACGCGGTGCGGCCCCTCGACCTCGACCTGGCCGCCTATGTCTGCGTCACGACGATCGAGGCGCTGGCCCACAATGCGGTGCTGCACCGGCCGGACATGCAGTCCGACGCCGCGGCCGAGGCGCTGGTGGAGGAGGCGACGCGGATGGTCGTCGGCTATCTCCGCCGACCCTGAGGGGCCGGGGCGTGTCGGCGCGTCGCCGGCTGCAGCGTCTTGAAGGGAGGGCGGAGCGGCCGTCCATGCGAAGGAGGACGACGATGCGGGTGATGGTGCTGGTCAAGGCGACGGCCGACAGCGAACGGGGCTTCGTTGCCGATGCCCTGTCCCAGGCGATGATGGCCGCAATGGGCCGGTTCAACGAGGATCTGGAGCGCGCCGGCATCCTGCTTGCGGGCGACGGGCTGAAGCCGACCTCGGCGGGGGTTCGGGTTGCCTTTGACGGCCCGGCCCGGCGGGAAACAATGGGGCCGTTCGGTCCGCCCGGCGATCAGGTCGCGGGTTACTGGCTGTGGCAGGTCAAGGCCATGGATGAGGCCGTCGCCTGGGTCAGGCGCTGCCCCAATCCCATGCCCGGCCCCAGCGAGATCGAGATCCGCCCGCTGTACGAGGCGGCAGACCTGGCGTGATGCGGTGCGAGTGCTGCCGCCTTTGGAACCAGATGGCGCAATCCGGGTTTGAACCAAGACGGGCAGGCGGGACTGTCCTGTCGCGCCGGGTCGGCGGGATCGAGCCTGATCCCGCCAGGTCGGCATGGGGCCGGCTGGGCGCGAAGCGCGCCGCTGCCGGGGCCGTTTGCACGCGATCGATCGTCCCCGCCCGTCCAGTCCTGTGCGCTGAACGGCATGATGGTGACGATCGGAGATCTGCTTGGACGGTGAGAGTGACCAACCTGTAAAGGCGCGCACGGGCGTGCCCGGCCTGGACGACGTCCTGGCCGGGGGGCTGATGGCGGGCCATGTCTTCCTGCTGGAGGGCAATCCCGGCACGGGCAAGACGACGATCGCGCTGCGCTTCCTGCTGGAGGGGGCTGCCGCGGGTGAGCGCGGCCTGTACATCGCGCTGTCGGAAACCGAACGGGAACTGCGCGCCGGCGCCGCGTCGCATGGCTGGACCATCGACGGAAACATCGAGGTGGTCGAACTCGTCCCCGGTGAGAGCCTGATGGATGCCGAGCAGCAGCAGACGCTTCTCTATTCCTCTGATCTCGAACTGGGCGAGACGACGACCGCCCTGTTCGAGGCGTTCGAGCGGGTCAGGCCCAGCCGCGTCGTCCTGGACAGCCTCTCCGAGATCCGCCTTCTGGCGCAGAGCTCGCTGCGCTATCGCCGGCAGATCCTGGCGATCAAGCACTATTTCGCGCGCCAGGGCGCCACGGTCCTGATGCTGGACGACAGGACCAGCGAACAGGCGGACAAGACCTCGCACAGTGTTGTCCATGGCGTGATCCTGCTTGAGGAACTGTCGCCCACCTATGGCGCGGAGCGACGGCGGCTGCGCGTGCTGAAGTACCGTGGCCAGGCGTTCCGCGGCGGCTATCACGACTTCACGATCACGACCGGCGGCGTCTCGGTCTTCCCGCGCCTGATCGCGGCCGAGCATCGCACCGGCTTTGCCCGCAACCCCGTGTCCAGCGGAATCGCGCCCCTGGATGCCCTGCTGGGCGGCGGTGTGGAACAGGGATCGAGCACGCTGATCCTGGGACCGTCGGGCACGGGCAAGACCCTGTTCGCACTGCAGTTCGTTGTCGCCGCGTGTGCCCGCGGCGAACGGGCGGCGATGTTCGTGTTTGACGAGGAACTGGGCCTGCTGGTCGATCGGGCGGCGGCGCTGGGCTATGACGTCCAGGGGCTGCGCGACGCGGGCATGCTGCATATCGAACAGGTCGACGCAGCGGAGATGTCCCCCGGCGAGTTCGCCCAGCGCGTCCGCGCGCGGGTCCAGAAGGCGCAGGCCCGGACGATCGTCATCGACAGCCTGAACGGCTACCAGGCGGCGATGCCGGAAGAAAATGCGCTGGTCCTGCATGTCCACGAACTGATCCAGTACCTGAACCGGCAGGGGGCCAACACCTTCCTGACCGTGGCGCAGCACGGCCTGATCGGGGAGATGACCTCTCCGGTCGATGTCACCTACCTGGCCGACACCGTGATCCTTCTGCGGTATTTCGAGGCGATCGGCACCGTGCGGCGGGCGGTGTCGATCATCAAGAAGCGCACCGGGCAGCACGAGGATACGATCCGCGAATTCCGCATCGGGCCCCAGGGCCTGAGCCTGGGCGATCCGCTGAACCAGTTCCAGGGGATCCTTCGCGGCGTGCCGCGGTTCTATGGCAGCAAGGAACCGCTTCTCGACCCCCCCAGCGAGTAACTGCCATTCCAAATTCCGCAACAGCCCGCGCCTTGATCCTGGCTCCCCACGGGCGGGACGCGGCCGTCGCCCACAGGCTGCTGGAGGGTGCCGGCATCCGCGCGGGGATCTGCCCCAGCCTGGCCGAGTTCGAGAGCCGCCTGGACGACGACCTGACCTTTGCCGTGGTGGCGGAGGAGGCGCTGCGCGGCGCCGACCTGCGCGGCATCGCCCAGCGCCTGGCGGCACAGCCAGCCTGGTCGGACGTGCCCATCATCGTCCTGACGCGCCGCGTCCCGCCGACCGAGCGGGCGCCCGATGCGATGGCCATCTATGAGGTCGCCGGCAACGTCACCCTGCTGGAGCGGCCGTTCCAGGCCAAGACGTTCGTCAGTCTGGCCGGGATGGCCCTGAAGGGACGCCAGCGCCAGTTCGAGGCGCGCAACCGCATGGAGGAGCTGCACGAGGGCGAGGCGCGGCTGCGGACGGCCCTGGTCGCCGGGCACCTGGGGACGTGGGAGCTGGACCTGACCAGCCGGGTCCTGACCGCGTCGCCGGAATGCCGGGCCCTGCTGAACCGGGCGGGGGAGGCGCCACTGGCCTGCGCCGACATCCTGGCCTGTGTCCACCGGGAGGACCGGGCACGCCTGGCCCAGGCGGTGCAGGAGGCCTGGGACAGGACCCGCGACTGTGCGGTGGAGTTCCGCACGCTGGCGCCGGGCGGGGGCATCCGCTGGGTGGAGATCCGCGCCCGCCTGGTGCGTGACCGGGCAGGGCGGCACCCGCGCCTGATCGGCGTGTCCTCGGACATCACCGATCGCAAGGTGAGCCAGGAGGCGCTGACCCGTCTCAACGAGATGCTGGAGGAGCGTGTTGCCCAGCGAACGGCGGAACTGACCCGCGCCCATGCCGCCGTGCTGGCCGAGATCGAGCAGCGCGAACGGGCCGAGGAACAGCTGCGTCAGGCCCAGAAGACCGAGATGATCGGCCAGCTGACCGGCGGCGTGGCGCACGACTTCAACAACCTGCTGACCGCGGTCCTGGGCAACCTGGACCTGCTGCGGCGCCGGGTCCCAAACGACCCCCGCACGGCGCACCTGATCGAGGGCGCGTTGCAGGGCGCGCTGCGCGGTGCCGCCCTGACCCAGCGCCTGCTGGCCTTTGCCCGGCGGCAGGACCTGACCCTGGCGCCACGCGACATGGCCGACCTGATCCGCGGGGCGTCGGGGCTGATCGAACAGTCGGCCGGGGCCGATGTCGACCTGCGCTGGGACCTGCCCGACGACCTGCCCCCGGTCATGATGGACGCGAACCAGGTCGAGCTGGCGGTGCTGAACCTGGTCGTGAATGCGCGCGATGCCATGCCGAACGGCGGCGTGCTGACGATCTCGGCCGAGCGGGTCGAGGTTGGGCCGGGACCCGATTTGGCGCCCGGATCCTATGTTCGCCTGGTCGTCAGCGACACCGGGGAGGGGATGGACAGCGAAACCCTGCGCAAGGCGACGGAGCCCTTTTTCTCGACCAAGGAGCTGGGCAAGGGGACGGGCCTGGGCCTGTCCATGGTCCATGGCCTGGCGGTGCAGCTGAACGGTGCGCTGCGCCTGACCAGCGTGGTGGGATCAGGCACGCGCGCGGAGCTGTGGCTGCCGGTCACCGACGTCGCGGCGGCGGATGAGGACCCCACCCCATTGGCGGAACAGGCTGCCGCCCCACGGTGCGTGACCGTCCTGGTGGTCGACGACGACGCCCTGGTTGCGATGAGCACGGTCGACATGCTGGCGGAGCTGGGCCATACGGTCGTGGAGGCCAATTCAGGCGACGAGGCGCTCGCCGTCCTGCGACACCAGCAGGCGATCGACCTGATGGTGACCGACTATTCGATGCCCGGCATGAACGGGGCGCAGTTGGCGCGCGCGGCGCGCGTCCTGCGGCCCGACCTGCCGATCCTGCTGGCCACGGGCTATGCCGACCTGCCGGCCGGCACCGACATCAACCTGCCGCGCATCGCCAAGCCCTATCAGCAGCACGAACTGGCGGCCGAGATCGCGCGGGTGCTGCAGCTGGCAGATGCGCGCGGTGCGGTTCCGGCCCATGCCGGCGACACCTGAACGCCTGGGTCCTTGAGCGCCAGTTCTTCAGTCCAGGCGCAGCGACGCACGCAGGCGGGGCAAGGCGTGGTCCAGGAAGGCCCGCGTCTTCAGCGGCAGCAGGCCCTGACCGGGGTGCAGCAGGCTGAGCGGCGCCGGGGCCGGCTCGTGCGCCTCCAGCACGATGCGGAGCGCCCCCGCGCGCAGCGCCGACGCCGCCTGGTAGTGCAGGACCTGGGCCAAACCCAGGCCTGACACGGCGGCATCGACCGCCGCCTCCGTCGAGGAGACGGCCAAGCGGCAGCGCAGGGTCAGCGCCCGTTCCCCGCGGTCGGCGTGAAAGCGCCAGGTCGTCTCCAGGGCGCGCGGGTCGATGCCGATCGCCGACTGGCCTGCCAGGTCAGCCGGCTGTGCGGGGGCGCCGTGCCGCTCCAGCCAGGCGGGACTGGCGACCACGACCCGGCGGATGGTGCCGACGCGCTGCACCTTCAGCGTGCTCGCCGCCAGGCGGCCGATGCGCACGGCCACGTCGATCTGTTCCGCGACCAGATCGCGCGGCGTGTCCGACAGAGCCAGGCGCACCGCCACCTGGGGCTGCAGCGCCAGGAAGTCCGCGACGACGGGGAGGACATGCAGGCGACCGAAGGCTACGGGCGCGGTGACCACCAGATCACCCTTGGGCATGCGGTATTCGCCGGTCGCCGCGCGTTCCGCCGCGGCCACCTGCTCCAGGATCTGGCGACAGGCCGCCAGGTAGTCGACCCCGGCGTCCGTCAGGGCCAGCCTGCGCGTCGTCCGCAGCAGCAGGCGCGTGCCCAGGCCGGCCTCAAGCTCGGCCAGACGCCGGCTCAAGGTCGGCAGCGGCAGGTTCAGGGCGCGCGCCGCGGCGGACAGGCTGCCCCTGTCCACCACCGCGACAAGGGCCGCCATCGCCGCCAGCCGGTCCATCGTGATCCTTCCATATTCCGGAAGGATGGTTTCATGAAACAGCCAGTTCCTGGAAGGGCGGACTGGGCCCACAGTCCGGGTGTGCCCATCGGCACGGGGAACCTGGCCATGACCTATACCTATCTCGACCTGACGCGCACGCCCGGCGTGAAGGCGGCCCAGGCCGCCAACGGCGCCGCCGGGATGTGGGACGACTTCACTGGCGATCGCCAGTTCGACCGCTTCACCGAGGCGGAGGTGGCATTCATCGCGGCGCGTGACAGCTTCTACATGGCGACCGTCTCCGAAACCGGCTGGCCCTATGTCCAGCATCGCGGCGGACCCGCCGGGTTCCTGACGGTCCTCGACGACCGCACGCTGGGCTTTGCCGACTATCGCGGCAACCGGCAGTACATCAGCCTGGGCAACCTGGCCGGCAACGATCGCGTCTCGCTGTTCCTGATGGACTATCCCAACCGGCGGCGGCTGAAGATCCTGGCCCGGGCCGAGGTCCGCAAGCCGGCCGACGATCCCGACCTGGCCCGGCGCCTGTCGCGACCGACCTACCGCGCGGTGGCGGAGCGGCTGTTCGTCTTGCACCTTGAGGCGTTCGACTGGAACTGCTCGCAGCACATCCAGCCCCGCTTCACCACCGCCGAAGTGGCCGAGGCCACGCACAAGATGGGCGCCCGGATCGCCGCGCTGGAGGCCGAGAACGCGGCCCTGCGCGCAGCAGCAGGGGGCGCCGCCTGAACGGGTGGATTGGCCGATTGGACTGTGATTCCAGTCGAATCCGCTTCTCATTCGGGGTGGCGGTGTCATCCTGGGGGCAGGAGGATTGCGCACGACATGAAGGCGAAACCGCCTCGCGTACCGATCCGGCGCCTGCTGCTGGCTGCGGCGGCGCTGGGTGCAGCGGCGTCACTCGGCGCCGCAGCCGTGGCGGCATCCGGCCCGGCGGTCGTCTTCGCCTGCCAGGATGGCACGCGGCTGTCCATCTCGTTCAACGACCGGGTCGCCGTCCTGCATGACGGCAGTGGCAATGACGTCGCGCTGGAACAGCAGGCGTCGGGCTCCGGCTTCCGCTATGCCGGTGCCGGCCACGACCTGCGCGGCAAGGGGGACGAGGTGACCTGGACCGCGCCCGATCACGCGCCCCGCCAGTGCAAGGCGGTGGGAGCCGACGCCGGGGCCCAGGAACAGGATGGGGCCGCCTTGGGCGGGACCCGCTGGCAGCTGGTCCAGTTCCGTTCGCGCGATGCCGCCGTGGGCACGGTGCGGCCACCGGACCCGGAACGCTTCGTGCTGGAGTTCCTGCAGGGCGGGCGCCTGGCCCTGCGCATGGATTGCAGCCGCGCGGTGGGGCGCTGGCGCACCCTGCCGGTCGACGCGGTCACGGGGCGTCTGGAGCTGCAGCCTGCAGGCAGCGCCCGCCAAGCCTGCCCGGCGGGTTCGGTCGCGGCACAGATCGCCGACGCCGCGCTGCAGGTGCGTGACTACCGGCTGGAGGGGGATCGCCTGCATACCAAGCTGGCGAAGGAGGCGGGCACCTACACTTGGCGGCGATTGCCGTGATGCCTGCCTGAACCGACCAGCCTCACCGGCCGTAGACCGGGGCTCCTGCTGACGGAAGGGGCTCGTGGATGAGCGTCGCCACGCTGCGCATGGTGCTGGGCGATCAGTTGAGCCCGGGCCTTGAGATCCTGGCCGGTGGCGATCCGGCGCATGACGTCATCCTGATGGCCGAGGTGGCGGACGAGACCCGCTACGTCCCCCATCACAAGCGCAAGCTGGCGTTCATCCTGGCCGCCATGCGCGCCTTTGCCGAGGAATTGCGCGGGGGCGGCTGGCGCGTCGACTATGTCACGCTGGACGATCCCCGGAATACCGGCACGCTGGGCGGTGAACTGGCCCGTGCCGTGGAACGCCATCGACCGCAGGCGATCGCTGCGACCGAGGCGGCGGAGTGGCGGGTGCTGGACATGCAGCGCCGCTGGGCGGCCGACCTGGGCGCGACGGTCGTCCTGCACCCGGACACGCGCTTTTTGTGCACGCCCGAAGACTTCGCCACCTGGGCCAAGGGCCGGCGCAGCCTGCGCATGGAGTACTTCTACCGCGAGATGCGGCGGAAGACGGGGCTGCTGATGGACCTGGACCAGCCGGTCGGCGGCCGCTGGAACCTGGACGCGGAGAACCGCAAGCCGGCCCGCCCCGACCTGTTCATGCCGCAGCCGCCCCGCGTGGTCCCCGATGCCACGACCCGGGCCGTGCTGGACCTGGTGGCGCGCCACTTCCCGGACAATTTCGGAACGCTGGACGATTTCTGGTTCCCGGTAACGCGCGCCGACGCCGAACGGGCGGTTGCCCATTTCCTGCGCCACGCCCTGCCGCGCTTCGGCGATTTTCAGGACGCGATGCTGGAGGGCCAGCGCTTCCTGTTCCACAGCGTGTTGTCGCCCCTGATCAATGTCGGCCTGATCGATCCGCTGGACCTGTGTCGCCGGGTCGAAGCGGAATACGCGGCCGGGCGTGTGCCGCTGAATGCGGCGGAGGGGTTCATCCGGCAGGTCATCGGCTGGCGCGAATATGTCCGGGGCGTCTACTGGCTGCACATGCCGGGCTATGTCGAGCGCAACGCGCTGCGCGCCGGCCGGCCGCTGCCCTGGCTTTACTGGTCGGGCGAAACCGACATGGCCTGCATGGCGGCGTGCATCGGCCAGACCCGGGCCGAAGCCTATGCCCACCACATCCAGCGCCTGATGGTCACCGGGAACTTCGCGCTTCTGGCGGGGATCGAGCCGACGCAGGTCCATGAATGGTACCTGGCCGTCTACATGGACGCGTTCGAATGGGTGGAGGCGCCCAATACGATCGGCATGAGCCAGTTCGCCGACGGCGGCCTGCTGGGGTCCAAGCCCTATGCCGCCAGTGGCGCCTATATCAACCGGATGAGCGACCATTGCGGGGGCTGCCGCTATGACGTGAAGCGCCGCATCGGGGCCGGCGCCTGCCCCTTCAATGCGCTGTACTGGGACTTCCTGGGGCGTCATGCCCAGCGCTTTGCCCGCAATCCGCGCATGGCCCAGATGGTGCGCGCGCTCCAGCGCATGGCGCCGGACGAGCGTCAGGCCCTGCACGCCCAGGCCACGGCGTTCCTGGCCCACCTGGACGCGACCGGGACCGATCGCGGCTTCGCCCCATAGCCTCAGGCGGGTGGGGTGCGCGCCCCGGCACGACGGCAGCGGTCGGAGCAGAAGCGGACATTGGCCCAGTCGCGGGCCCATTTGCGGCGCCAGGCAAAGTCCAGGCCGCAGGCCGCGCAGATCCGCCTGGGCAGGTCGCCCTTGGCCGGCTGGATCCCGTTGGCATTGCGCCGCGCCATGGCTAGAGCCCGGCGACCAGTGCCGGGATCTGCCGCGCCATGCGGAAGAAGCCGGCGGTCGCATGGGGCCAGGCGGCGGCATCCCACGGACGCAGCAGGCGTACCAGGCGGATGCCACGCGCGGCGAGCGCGGCTTCCACCGTGACCAGGCGCGCGGCCTCCGGGCCCTGGGGGGCCAGAGCGGTGACCACCTCAACGACGCCCAGCCCCGCTGCCCATTCAGCGACGGCATCGGCGTCCACCAGCATGCCGGCGGGGCCGAAATGGCTGCCGGCGCGGGCCAGGCCATCCTGGATCGCGCCATCGGAGAAGCGCTGCGCCGGACTGCCGGGCGCGTGGTCGTGCAGCGCAGGCAGGGCCCCAATGCCCGCGACGTCCGCCTCAAGCGGCCAGCTTTCGGGATGCAGGTCCTCGGCCGTCAGCAGCAGCGCCACGCGGGACGCGGCCGACCGGTCGCCGCGCGGCAGGCCAGCGCGGGCGGGCGGGTCGCCCGGCTCCGCCAGCGGCAATGCCGCCTCGTCCAGTTGCCCGGACGGATCGAAGCGGCCCGCCGTGTGGCGGCGGATGTTCTGGGCCCGGGCCAGGTAGTGCTTGCCCGGTGTGTGCAGGCCCGCGACCCAGCGCCAGGACAGCGTGTTCGACGCCGGGTCGAAATCGAGCAGGTGACGGCGGAACAGGTCGGCGCCCAGCACCCACGGCAGGCGCAGGGTGAAGATCCATATGCTGGCGAACCACATGCGCGCATGGTTGTGCAGCCAGCCGGTCTGGCGCAGTTCGCCCATCCAGGCGTCGAAGCAGTCAATCCCGGTGCGGCCCTGCTCGGCCGCGTCGAGGCGAGGACCCAGGCGCGGATTGGTCGCCCAGGCGCCGGCGATGGCTGGGCGCTGTGCTTCGTAGCGGGCATGGACGGCGGGGTGCTGCTCCAGCCAGCCCTTCCAGTAGCTGCGCCAGACCACTTCCTGCACGAACTTGTGCGCGGCCTGGGGGCCATGCGCCGCAATGGCCGCCGCGATCACCTCCGGCTCGGTCAGCAGGCGACGGCGGATCCAGGGCGACAGGGCGGAGACATTGGCACGATCCCGCGGCCCGCGGTCGTCATTGCGGCCATGGGCATAGTCGTGACCCGCATTGGGCAGGAAGGCAGCCAGGCGGGCCAGGCCCGCGGCGCGGGTCGGGCTCCAGTCGACTTGCGCCAGGTCGGGCGCCAAGCCGGGTGGCAGGGGCAGGGGGACAGGCATCGCAGCAGCATACGAGACCCGTGCCCCGCTGAGTCAGGTCACAGGTCGGGCAGCTCGAAGCGATGGGTCTCGCCCGTGCCCATGAAACCGGGCGAGGCCAGCTTGACGAACAGCGGCCCCAGCAGGTTCGGTGCCGGCAGGCTCTCCGGATCCTCGCCGGGGAAGGCACGGGCGCGCATCGCGGTGCGCACCGGCCCCGGCGACAGCAGGTTGACCTTCACGTTGCCGGTCTCGGCCAGCTCATTGGCCCAGGTCAGGGCCAGTGATTCCATCGCCGCCTTGGTCGCGGCATAGACGCCCCAATAGGCGGTCGCCCGCCGCGCGGCGCCGGAGGTCACGAAGATCGCCCGGCCGGCGTCGGAGAGCCGCAGCAGCGGCTCCGTCGAGCGGATCAGGCGCCAGTTGGCGGTGACATTGATGCTCAGGGCTTCGGTCCAGGCCTTGGCCGTGACATGGCTGAGGGGGGAGACTGTGCCCAGTTGCCCGGCATTGGCCACCAGGATGTCAAGCTTGCCCCAGCGTTCGTGGATCGCACCGCCAAGGCGGTCGATCCCGGCCTCGTCCTTCAGGTCCAGGGGGACAAGCGTCGCCTGGCCGCCGGCGGCCTGGATCTGGTCGTCCAGCTCCTCAAGCCCGCCGGTGGTGCGGGCCACGGCGATGACATGGGCACCCGCCTTGGCGATGGCCAGCGCCGCGGCATAGCCGATCCCGCGCGATGCGCCGGTGACCAGGGCCAGCCGCCCTTCCAGCGGGCGGGCGTTCAGTTCAGTCACGGTAGAAATGGTCGGTCCTCGAGTTCAATGACCATCGTCTCCTCCCCGTGAGCGCGGGGGGAGGGATGAAAGACAGGGACGACAGCCCCCGTCAGCTGCCTAAGCGCTCTCGGCCAGGAGCGATAGCTGGGCGGATTCCCAGCCGCTCTGCTGGTCGCTGATCGGGATCGGATAATTGCCTGTGAAGCAGGCGTCGCAATATTGCGGGAATTCGTCGTTGCGACCATTGCGCTCGCCCACGGCGCGATAGAGGCCGTTCATCGAGACGAAGGCCAGGCTGTCGACGCCGATATGCTTGCGCATCGCCTCCAGGTCCATGTTCGCGGCCAGCAACTGGCCCCGCTCCGGCGTGTCGACGCCATAGAAGCAGGGGTTCGTCGTCGGCGGGCTGGCAATGCGCATGTGCACTTCCGTGGCGCCCGCCTCGCGCACCATCTGGACGATCTTGATCGAGGTCGTGCCGCGCACGATCGAGTCATCGACCAGCACGACGCGCCGCCCTTCCATGATCAGGCGGTTGGCGTTGTGCTTCAGCTTCACGCCCAGGTTGCGGATGTGCTGCGTCGGCTCGATGAAGGTGCGGCCGACATAATGGTTGCGGATGATGCCCAGCTCGAACGGGATGCCGGCTTCGGCCGCATAGCCGATCGCGGCGGGCACGCCCGAATCGGGGACCGGGACCACGACATCGGCCGGCACCGGCATCTCGCGCGCCAGTTCGGCCCCGATCCGCTTGCGTACGTCATAGACGCTCAGGCCCTCGACCATGCTGTCGGGTCGCGCGAAGTAGATGTGCTCGAACACGCAGAAGCGCCGCCGCGCTGGCGGGAAGGGGTGGATGCTCTCGATCCCCTCGTCATTGATGATGATGATCTCGCCGGGTGCGATGTCGCGCACGAACTCGGCGCCGATGATGTCGAGGGCAACCGTCTCCGAGGTCAGGATCCAGGTGCCGTCATGCAGGCGGCCCAGCGACAGCGGCCGCACGCCGAGGGGATCGCGCATGCCGATCATGCCGTGCTCGGTCAGGGCGACCAGGCTGTAGGCGCCTTCGATCTGGCGCAGCGCGTCGATCAGCCGGTCAAGCACCGTCGAATAGGCGGAGATCGCGACCAAGTGGACGATCACCTCGGTATCCGAGGTCGATTGGAAGATGCAGCCCGACTTGACCAGCCGCTGGCGAAGCGACCGCGCATTGGT
Organism: Zavarzinia sp. CC-PAN008; assembly: GCF_051903925.1. Taxonomy (GTDB): domain Bacteria; phylum Pseudomonadota; class Alphaproteobacteria; order Zavarziniales; family Zavarziniaceae. Next base: position 2,630,948 of record NZ_CP173678.1, read on the forward strand.
CAGGTTGCCGTTGTGGCCGATGGCGAAGCCGCCGAACGACAGGTCGGCATAGAGCGGCTGCACATTGCGCAGGACCGTGTCGCCGAACGTTGCGTAGCGGACATGGCCGACCGCGGCATAGCCCTTGAGCTGGGACATGACCTGCTCGGTCTCGAACGCATCGGCGACATGGCCCAGCGCCCGGTGCGTGTTGAAGCGCCGGCCGTCAAAGGCGACGATGCCCGCCGCTTCCTGACCGCGATGTTGCAGGGCGTGCAGGCCAAGCGCCGTATGGCTGGCCGCATCCTCGTGCCGCCAGATGCCGAAGACGCCGCACTCCTCGCGAAAACCGTCGTGATCGAAAGGGTTCGTCTGCATGGCTTGGCCCTTCACCGCAAGAGTGTGCATGGCGGGCGGCGCATCCGGCGGCCGATCGCTCATGGTACCGACTGCCCCTCGGTCCGACCCTGTGTCTGCGTCGCCGGGTTGGTCCCCGGCTGGATGTTCTGAAGTCCGCCGCCCTGGGACTGGTAGAGCTGTTCCAGGCCCTGGCGCTGTTCGTTGCTGTACCCGCTGGGCACGGGCTGGGCGGAGCCTGGCGCGGGTGTCGGCCGGCTGGCGTCCTGCAGCCGCTGGAGGTCCTGCTGCGCGCGGGCGGCCCCATCCAGCTGCTGGCCCGCCGCCTCGATCGCGGCCTCGCCCTCCTGGCGCAGTTCGGGCGGCAGGGTGGCATAGAGCCGTTCCGACGCCGCCTTGACCAGCGGCAGGCTGCGCGCCTGCTGCATCCACTCCGGGTCCTTGTCCGAGGCATCGAGCCGCGTGATCAACAGATAGGCGATGCACAGGACAAGTCCACCCCGCGCCACACCGAAAAGCAGGCCCAGCGAGCGGTCGAGCGGCCCGATCGCCGATTTCTGGACCTGGGACGCGATCAGGCCCCCGATCAGGGAGAAGATGATCAGCGCGATGACAAAGATGGTGACGCCGGCCGCTGCGTCCGCGATCGCCGGATTGGTGATCACCTCTGCCGCGTAGGGCCGACCGACGGGCAGCAGGGCAACGGCGACGACCGCGGCGCCGATCCAGGCCAGGACGGAGAGGACCTCGCGCACGAAGCCGCGGAAGAAGGCGAACAGCGCCGACAGGGCCAGGATGACCAGGACGGCTGCATCGACCGGATGGATCGGCCAGTTGGATTCCATAGTCTTCAGGTCCCGACCACGTGGGCGATCAGCTCTGGCAGGCGCGCCACCTCGACGACATCCATGCCCTCGATCCGGCGCGCGGCTGTCCCCGCCGGCACGAACGCCTTGCGGAAGCCCAGCTTCGCAGCTTCCTTCAGGCGGGTTTCGGCCTGGGCGACGCGGCGGATCTCCCCGGTCAGGCCAATCTCGCCGAACAGGATGCTGTGTTCCGGCACGCTGCGGTCGGCCAGCGAGGAGAGCAGCGCCGCGGCGACGGCAAGGTCGGCCGCAGGCTCCGCGACTCGGAGGCCGCCCGCCACGTTCAGATACACGTCACGCTGGCTCAAGGCCAGCCCGCACCGGGTCTGCAACACGGCAAGTGTCATGGCCAGCCGCCCGCTGTCCCAGCCGACCACGGCGCGGCGCGGCGTGCCCGGCTGTTCCGGCGCCACCAGGGCCTGGATCTCGACCAGCAGCGGCCGCGTTCCCTCGACCCCGGCAAAAACGGCGGCACCCGCCACCGCCGTGTCGCGCTGGCTGAGGAACAGGGCGGAGGGGTTGACCACTTCCGCCAGGCCGACATCGCGCATCTCGAACACGCCGATCTCGTCCGTCGCGCCGAAGCGATTCTTGACCGCGCGCAGGATGCGAAAGGAATGACCGCGCTCGCCCTCGAAATAGAGCACGGTGTCGACCAGGTGCTCGACGACGCGGGGACCGGCGATCTGGCCCTCCTTGGTGACATGGCCGACCAGCAGGACGGCGGTGCCCCGGCGCTTGGCCAGGCGGACCAGCTCGGCCGCTACGGTCCGCACCTGGGACACGGTCCCGGGGGCTGACTCCAGGTCCTCCGTATGCAGGGTCTGGATCGAATCGATGACAACCGCGGCCATGGGCGGGCCGCTGTCCAGCGTCGCCAGGATGTCCTTCAGGCTGGTCTCGGACGCGATCTTGAGCGGCGCCTGTTCCAGGCCCAGGCGCTGGGCCCGCAGGCGGACCTGGGCGACCGCCTCCTCACCCGAGATATAGGCGGCGTTGTGGCCGGCCTTCGCGATCAGCGCCATGGCCTGCAGCAACAGGGTCGACTTGCCGATGCCCGGATCGCCGCCGATCAGCACGGCGGAGCCAGGGACCAGGCCGCCACCGGTCACGCGGTCCAGTTCGCCAATGCCGGTCGAGAAGCGCGGCGCCACGGGAATGGGCCCATCCAGCGCCACAAGGTCCAGCTTGCGCCCCTTCAGCGACTTCAGGCCGCCCGGAATCGGGGCTGCGGCACCTTCCTCGACCAGCGTGTTCCAGCCGCCGCAGGCCTCGCACCGGCCGGCCCATTTCGAGGTTGAAGTTCCGCAGGCCTGGCAGACCCAGCGTTCGGCGGGCCGGGCCATGGCCCTCATGCCCGCTTGACGTCCATCCGGATCGGCCCTTCGGCGCGGCCGTGGATGAACTGGTCGACGAAGGGGTTGCCGCTGTCGTCGACCTGGGCGGCGGGGCCGCACCAGATGATCCGGCCCTTGTAGATCATGGCGATCTTGTCCGCGATCTTGCGCGCGCTGGCCATGTCGTGGGTGATGGAAAGCGTGGTCGAGGCCTGACCCCGCGCGCCATCGCCCTTGGTGCAGTCGACGATCAGGTCGTTGATCACGTCCGCCATGATCGGGTCCAGGCCCGTGGTCGGCTCGTCGAACAGGATGATCTCGGGTTCGGTCGCGACCGCCCGGGCGAGGGCCACGCGCTTCTGCATGCCGCCCGACAGTTCGGACGGCCGCAATTCACCGACATCCGGCCCAAGGCCCACGCGGGCCAGCGTCTCGATCGCCAGGGGCTTGGCCTGCCGCCGGGTCATGCCGCGGCCGTTGACGAGCCCGAATGCGACGTTTTCCCAGACCGGCAGGCTGTCGAACAGGGCGGCACCCTGGAACAGCATGCCGAAGCGGCGCATCTGCGTCTCGCGCTCTGTGCGCGACAGCTCCAGCATGTTGCGCCCGTCCAGCAGGATCTGCCCCGCATCAGGCTGGATCAGACCCAGGATGCATTTCAGCATGACGGACTTGCCGGTCCCGGAGCCGCCGATCACGACCAGGGACTGGCCGGCGTCGATCTCCAGGTCGATGCCGTCGAGGACGGTCTTGTGGCCGAAGCGCTTGACGACGCCGCGCAGGACCAGCTTGGGGGTGGTCATCGGGCGAAGAACAGTTCCGTGATCACGTAGTTCGCGATCAGGATCAGGATGGAGGCGGACACGACGGCATTGGTGGTGGCCTGGCCCACGCCCTGGGCGCCGCCCTTCGAGTTGTAGCCGTGGTAGCAGCCCATCAGCGCGATCAGGAAGCCGAACACCCCGGCCTTGACCAGGCCGGAGACGACGTCGCTGTACTCAAGGTAGTCCAGCGTCCGCTTCAGGTAGTTGGCATAGTTGAATTCCAGGCGCTGCGTGCCGATGACGTAGCCGCCCATCACGCCGATGATGTCGGCCACCAGCACCAGCAAAGGCAGGGCCACCGTCGCCGCGATCAGGCGCGGCGCCACCAGGTACTTGAACGGGTTGGTCGAAAGCGTGGTCAGCGCGTCGATCTGTTCGGTCACGCGCATCGTGCCGATCTCCGCCGCCATGGCCGCCGCCACCCGGCCGGCGACCATCAGGCCGCCGAGGACGGGGCCCAGTTCGCGCACGATGGCAATCACCACGATGGTGGCGATCGTGTCCTCCGCGTTGAAGCGCGAGGAGCCGACATAGATCTGCAGCGCCAGCACCATGCCGGTGAAGAACGCGGTGAGGCCCACGACCGGCAGGGAGAAGTAGCCGATCTCCATCAACTGGCGGCCGATCGCCCGCGGATAGAAGGGCGGCATCACCACATGCGCCAGCGCCCGCCCGGTGAACAGCACCCAATGGCCCAGCGATTCGCAGAAATGCAGGATCACCCGCCCGATCAGGGCGAGGGGGTTGCGCTCCAGGAAGACGGACGTGCGGCTCACGATGCGCCACCGACATAGGAGCGTGTGAGGCGGCTGCCCAGCCTGGTCAGGATCTCGTACGAGAACATGCCGGACGCCGCTGCCAGGTCGTCGATCGTCTCGTCAGGACCAAGGAAGTCGATGCTCGCCCCCGGCACCGCGTGCGCGGCCGCGGCGGTCGCGTCGACCGTGATCAGGTCCATCGACACGCGGCCAACCACCGGCACGGGCTGCCCGTTCAGCCAGGCACGCCCACGCCCGCTGGCGGCGCGAGGATATCCGTCCGCGTAACCCATTGCCACTGTTGCGATTTTTGCTGGTCCGGCCGATCGGTGGGCGGCACCGTAGCCGACCGTCTCGCCCTGGTCAATGTCATGAACCTGAAGGATCCGGCCCTGCAGGCGGACAACCGGGCAGAAGCCGGTGTCGCCATCGCGGGCGCGCGCGCCATAAAGGGCGATGCCTGGCCGCACCAGGTCGAAGGCGTAGTCGCCGCCAAGCAGGATCCCGGCGGAGTTGGCAAGGCTGCCCGGCGCATAGGGCAGGCGGGCGCGGATGGCGCGGAACCGCGCCAGTTGCGCACCATTGGCGGCATGGCCCGGCTGGTCGGCGCAGTAGAGGTGGCTCATCACCGCCTGGAGCGCGACGCCGGCGAGCAGGTCGGGGTCACGCTCGACCGCCGCCACTTCCTCCTCCGGCAGGCCCAGGCGGTTCATGCCGGTATCGACCTGCAGGAAGGCGGGCAGGGGACGGCCCAGGGCGTTTGCGGCGCCGCGCCACAGGGCGACCTGGCCCAGGTCGTTGAGGGCGGGCAGGATGTGCGCGGCGGCCAGCGCCTTTTCCTCCCCCGCCAGGACACCGTGCAGCACGACGATCCGCACGTCCGCCAGGGCGGCGCGCAGCGCGATCGCTTCCTGGGCGTGCGCCACGAAGAAGGTGCGGCAGCCGGCGCCTGCAAGCGCCTTGGCCACCGGGACCAGGCCCAGGCCGTACGCGTCGGCCTTCACCGCCGCCCCGCATTCCGCCTGGCCCGAAAGACGGTCCAGCCGGCGCCAGTTCGCCACCAGCGCGTCCAGGTCCACGATCAGCCGGTTGGCGGGAACGGTCGCGGACAGGGGGGCAGGCACGCTGGCGGGCATGGTGTCATCGTCTCCGGCTGGACGGCTGGATGCTGCGGCGCATCATCCCCGATTTGGCGCCTGCGAACAGTGCCGGCCCGTCCCGCGGCGCCCGCGCGCGTCGCTTTGTCCCGCCCATTGGCCGGCCTAGCGCCTCAGTATTCGGGGTCGGGGAAGCGGTCGCGATGGGCAAGGTTGCCAAAGCGTGTGAACTCGCCCTCGAACGACAGCTCGACCTTGCCCGTCGGGCCGTGGCGGTTCTTGGCGACCAAGACCTCCGCGATGTTGTGCACCTTGTCCATCTCGGCCTGCCAGGCGGCATGCTCGGCCGTGCCGGCGGGCGGCTCCTTGCGCTGGAGATAGTATTCGTCGCGATAGACGAACAGGACCAGGTCGGCGTCCTGCTCGATCGAGCCCGATTCGCGCAGGTCCGCCAATTGGGGCCGCTTGTCGTCGCGCTCTTCCGGCTTGCGGCTCAGCTGCGACAGGGCCAGCACGGGCACGTTCAGTTCCTTGGCCAGGATCTTGAGGCCGCGGCTGATCTCGGAGATTTCCTGCACGCGGTTGTCGCCACGCCCCTTGCCCTCGATCAGCTGCAGGTAGTCGACCACGATCAGGCCCAGGCCCTGCGTCCGCTTCAGGCGGCGGGCGCGGTTGCGCAGGGTCGGCATCGAGATGCCGGGCGTGGCGTCGATGAAGAACGGAGTCTGCTCGATCTCCGACGCCGATTCGACCAGGCGGACAAAGTCCTCGCGCCCCAGCTGGCCGCGGCGGATGCGCTCGGTCGTGATCCCGGAATGGTCGGCCAGCATGCGTGTGGCGAGCTGCTCCGACGACATTTCCAGCGAGAAGAAGCCGACCACGGCCCCGTCCAGCGCCAGTTCCGGCTCCACCCCGTTGGCCAATGCCTTGCGCCGGGCGTTGGCGGCGTTGAAGCCGATATTGGCGGCCAGCGCTGTCTTGCCCATGCCAGGGCGGCCGGCCAGGATGATGAGGTCGGACGGGTGCAGGCCACCCAGCATGCGGTTCAGGTCGTCCAGCCCGGTATTGACGCCCGTCAGCTTGCCATCGCGCTTGAACGCCGCCTCCGCCTGCTGCACGGCGGTCGTCAGCGAACGGTAGAACGACTGGAAGCCGCCTTCGTTCTCGCCCTTTTCCGCCAGTTCGAACAGCGCCTGCTCGGCATGCTCGATCTGGTCGTTGGCGCTTGATTCGATGTCCGGGTCATAGGCCTGGTTGACCAGGGTTTCGCCCACCTGGATCAGGCTGCGGCGCAGCGCCAGGTCATAGATCTGCCGGGCATAGTCCTCGGCATTGATGATGGTCGTGGCAGCCGTCGCCAGGCGCGCCAGATAGGCGGGGCCGCCGATCTCGGCCAGCCCCTGGTCGCGCTCGAAGAAGGCCTTCAGCGTGATCGGGTTCGCCAGTTGCTGGCGGTCGATCATGCGGCTGGCGGCTTCGTAGATGCGCTGGTGGATGGGCTCGAAGAAATGCTCCGCCCGCAGGAAGCCGACGACGCGCGAGATGGCTTCGTTGTTGACCAGGATGGCCCCCAGCAGGGCCTGCTCCGCCTCCACATTGCGGGGCGGGCTGCGCCAGGTCTCGGACTGCTCCGGACTGGCACCGGTCGGAATCGCGGCCAGGCCGCCTCTACGCTGATCCATCGGGGCAGTCTACCGCGCCGGGACCCCGCCCGTGAGGGCAGCGGTCATCCGTCCCCAGGAATCTGAGGGCAGGGGATGAATCGGGGATGGTTCTGGGGATAAGTACCGGCGTCGATCGCCAAACGAGAACGGCCGCGGAATGGCTCCGCGGCCGCTGACGTTCCAGCCTGCAAGTCCGCGCGCGCAAGACGCGCGCGCCGGCAAGGCTCAGGCCTCGATCTCGCCACCCTGCTCGGCGGCACGCTCGGCGGCGCGGGCGGCCTCGCGGCGGGCACGGGCCTCGGCGCGCTCGGCCTGGGCCAGCGCTTCCTCGTCGTTCAGCAGTTCCTCGGCATCTGCACCGGTCGCAACGAAGGCTTCACCGCTGGCGGCCTGGAGCTCGGCCTCGGCCTCGGAGCGGGCGACGTTCACATTGACCGTCACGATCACCTCGGGGTGCAGGGCCACGCGCACCTGGTGCACGCCAAGCGTCTTCAGCGGGGCGTCCAGCAGGACCTGGCGGCGCTCGGTCGAGTAGCCGGCCTCGGTCAGGCCCTCGGCCACGTCGCGGGCGCTGACCGAGCCATAGAGCTGGGCCGATTCGCTGGCCTGGCGGACGGCGACGATGCTGACGCCCTCCATCTTCGCGCCGACCTTGGCCGCCTCGCCCTTCGCCTCGAGATTGCGCGTCTCAAGCTGGACGCGCTGCGTCTCGAACTGCTTCACGTTCTCCTTGGTCGCGCGCAGGGCCTTGCGCCGGGGGAACAGGAAGTTGCGCGCATAGCCGTCCTTCACGCGGACGACCTCGCCCATCTGTCCCAGCTTCTCGATCCGCTCCAGCAGAATCACGTCCATCGGTTCAGTCCTTCTTCCCAGGTCCGGAGTACGCAGGCCGCGGCCCGGTCCGGAGCAGACAATCAGCAGTTCCCAAAACCACCATCATCAGGAGCGGCCAGCTCAGCACGAAGGCCAGCGCATAGACCGCTCCCAGTACCCATGGCCGGGCGGGCCACGCCCGGCTTGCGCGGTGCACCACCGCAAAGCCCTGGACCATCAGCGGGATCGCCAGGATCACCGCGAGGTTCGAGCCAATGAAACCCCCTTCGCCACCCATCAGGCCAAAGGCCAGCGCGACACCGAAGGCCAGCGGCACCAGCCGCGGCAGGTGCAACTCCGCCGCCCGCGGCGTAGGCCGCAAGGCCCGGCCGGACGCCCGCAGGATGGCCTGCGCCAACAGGCCGTTCCCGATCAACAGGCCCAGCCAGAGCGCGCCCACCATGCCCGGGAGCAGGGTGCGCAGGACCCCGGCCGCCGCTTCGAACGCCGCCGCAGACCGCGGATCCGCGACCTGGGTCCGGATCTCCGCCAGCAGGGCGTCCAGCCCGCCGGCGACCAGGTCGCGCAGCTCCCCCCCGGTCAGCGACCAGATCAGCACGAAGCCGCCAACCGCCAGTGCCGTCGCCAGGGCCAGCAGGCGGCCGGGCGGATACCACTCGACCGCCTCGGCCTGACCCTGGTCCGGGCCGACTGCCTCCGGTCCGCCATCGTCGGGCGCCCCGGTGGCGACGCTGCGGAACAGCAGGGCCTGCCGGGTGATGACGACCGGTGCCAGCGCATAGACCACGGCAAAATACAGCGCACCCGCCAGCGACTGCGTCAGTACCGCCGACAGCAGCGTGGCAACACCTCCGGCGACCAGGCTGGCCTGCACGCCGCCGGACAGGCTTGCCAGGAACAAGGGCAGGCTGGCCAGCAGGCCCAGGATCGGCACGGAGGCGGCGGTGTCGGGTCGTCCCCCCACCAGCGCCAGCGCGCCCGCGGCAAGGCCCGCGATCACCGCCATCAGCATCTGCCTTGGCATCGCCTGCCTTGCTCCTCGGACCTCAGCGAATCCCGGGCAATGCCCGGGCCCCGCCTACTTGATCAGGTAGGGCAGCAGCGCCAGCTGACGCGCCCGCTTGATCGCCTGGGCCAGTTCGCGCTGCTTCTTGGCGGACACCGCCGTGATGCGCGACGGCACGATCTTGCCCCGCTCGGACATGAAGCGCTGCAGCAGCTTCACGTCCATGTAGTCGATCTTGGGCGCGTTGGGGCCCGAGAACGGGCAGGTCTTGCGCCGACGAAAGAACGGACGACGGGCGCCACCGGCGCCGCCACCACCACCCATGCCCATGCTCATGCTGCGTCTCCTGCCGGAGCGGCGGCCGCGGCCGGCTCTTCGGTCTCACGCTCGTCGCGGTCGCGACGATCGCGGTCATATCGGCCGGTGCCTTCGCGGCGGGCCCGCTCTTCGCGGGCGGCCTTGACCTGCATCATGATTGACGGGCCGGCGTTCAGCTCCTCGACCTTGATGGTCAGGTAGCGGATGATGTCCTCGTTGATGCGCTGATTGCGCTCCAGCTCGGAAATCGCGATGACGGGCGCGTCCAGGTTGAAGTGGACGTAGTGGCCCTTGCGGTTCTTCTTGATCCGGTAGGCGAGGTTGCGCAGGCCCCAGGACTCGGTCTTGGTGACGCTGCCGCCATTGTCGGTCACGACCTTGGCGAAGGATTCGGCGAGCGCCTCGACCTGGGACGACGAGACGTCCTGGCGCGCGACAAAGACATGCTCATAGAGCGGCATAGGCTCAACAGCCTCCTTATGGCTCTTGATGGCCCGGAGCTGGAGACAGCCGAAACTGCAAACAGCCGGTCGGGCCCAGCCGGCCCGATGCCGGCAAGGAGAAGCGGCGCACTATACACAGGCGCGTCGGGGAAGCAATGGCGACCGGTGCGGAAGTCCGGGTGGCCAAGGCCGCGGTACGCGCAAAGGCAGTGGCCGACGGCTGACCTGTTGCACTGGTGAAGCGTGCTCCTGTCCTCTCGCTTGACAGGGTCGCGGTTCGCTGTGCATTGCTCCCGCCGCATGACACGCGCCTTTGTCTTCCCCGGTCAGGGGTCCCAGGTGGTCGGCATGGGCCGCGCCCTGGCGGACGCATTCCCTTCCGCTCGCGCCGTCTTCGAGGAAGTCGACGACGCCTTGGGCGAGCATCTTTCGCGCCTCATCTTCGAGGGGCCTGAAGACGAGCTCAAGCTGACCCAGAACACGCAGCCCGCGCTGATGACGGTCAGCCTGGCGGCGGCGCGCGCCATCGAATCGGAATCGGGCAAGTCACTGGCCGACCTGGGCAGCTTCGTTGCCGGGCATTCGCTGGGCGAATATTCGGCGCTGGCCGCCGCCCGCGCTTTGCCGCTGGCCGAGACGGCGCGCCTGCTGCGCATCCGCGGCCTGGCGATGCAGAAGGCGGTGCCGGTGGGCGAGGGGGCCATGGCCGCCGTGCTGGGCCTGGACCTGGACGTGGTCGAGGAGATCACGAAGGAGGCAGCGGAGGGCGAGATCGTCCAGCCGGCCAACGACAATGGCGCGGGCCAGGTCGTGATCAGCGGGGCCAAGGCGGCGGTCGAGCGCGCCACCGCCCTGGTCAAGGCACGCGGCAAGAAGTCGATGCCGCTGCCGGTTTCTGCGCCGTTCCATTGCAAGCTGATGCAGCCGGCGGCCGATGCCATGGCGGAAGCCCTGGAGAAGGTGGTGCTGGCGCCGCCGACGCTTCCGCTGATCGCCAACGTCACCGCGACGCCGACCAGCGATCCCGAGACCATCCGCCGCCAGCTGGTGGAGCAGGTGACGGGCCTGGTGCGCTGGCGCGAGACGGTGGAATTCCTGGCCGCGCGCGAAATCGCGACCCAGGTCGAGGTCGGCGCCGGCAAGGTGCTGGCCGGCATCGCCAAGCGCATCGCGAAGGACATGGCCCTGGTCGGCGTCGGCACGCCGCAGGACCTCGAAGCCTTCCTCAAGACGCTTTAGGGAGTGGTGCCGATGTTCGACCTTTCGGGGCGCAAGGCCCTGGTCACCGGCGCATCCGGTGGCATTGGCGGGGCGATCGCGCGTGCGCTGCATGCGCAGGGGGCCGTGGTGGGCCTGGCCGGCCGCAAGGCGGACGCGCTGGAGGCCCTGGCTGCCGAGCTTGGCGAGCGGGCCCACGTCCTGGTCGGCGACCTGGGTGCTGCCGGCGGGGCCGAGGCCCTGGCGACAGCGGCCGAGAAGGCGCTGGGGCAGGTCGACATCCTGGTGAACAATGCCGGCCTGACCCGCGATGGCTTGGCCGTGCGCATGAAGGACGAGGACTTCGACGAGGTCATCGCCGTCAACCTGGGCGCGTCGTTCAAGCTGGCGCGGGGCGTGCTGCGGGGCATGATGAAGCGCCGGCATGGCCGCATCATCTCCATCACCTCTGTCGTCGGCTGGGTCGGCAATCCCGGCCAGGCGAACTATGTTGCGTCCAAGGCGGGCCTGACCGGCCTGACCAAGTCGCTGGCGGCGGAAGTCGCCAGCCGGGGCATTACCGTCAATTGCGTGGCGCCGGGCTTCATCGCGACGGCGATGACGGACGTCCTGGACGACGCACGCAAGAGCGCCCTGACCGAGCGGATTCCCGCCGGTCGCATGGGTGATTCAAAGGATATCGCAGGTGCGGTCGTCTACCTCGCCAGCGACGAAGCCAGCTACGTGACCGGGCAGACCGTTCACGTGAATGGCGGCATGGCGATGATCTGAAGCGTCCGACTCTTTTGGGCTGCACTGGAACAGCGTCCTGAATCGTGATACAGCCGCGTCTGCTGCGTCGCGAAAACGGGGCCTCTTGCAGTACAGATCCCGCGCTTCAGCGTCATAATACGCGACCACTAGGGCCAGCTACTTTGAGGGGCAAACGATGAGCGACATTGCTGACCGGGTTAAGAAGATCGTTGTGGAGCACCTTGGCGTCGACGAGGACAAGGTCGTCGAGAGCGCCAGCTTCATCGACGACCTGGGGGCGGACAGCCTCGACACGGTCGAACTCGTGATGGCGTTCGAGGAGGAGTTCGGGTGCGAGATCCCGGACGACGCGGCGGAGAAGATCCTGACCGTCAAGGACGCCATCGAATACATCAAGGAACATCAGGCCTGAGCACTATGCGCAGGGTTGTCGTCACCGGCTTGGGCCTTGTCACCCCGCTTGGCAGCGGGGTCGACACCACGTGGCAGCGCCTGATTGCGGGGCAATCGGGTGCTGGCCGCATTACCCGCGTTGCGGTCGACGACCTGCCGGTCAAGATCGCCTGTGAAGTCCCCCTGGGCGACGGCACGGACGGCACGTTCAATGCCGACCAGTGGATGGAGCCCAAGGAGCAGCGCAAGGTCGACGACTTCATCATCTATGGCATCGCGGCCGCCCAGCAGGCGGTCGAGGATGCCGGCTGGACCGCGCCCTCGGAGGAGGAGCGCCTGCGGACCGGCGTGATGATCGGCTCCGGCATTGGCGGTCTTCCGGGAATCGAGGAAGCCTCGCTCCTGCTGGCGGAGAAGGGGCCGCGGCGCATCAGCCCGTTCTTCATCCCCGGCCGGCTGATCAACCTGGTGTCCGGGCACGTCTCGATCCGCTACGGCTTCAAGGGACCGAACCACGCACCGGTCACGGCCTGTGCCACGGGCGCGCACGCGATCGGCGATGCGGCCCGGCTGATCGCCTTCGACGATGCCGACGTTATGGTGGCTGGCGGTGCGGAAGCCGCCATCTGCCGCATCGGCCTGGCGGGCTTTGCCGCGGCGCGGGCGCTCTCGACCGGTTACAACGACGAGCCGACCAAGGGGTCGCGCCCCTGGGACAAGGACCGCGATGGTTTCGTCATGGGCGAGGGCTCCGGCATCGTCGTGCTCGAGGAGTACGAGCATGCCAAGCGGCGCGGCGCCAAGATCTATGCCGAGGTGATCGGCTATGGACTGTCGGGCGACGCCTATCACATCACGTCCCCGTCCGAGAACGGCGATGGCGCCTTCCGGGCGATGACGGCGGCGCTGAAGCGTGCGCAGATCGAGACCAGCGCCATCGACTATGTCAATGCGCATGGCACCTCGACCCCGCTGGGCGACGAGATCGAATTCGGCGCGGTGAAGCGCTTCCTGGGCAATGCCGCGGGCCGCGTTGCCATGTCGTCGACCAAGTCGGCGATCGGCCACCTGCTGGGCGCCGCCGGAAGCGTGGAGGCCATCTTCTCCATCCTGGCGATTCGCGACGGCGTGGCGCCGCCCACGCTGAACCTGGACAACCCCTCCGAAAGCTGCACGGGCATCGACCTGGTGCCGCACCAGGCGCAGCAGCGGCAGATCGACATCGCGATGTCGAACGCGTTCGGCTTTGGCGGCACCAACGCCACGCTGATCCTGCGCCGCGTAGCCTGAGGCGGCGGCCATGCGCCGCCTTCTGGCTGTCCTGCTCCTGCTCGTCCTGCTGGCGGGCGGGGGCGTTGCCTGGCTTGCCCAGCACTGGTCGGCACCCGGGCCGGCGGCCGGCGACACCACGCTGGTGATCGAGCGGGGCCTGGGCTCGGAGCAGATCGCGGCCCGTCTGGAGCAGGCGGGCGTCATCGATTCGGCTCTAGTGTTCCTGGCCGTCAGCACCGCGATCGGCGGTCGGGGTTTCCAGGCCGGAGAATACGTCGTCCCGGCTCGGGCGACGATGGCCGAGATCGCCTGGATGATGCGGCAGGGCATGACCCTGGTGCGGCGCCTGACGGTGCCGGAAGGGCTGACGAGCGTCGAGGTGATCGCCCTGCTGGCGGCTGAGCCGCACCTGGACGGCGACGTCCCGGCGCCCCCGCCGGAAGGGGCCATCCTGCCCGAAACCTATCACTTCGCACATGGCGACAGGCGCAGCGCCGTGCTGGATCGCATGCTGGCCGCGCGGCGCCAGGTCCTGGCCGAACTGTGGCAGGGGCGGGCCCCCAACCTGCCGCTGGCGACGCCGGAGGAGGCGCTGGTCCTGGCCTCCATCGTGGAGAAGGAAACGGGCGTCGCGGCGGAGCGCGCGCGGGTGGCCGGCGTGTTCATCAATCGCCTGCGCCTGGGGATGCCGCTGCAGTCGGATCCGACCGTCGCCTATGGCATCACGCAGGGGCAGCGTCCGCTGGGTCGCCCGCTGACGACGGCCGACCTACAGGCGCCCACCGCCTACAACACGTACACGATCAAGGCCCTGCCGCCGGCGCCGATCGCCAATCCGGGACGTGCGGCGATCGCCGCGACGCTGCAGCCGGAAGCGACCCAGGACCTCTACTTCGTGGCCGATGGCACGGGAGGCCACGCCTTTGCCCGGACCCTGCCGGAGCACAATGCCAATGTCCGGGCCTGGCGCCGGATCGAGCAGCAGCGCAGCCAAACCGTCCCCTGACTGGGACTCGCTCCTGACAGGGAACCGCCCGAGCCGACCTGCCCTCACGCCGTGCCGGCGGGCGCGGGCGCCGTCATCGTGCCGCGGACCAGGCGCGCCAGGGCGCGCTGGTCGTCCGCCCGGGGCGAGGTGCCGCGCCAGGCCAGGCCAATGGTCCGGCTGGCCTGCGTGCCGGCGGGACGGCACAACTCCACCCGCGGGTCGGCCATGGCCTCCGCAGCCAGCGCGGGGACGAGCGTGACACCCAGGCCGGCCGCCACAAGCTGGACCAGCGTGGCAAGACTGGTGGCGCCATAGCTGGACAGGGTGCCGGGGCGCACCTGTCCGCAGACGGCCAGGGCCTGGTCGCGCAGGCAATGCCCTTCCTCCAGCAGCAGCAACTCCCCTGCGGCAAGCTCGGCCAGCGACAATTGCGGCGCCGCACCCCGCGTGGCCCGCGGCCGCGCGATCAGGAAGGGATCGTCGAACAATGCTTCCGTCACCAGATCGGGCGCATCCAGCGGGAGGGCGGCGATGACGGCGTCCAGCCGACCATCGGCAAGCTCCGCCAGCAGCGTCGCAGTCACGGATTCGCGCAGGCGGAGGTCCAGATACGGATGCTGGGCGCGCAGGGTGGGCAGCAGGCGCGGCAGCAGGAACGGCGCCACCGAGGGAATGATTCCCAGCGCATAGGGGCCCGCCAGCACGCCCTGCCGGCGTCCGGCCAGCGCCTCGATGTCATGGACACCGGCCAGCACGGTGCGGGCACGGGCCGCGATCTCTGTCCCGGCATCGGTCAGCATCGTGGCGTTGCGTGCGCGCTCCACCAGGACCAGGCCCAGCTCCGCCTCCAGCTCCCGGATCTGCATCGACAGGGCCGGCTGGGAGACGTGGCAGGCCTCGGCCGCACGCCCGAAATGGCCATGGTCGTCGAGTGCAACCAGGTAGCGAAGCTGTCTCAAAGTCGGCATGGAGATAAGCTATGCTGATCGTGATGGGGAAGGGAACTGATTGGACCGGGGCGCGCCGCCAGGGCGATCCTGGGGTCCAGCCATCTGGAGGAGGGCCCAGACATGACCGATAGCGCATCGACCCCGGACGCGGCCCCGGCCGCGGGTAAGTGTCCGTTCAACCACACGGCCAGCGGCGGCACCACGAACCGCGACTGGTGGCCGAACCAGCTGAACCTGAAGATCCTCCGGCAGAATTCGGCGCTGTCCGATCCGATGGATCCGGACTTCGACTATGCCGAAGCCTTCAGGAGCCTGGACCTGGCGGCGGTCAAGGCCGACCTGAAGGCGCTGATGACCGATTCGCAGGACTGGTGGCCCGCCGATTTTGGCCATTATGGGCCGCTGTTCATCCGCATGGCGTGGCACAGCGCGGGCACCTATCGCACGGGCGACGGGCGCGGCGGCGCGGGTGCCGGCCAGCAGCGCTTCGCGCCCCTGAATTCGTGGCCCGACAATGTCAGCCTGGACAAGGCGCGGCGCCTGCTGTGGCCGATCAAGCAGAAGTACGGGCGGCACATTTCCTGGGCCGACCTGATGATTCTGGCCGGCAATGTCGCGCTGGAGTCGATGGGCTTCAAGACGTTCGGCTTTGCCGGCGGCCGGCCCGACGTGTGGGAGCCGGAGGAGAACGTCTACTGGGGGGCCGAGAAGACCTGGCTGGCGGACGAACGCTACTCGGGCGACCGCGACCTTGAGAACCCGCTGGCCGCGGTGCAGATGGGCCTGATCTACGTGAACCCGGAAGGACCAAACGGCAACCCGGACCCGGTCGCCGCTGCGCGCGACATCCGCGAAACCTTCGCACGCATGGCGATGAACGACGAGGAGACGGTCGCGCTGATCGCCGGCGGCCACACCTTCGGCAAGACCCATGGCGCCGGCCCCGCGACCCATGTCGGGCCGGAGCCGGAGGCGGCCGGCATCGCCGACCAGGGCTTTGGCTGGAACAGCACCTATGGCACGGGGCGGGGGGCCGACACGATCACCAGTGGGCTGGAGGTGATCTGGACCAGTTCGCCCACGCAGTGGAGCAACAATTTCTTCTGGAACCTGTTCGGCTATGAATGGGAGCTGACCAAGAGCCCGGCCGGCGCCCACCAGTGGACGCCAAAGGGCGGCGCCGGCGCCAATACGGTGCCCGATCCGTTCGATCCGGAGAAGCGTCGGGCCCCGTCCATGCTGACGACGGATCTGGCCCTGCGCTTCGATCCCGAATACGAGAAGATCTCGCGCCGGTTCCTGCAGCATCCGGACCAGTTCGCCGACGCCTTCGCCCGCGCCTGGTTCAAGCTGACCCATCGCGACATGGGTCCGCGCGCCCGCTATCTGGGGCCGGAGGTGCCGGCGGAGGAGCTGATCTGGCAGGACCCGATTCCCGCCGTCGACCACCCGCTGGTCGACGAGCAGGACGTGGCCGCGCTCAAGGCCAAGGTGCTCGCCTCTGGCCTGTCGGTGGCGCAGCTCGTGGCGACGGCCTGGGCCTCGGCCTCGACCTTCCGCGGCTCGGACAAGCGGGGCGGCGCCAATGGCGCGCGCATCCGCCTAACGCCGCAGAAGGATTGGGCCGTGAACCAGCCTGAGCAGCTGGCGCACGTGCTCTCTGTGCTGGAAGGCATCCAGGCGGACTTCAACGCTGGGCAGACGGGGGCCAAGCGCATCTCGCTCGCCGACCTGATCGTGCTGGCCGGTTCGGCCGCGGTCGAGAAGGCGGCGGCCAATGCCGGTCACCACGTCACGGTGCCGTTTTCCCCCGGCCGGGGTGACGCCACCCAGGAACAGACGGACGTCGAATCCTTCGCCGTGCTGGAGCCGGTGGCCGATGGCTTCCGCAACTACCTGAAGGGCCGTTTCAGCATCCCGGCCGAGGCGATGCTGATCGACAAGGCCCAGCTGCTGACGTTGACCGCGCCGGAAATGACGGTGCTGGTCGGTGGCTTGCGCGTGCTGGGCGCCAATGCGGGCGGCGTTCAGCATGGCGTCTTCACCAAGCGGCCGGAGGCGTTGAGCAACGACTTCTTCGTCAACCTGCTCGACATGGGCACCGCATGGACGGCGACCGGCGCGGACGAGGCGGAGTTCACCGGCCGCTGCCGCAGGACGGGGGAGCCGAAGTGGACGGCGACGCGCGTCGACCTGATCTTCGGCTCCAACTCCGAACTGCGCGCGGTGGCGGAGGTCTATGGCAGTGCCGATGCGGACGCGAAGTTCGTCCGTGACTTCGTCGCCGCCTGGACCAAGGTGATGGACGCCGACCGCTACGACCTGGTGCACGCCACGGCGTAGCACCACGGGGCCCAAGGGGTGGGTGCAGCGACGCTCACCCCTTGGGCCGCCTGCCCGGGTTCGTATTTGCGGGGAGGGGGCCCATGACGGTCGAGCTCTGGTGCCTGTTCGGGGCCATGATCCTGGGCCTGGTCCACCTGTCGGCGGCGTCCTTCGCGTTCAAGGCGCAGGTCGGCAACCGCTATACCGTGGGGCCACGGGACGAGGACCTGCGCCCCAGCGGTATCGCCGGCCGGCTGAGCCGGGCGCAGGCCAACTTCATGGAGACGTTCCCGTTCTTCGCCGCGTCCGTGCTGATGCTGGCGGTGCTCGACGGCTTTGGCACGCTGAGCCTGTGGGGGAGCGTGATCTACATGGCGGGGCGCGTGATGTTCCTGCCGCTTTATGCCGCCGGTGTCGTGTGGTTGCGCACCTTCTCGTGGAACATCGCGACCCTGGGCCTGGCCATGGTCCTGGCGCAAATCGCGGTGGTTGGCTGAAGCGCAACAAAATGGTTGCGAATTCGGACCCTTGTTGCGATCTTTCGCGCAACCAGGAGGTTGCGCAATGACGGATCGCATCGTGAAGGTCGTCGAATTGAAGGCGCCGATTGCCAGGGTCTGGCGCGCCATTGGCGATCATGTGGCATTCGGGACCTGGTTCCGGGTGAAGCTGGACCAGCCCTTTGTCGCTGGAGAGCGTTCGACCGGGCATATGACCTATCCGGGCTACGAACACATGCCCTGGCTGGCCACGGTCGAGGCGGTGGAGCCGGAGCGGCGGCTCGCCTTTCGCTGGCATGATTTCGATGAGAATTCGGCACTGCCGCCGGATGAGCAGCCGACGACGCGCGTGGAATTCCGGCTGGAGCCGCTGGGCGATGGCGGCACACGCCTGACCATCACCGAAAGCGGCTTCGACGCCATTCCCGATCCCCGCCGGCTGGAGGCGTTGCGCAGCAATACGCAGGGGTGGGACATCCAGGCGCAGAACATCGCCGCTTTCGTGGAGGGCTGACATGGCGGCGGTCGAGCCGGCGGCGGTGTTCGCAGCCCTGGGCGACGGCACGCGCCTGGCCCTGCTGAAGCGCCTGAGCGGGGGAGAGGCGCACTCGATCTCCCACCTCTCGGGCGAGACGCACCTGACGCGGCAGGCCGTCACCAAGCACCTTCAGGTCATGGAGCGCGCCGGCCTGGTGCGCAGCATCCGCGTCGGGCGCGAGGCCCGCTATGCCTACGCGCCCGACGCCGTGGCGGTGGCGCGGACCTGGCTGGACACCGTCTCTGCCCAGTGGGACGACGCCATCGGCCGGCTGCGCGCGTTCGTCGAGGACTAGGTCAGGTCAGGCCCAGTTCCCGTTTCCGCCGCGCGGCCCAGGCGGCCAGGAGGCGGTCGGAAGCGATGCCCAGGAAGGCGATGGCAAAGCCCGCAACCAAGCCCATGCCGGGCTCGACCTTGGTGATCGCCATCTGCACCTGCTTGCCCAGGTCGTCGGTGCCGACGAGCGAAGTGATGACCAGCATGCTGAGCGCCATCATGATGACCTGGTTGATGCCCAGCATGATCTCAGGCAAGGCCAGGGGCAGCTTGACCTTCCACAAGGTCTGGCGCCGGGTGGACCCCGCCATCAGCGACGCCTCGACCAGATCCTGCGGCACGCGCCTGAGGCCATAGTCGGTATAGCGGATGGCCGGCACGATGGCATAAGCGACGACGGCGATCATGGCCGACACGTCGCCCACGCGGAACAGCATCACCACCGGCAGCAGATAGACGAAGCTGGGCAAGGTCTGCAGCGTGTCGCACACGGCGCCCAGGGCGCGGTGCCAGCGCTCCGACGAGGCCGCGAGCAGCCCCAGCGGCAGGCCGAGCAGGACTGCGAACAGGGCGGAGATCCCGCACAGGTAGATCGTCGTCATGCCCTTGACCCACAGGCCGGTCAGGGGAATGAAGCCCAGCAGTCCCACGATCCCCAGCGCCAGGCGCCAGCCGCCGACGCGCCAGCCCGCCAGCGCGCCCAGCGCCAGGAAGGCGGGCCAGGGAAAGCCGATCAGGAACTCCTTCGTGGGCCTCAGGATGTTGAGGATCAGGAAGACGCGGATCGCCTCCGTCGTGTCGAACATCGTCCGGGTCACGAAATCGATCACCACTTCCCAGAACGGGCCGGTGGTCACGCGCCAGTCGCGCGGCAGGCGCCCCAACTCCGGCACGGCCAGGGCCAGCAGCGTGAACAGGACCAGGGCGGCGACGCCCAGCCAGAGCAGCTGCCGCCGCTGTCGCCGCACGGCGGGGTCGTGGGCAGGCGTCAGGCGGGCCGCTGCCTGGCTGTAGCGGTCGAGCACGATCGCGATGGCGACGACGGCCAGTCCCGCCTCCAGCCCCGGCCCCAGGCCATTGGCCTGCCGCAGGGCCGAGATCACGACGAAACCAAGGCCGCCGCCGCCGACGAGGGCTGCGATGATCACCATGTTGAGCGACAGCATGATGACCTGGTTCACGCCAACCATCAGGCTGGGCCCGGCCGCCGGGATCAGCACGCGCCACAGGACCTGGCGCGGCGTGGCGCCGACCATGCGCGCGGCCTCCTGCAGCTCGGGCGGCAGGTGGTCGAGCGCCAGCATCGTCACGCGCACCATGGGCGGCATGGCATAGATCAGCGTGGCGATGCCGCCGGCCACCGGGCCGACGCCGATCAGGAACAGGATCGGCACCAGGTAGGCAAAGGTCGGGATCGTCTGCATCAGGTCGAGCGTCGGCACGACGAATGCCCGCACCCGGGCCGACCGCCAGGCCGCAATGCCCAGCGCCAGCCCCAATGCGGTGCCCAGCGGCACCACGATCACGATCTGCGACACGGTGATCATGGCGTTCTGCCACTGCCCGAAGGCGGCGATGTACAGGCATGCGACCAGGCCCAGCAAAGCCAGCCCACGCCCGCCCAGGGCCCAGCCCCAGGCGGCGACGGCGCAGGTGATGCCGACCCAGGACAGGGGCGGCACGGTCAGGCCGCCCAGCTCGAACCCGGTCGCCAGCAGGCCATCGGACAGGCCAAGCGGCCATTTCATGATGCCGGCCACCGCACGCGTCATGTCGCGCATCGTCACCGGCACGCCGTCCTCGCCCGTGTAGAGCTCCAGGCGGACCAGCCACATCAGGCCGTCACGGACCCAGTCGGCCAGCGGCACGACAAGCGCTGCCGGGTACTTGATCGCCCAGGGAAACGCCTGGGGCCAAAGATAGGGAATGGCGGCCAGGACCAGGATCCCGGCCAGCACCTCCAGCGCGGGCGCGCGCTGGCGCGGCCAGCTGGAGGCGAAGGCGATGCTGGGGCTTGAGGTACTCATCGCAGCGGTCGGCTCAGCGTCGCGCAGGCGGGGCCGCAGTCCCGGCCAGCACGGCGATCACGGCTTCCCGCTCCAGTTGGCCCACCAGGCCGCCATGCCCGTCCTGCACCGCCAGCGGCAGGGGGGAGGATACGGCCCGGTCCGCGATGTCGCCGATCCGGTTGGTGGCCAGGACCGCTGGCCCCAGGGCGGTCGCCAGGGCCGGCGTCATGACGCTGGCGACGGAGATGACCTTGGCGCGGGCCACCTCCCGCGTGAACTCAGCCACGTAGTCCGTGGCCGGATTCATCACCAGGTCCTCGGGCGTGCCGATCTGGACGATGGCGCCGTCCTTCATGATGGCGATGCGGTCGGCCAGGCGGATCGCCTCGTCGAAATCGTGGGTGATGAAGACGATCGTCTTGTGCAGCAGGCGTTGCAGGCGCAGGAACTCGCTCTGCATCTCGCGCCGGATCAGGGGGTCGAGGGCGGAGAACGGCTCGTCCAGGAACCACAGGTCGGGCTCGGCCGCCAGGCTGCGGGCGATGCCGACGCGCTGCTGCTGGCCGCCCGACAGCTCGCGCGGGTAGTAGCGTTCCCGGCCCGACAGGCCGACCAGCTCGATCACCGCCTGGGCCCGGCGCTCGCGCTCGGCCCGGCCGACGCCCTGGATCTCCAGCGGAAAGGCGACATTGCCCAGCACGGTGCGATGCGGCAGCAGAGCAAAGTTCTGGAAGACCATGCCCATCTTGTGCCGGCGGATCTCGATCAGCTCCTTCTCGCTGGCACGCAGCAGGCTGCGCCCCTCGAAGAAGACGTCCCCCTGCGTCGGCTCGATCAGGCGCGACATGCAGCGGACCAGGGTGGACTTGCCCGACCCTGACAGGCCCATGATGATGAAGATCTCGCCACGCCTGACTTCGACGTCGGCGGCACGCACCGCGCCGATCAGGTGTGCTGCCTTCAGCTCCTCCGCCGTCGGCGCCGGATTGGCGCGCAGCACGTCAGCGGCGCGCGGGCCATAGACCTTCCACACGTCGCGGCAGGCCAGGACGATCTCGTCCATGGCCCGGCCCCGACCCTTGTCCGGTCCCGCCAGGATGGCGGGATCCGGCTCGCGCAGCGCATCCATGTGCGACCGCTGGCCCAAAGGCTGGCCCTACAGCCCGGCCTTGGCCTTCCAGTCGGCCTCGTGCTTGCCCAGCCACTCGGCGACGACATCCTCGACCGGCTTGCCGTCCAGGTCGACGGCGGCCACCATCTTGTTGAGCTCCGGCCCGTCGACCTGATAGGCGGCCAGAAGGGCATGCGCCGTGGGCCATGTCGTCTTCAGGCCGACATAGCCATATTTCCAGATCTGGCCCAGCGGCTTGCCGCAGTCATAGGTCTTTTCCGGGTTCAGCCCCCAGGCCGGATCGTCGTAGCAGGCCTGCTCCATCTTGGGGAACTGCACCCACTCGCCTTCGAACGTGGCCGAGACCCAGTGCGGGGAATACACCCACACCATGATGGGGGCCTTGCGCTCGATCGCCGACTTCAGCTCGGCATACATCGCGGCCTCGGTCCCGGCATCGACCTCGACAAAGGGCAGGCCCAGCGCATCGATCCGCTCGGCATCATGGCCGCCCCAGGTCGCGGGCATGCCCAGGTAGCGCCCCTTGGGTGCCGTCTCGGGCGTGGAGAACGCCTCGCCGCACGCCTTCAACGCCTCCCAGTTGGGCAGGCCCGGGCACTTTTCCTTCATGTAGATCGGATACCACCAGTCCTCCTGGGCCTGCGGACCCAGGGCACCCAGGCGCTCCGTCTTGCCGGAGGCATCGGCCTTGGCCATTACTTCGGCGGCAGTGGTGTCCCATTGCTCGGAGACAAAGGTGATGTCGCCCGTCTCCATCGCGGTCAGCGCGGTCAGGTAGTCGATGGGCACGTACTCGACCTTGTAGCCGAGCTTTTCCAGCATCGTGCCGGCAATGGTCGCGGTGATGCGCTGGCCGGTCCAGTCATGGACGCCGATCTTGATCGGCTCCTGCGATTCCGGGGCGGCGGCCCAGGCCGTGGCGCCGAACCCCACACTCGACAACAACGTGGCCAGGCCAGCGGCCAGGACGAAACTCCTCATGCCAACTCTCCCCCTTCGAACGATGCTGCGATTGCCAGGATCCTGGACCCGACCACGCCCCCGTGCCGCCCCCACCGCACGCGGGCCAATCGAGCCTGAGCGCGATCCTGCGGCTGCACAAGCGACATCGACCCCATCATCGACGCGATCCTGCGTGTAGGCGTGGCATACCGATGGTATGCCGGCGGTCTGGCGCCGCAGGGCGATAACCCTGCGCCGTCCTGGACTATACCAGCGCCATACAGCCGCGGCGAGGGGCGCGTGGCCCTGCCGTGGCGGGGCGATGTCCCGCGGGATTGGTCGGAATTGGTTCGCGCGGCCGCAGCAGGCCGGCGCTCAATCCCTGGCTGTGGTGGAGAGCAGGCGGGCGGCGTGGGCGGCGATGGCCGCTTCCTCGTCCGTCGGCACGACCCAGGCCGTGACGGTGCTGCCGGCAGCACTGATCCGGCTGGCATGGGCGGCATTGGCCGCCGGATCCAGGACAAGGCCGGTCCAGGCCGACAGGCCGGCAATCGCGGCGCGCACGGGGGCTGCGTGCTGGCCGATGCCGGCGGTGAAGACCACCGCGTCCAGCCCATCCAGGGCCGCCACCAGCGAGCCCAGTTCGCGCGCGGCGCGATAGGCGAACAGGTCCAACGCCCGCCTGCTGGCCGCATCGTCCGCCGCCAGCAGGGCCCGTACGTCCTGCGACCGGCCCGAGACGCCCAGCAGGCCCGATTCCTTGTACAGCAGCCGCGTCACTGCCGCCGGGCTCAGCCCCTCCTGCTCGATCAGGTGCAGGATGACGCCGGGGTCGATCGTGCCCGTGCGCGTCCCCATCATCAGGCCGTCCAGCGCCGTGAAACCCATCGTGGAGGCGACCGAGCGGCCGTCACGGATGGCGCACAGGCTGGCGCCGTTGCCCAGATGGGCGATGACGATCCGTCCACGCGCGGCGTCCGCCCCCATCACCTCGGGCAGGCGGGCCGCCACGTACTCATAGGACAGGCCGTGGAAGCCATAGCGCCGCACGCCCTTCTCGAAATAGGACCAGGGCAGGGCGAAAGCCTGCGCCCGCCAGTCCTGGCCGGCATGAAAGGCGGTATCGAAACAGGCGACCTGGGGCAGGCCGGGGCGCTCCTCCGCAATGGCGCGAATGCCCGCCAGATTGTGCGGCTGGTGCAGCGGGGCCAGGGGGACCAGGGCCTCCAGCCCGGCAATCACCTGGTCGTCGATCACCACGGGCGCGGTGAAGGCGGTGCCACCATGGACGACGCGGTGGGCGGCGCCGATCAGGTCGTCCAGGGCGCCCAGGTCGTCCAGCACCGCGATGATGCGGGCGATCGCGCGATCGTGACCGGCGCCCGCGTCGATCGGATAATCCAGGCGGTCGCCGACCCGGGGCTTCACGTGCAGCGATGGCGTGGCGCCCAGACCCTCCGCCTCCCCCTGGAGGAGCGAGAGGGGCGCTGCGCCGTCGACCCGGAACAGTTCGAACTTGATCGAGGACGAGCCGGCATTCAGGACCAGGATCGAGCGTGGCATCAGGCGTTTCTCAGGTCTTGGGCTTCATCGCGGCTGGGGCGCGCGCCTTGAGGACGGCGAGGGCGGCGGACACCAGGCGCGCCTGTGCGTCGTCGGCCCGGCTGGTCAGCATGATCGGCACCTTGGCCCCCAGCACGACGCCGCCGCTGTCGGCATTGGCCAGGTAGCTGAGCTGCTTGGCGATCATGTTGCCCGAGATCAGGTCGGGGCAGAGCAGGATGTCCGGGCTGCCCGCGACGGGAGAGGTGATCCCCTTGGTGCGCGCGGCCTCCGCCGAGATTGCATTGTCGAAGGCCAGCGGCCCGTCCAGTACGCCGCCGACGATCTGCTGGCGGTCGGCCATCTTGCACAGGGCGGCGGCATCGACGGTGGAGGGCAGCTTGGGCGTCACCGTCTCGACCGCCGACAGGATCGCGACCTTCGGCTCCGGGATGCCGATGGCATGGGCCAGGTCGATCGCGTTCTGCACGATGTCGCGCTTCTCCTCCAGCGTCGGCTGGATGCAGATGGCGGCATCGGTGATGAGCAGGAGGCGCGGATAGGTCGGCACGTCCATGACGAAGATGTGGGAGAGGCGGCGGTTGGTCCGCAGGCCGCCTTCCTTGGCGACGATCGCCTCCATCAGTTCGTCGGTATGCAGGTTCCCCTTCATGATCGCCTGGACCTCGCCCACGCGGGCCAGGCGGACGGCCTCCTCCGCCGCGGCATGACTGTGGGCCGCGTCGACCAGGCGACAGCCGGCAAGGTCCAGCCCCGCCTTCAGCGCGGCGTCGCGGATCTTGCCCTCCGGCCCGACCAGGACGGGCGTGATCAGGCCGGCGGCGGCGGCGTCCAGTGCGCCCCCCAGGCTGTTCGCGTCGGTCGGATGGACGATCGCGGTGACCAGGGGCGCGCCCGCCTTGGCCCGCTCGACCAGGAGGCGGTGCCGGGCGCCCCGCTCCGCCAGGGCCGGCTGGCCCGCCGGCTCGCCCAGCACGGCCTTGGCCGCCACGGGCATGATTTCGCTGTCCGCCATGCTTGCCCCCACTTGCGCCCGGCCCTTATGCCACGCTTTGGTGGCGGGCCTGAATGACAACCAAGAATGTCGTCCCCCAGATGGACGCCGGAGGAGCGCTTCCCATGCCAGCCGAAACCACGGATTTCCGCAGCAACGACCGGAATCGCCAGATCGTGCTGAAGCGGCGCCCCCACGGCGCGCCGGTGCCGGAGGATTTCGAGGCCAACGACGGCCGGATCGACGCTCCCCAGGAGGGGCAGGTGCTGATGCGCACGATCTACCTGTCGCTGGACCCCTACATGCGTGGGCGGATGAACGATGGTCCGTCCTATGCCGCCCCCTGGGGGCTGGGCGAGCCATGCCAGGGCCGCATCGTGGGCGAGGTGGTCGAATCGCGCGACAGCCGCTTCCGTCCCGGCGACCTCGCCTTCTCCATGGGGCGCTTCCAGCAGTACTGCACGGTGCCGGCCGATGGCGTGCGCAAGCTGGACCCCGCGGCGGCACCGCTGTCGACGGCGCTGGGCACGCTCGGCTTTCCCGGCCTGACCGCCTATGTCGGACTGGCCAATATCGGCCAGCCAAAGGCTGGCGAGACCGTCGTCGTCTCGGCCGCGACGGGGGCCGTTGGCGCCGTCGCCTGCCAATTGGCCCAGGCCGCCGGGGCCCGCGTGGTGGGCATTGCCGGGGGCGAGCGGAAGTGCGCCTGGCTGCGCGACACGCTGAAGCTGGACGCCGTCATCGACCATAAGGTGGAGGAGCCGGGGTTGGCGCTGGACCGCTCCTGCCCCGAGGGGATCGACGTCTATTTCGAGAATGTCGGCGGGGCCTGGCAGGATGCGGCCTTTGCCCGGATGCGGACCTTTGGGCGCATGGTCATGTGCGGCATGATCTCGGGCTACAACGACACGCAGGCGCGTCCCGGTCCCAACCTGGTCCAGACCATCGTGCGCCGCCTGCGGATCGAGGGCTTCGTCGTGGGCGATCATGCCCACCGCATGCAGGAATTCCTGGACCGGGCGATCCCGCTGCTGAAGGCCGGGCGGCTGCATTATCTGGAGGACGTGGTGGACGGGTTGGAGGCCGCGCCCGCGGCCCTGATCGGGCTGCTGGAGGGGCGGAATTTCGGCAAGCAGGTGGTCAAGGTCGGCAGCGATCCCACAGCGTCCTGAGCCGAGTCCGGATTTGAACTGAGAGTTTGTCACTGGCGGGTGCCGGGCCGCCTGGGGTAGACAGAACTAAAGATCAGCAGGGAGGAGCAAACCAATGAAGCTCATCAATTCGATCGGTCCCAATCCGCATGTCGTGCGCATGTTCGCGGCCGAGAAGGGCATCGACCTGCCCAAGCAGGACATCGACCTGCTGAAGGGCGAAAACCGCCAGCCGCCCTACAACACGATCAACGTAACGGGCACGACGCCGGCCCTGGTCCTGGATAACGGCCAGGTGATCTGCGAGATCACGACGATCAGCGAGTATCTGGAGGAAAAGCACCCGACTCCGGCGCTGATCGGCTCCACGCCCGAGGAGCGGGCCGAGACCCGCATGTGGACGCGCCGCATCGACCTGGGCGTGCTCGAGCCGCTGACCAACGGGTTCCGCGCGACCGAGGGGCGCGCCCTGTTTGAGCCGCGCATCAAGCTGGTGAGCAAGGAGGCCGGTCAGGAGCTGAAGGGTCTGGCGCAGGACAAGCTGGCCTGGCTGGACGGCCAGCTGGGCGCCAAGCAGTACATCTGCGGCGACCGCTTCACCCTGGCCGACATCCTGCTTTTCTGCTTCATCGCCTTTGCCAAGCAGGTGGGCCAGGACCTGCCGGCGGACGCCAAGAACCTGCGCGCGTGGTTCGAGCGCGTGGGCCAGCGCCCCAGCGTCAAGGCCTGAGCGCGCCCGCGCTCCTGGCGCGGATGCCCCATGCGAACCCCGCCCGGGCGACCGGGCGGGGTTTATTTTGCCGGGTTGCGTATCCGGTTGCCTCGGCCGGCGGCGGGTGACGCCACGTCATTCTGACAAATTGCCAGAAGGCCAGTTGCCGGGCGGTTGCAAATCACTATTCTCTTGTCGGCCCGCGTGGTGAGCACGAGAGGGCGCGCACAAGGATCAGGGTGGAGGACGCTATGAGCGACGCCGAGCGGGTTGCCAATATCACGCAGCGGCTCAAGGAAGGGGTGGGCACGGATTCGGGCCTGGGCAACACCCTGAAGTTCGATTTCCAGGGCAAGGGCATCATCTATGTCGACGGCAAGTCGGCGCCCAACACCGTCAGCAACGAGGACAAGCCCGCCGACTGTACGATCAAGGTGTCGATCGACGATTTCGAACAGATCGCCGCGGGCAAGATGGACGGCACCACCGCCTTCATGATGGGCAAGCTGAAGGTCGAGGGGAACATGGCCGTCGCCATGAAGCTGGGCCCCCTGCTGAACCGGAAGTAGCACGCACGGCCGCCGCTAGCCCGCCCGGTCCACGTCGGGGCGGGCGGCGCGGCCGTCATGGCCATGGGTCGATCGCGGCTCCCCCTCGGCATAATGAGACGGGAGTCGCGATTTTTTTCTGATCCGGGCCGTACCGGGTATTCAAAATGACCGGTGTGTTATAAATTGGCCGGACGGCGCCGATGGCGTCGCGGGAACACGTTTGCGGGAGGCGGTCACGGTGGGTGAGCGGTTCGTCATCATTGGCGCGGGCATTTCCGGCCTGGG
Source organism: Zavarzinia sp. CC-PAN008 (assembly GCF_051903925.1). GTDB lineage: Bacteria > Pseudomonadota > Alphaproteobacteria > Zavarziniales > Zavarziniaceae. The sequence goes on from NZ_CP173678.1 coordinate 2,658,983, forward strand.
CACGGTGCTGGCACTTTCGAAGGACAAGGGCGACCGGTCGATCACGCTGCTGGAGCAGGACGGCCCGCCGCCCGCCGGCGACGCCGACACGGTGTTCCAGGAATGGACCCATCGCGGCGTCGCCCAGTTGCGCCACAGCCATGTCTTCCTGGCCAGGCTGCACAACCTGCTGCGGGACCATTACCCGGCGCTCTATGCCGACCTGATCGCCGCGGGCGCGCGGCCGCTGCTGTTCAAGGACAGCCTGCCTGACACGCTGCGGGATTCGTACGTGCCGGAAGCCGGCGACGACGACATGACGATCCTGTCGTGCCGCCGCACCACGCTGGAATGCGTGATCCGCCGCCATGTCGAGGCGCACAACCTGGCCACGATCCGCCCCGACGCCCGCGTGGCCGACCTGCTGGCGACGCCGGGGCGCACCGTCGCCGTGCGCGGCGTGCGCCTGGAGACGGGGGAGGAAATTCCGGCCGACGTGGTGATCGACGCGTCCGGCCGGCGCAGCCAGTTCACCGACATGCTGCGCAGCCTGGGTGCCGTGATCGACGAGGAGACGACCGAGACCGGCATCGTCTACTACACGCGGCACTACAAGCTGCGCCCCGGCATGGGCGAGCCGGAGCGGGGCAAGGGCCCGCCGGGCGCCGGCGACCTGGGCTACATCAAGTACGGCATCTTCCCCGCCGACAATGACTGCTTCTCGCTGACGCTGGCCCTGCCCGACAACGAGGCGGAACTGCGCCGCGCAATGCCCAATGCGGACATGTTCCAGGCCACGGCGATGGCGATCCCGGGCGTTGCCCGCTGGTGCGAGCCGGAGCGGTCGGAGGCGACCTCGCGCGTCTATGTGATGGGCGACCTGCGCTGCCGCTACCTGAACTTCGCCGTGGACGGCACGCCCGCGGCCACAGGCTTCTTCGCGGTCGGCGATGCCAGCCTGTTCGGCAACCCGATGTATGGCCGCGGCTGCAGCCAGGGCTTCATGCACGCCCATGTCCTGGACCGCGTGCTGCGGGCCGAGGCGGACCCCGCGGCGCGGGCCAAGGCGTTCCAGGCCGCGACCGATGCCGAGCTGAAGCCCTATCACATCCTGGGCGTGAAGCAGGACCAGGCGGCGATCCGCAAGTCGGAGGAGGTCGAGGGCACGGCACCCCGCAAGCGCAGCCTGAAGGCGCGCCTGGCCCGCAGCTTCACCGAGGATGGCATCATCCCGGCCAGCCGGGCGAGCCTGGTCGTGCTGCGCAATGTCAGCCAGAGCTTCCACATGCTGGAAACGCCGGAACTGGCGTTCAAGCGCCCGGCCGTCCTGGGCCGCATCCTGTACTACTGGGCCCGCGGCAAGAAGCTGAACGCCAAGTACTATCCGCCGGTCCTGGGGCCCAAGCGGATGGAGATGCGCCGGATCCTGGGCATCGCGGCATGATGTCCTTTCCGGCCCCACGTCCCGTTGCGGTAAACGGCATCACGCTTGCCGTGCACGAGGCGGGGCCGGCCGGTGCCGCCACGACCGTGGTCCTGTGCCACGGTTTCCCGGAACTGGCCTTCTCGTGGCGCCACCAGGTGGCGGCACTTGCGGCGGCCGGCTACCGCGTGGTGGCGCCCGACATGCGCGGCTTTGGCGGCAGCAGCCGGCCCGAGCCGGTCGAGGCCTATGCCATGTCCGAGATCACCGCCGACATGGCGGGCCTGCTCGATGCCCTGGGCGTCGAGGAGGCGGTCTTCCTGGGCCATGACTGGGGTGGCGCGGTCGTCTGGGCCATGGGGCTCGCTTATCCGGAGCGGACGGCGGGCATCATCGCCCTGAACACGCCGTTCATGCCGCGCATGGAGGTCGACTTCCTGAGCGTGCTGGTCCAGGCGCGCGGGGCTGCGACCTATATGAACGCCTTCCAGGAGCCTGGCCTGGCCGAAGCGGTGCTGGGCAAGGACGTGGAGGCGACGTTCCGCGCCACCATGCGCCGGCGCGGCCTGACGCTGGACGAGTTCTTTACCCAGCCGCCCGAGGTGCAGGCCATCCCCATCGGCATCTTCATCGGTGACCCGCCGGTGCTGGGTGCGCCGCTGCTCAGCGAGGACGAACTGGCCGTGTTCGTCGAGACCTACCGGCGCACGGGCTTCACCGGTGGGCTCAACTGGTACCGCAACATCCGTCGCTCCTGGGAGCAGGCGGCCGGCGCCCCCACCAATGTCGTCGCGCCAGCGCTGATGATCTCTGCCGCCGACGACTTCTTCCTGCCCCCGGTGATGACTGAGGGCATGGAGCAGCATGTTCCCGACCTGGAGAAGCACATCATCGCCGATTGCGGCCACTGGACCCAGCAGGAGCAGCCGGAAGAGACCAACCGCCTGATCCTGGACTGGCTGGGCCGCCGCTTCCCCGCCTGACCCAAAGCCGACCTGCTTTGCCTGCCGGGCGCCGTCACGGTGCCTGACGGGCGGGCTGCGCATGTTCATCGCGTCGAACAATCAAGAGAACCACAGGAAGGATCGCACCCATGACCGTCCCCACCATGCCGCCGGCCAGCTTCGTCGAGGTCAACGGCATCCGCATGGGCTATTACGAGCAGGGCACCGGCCCCGCGATCGTGCTGTGCCATGGCTGGCCGGAACTGGCCTATTCCTGGCGCTACCAGATCCCTGCCCTGGCCGCGGCCGGGTATCGCGTCATTGCCCCCGACCAGCGCGGCTATGGCCTGACCGACCGGCCGGAGAAGGTGGAGGACTATGACATCCCCCATCTGTGCGGCGACCTGGACGCCCTGCTGACCAAGCTCGGCATCGACAAGGCGGTCTTCGTCGGCCACGACTGGGGCGGGTTGGTCGTCTGGCAGATGGCGCTGCTGCATCCCGACCGGGTGGCCGGCGTGATCGGCCTCAATACCCCGTTCATCCCGCGCGCGCCGATGGATCCGATCGAGATCATGCGCCAGACGATGGGCGAGAACATGTACATCGTGTTCTTCCAGAACTATGGCGTGGCGGACAAGATCCTGAAGCGCGACGTGCGGCGCGTGTTCGAGTCGCTGATGCGCTCGTCCCCCGTGACCTACGAAGACTTCCTGAAGCTGCCGGCAGAGCAGCGGCGCTTCGACTTCATCCAGTCGTTCGAGGGGCCGGCCCCAGCGGAATATCCCGGCCGCCTGCTGCTGGAGCCTGAGGAACTGGCCTTCTTCGTCGAGACCTATGAGCGGACGGGCTTCACCGGCGGCATCAACTGGTACCGCAACTTCACCCGCAACTGGACCCTGTCCGAGGGGGTGGAGCAGAAGGTGACGGCGCCGGCGCTGATGATCTCGGCCGCCGATGACGTCGTCCTGCCGCCCGCCATGACCGAGGGCATGGAGCAGTACGTGCCCGACCTGGAGAAGAAGATCATCCCCGCCTGCGGCCACTGGACCCAGCAGGAGAAGCCGGAAGAGACTAACCGCCTGATGATCGACTGGCTGAAGCGCCGCTACCCGGCGGCGTAAGGCTTGCCTGGGCGGGTGACTGCCTGCTGAGCAGGATGGATTCCGCCCTTGCCACCTGCGTCCCCCGCTTCATGCGGGGGACGCAGGTGGTTCAGTGGGCGGAACGGTGCAGTACTGGTTCTGACCATCCCGGCGCGCTGCTGCCGTCCTGAGCTGCCGCACGGCCGACCGTCAGGTCGTGGGTGCCCCGGATAAACCGGGGCACGTAGGAGGTGGAGAAAGAGGGACGTTCGGTAGGCCGGACCCTACTTCCCGAACCGCTCGGACAGGCTGCGGCGGGGGGCCATGGAGTAGGCGACTTCCGACTTGGACACGCGCGTCGCCTCGGCATAGACCTCCTTGCGGGTGCGTTCGTCCCATTGCTCGCCCACGCGGCGCTGGACCAGGACCAGGTCGGCGACGAGCGCCTCGGCACCAGGCACACCGCGGGCATAGGGTTCCATCCAGCGCAGTTCACGCTCCAGATAGTGTTTTGCCGCCCGGCGGTCGCCGCTGCGGTTGAGTTCCACCGCCTTGCGCAGGACCACGGCCTGCCAGGCCTGGACCACGGCCAGGCTGCGACCCATGTCGCGCGGCTGGGTGCGGTTCTCCCCGCCGCGTACCATGCGCAGGGCAAGGTCGCGTACGGCCTCGACCTCGGCCGTGGTGCCGGGCAGCGCGCCCTGTGCTGAGACGCGCATGGGCACCAGGCTTCCCTCCGCACCCGCCGCGCAGTGCAGGCGGACAACGACCTGCTTCACCTGGCCCGGCAGCAGGTTGCCGGCCTGCACCTCCAGCGTGCCGGAGAGGACACGCGCCGACCAGGGGCCCACCACCTCCGCCTGGACGTGCGCGGGGACGTCCAGGCGCAGGGCCACGCGCTCGACCAGCGTGCTGCGGCCGCCCCGGAACTCGCCCAGGACCAGTTCCCCGATCTCGGCGGTGGTCGCGGCATCGTGCAGGCTGCCGCCCCCGGCCTCGGCCAGGGCGCCCATCAGCAGTTCGTCATAGCCATCGCCGATGCCGACGGTTGAGGTGACGATGCCGCGATCGAGCAGGGCGCCGGCATGGGTCGCGATCTCGCCCCGATCGACGATGCCGACATTGGCCTGGCCGTCCGACAGGAGCAGGACCCGGTGGGTCGCCTGCGGCGCCGCCAGCATCGCGACCGCGACGCGCTCGGCCCCCGTCATCCAGCCGTCGAACAGGGCGGTGCTGCCGCCCACCTGCAGCGAGGCAATTGCAGCGCAGGCGCTGTCACGTCCGCGGCGATCCATGTGGGCGCCATCCAGCAGCACGCGGACGGTGTCGTCGAAGGCAACGACGCTGAGGCGGTCGCGCTCGCCCATCGCCTGGGCAACGGCGGTGGCGGCGCGCCTGGCGGCGTCCAGCTTGTCGCCGGACATGCTGCCGGACACGTCGATCGACAAAGCCAGGTTGAGGGGCGGGGCGTCCTGCGGGGCAGGCGGCGGCCCCTCCGCCGACAGGGCGGCCACGAGGTAGCGGACGGATTGACCCTCCACCAAGGCGAGGCCCCGGTCGAAGTCGGCATCAAGGACAAGGCGGGTCGCGGTCAGGTCGGTCATCAGGTGTTCCTCCCCAGGAGAATGTCGCGGATCAGGTCGGCGCAGCGTTCCAGCCGCGTCCGTTGCTCGGGGTCGAGCGTGCCGCGCACCGACAGCTCGACATCGGGGGTTATGGGTATGCGCAGCCAGTCCTCGGCCCGGGCCTTGCGCGCGGGCGTGGCCCCAGGCTGGGCCAGCCGCTGCTCCAGCGCCTCGAACCCGATGCGGGGCAGGTCCACCGAGGCCTGGAGTCCGTCGATGCCCAGGGTGCTGAGGTCGTCCTGGAGCGTCACCTGGGGTTCATGTGGCGGCGCCCGCAGCGAGGCGGAAAAGCTGCGCTGCACCGACGCTGGGCCGATGCGGCTGCTGCGGATCGAGGCGATGTAGTCCAGGGCGGAGGACGCGGATGCCGCCGGTGGCGGAGCCTGCGTGCCGAGGGCGGCCATGGTGCGTCCGCGTTCCGCATGGGCGCGGATCTGGTCGGGTGTCGCCACCAGCAGTTCCTTGCGGATCTCGGCCAGGGGCATCCCCAGGCCATCGCGCATCGCCCGTACCGCGAGGACCCGGTCGAGCATGTCGGCCGGATAGCGCGCGGTGGGGCCGCGGCTGAGGGGGGCCGGCAGCAGGTCCTGCGCCACCCAGGAGCGGATGGTGCGGGCCTCGACCCCCGAGGCGGCGGCCAGTTCAGACAGGGAGAGTTCGGTACTGCTCATGCCGTCAACGTGACATGGGACATATCGACATGTCAAATTAAACGACGTGTCGAGATGTCGAATAAGCGCGCGTCCGGGGTGGGCGGGTGCCGCCCTGCGGCAGAGTCCACTCTTCAACTCAGGGCGTTGCGCTGATACGTTTCAGCAATGGACGCGATGGTCGAAGGCGGGCCCTTCCTGGCCCTGAACCCCAAGTTCTATTCCGGCCCGGAGACGTGGGAGCGCGAGCGCCACGCGATCTTTGCCAGGGAATGGCAGATGATCGCGCCGCTGGACCTGCTGCGAAAGCCGGGGGACTACGCGGCGATCGACATTGCCGGCTGGTCGGTCTTCGTGATCGTCGACCGCGAAGGCGCGATCCAGGGCTATCACAACCTGTGTCGCCATCGCGCCGGACCGTTCTTCGACCATGGCCGGGGGACGGCATCCTCGATCCGGTGCCAGTACCATGCCTGGATCTACAACACCGACGGCACCCTGCGCGGCGCGCCGCATTTCGGCGCCTGCGCCGGCTTCCGGAACGAGGACTGGTCCCTGCACCGGATCAAGGTTGCGGTGTGGCGGGGCTTGGTCTTCGTCAACCTGGACCTGGAGGCGGGCCCGGTCGAGGACGGCCTGGGCGGCATGGTGCACGAACTGCGCGATACGCCCATGGAGACCTATCGCTGGGTCGAGAGCCACACGCTGGAAATGGCGTGCAACTGGAAGACCTATACCGACAATTTCGTCGAGGGCTATCACATCCCCGCGGTGCACCCGGCCTTTGACGACGTGATTGAGTTCGAGCAGTTCATCGTCCGCACGTCGCCCCGCACCATCGCCATGCAGGCGCCGCAGCGCGCCGGCTCGATCTATAACGGCGTCTGGCTGTGGCGCTGGCCCAACATGACGCTGTCGACCTTCAATGGCGGCATGAACACCTCGCGCATCGCGCCGGTGGGGCCGGACCGGGCGCTGCTGCACTATGACTTCTATTTCGCGGATACGAGCGAGGCGACCGCCGCCGAGCGCCGCCGTACGATCGACCGCAACCTGGAAATCGTGCGCGAGGACTATGGCATCTGCGAGCGGGTGCAGAAGAACCTGGAGGCCGGCCGCTACCTGCCGGGCCCCCTGAGCCCCCGCCAGGAGGAGGGCGTGCGCCTGTTCCAGGACCACGTCCGCCGCGCCCTGGCCGGCTGAGGCCGCCCACGGAATCGCCGCCCACGGAATTAACGGCATTTTCACGCTGATCCGCCGACACTTCCCGCCTAGTCTGCTGGGCGGTCGGCGGGGAGGCGTGGGGCGTGGGTCACAAAGGGCTGTCGGGATTCCTGGCCGCAGCGGTGCTGGTGCTGGCAATGCTCCTGTCGCCGGGCGCGACCTGGGCGCAGGCGCCAGGCGCGGGCCAGGGGGCGGACCCGGCACAACGACCGTTCCGGATCTTCATGGTCCTGCACCGCACCGGCGCGGTGGCCGATGTCGGCTTTCGCGACCAGCTTGAGTCGAGCGGCCTGCCGCTGGATTTCATCGTCCGCAATATCGAGAACGACGCGACCCGCATGCCGGCGATCGTCGAGGAGATCCGCGCGACGAAGCCCGACCTGATCTATGCGCAGAGCACATCGGTGACGACCGGCATCGTCGGGCGCCTGGGCGAGGAGGATCCCGCCCGCTTCATCACCGATATTCCGGTCGTCTTCTCCATGGTGGCCGACCCTGTGGGATCACGCCTGATCCCGGCCCAGGCCGAGGGGGAGACGCTGCGCTCGGGCCGCAACTTCACCGGGGCGATCCACGTCGTGTCGCTGGACGTGCAGCTTAACGCGATGCGCGCCTACCTGCCGCTGAAGCGCCTGGCGGTCGTCTATAACCCGACCGAGCGCACCCAGCGGGACATGATGAACAAGCTGATCGCCCTGACGGCCGAGGCGGGGATCGAACTCTTCGCCTCGACCCCCCTGGACGAGGAGGGCGAGCCGAGTGTCGAGCGGATTCCGCGCATGATCGCCGAACTGGCGGCGCTGAAACCCGACCTGCTCTACATCCCGCCGGTCAACTTCTTCGGCAACCTGTCCGAGGAGCTGACGGCCGAGACGCTGAAGCACGACCTGCCCACGTTCTGCGCGATCGAGGCGCAGATCCGGGCCGACGGCATGACCGGGCTTGTCGCCCCCCTGTACAATGTCGGCCAGTTGGCCGGCTACAAGGCCGAGCAGATCCTGCGCGGCGAACACAAATCGGGCGAAATCCCGATCGAGACTCTGTCGCGCTTCTCGTTCGTCGTGAACATGCGGGTTGCGCGCCGGCTGGAGCTGTATCCGCCCATGAACATCCTTCGCTATGCGCAGATCGTCGATGACTAGCCCCTTTTCCCCCGGACCCGGCCGGGCGCCCGCGCTGTTTGGCTGGCGCCGGCTGGCGGCGGCCGGCCTGACCATGCTCGTCCTTGGCGGCGGGTCCGCCATTGCCGGCGTGCTGGAGGACGGGATCGATGCCTTTCGCGCGGGCGACCATTTCGCCGCGCACGAATTGCTGAAGCCGCTGGCCGAGGCCGGCAATGCCGAGGCCGAGCTGTACCTGGGCCGCATCTATGAGAAGGGCCTGGCGGTTCCGCTCGACCAGCAGATGGCGGCCGACTGGTACCGGAAGGCCGCCGAGCAGGGCAATGCGGAGGCGCAGCGCCTGCTGGGTGCCAGCTATGAGACCGGCGCCGGGGTGCCGATGGACATGGTCCAGGCCGCCGCCTGGTACGAGAAGGCGGCAGCGCAGAACAATGCCCGCGCCCTGCGCAACCTGGCCGATCTGCTGGTCGAGGGGGAAGGCGTCGCCGCCGACGTCCCGCGCGCCATCGCCCTTTATGAACAGTCGGCAGCCCTGGGCAACGCATCGGCGCTCCGCAAGCTGGCGGGCCTGTACCAGGAAGGGCGCCACGTTCCCCGCGATGCGGAAAAGGCCGCCGCCCTGCTGGCCGCCGCGGCCGAAGCGGGGTCCGCCCCCGCGAAGGTGCGCCTGGCCAAGGCAATGCGCAGCGGCACGGGCGTTGCCCGGAACCCGACACGGGCCGAGGAGCTGCTGGTCGAGGCGGCCGTGACCGGCTCGGCCGAGGCGCAGATGGAACTGGCCGACCTCTACCTGGACGGCGACCTGGGCAGGGCAGACCGGGCCAAGGCCTATTACTGGCTGAGCCAGGCGGCACTGCAGGATACGCCCGGTGCGCGCGATCGCCTGCGCCTGCTGCGCGCCGAACTGACCGAGGACGAGTTGCTGGCGACGCGCCGCGTCCAGGTCCATGTCGAGCGGGCGGACACCGCCGGCGGCGATTTCTGAGTTGGGGGCCGTGCCCCCGCGACCAGGCCGCGGCCGCACCCATGCGGCGGGTGGAGAGGCAGCCCCGCCACCCCGGGTGGGCAGTCTTGCCCTGCCATTCCTGCTGGCGACGGCGCTGGTCCTGGCGCTGGCGGCAACGGCGACCTGTGCCGTCTATTCGGCCGTCATCGCCCGCATGTTCGCGGCCCAGGTGCATGAGCGCGGCGCCGTCGTGGTGCATGACATCGGCGCCGCGATCGAGCAGCGCATGAGCCTGGGCCTGGACCTGCCCGCGATGAGCGAGATCCAGGACCTGATCGAACGGCGGCGCGCCCTGGACCCCGGCATCCTGTCGATCGAGGTGTTCGACGGTAGCGGCCGGTCACTGTTCAACACCGACCGCGGCCTGATTGGCGAGCCGGTGCCGGAGCGCTGGCGTCGTCCCGCCGAGCGGGCCGACGGTGCCACCTGGGCCGACGAGGATTTCGAGGCGGCGGTGATCGGCCTGCCTTTGTCGACCAGCTTCGGCACCGCCGCGGGCGGCGTCGCGCTGCGCTATTCGCGCACCTGGCTGAACGAGCATGTGGCGCGGGAGAACCGGCGAATCGCCCTGACCGGCGTGATCGGCTTTGGGGCCGGACTGCTGATCGCGGCCCTGGGCTTTGCCTGGGTCCTGCGCCCGGCGGAGCGGGCCCTGGCCGCGGCTGCGGCCGGGCACGCCGGCCCCGGCCGCGCACCGCAGGCCTTGCAGCCGCTGCTGGCGATGACGGCGGCCTTTCAGGCGGACGTCGCCGGTCGTGTCGCGGCGATCGACGGCGCCACCGCAGCGATCCAGCGGATCGATGACGAAACCTGACGCCGATGGACCCGGCCCGGATCCGTCCGTGCCCGATCGCGTGCTGCGCCGGCTGTTCTGGTGGCTGGTCCTGCGCGTCGCTGCGGTCGCCCTGCTGGCGCTGGTGCTGCAGACCGCGCTGATCCTGAACCGGGCGCTTGAGCCCGAGGGCATGGACCTGGATGACGAGGTTGCGGCCAAGGCCGAGGCCGTGGGCACCATGCTGGCCGGCCCGCTGGTCACGGCCCTGGCCGCGGGCATCCCGCTGGACCGCCTGAACGGTGTCGAGCCGTTCCTGGCCAGCGGCATGCAGGGCCAGCACGACCTGACCGCGATCACGCTGGCGGCGCCCGATGGCCGCGTCCTGTGGGGTGTCGGCCAGGCGCCGCCATCCGACCTGGTGGAACGCGCCGTGGGCAGCCTGGGCACCGCGCACATGGTGGTGCGGCAGGCCGGCGACCTGGTCGTGGCGATTCCCCTGGTCGTGGGCGGCCGGGTGCAGGCGGCGCTGCTGGTCGGCGGCGATCCCGACCGCGCCATGGCGGAGGTCGAGATGCTGCCCTTGCCGGTGCCGGCCGCCCTGCTGGCGGCCCTGCTGATCGGCCTGGAACTGCTCCTCCTCGCCGTACGCCTGATCTGGGTGCGGCCGCTGGTGACCAGCCTGCGCATCCTGTGGCGCGGCAGCCTTGGCGCCTATACCCGGCTGGAACTGGTTTCGGGCCGCTCGGCGGCGGCGCTGCTGACGCGGGCGCTGAACGCGGCTCTGGTCCGCCTGCAGCTGCGCCGGGCCTTCCTGGTCCTGCTGGCGCGGGAAGCGCGCGACTCGCAGGTCGACCCGGCCGTGCGCCAGCAGATCGACGCCGCGCGGATCGAGGCGGACTGGGCCATGGCCGGCGTGCCCGATCAGCTGGACCGCGCCCGCCTGGTGGGCCGCCTGGCGGCGCTGCGCCTGGCGGCCTTCCTGGCTGCGCTGGGCCTGGGCGTCCTTGGCGCGGCGGCGCTGCCGCTTTCCGGCGTTGGCGGGCGGGCGCTGCTGGCTGCACCCGCGGCCCTGGCCGCGGTGCTGGCGCTGGGCGTCCTTGTGCCGCCGTCGCCCCATGTCGGCTGGCGGGCACTGATCGCCGTGGCGCTGTCCGCCCTGGTCCTGTCCGCACCCCTGGCCGCCATCCTGCCGGGGGGCGTGGTGCCGGTCCTGGCCGGCTGTTCGGGGGCCGCGCTGGGCCTGACACTGCGCAGCGCCTGGCGCCGCTGGCAGCGCGTGGGCCTGGCCCAGGTGGGCCCGGGAATCGCCAGCGGCCTTGCCGCGGGCGTGCTGCTGGTGCCGGCCGTGGTGGCTGCGGGCCTTGCCGATCTTGCGGCCTGGTCCGTGCCGCCGTGCCTGGTGCCGGCGCTTGTCCTGTGGGTGCGCCTGACCGGGCCCCATGCGGTGGAGGCGACACCCGACGCGATCCGCGATGCGGCGGCCGAGGGCGCATCCGGCGGGGGTGGCCATGCTGCTTAGGAGCCGCATCGCGCTGATCGTCGCGATCGCCTTCGCCGTGCTGACGCTGGGTCTGGCCGGAGCGGGCGTGCTGCGCGAGCGCGTGGCCGATGCCCGCTATGCCGCCGCCCTGGCGCAAAGCCAGGACGCGCTTTGGCGCAAGATCCTGGAAGTCCGCCTGGCCCGGATGGAAGCCAGTGCCCAGCGCCTGTCGCTGCAGCCCGCGCTGCAGGACGCCCTGGAGCGCGCCGACCGCCCGGCGCTGGACAGCCTGCTGGAGCCGGAACTGCAGAAGCTGCAGGCCGAGGGGGTCGCCACCACGGTCGAGGTCCTGGACATCGACGGCCTGCTGATCTACGCGGCGGGCGGGCCGCGACGCGACACCTCGGTCCTGGATGCCGGCACGATCGCCCAGACCCTGCGGCAGGCAGGCGCCGCGCGCGTCGTGCAGCAGGACCAGAACCGCCGGTTCGAGGCCCTGGTGGCGCTGTCCTTCGGCCGGCCCGACCGGGTGGGTGCCATCGTCCTGGCCAGCCCGCTTCAGCCGGCGCTGGACGAGCTGCGCGCCACGCTGGATGCCGCGGTCTTTGTCGTCAACCGCCGCGGCCGGCTGGTCCAGGGCAGTGATACCGCCCTGTGGGATGCCCTGCATCCCGAGCCGCGCGTGCGGGCCGAGCCCGTGTCGATAGAGACGACGGGCACGCGGACCTACACGATCGTGACGCAGCCGATGACCGACCTGCTGGGCCGCGCCATCGCCTTCCTCGTGACGATGAAGGACACCACGGTCGAGGCCAGCCAGCGCAGCGCGATCACGCACCTGGCGCTGGGCGGCATCGCGCTGTTCCTTGTAGTGGTGCTGGTCGGCCTGCAGCTCTATCTGGCGAATGCGTTCCAGCCGCTGGAAGGGGCGCTGGCCGTACTGCGCGCCCTGTCGCAAGGCGATACGTCCGTCACGCTTGACGATACCGGCGGCGGGGACGAGATCGGCCGCATGGCACAGGCCGTGACGGCACTGCGCGAGGATGTGATCGCCTCGCAACGCGCGGAGCGCCAGCGCGAGAAGCAGCGCCGGCGCCAGAGCGCCTATCTCGCGCTGCGCCAGGAGCTCGACATTGCCGGGCGCATGCAGCAGTCGATCCTGCCCACCCGTTTTCCCCGCGGGCCGGAATTCCGCATGCACGCGCTGATGCGGCCGCAGCGCGACATCGGCGGCGACTTCTATGACGTGCTGGCGCTGAAGAACGGGCAGCTGGGCCTGGTCGTGGCCGACGTTTCCGGCAAGGGCATCCCGGCGGCGCTGTTCATGGCGATCAGCCGGACGGTGCTGCGCGCCACCGCGCTGAGCGGCCTCTCGCCGGCCGAGACGCTGGCAACCGCCAACGACATTCTGTCCGTCGACAACCCGGCCGAGATGTTCGTGACGCTGTTCTACGCGATCTACGACCCGCCGACCGGCCGGCTGCTCTATTGCAATGGCGGCCACAATCCGCCGCTGATCCGCCGGGCGGACGGCCGGGTGGACGAACTGCGGGGGGCCGGTGGCATCGCACTCGGCATGATGGATGGCCTGCCCTATGACGAGGCGGAGAACCACCTGGCGCCGGGCGATACGCTGCTGATCTACAGCGACGGCGTGACCGAGGCCCTGAACCCGGCCCAGGAGGAGTTCGAGATGGCCCGCCTGTCCGGCCACCTGGGCGCCAATCCCGAGACGGATCCCGAGGCCCTGGTCCGCGCCATCGTGGCGGAGGTCGACCGCTTCGCCGCCGGCGCCATCCAGGCCGACGACATCACGGTCCTGGCGCTGCACGCCCTGCCGGACGAGGTGGGCTAAGCGCAGGCTGATCTGCCACGGTGATCCTGTGGTCCTGGCAATCCTGTCCCTGGGTCGTCGGCCATGTCAGGATTGGAGAGACGGGGGACCGGGACATGGCGCGATCGAGGAAGGCGCGGGGACTGGCGGCTCGCCTGGTGCGCGCGGCCATGTGGTCGGTGCTAGCACTCGCTCTGCTCGCTGGGGCGGCGTGGCTCTATGCCCGGCCGTCCGAGCCGGATGACTTCTACCGCGCCGATCTGCCCACGGATGCGCTTCCGGGTTCGCTCCTCAAGGCGGAGGCGTTTGTGCGGGACGTGCCGGCAGGGGCAAGAGGCTGGCGGATCCTCTATGTCACGACGCGGCTGGACGGGCGGGCGGCCCTGGCGAGCGCCCTGGTACTGATCAAGGGGCCGAGCCAGGGCGCACGGCCGGTCGTGGCCTGGGCCCATGGGACGACGGGGGTTGCGCCGGGCTGCGCGCCGTCCGTCCTGGCCCATCCGTTCAACCTGGTGCCTGCCTTGGGTGCGGCCCTGGATGCGGGGTGGGCGGTCGTCGCCACCGACTATGTCGGGCTGGGCACCGATGGCGGCCATGCCTATCTGGTGGGCGACGAGGCAGGGCGCAGCGTGCTGGACGCGGTGCGCGCGGCGGCCCAGGTGCCCGAGGCGGCCACGGGAGAGGCAGTCGTCATCTGGGGCCATTCGCAAGGCGGGAACAGCGCCCTGTGGGCCGGCATCCGGGCCAGCGCGCAGCCGGCCGGCCTGGACTTGAAGGGCGTGGCAGCTTTGGCCCCGGCCAGCGATCTGCCGCAGCTTGTGCTCCGGTCGCAAGGCTCGATGTTCGGCAAGATCGTTTCGTCCTACCTGATCCATGCCTATGCCGCGACCTATCCCGACGTGGTGGTCGGGGATTATGTGGGCGGCTGGTCCAGCCTGCTGGTGGGGGACATTGCCAGCCGCTGCGCCGGTGGGCTGGAGACCCTGGTCTCCGCGGCTGAGACGGTCCTGCTCCCCAAGCCGGGCATCTTCGCCAAGGCACCGGACCAGGGACCGCTGGGGGCCCGGCTGGCCGAGAACGTGCCGGCCGCACCGATCGCTGCCCCGGTACTGGTGGCGCAGGGGGCGCTGGATGATCTGGTCCTGCCCGCGATTAGCCGCGACTACGTGCGGGCGCGCTGTGCCGCGGGACAGGCGATCGACCATCGTGTCTATCCGGGCCTCGACCATGTGACGCTGGTGGCGCCAGGTTCGCCGCTGGACCCCGACCTGATCGCATGGACGGCCGATCGCTTTGCAGGGCGGCCCGCGGCCGGGTGTCCGTCCGACTGAGGGTCAGGTGCCGGCCAGCGCCCGTCTTCCCAGGCGGTCGGCCTGGCGGGTGAGGGAGTGGGTCAGGATGCGGGCGATCAGGTCGGGGTGCTCGATCCCCGCCGTTCGGGCGGCGAGTGCTATGGCGGCGTGGCTGCCCAGGTTGCAGCCGATATTCACCTCCATCACGAAGGTGCGGCCCGTGCCGGCCTCGCGCCGGAAGTCGACGCGGAGGTAGTCGAAGGGCTGGAAGAGCGCCGCGACCTGGGCCGCCTGATCCATCAGCGCACCGGCCAGCAGCGGATCCTCCACCACGCGACGCACGCGATTGCGGTCGATCAGCCGCTTCTGGCGATAGGTGGCGATGCCATGGGGCAGGTCCGAGACCTCCTCGCATGGCGGCAGGACAAGCGGCGTCTCGCCCCCGATAACCGGAACGGTCAGGTCGGTGCCGTCGATCAGCGGCTCCACCAGGGCTTCCGGCCAGCGGTCCAGGATCTGGGCGACCTGGGTGCGCAGGCCGTCCACGTCCTCCCGCACCGACTCGGGCGTGACGCCGGCGCTGGCCGAGCCGAAGCGCGGCTTGACGAACCAGGGGCCAGGAAAGGGTGGGGTGGTCACCTCGCGCGGCAGTCGCCACGCCACGCCCGGCACCACCGGAAGTCCGCTGGCCTGGGCCGCCAGCTTGGTCAGCAGCTTGTCCTCGGCCAGCGCCCGGACATTGGGCGGTGCCCCCAGATAGGCGACGCCCGCCCGCTCGCACACGGTGGAGACGAACAGCTCCGAATTGCGGAAGGGGGCGAAGTTGAAGAGGGTAAAGACGAAATCGAACTGACCGACACTGGCCGCGAAGTGGTCCAGGTCCCGGCACGGCACGACGTCCAGGCCCAGGCCCAGCAGCGTCGTATAGATCTCGTAGTTGTAGCGCGGTGCCACGCCATGGACCGGATGCATGTCCGGCCGCTCCGCGCCCGCATCGGGCGCGAAGGGCGCAAGGAACAGGATGCGCAGGTCGCGGCGCATGCCGGGGGGCAGCAGGGGGACGGCGTTCATCGGTGCTGCCTCATGCAAGCCGCGGCTCCGCCCGGCGACCGGCCAGCGCCAGGGAGACGGCCAGCATCGCGGTCGCCCCCAGCATGATCCAGCCCAGGATCGACGACGCCTCGGCGAAGCCCAGCGCCGTCGCCAGGGCGGCCATGACCAGGGGCCCGGCAATGCTGCCGATGCGCTCGACGATGCGGAAGACGGCGATCACGGTCGACAGGCCGTAGCGCTCGCACTGTTCGCGGAACAGGTCGGGTATCAGGGCCAGCTGTGGCGTCGTCACCATCGCCTGGCCCAGGCCCACCAGGATCGTGCCGCCCAGCAGCAGCCACAGGCTGTGTCCCATGCCATAGGCCAGCGCGCCCGCGGCCGAGGCGAGCCCCCCCGCCAGCATCAGCAGCCGGTGCGTGCCGAAGCGATCGGCCAGGGTCGAGACGAGGGGGCTGACCACCAGCATGCAGAGGAAGTAGCTCATCATGAAGCGGCCGATCTCGGATTCCGAGTAGCCGAGTTCGGTGAGATAGAGCGGGCTCATGTAGAACAGGAAACCGGTCAGCATCAGGCGCGCCGGCACGGCCGAGAACAGCACGACCAGCAGGACGCGACCGGCGAGCAGGATGCCGGCGAACTGGGCCCAGGTGACCTTCTTCTTCGCAGCATCGCTCCCGGACTGGTCGGCATCAAGCAGGACGGTCGTCAGGAACAGGGCAAAGGCGATGACGCCCGCCGCCACCAGGAAGGTGGCGCTGTAGCCGATGCGGTCGGCCAGGATGCCGCCGATTGCCGTACCGCAGACGGACGCCGCGGTCGAGGCGCCGACGAACACGCTCATGCCCCGCGCCCGCTTGCCCGTCTCGGCCGCCAGTGCCACGAAGGTCAGTCCGGCAACGGTGACAAGGCCGAAGCCGGCGGCGACGACGCAGCGCCAGAACAGCAGTTCCCAGAACGAGGAGGCGAGGCCCACCATGGCGGAGCCGATGGCGGCCGGGACCATGCCGGCGATCAGCACCTGGCGCGCGCCGAAGCGGCGGTCGAGGGCGCTGCCATAGGGCGTGGCGATCAGCATGACCACGACCCACAGCGTCATGGGCAGCGCGATCGCCGTCTGCTCGCTGAGCCACGGGATGGGCGTGTAGAGCGACTGGACATAGACCGGGAAGAACGGCCGGCCCAGCTCGATCGCGAAGAAGAACACGAACAATGGCAGGCGCACGTCCCCGGCGCGCGAGGCGACGATGGGGCGCGGTGCCTGGGCCGCCGGCCCACGCTCGTGGACACGCAGGACCAGGCGGTTGGCGGCGGCGATCAGGCGGCCGATCTCGTCGCGTGAGCGGCGCGCCACCACATGGCTGAAGTCGCCGCTGCCGACCCGCTCGACCAGCCGGACCAGCAGCGAGAGCGAGCGCGACACCGTTACCGCGGTCAGCAGGAACAGCACTTCGAGCGCCACGAGGACCGCCACGAACATGGTGATCAGCGTGTCGTAGAGGATCTCGTTGTGCAGGGTCTCGACCAGGCGCCCGTCCACCCCCAGGTGCACGGCGCCGGCACCGTCCTTGAGCGGTGCGGCGAGGTCGAGATCGGCGCCATTGGCGACCAGTTGCCCCGCCGCGGCGTTGGCGGGATAGGCGCGGGGCAGGCTGCCGCGGCCGTGGATCAGCCGGCCCTGGCCGTCGACCAGGGCGACATAGCGCAGCTCTCCATGGCTGGCGCGCACCGTGTCGAGGTAGTCGGCGACACCCGGCAGCTTGTCCAGCGGAATGCCGAGGGACGCGGCACGGCTGAAATCGTCGGCCGCATCGTCGGCGATGGCCGTCAGCTTGGCCGCGACTTCGGGCGTCAGGCCACGCTCGAAAACCTGGATGGCATAGATCGACAGGCAGGCAATGGCGGCAATGACCAGGACGCTGGCCAGCGCCACCAGTTTCCACGCCAGCCGGTCCGACATGCGCAGCATGGCCTGGGCATCGGCCACTTCCTGCGCGTCGAGATGGGGGGCGGCTTGGGCCTGCGGCTCCAGCGCGCGGGCGGCACTCATGGTGCGCACTCCCCGCCGGGTTGCGACAGGGCGCGGTGGATGCGGGCGTTGAAGCCGATCAGCTCGCGCTCGAAGGCATTGCGGGGGGCCAGCGGCTGAGCCTGCCCCGCCTCCGCCTCCATCATCGCGGCCAGCCGTCGCGCCGAGCGCGTCAGTCCGGCAAAGGCCAGCCGGATCCCGGCAACCGCCAGGATCGCGAACACGGCAAAGATCAGCGATGCGCCGGCCAGGAGTTCGCGCAAGGTGGCGTCCGTCGCCGCGAGGTAGTCCGCGCGGGACTGGCGCACCTCGATCCGGCCGATGCGCTGCGAGAAGGGGTTGAGGATGTCGGCCTCGGACAGGAAGGCATCGGCCTGGGGATCGTCGCCGGCCCGCGCCGCGCGATAGAGGGCCGCGCCCTTGTCGTCGTACACGGTGACGGAGAGGATCGCGGGGTCGCCTGCCTGGACCCGCTCGACCAGCGCCTGTGTCCCGCGCGCTTCCCGCAGGGCCAGCCCCAGGTCGGTGCTCTGTTCGATCGTCGCCTTCAGCGCGCTGGTATGCACGGCGATGCGCGCCTGCTGCAGATGGGCCAGGCTCGATTCGAACTTGGCCTGGTTCAGCAGCACGGTGGTGCCCAGCGCCAGCGCCAGCAGCAGCATTACCGCGATCGTCATCCGCCCGCCCAGCGACATGCCGTCGACCCGCCCCCAATCAAGATCATGGCCCTTGCCGCCGAACCTAGGCGCGCAGGCTTTCCAAGGGATTAACCATCGGCCAGAAGTCTTACCGCTTCGTGAGCGAACGACCCAGGCCCCCGATCAGGGCCACGGAGCCATCAGGATTCGACAGGCCCCGGCCGCCCGCTAGAATGGCGCAGTGCAGCGAAGGCCGAATTCTCCTATCAAGGAGCGGCGTCCGCGCCGCCAGCGGTTCATCCGTGGCGCGTCACCTGGGGTGCCGATGTCCCGATATTCGCTCCTGTCCCTGCTGCGCAACGCCGCCGACCATCATCAAGGCTGGCCGAAGCTGTGGCGCAATCCCGAGCCCAAGGCCGCCTATGACGTGATCATCGTCGGCGGCGGCGGGCATGGCCTGGCGACCGCCTATTACCTGGCCAAGGAATTCGGCATCAACCGCGTGGCGGTGCTGGAAAAGGGCTGGCTGGGCGGCGGCAACACGGCGCGCAACACGACCATTGTCCGCTCCAACTACCTGTGGGACGAGAGTGCGGCCCTGTACGAGCATTCCCTGAAGATCTGGGAAGGCCTGTCGCAGGAGCTGAACTTCAACGTCATGTTCAGCCAGCGCGGCGTGCTGAACCTGGCCCATACGCTGGGCGACGTGCGCGAGTCGCGCCGCCGGGTCGAGGCCAATCGCCTGAATGGCGTCGATGCCGAATGGCTGGACGCGGATGGGGTGAAGGCCTTCTGCCCCATCGTCGACATCTCCCCCACCGCGCGCTATCCCGTGCTGGGCGGCACCCTGCAGCGGCGCGGCGGCATCGCCCGGCACGACGCGGTCGCCTGGGGCTTTGCCCGGGCTGCGGATGCGCGCGGCGTCGACCTGATCCAGAACTGCGAGGTGACGGGCTTCCGCATCGAGGGCGGGCGGGTGCTGGGGGTCGAGACGACGCGCGGGCCGATCGCGGCGCCGAAGGTCGCGATCGTGGCGGCTGGGCACAATTCGGTCCTGGCGGCGATGGCGGGCGTTCGCCTGCCGCTGCAGAGCCATCCGCTCCAGGCCCTGGTGTCGGAGCCGATCAAGCCGATCCACAATTGCGTCGTCATGTCCAACACGGTGCACGTCTATGTCAGCCAGTCGGACAAGGGCGAACTGGTCATGGGTGCCGGCATCGACGCCTACAACTCCTATGCCCAGCGCGGCTCGTTCCATGTGATCGAGCACCAGATGGCCGCGGCCCTGGAACTGTTCCCGATCTTCAGCCGGATCCGCATGCTGCGCACCTGGGGCGGGATCGTCGACGTCTGCCCCGATGCCTCCCCCATCATCGGCAAGCTGCCGGTCCAGGGCCTGTATCTGAATGGCGGCTGGGGCACCGGCGGGTTCAAGGCGACGCCGGGGTCGGGCCATGTCTTTGCCGCGACGATCGCGCGGGACGAGCCGCATCCGCTGGCCGCCCCCTTCCGCCTGGACCGCTTCACCACTGGCGCGCTGATCGACGAGCACGGCGCCGCCGCCGTGGCTCACTGACGGGGACTGGAATGCTGCTGATTTCCTGCCCCTGGTGCGGGCCGCGCGACGAGATCGAGTTCCATTGCGGCGGCGAGGCGCACATCGTCAGGCCCGATCCGGAGACGGCCAGCGATGCGGTCTGGGCCGACTACCTGTTCATGCGCACGAACCCCAAGGGGCCGATGGCCGAACGCTGGCTGCATTCGCACGGCTGCCGCCGCTGGTTCAACGCGGTGCGCGACACGACCACGCACCAGTTCCTGGCCGTCTATCGCATGGGTGAGCCGCCGCCCGCGGGGCTGCTGGACCGGGTGGCCCAGCCGCAGGGCGCGGAGGCTGTCCTGCAGGAGGTCGTCGTCGAACCCCTGGCCCCTGAATCGGCGCTGCCGGGAGAGAAGCAGTGAGCGGGCGGCGCCTGGCCACAGGCGGCCTTGTCGACCGCAGCCGCTCCATCGCCTTCCGCTTTGATGGACGGACCTATCGTGGCCATCCGGGGGATACGCTGGCATCCGCCCTGCTGGCCAACGGGGTCAGCCTGGTGGGACGCAGCTTCAAGTACCACCGGCCGCGCGGCATCCTGGCGGCGGGGGCGGAGGAGCCGAACGCCATCGTCCAGCTGGGCGAGGGGGCCGGCGTCGAGCCCAATGCCCGCGCGACGCAGGTCGAGCTGCACGACGGCCTGGTGGCGGAGAGCGTGAACCGCTGGCCGTCGCTGGCCCTGGACCTGGGTGCCGTCAACCAGCTGGCGGGCAAGGTCCTGGTCGCAGGCTTCTACTACAAGACGTTCCTGTGGCCGCGCGGCTTCTGGGACAAGGTGTACGAGCCCATCATCCGCCGCGCCGCCGGCCTGGGCCGGGCGCCGGACGGCCCCGATCCGGACGCCTATGACAAGATGCACGTCCATGCCGAAGTGCTGGTGGTGGGCGGCGGACGGGCGGGCCTGACGGCGGCATTGGAGGCAGCGCGCGCCGGGGGCCGCGTCGTCCTGATGGACGAGCAGGCGGCCCTGGGCGGCCATCGCCTGGGCATCGACCCGCAGGTCGGCGACTTGGCCGCTGAACTGGCGGCGCAGCCGGACGTGACCATCCTGACCCGGACGACGGCGACGGGCCTCTATGACGGCAACTATGTCCTGGGGCTGGAGAAGCGCACGGACCACTTGGCGCCGGGCACGGCGGCCCGCGCCGGGGCACGCCAGCGGCTGTGGCATGTCCGGGCGGGCCGGGTGATCCTGGCGACCGGCGCGCATGAGCGGCCCCTGGTATTCGGGGACAATGACCGGCCGGGCGTGATGCTGGCCTCGGCCGTGCGCACCTATCTTCACCGCTATGGCGTGGCACCCGGTGGCCGTGCCGTGGTGGCGACCAACAATGACAGCGCCTATGCCACCGCCTTCGACCTGGCGCAGCATGGCGTGACGGTCGCCGCCATCGTCGACTGCCGCCGCCACGCACCGGACGCCATGCTGTCCCAGGCCCGCGCCCATGGGATCACGGTGCTCCAGGGCTCGGTCGTCAGCGGGGTCAAGGGCAGGGGCCGCGTCCAGGGCGCCAAGGTGCACGAGCTGACGCTGGAGGGCGGCGACGTGCTGGGCGGGCCGCAGGTCATCGACTGCGACCTGATCGCCGTGTCCGGCGGGTTCAGCCCGGTCGTGCACCTGTGGTGCCACCGCAAAGGCCGTTTGGACTGGGACGACGACCTGCTCTGCTTCAAGCCGCTGGGGACGGTCGAGGGCGTGACAGTGGTCGGCCGCGCGGCCGGCGACCTGCCCGGCCTGGGACCGATCGCGCCGCTGTGGCTGGTGCCCAACGGCCAGGAGGTCGGGCAGGGGCCCAAGCGCTTCGTCGACGTGCAGAATGACGTGACCGCGCTCGACATCCAGCTGTCGGCGCAGGAAAACCTGGCCAGTGTCGAGCACATGAAGCGCTGGACCGGCGCAGGGCTTGGCACCGACCAGGGCAAGACAGGCAACATCAACGCGCTCGCCCTGCTGGCCCAGTGGACCGGCCGCGATGTCGAGGAGGCGGGCACCACGACCTTCCGCGCGCCCTACACGCCGGTGGCGTTCGGCGCGCTGGCGGGGCGCGAGGTGGGGTCGCTGATCGAGCCGATCCGCACCACGCCGATCCACCCCTGGCACGTGGCCAGGGGCGCGGTGATGGAGGATGTCGGCCAGTGGAAGCGGCCGCGCTACTTCCCGTCGTCCGGCGAGAGCATGGACGACGCCGTCAACCGGGAATGCCGCGCGGTGCGCCAGGGGGTCGGCGCGCTGGACGCCTCGACCCTGGGCAAGATCGAGGTTACGGGGCCGGATGCGGCGGAGTTCCTGGACCGGCTCTATATCAATCCGGTGCAGAAGCTGGCCGTCGGGGGCTGTCGCTATGGCGTGATGTGCCGCGACGACGGCATGGTGTTCGACGACGGCGTGATCGCCCGCCTGGGGCCCGAGCGTTTCCATCTCACCACCACCACCGGGGGCGCCGCCCGCGTGCTGGACTGGATGGAGGAGTGGCTGCAGACGGAATGGCCGCACCTCAAGGTCTACCTCACCTCCACGACCGAGCAATGGTCGACGGTCGCGCTGGCGGGGCCCAGGGCACGGGCGGTGATGCAGCGCCTGGCGCCGGACCTGGACACGTCTTCCGCAGTGTTCCCGCACCTTGCGCACCGCACCGCGACGGTCGCGGGGCTGGATGCCTGGGTCTGGCGCATGAGCTTTTCGGGCGAGCTGGGCTTCGAAATCAACGTCTCGGCCGAGCACGGGCTGGCGCTGTGGCAGGCGGTGATGGAGGCCGGCCGGCCCGAAGGCATCGTCCCCTATGGCCTGGAGGCGATGCACATCCTGCGGGCGGAAAAGGGCTTCTTCATCATTGGGCACGAGACCGACGGCACGGTGACGCCGATCGACCTGGGCCTGGGCAGGATGGCCGCCAAGAAGCGCGACTTCCTGGGCAAGCGGGCGCTGCAGCGCCCCGACGCCCAGCGCGCCGACCGCAAGCACCTGGTGGGCCTGCTGACCGAGGAGGCAGGCGTGATCCTGCCGGAAGGCGGGCAGCTGGTCGCCGCGATGAAGCAGCCTCCGGTCCCGATGCTGGGCCATGTCACGTCCAGCTACTGGAGCGCGACGCTGGGCCGTTCGATTGCCCTGGCCCTGGTCAAGGGGGGGCGCGATCGCATGGGCGAGCGGCTGATCTGTCCGGTCGATGGCCAGGACGTGGCGGTGCGCGTCGTGTCGCCGGTGTTCTACGATGCGGAAGGGGCGCGCCTCGATGGCTGAGCCGGTTGTGAATCCGTTCGTGCTCGATCCGGCCTTCGCCATGCGCGCCTCGGCGCGGGCGGGTGTCGTCCGCCTGGCCGAGGTGCCGCAGCCGGCGCAGTTCAGCCTGCGGGGCGATGCAGCCGATGTCGCCTTCCGCAGTGCGGTGGCGCGTCTCACCGGCGTGTCGCCGCCCGCCGAAGCCGGGCAGGTCGCGGTGGGGGCCAGCGCCCGCATCCTGTGGCTGGGGCCCGACGAATGGCTGGTCGTGGCCCCGCGGGAGGTACGCGCAGAGCTGGCGCAGGGCGCCGTCGACGGCTTGGCCGGGTTGCATGCCGCCTTTGTCGACCTGTCGGCCAACCGGGCGGTCCTGTCCCTGACGGGCGGGCCGGCCCGCACGCTGCTGGCCAAGGGCTGCGGCCTGGACCTGCATCCGCGCGCCTTCCCCGCCGGCCAGGTGCGGCAGAGCCTGGTCGCGCGCATCCCCGTCATCCTGGAGATGCGTGAGGACGGAACGAACCTGTTCGTTCGCCGGTCACTTGCGCCCTATCTGGCCGAATGGCTGCTGGACGCGGCAACGGAGTTTGCGTAAGGGGGTCTGTCCGAAACGCTGATCGTCCCGGCTCCGACGGGGCAGACGGCGAAAAACAATGGGCTGGGCGCACTCACCGGCTGCGTCCGCCCTTAAATCGCCGTCATGCGCGTGAACTTTCGCTGCGCTGCGGCATTGAAGATCCACCAAGGCGACGGAGCCCCGTCTTGAATTCTCGAAATTCGGTTTCTGTGTCGCGGCGTGCGGTCCTGGCTGGCATGGCCCAGGTATCCGCGTGGTCGATCGTTCCAGCCCTGGCGCAGGAGGCGCCGGCCGCGGCACCCGAGCAGGACCCCGTGCCCGCGGCCCCGCCCCCGGCCGAGCCCACACCCGCGCCCGCGCCGGAGCCCTTCCGCTTCGAGGCGGTGCAGGCCCTGGCCGAGAATTTGGCCAAGACGCCGTTCAAGGACACCCGGATCCAGCTGCCGCAGCAGTTGAAGGACGTCGGCTACGACCTCTACCGCGACTTCCGGTTCCGCAAGAATCGCGCGTTGTTCGCGGATCAGGCGGTCGACTTCCGCCTGGAGTTCTTCCACCTGGGGTTCCTTTACGACCGGCCCGTCGAAATCAATGTGATTCGCAACGGCCAGCCGGAGCGGATCGTGCCGGACCGCTCAATGTTCGAATTCGGCGGCTTCAAGGGCGATCCCCAGACGGAACTCGGCTTTGCCGGATTTCGCATCCACTACCCCCTGAACAAGCCGGACGCCTGGGACGAACTGGCCGTATTCCTTGGGGCCAGCTATTTCCGGTTGTTGGGACGCAACCAGAAATACGGGATCTCGTGCCGCGGCCTGGCGGTCGCGACCGGCAGTTCCAAGGGCGAGGAATTCCCCTTTTACCGCGCCTTCTGGATCGAGGAGCCGCGCCAGGGCAATCGCCACCTGGTGGTGCATGCCCTGCTGGACAGTCCGAGCGTGACGGGCGCCCTGCGCTTCCTCCTGGTGCCCGGATCGCAGACCGTGGTCGAGACGACGGTGACGCTGTTCGCCCGGGCCGATGATCCCGACCTGGGCGTGGCGCCGCTCACCTCGATGTTCCTGGTGGGCGAGAACCGGACCCGCAACACCGACGACTACCGCCCGGAAGTCCATGACTCGGATGGCCTGCTGCTGCACACCGGCCACAACGAGTGGATCTGGCGGCCGCTGGACAACCCGCGCAGCCTGCGGGTCAGTGCCTTTGGCGACACCAACCCGCGTGGCTTCGGCCTGATGCAGCGGGATCGCAAGTTCGACTCCTATCGCGACATCGAATCCGACTTCCAGTCGCGCCCCAGCCTGTGGGTGGAGCCGCAAGGGGACTGGGGCGAGGGGGCCGTGCGCCTGTTCGAGATCCCGAGCGAGTCCGAGATCCACGACAACATGGTCGCCTTCTGGGCGCCCGCCACCCGGCTGAAGGCCGGCAATCGCCTCGACATCGCCTACAAGCTGTTCGCGCTGCTGGACGATCCCGACCTGCCGCCGCGCGCGCGGGCGGTGGGCACCTGGCTCGCCTCGCCCTTCCTGCCGGGCACGGCCCCCAACAACCCGCCCGCGACGCGGCGCCTCGTCATCGACTTCGAGGGGCCGGAGATCGCCGGATTGGACCCGGCCCAGCCAGTGGAGGCGGTGGTGACCAGCAGCACGGGCCGCATCGACAGCGTGACCACGACGCGCATTCCGGCGACCGGCCAATGGCGTGTCGCCGCCCTGTTCGACCCTGGCGACGCCCGCTCTGCCGACCTGCGCGCCTTCATCCGCCTGCGCGGCGAGGCGCTGAGCGAGACATGGACATGCCTTTGGACACGCTAGGCGACGGCACCGCCGCCATCCGGCAGCCCCGGGCCTACGGCCTGCAGGTCTTCCTGCGGCGTCTTGCGTTCTTCACTTGCGTGATCGCGACGACGGTCATCCTGTACAAGCTGATGGCCGAGGTGATCTTCGCCAGCGATACGAGCTGGGTGGGGCTGACCCTGGTCGTGCTGTTCACGATCACCTCCGCCTGGATCGGCATCTCGTTCTGGACGGCGTTCTGCGGCTTCCTGGTGACGATGGTGGGCGACGATCCGCTGGGTCTGCTGCCGCGCACGCCCGCGGCCGCCATGACGGCACCACTGGCCCGGCGTTATGCGCTGATCATGCCGATCTACAACGAGGACATTCCCCGCGTGTTTGCGGGCCTAGCCGCCACCTGGCGGTCGCTGATGGCTGAGGAAGGTTCGGACAAGTTCGATGCCTTCATCCTCAGCGATACGCAGCGCCCCGAGCAGGGCGAGGCGGAGGAGCTGGCCTTCGCCGCCTTGGTCGCCGAACTGGGGGCGGAGGGTCGGCTGTTCTATCGCCGGCGGGCCCGCAATGTCGGGCGCAAGGCCGGCAATGTGGAGGAATTCTGCGCACGCTGGGGTGCCGAGTACGAGGGCACGGTCGTGCTTGACGCCGACAGCGTGATGACGGGTCCCACCATCATGGCCATGGCGCGCCTGATGCAGGCGCATCCGCAGGCTGGCATCATCCAGACGCTGCCCGTGCCCGTGAACCGGCGCTCGCTGTTCGGGCGGGCGCAGCAGTTCGCCAGTCGCCTGAATGGCCGCATCCTCACGCGCGGCCTGAATTTCTGGCAGCTGGGCGACGGCAATTACTGGGGCCACAACGCGATCCTGCGCACCGCGCCGTTCCTCCAGCACGCCAAGATGCCGGTGCTGCGCGGCTCTGGCCCCCTGTCAGGCCATATCCTCAGCCATGATTTCGTCGAGGCCGCGTTCATGCGGCGCGCCGGCTATCGCATCTGGATGGTGCCGGAACTGGGCGGCAGCTTCGAGGAAGTGCCGTCGAATCTGATCGACTATGCCGGCCGCGACCGGCGCTGGTGCCAGGGCAACCTGCAGCATGCGCGCCTGGCCTTCACGCCTGGCCTGCACTGGCTCAGCCGCCTGCACCTGACGCTGGGCATCATGGCCTATGCCACGTCGCCGCTCTGGCTGGTGCTGCTGGTCCTGTCGACCATCACGACGATCCGCTACACCGCGACCGGTCCCACCTATTTCGGCGCGGAGCAGACGCTGTTCCCGCTCTGGCCGATCTCCAAGACGGCGGAGACGCATACCGTCCTGATCGTCACCCTGGTGATGCTGTTCGTGCCGAAGCTGCTGGGCCTGCTGGTGGCTCTGGTCAACGGGGCGCGGCGGCGGCGCTGGAACGGGGCCATCGCCCTGATCGTCAGCTGGGTGATCGAGCTTGCGATCTCTGTCCTGCAGGCGCCGATCATGATGCTTGTCCATACCCGCTTCGTGGTCGTGACCCTGCTGGGCCGCGGCGTCGACTGGGTCAGCCAGCCGCGCGATGACCGGCCGGTGCCGTTCAAGGAGACGCTGGCGCGCTTTGCCCTGTTCGCGGTGATCGGCCTGGCCTGGGGCGCGCTGGTCCAGGTCTATGCCCCCAGCTTCCTGCCCTGGCTGATGCCGGTTCTGGTCGGGCTGGTGTTGGCGGCACCCCTGGTGTCGGTGACGAGCTGGCCCGGCCTTGGCATGGCGCTGAAGCGCGCCGGGCTGCTGATGACGCCGGAGGAGGTGAATGTACCGCCGGAGCTGAAGGCGCTGGAACAGCCGATCGACCTGACGCCGCCGCCCGCCGTCCCCGCCTTCACGCCAGAGGAGTTCCGCGCGCGCCAGGGCCTGGCGCCCGCGGGCGAGCGGCAGGGGGCGACCTCCGAGGCCAAGCCAAGCTTCGCCTGGGGCTGAGTGGCCGCCGCCTGGGCCGTCAGTGGGGCCGTTGGCCCGAAACGTCAGCTGGGGAAGGGCGTGGAAAGCAGGTGCGACGGCCGCAGGCCCAGACGGTCCGGGTTGTAGCGGAAGCGCAGCGGCAGCAGCGCGTGAAGCTGCTGCAACTCGGGATCCTGGGACTCCTGGACGTAGTAGTCGAGCTTCTGCACCAGGCAGCCCTGGTAGTCGGGGATGCCCGCGCTCGACACCTCGCAGGCCATGCGGGCCTTGCGGATCAGCTCCAGGTGCTGCTCATACGCCCGGTCCGAGAACGCCTTGGGCCCGTCGTCGGGGCTGACGGCGTTGGCCGGCGCTGCCGCCAGGACAGCGGCGAAGACAGCGCCAAGCAGGACCGGGGACAGGATGCGTTTCATGGCTCGACTCGGTGTAAAGGCGCCGCACCCGGGAAATGGGCCGCGCGATGCAGCATGTGGTGACGCCACCGCGGCAAGACTAGGCTGCAAAGGGTTATAAATCGGTGATGGCGACTACGTCCCTGTGTAATGGCGTCGCCATCTTTCCTCCCGGCCGTGATCATGGGACCGTCACACGGGACGTGTATGGCAGGGCGATCGAGGGCGGGGGAGAACGTGATGTCGGGCTTCGTGTGGCAGCGCCGCTGGCGGGGGCCGGTCCAGGCTGTGATCTTCGACTGGGCGGGAACCACGGTCGACCATGGCTGCATGGCCCCGGCCCTGGCCTTCACACGCACCTTCGAGGCCGCCGGCGTCCCCGTGACGATCGCCGAGGCGCGGGCACCCATGGGGGCGGAGAAGCGTGACCATATTGCCGCCCTGATGGCGATGCCGCGCATCGCGGATGCCTGGGCCGCCACCCATGGCCACGAGCCGCGGGAGCAGGACATCGACAACCTCTATGCCGCCTTCCTGCCGCATCAGCTGGCGGTGATCGCCGATCACGCGGCGCCGGTCCCCGGCTGCCTGGAGACGGTGCGGGCGTTGCGCCAGCGCGGCATCCGGATCGGCGCCAATACCGGCTATGCCCAGGCGATGATGGACGTCCTGGCGCCCGCTGCCGCCGCGCACGGCTATGTGCCGGACGACTCGGTCAACGCCTCGGACGTGCCGCGGGGCCGGCCCGCCCCGTCCATGGCCCTGCGGAATGCGGCGAACCTGGGGGTCGACGCGGTTGCCGCCTGCATCAAGGTGGACGACACGCCCGTTGGCATCGAGGAGGGGCTGGCCGCCGGCATGTGGACCGTGGGCGTCGCGTTGAGCGGGAACGAGGCGGCGCTGAGTCATGACGCGTTGCAGGCCCTGGCGCCGGAGGCTCGTGCCGCCCTGCGCCGGCGCACGCATGAGCGCCTGGCGCGGACGGGCGCGCATCTGGTGATCGACAGCGTCGCCGACTTCCTGCCCGCCCTGGCCGAGATCGAGGCTCGCCTGGCCCGCGGCGAACAGCCCTGACTCAGGGCACGATGGCGAAGTGGCGCGACAGCGCGTGAGCCACCTCGTCCAGACGGCGCAGGTCGCGCGGGATGCTCACGCGCCAGACCGGCGCGCGGCTAACCAGACGCCCCAGACGCTGCATGAGGACCGGCTCACGCCGCAGGATCGTCATGTTCCGCCGGCACACCACATGCTCCAGCAGTGCCTGGATCGCTGCAAGCCCATGCAGTCGCGTGCAGAGCAGCCTGGCGCAACCCGGATTGCCGACCAGAATGCACAGGGCAGCGACAGGCACCGCCTCGGACAGGAGTGCCGGCGGTACGAAAACCCGCTTCTCGATGGCCTCGTGCAGGCGCCGCGAGGGGCGATCGGTCCAGCCCAGTGCCTGCACCGCATCGGGCCACAGGCGTGGCTGCGACCGCAACGGCCACAGCATTTCGCTGCCCGAGCGGTCGTCGAGGTGGCTCACGTCGTCGGCAAGCGGCACCAGGCCCAGGCGCGCCAGGGCGGCGGCCAGGGTGGATTTGCCCGCACCCGAGGCCCCGGCCAGGACAAGAGCGCCAGCGAATGACGCAACGGCCGCGGCATGGAGGGAGACCTGGCCGCGCAGGATGTTGATCAATCCTGGTGCCGCGTTCAGGACCGCATCCAGGCACTCAGCCTCATGGCCCGGTGCCGGGTCGAAGGTGATATCCCGGCCATTGCTCACCGCGAATCGCCCTGCCCGGCTATGGGTGAACAGGTGCGTTCGAGAATCGACCCGGCGCCTCGCGTCAGCGTGCAGCGGGGCCGGCAATTCAGCGCTGAGATCTGCCTGGGTCAGGCGGGCCAAGCCTGCCCGCCCGGCCCCTGGATAGGGCATCAGATCAGGCAGTGCAGCAAAGCTCTCCAGGACGCCTTCGAAGAGGTGGTAGCGACGGATGATCGTTGCTCTGCGGCTCAGCCTGGTACGGCGGGGTGCCGCAAGCGGGCGTTGGGCCTAGTGGATCGTGTCAGTCGCATGGTTCCCATTCATCCGCCCGCACCACGCGCGGGTCAGGTAACGTCCGATTGGTCATAGCCGTCAGGCCCAGACCCGGAGCCATACTCGCTCTCTTCGAGGTGCAGTCGCATGACCCGGGGCTCAATCCATGC
Source organism: Zavarzinia sp. CC-PAN008 (assembly GCF_051903925.1). GTDB lineage: Bacteria > Pseudomonadota > Alphaproteobacteria > Zavarziniales > Zavarziniaceae. The sequence goes on from NZ_CP173678.1 coordinate 2,688,826, forward strand.
CTCCCGCGTTGGGGTGTCCTGCGATACGGGCTTGTCTGGTGCTGTCATTGGCTAGTTCCAAGAGTTCAACGGACCGCGATCAGGCAGGCCCCAAGCTGTCCGCAACCGGCACTGAGCACAACTATCGCACATCGACCATGCCGGCCAAGCCCTGGCACTCTGCAGCGGCCGGCGGACGGACCGCAGCATGCCGCATTCCCCGACCATGGTGGTGCCCTTGCCACGGCCGACACCGCAGGAGACAACGGGCACCATGAGTCCTCATCTCCCGTCCGGCTGTATGCGATGCGCCTGGTGAAGCCCCTGGGCCTGGTCGCCGGAGCGGAAGCGCGGGGCCTGTTGACGGCGGGCCTGGCCCGCCCACTGGGCACGACGGGCCTCGCCTTCACCCATGTCGAACTGGCGGAGCGGCATGGGCCAGGTCGCGCGGTGCGCAGTCAGCATGCCGTCACCACAGTCGATCCGGCCAACTTGGCGCCGCTGGTCCAGGGCCCGGTGGGCGACTGCTTCAGCGACCTGGGCCTGCCCGCCCGGCCGCTGGTCATGGCCATCCTGAACGTCACGCCAGACAGTTTCTCCGACGGCGGGCGCCATGCCTCGGCCCAGGCGGCGCTGGCCCATGCACAGGCCCTGATCGCAGCCGGCGCCGACGTGATCGACGTCGGTGGCGAATCGACCAGGCCCTTCTCCCAGGGTGTGGCGGATCAGGAGGAGATTGACCGCGTCCTGCCGGTCATCGAAGGGCTGCGGCACCTGCCCGTCATCGTCTCGGTCGACACGCGCAAGCCGGCGGTGATGCGGGCGGCGGTGGCAGCCGGTGCGCACATCGTCAACGACGTCTCCGCGCTGACCTTCGCACCCGAGTCGGTGGCGACGGCGGCGAACCTGGGCGTGCCGGTCATCCTGATGCACCACCAGGGCAGTCCGGCGACGATGCAGGTCGATCCCCGCTATGACGACGTCGTGCCGGACGTGGTTGCGTGGCTCGCCGGCCGCATCGCCGCCTGCGAAGCGGCGGGCATTCCGCGCGCGCGACTGTGTGTCGATCCGGGAATCGGCTTTGGCAAGACGATGGCCCACAACCTGTCGCTGATCGAGGACCTGGCCGCGCTGCACATGCTCCGCTGCCCCATCCTGCTCGGCACCTCGCGCAAGGGGTTCCTGGGGCGGCTGGGGGCGGGGGGTGCTGCGGCTGACGAGCGGCTGGGCGGCTCGCTCGCCTCGGCCTTGGCCGGGGTGGCGCGGGGCGCGCGGATCGTGCGGGTGCACGACGTGGCCGAGACGGCGCAGGCCCTGGCCCTGGTGCGGGCACTGCACGAGGGCAGGGAATCGTGATCGGACGCCCGGTTGTGCCGCCATGCAGGCGGGGGCTATAGAACCGCCCATCCGGTTGGCGGAGGATCTTCAGGGTTGGACACGATCGCACGCCGCCTGTTCGGCACCGACGGCATCAGGGGGCGGGCCAATTCCTGGCCCATGACAGCGGCCCAGGCCCTGGCCATCGGCACGGCGACGGGCCGGCACTTCATCCGCGGCGACCACCTGCACCGCGTCCTGATCGGCAAGGATGTGCGCCGCTCCGGCTACATGATCGAGAGTGCGCTGACCGCGGGCTTCCTGGCGGCAGGAATGGACGTCTATCTGGTGGGTCCGCTGCCGACGCCGGCCATTGCCATGCTGACGCGTTCGCTGCGCGCCGACCTGGGGGTCATGATCTCGGCCTCCCACAATCCGCACTACGACAACGGCATCAAGCTGTTCGGACCCGATGGCTACAAGCTGTCGGACGAGGTCGAATTGGCGATCGAGAGCCGCGTGGCGGAGGCCAGCGACGATGACCTGGCAAGCCCGGAGCGGCTGGGCCGGGCGCGCCGCATCGACGATGCCCAGGGGCGCTATATCGAGTTCGTGAAGGCGACAGTGCCCAAGGGGCTGACCTTCGACGGCCTGCGCATCGTCATCGACTGCGCCCATGGCGCCGCCTATCGCGTGGCGCCCACCGTCCTGGCTGAACTGGGGGCGGAGGTCATCCCGCTGGGCGTGGCGCCCGACGGCCTCAACATCAACCGCGATTGCGGCTCGACCCATCCGGAGGCGATGCAGGCCGAGGTGCTGCGTACGCGCGCCGATATCGGCCTGGCGCTGGACGGGGATGCCGACCGCCTGATCGTCTGCGACGAGCGGGGCCAGATCGTCGATGGCGACCAGATCATGGCCGTGATCGCGGAGCGCATGGCCCAGGCCGGCACGCTGAAGGGCGGCGGCATCGTTGCGACCGTCATGTCGAACCTGGGGCTGGAACGGCACCTGGCGGGCCTTGGCCTCAGCCTGGCGCGGACCAAGGTCGGCGACCGCTATGTGGTGGAGCACATGCGGGCGCACGGCTTCAACCTGGGCGGCGAGCAGTCGGGGCACCTGGTGCTCAGTGATGCGTCGACCACCGGCGACGGGCTGCTGGCCGGCCTTCAGGTCGTCTCCGCCCTGGTCGAGGGGGGCAAGCCGGCGTCCGAACTGTGCCGCCGCTTCACGGCGTTGCCGCAGGTCCTGAAGAACGCCAAGGCGCCGACCGCCGTGCTGAACCTGGAGCCGATCCGCACCCGCATCGGTGAGGCCGAGGCGGTGCTGGGCCGAAGCGGGCGCCTGCTCATCCGCCCCTCTGGCACCGAACCCGTGATCCGCGTCATGGCGGAGGGAGAGGACGAGGCCCAGGTCCGCACCATCGTCAGCGACCTTGTGGGGGAGCTGGAACGCGCCGGGATCGGTGCCTGATGAAGGGGCGGGTCCTTATCGTCGCGGGCTCCGACTCAGGCGGCGGCGCCGGCATCCAGGCCGACATCAAGGCGGTGACTGCGCTCAAGGCCTATGCCGCGACGGCCATCGCCGCGCTGACAATCCAGAACACGCGCGGCGTCTTCGGCGTGGTCGAGGTGGCGCCGGACGCCGTGGCCGACCAGATGCGCGTGGTGCTGGAGGATATCGGCGCCGATGCGCTGAAGACCGGCATGCTGGCGACGGCCCCCGTGATCGACGCGGTGGCCGACACGATCGCCAGCCATGCGCCGCGCGTGCCGCTGGTCGTCGACCCGGTGATGGTGGCCAAGGGGGGTGCCCGCCTGCTGGCCGCCGACACGGAGCAGAGCCTGCTCCGCCGCCTGGTCGCGAATGCGGCTCTCGTCACGCCCAACCTGCCCGAAGCTGCCGCCCTGACAGGGCGAGAGGTGGTGGACAAGGACGACATGCGGCGCGCGGCGGAGCGCCTGCTGCGCCTGGGGGCGGGTGCCGTCCTGCTGAAGGGCGGGCACCTGGACAGCGCCATCGTCAGCGACCTCTTGCTGACGGCCGAGAGCGAGCACTGGTTCGAGAGCCCGCGGATCGAGACGCGCCATACCCACGGCACCGGCTGCACCCTGGCCTCCGCCATCGCCGCAGGGCTGGCCCAGGGGCTGGCCATGGAGCACGCCGTCGCCAGGGCTCGCGACTATGTCCAGGAAGCGATCCGCCGCGCGCCCGGCTTTGGCACCGGTCACGGCCCGCTCGACCATACGCACACCGTCGGCGACTTCGGCGCGGGCCGCTGAAGGTCGGCACGATAGCGTAAGGGTTTCGAGTTTCGGGAACCCTGGGGGCTGGTATCCTGTTGGCCCTGTCGTCCGGAACGGGCGCTGTGTCGAGTTGAGGGAGGACGTGCATGGCTACGTTCACGGGAACGCCTGGACCGGATTCCTTCGCGGGCGGGGCTGGGCCCGACCTCTTCAACTTCCAGATCGCGCACCTGACGGTCGACGACACGGTCGCGGGCGGCGGTGGGTTCGATCGTCTGGCCTTCACCACCTCGGGGACCAAGCTGGCCGCGGCGCTGGCCAATGTGACGGGCATCGAACAGATCTCGCTGGCCAATGCCGCCAACAACCTGAGCGTGGGCGACGGGCTGGTCGGCAGCGCCGCCGGCGCCACGCTGACCATTCTGGGCGGTAGCGGGAACGACCTGCTGCATGCCGGCCTGGTCAGCGATGCCGGCAACAGTGTCGTGATGGTTGCCGGCACGGGAAGCGACGTCCTCATCGGCGGGGCCGGGGCCGACCAGTTCCTTTTTGCCGCTGGCGCCTTCACCGCGGCGGATACGATCTCTGGTGGTGGCTCCATCGACCGGCTGGTATTCACCACGGCGGGGTCGATCGCGTTCCCGAATGTGCGCGTCTCGGGCATCGAGCAGGTCGTCCTGGCGAATGGCGCCAATACCGTCGTCGTCTCCGATGCCATTGTCGGCAACGCCGCGGGCCGCACCCTGACCATCACGGGCGGCACGGGCGCCGACGTGATCAATGCCCAGCAGGTGACCAACCCCGCCAATGGGGTGGTGATGCTCGCGGCGACCGGCAGCGACACGCTGACGGGCGGCTCTGGTGCGGACGAATTCCGCTTCGCCATCAACAATCTGGTTGCCAGCGACACCGTCGACGGCAGCCTGGGCCATGATCGCCTGGTGTTCACGACGGCAGGGACGAAGACCTGGCAGTCGCTGGTGAACGTCTCAGGGGTCGAGGAGATCGTGCTGGCGGATGGGACCAACAGCATCGACCTGCCCGCGGTCATGTTCATGGGGGCGTTCCCCGGCATCACCGTGACCGGCGGCAGCGGCAGCGACACGGTGAAGGGAACGAACACCGCCAACGGCTCGAACATCATCTTCAACGCCGGTGCGGGCGTCGACGTCTTCACCGGCGGGCAGGGCCGGGACACCATCTCTGGCGGGGCAGGCGCCGACACGCTCAGCGGCGGGCAGGACGACGACGTGCTCTATGGCTTCGGTCCGGGGGACGTTGCGGCCAATGCCGGGCAGATCGTGGCCACGCAACTGACCAGCCTGCCCTTCGGCGCGGTCTTCCTGACCCATGCGCCGGGCGATCCGGGCTTTGTCTATGTCGTCCAGAAGGAAAGCGGCGAGATCTTCCGCATCTCGACCGAGACGGGGGCCAGGACCACCTTCCTGGACCTGCCGCAGGAGTCGTTCGTGCGCGGCGGCGAGCAGGGCGTGCTGAGTGTCGCCTTCCACCCCGACTATGCCGAGAACGGCCGCTTCTTCGTGTTCCTCACGAACGAGAACGGCGACGTGGAGGTGCGGGAGTTCGCCCGCTCGTCCGATCCGACCGTCGCGGATCCGGTGATGGTGCAGTCGATCATCACGATTCCGCATCCGGGTGCGACGAACCACAATGGCGGCACGGTCGCCTTTGGTCCTGACGGCTTCCTCTACGTCTCGGTTGGCGATGGCGGGGGCGCCAACGACGTCGACGGATCGGCCCAGTCGATCACGGAGCTGACGGGCAAGATCCTGCGCCTGGACATCGACGGCGACGACTTCGTGGGCGACGCCACGCGCAATTACGCGATCCCCGACGGCAATCCCTATGCCGGGCCGACGGCCGGGGCGGACGAGATCTTTGCCCTGGGCCTGCGCAACCCGTTCCGCATGAGCTTCGATTCGCAGACCGGCGACCTCTATATCGGCGATGTCGGCCAGGCGACGCGGGAGGAGATCGACTTCCTGGCGGCCGGCACCGGGGCTGGCACGAACTTCGGCTGGAACTATCGGGAGGGTTCGGTCCCGGGCTATGAGACGCCGCCCAGCGGGATCGAGCTGACCGAGCCGATCCACGACTATGTCCGCGCTGTGGGCCGTTCGGTCACGGGTGGCGTCGTCCATCACGGGCCATCGCCCGGCCTGCAGGACACCTATTTCTTCGCCGACTACATCACCAGCCGGCTGTTCACCCTGAAGGTCGTCGACGGCGTCGCGACGGAGGTCGAGGACCGCACCCATCAGGTGACGGGCGCCAATGTCGCCAACATCGCGGCATTCGGGGAGGATGCGGCCGGCAATCTCTATGCCGTGTCGTTGTCGGGCCAGATCTATCGCCTTGACCCCAGCGCCCAGGCGGACGACGGCAGCGACGTGCTCAACGGCGGCGGCGGAAACGACCGGATCTATGGCGGGGCCGGCAATGACACGCTGATCGGCTGGCAGGGGGCCGACACGCTGATGGGCGGCCTTGGCGCCGACGCCTTCGTCTTTACCAGTTCGACGTGGGGCGTGGACCGGGTGCTGGATTTCCAGGCGGGGACTGAGACCACGACTATCGACACACTGCGCTTCGACCGCGCCAACTTTCCGGTCGGCAATGGCGATGCGGTCGTCACCTTCCGCAGCGGCGATGATGCCACGCTCAACCTCGCCGGGACCGAGGTGGCCGTGCGGACCAGTGCCGCCGTGACCAATGGCAGCGTCCAGGCCGTGATCGATTCCTATTCGGCGATCCAGGGCAGGGCGTTGTTCGTGCTCTTCAACAGCAGCGAAGGGCACGCGCAGCTGTGGTACGACGCCAACCCTGCGTCTGCCGGGGGCGCGCGCCTGGTCGCCGACCTGGACAACCTGACGAGCCTGGGCAGCCTGGGCGCGCTGAACCAGACCGACTTCGTCTTTGCCTGACAGGGCGGCCTAGAGCCGCTTCGCGATCTCGTCCAGCATGATCTCGGTGCCGCCACCGGCCAGGGGGAAGACGCGGATGTCGCGGGCCAGCCGTTCCACGGGCGTGCCCAGCATGTAGCCGGTGGCGCCGTGGAACTGCACACACTTGTAGAGGGTGCGGATTGCCAGCTCCGGGACATGCGCCTTGAGCAGGGCCGAGGTCAGGCGCGTATCGCCGCCGCGGCCCGCCTGGGCCGCGATGTGGTAGAGCAGCGTCTTAGCCGCCGCCAGTTCGGCGACGAGGCCCGAGACCTGGTGGCGGATCGTCTGCAGGTCCCACAGCCGGCCGCCATAGGCCTCGCGCAGCTTGACCCAGTCGAGCGTGTGCAGGAGGCCGGTTTCGGCCGCGGCGGCGGCCTGGGCGGCGATCACGATGCGCTCGTGCTCCAGGCCCTGCATCATCGTGTAGAAGCCGCGGCCGACCTCCCCGATGACGTTGGCCGCCGGCACCCGGCAATCGTCGAACAGCAGTTCGCCATTGTCGGAGCAGTGCTGCCCCGCCTTGGGCGTCTTGGGCCCGAAGGACAGGCCCGGCATGCCACGCTCCAGCAGCAGGATCGAATAGCCCTTGCCGCCGCGCGCATTGGGATCGGTGCGCGCAACGACGAAGAACAGGTCGGCGATGTTGGCGTTGGTGATGTAGGTCTTGCGCCCGTTCAGGATCCAGTTCGCCCCATCCGGGCGCGCATTGCTGGCCATCCGCGTCAGGTCGGAGCCGCCGCGCGGCTCGGTGACGCCCAGGGCGCAGATCTTCCGCCCTGCCACGACGTCCGGCAGGTACCGCTGCTGCTGCTCCGGTGTGCCAGCGCGCACCAGGTGATGGGCGGACATGTCGGTCTGCACCATGACCGAGCCGGCCAGGCCGACATAGCCGGTGCGCACGAACTCCTCGGCCAGGATGACGGCGGCCATCGTGTCCATGCCGGAGCCGCCGAACGCCTCCGGCAGGGTCAGGCCCAGCAGCCCCGCCGCCCCCATCGCGGCATAGGCCTCGCGCGGGATGAAGCCCTGCGCCTCCCACGCGGGCAGGTGCGGCTCGATCTCGCCCGTGACATAGCGGCGGATCTGGCCGCGCAGGATCCGGTGGCTTTCGGAACCGAAACTGTTGTCGAGGTCCAGGGCATCCAGCACGCCGTCCGATCCTTTCCGCGGAGTTCGCCGAAGCGTGGCCGGGACATCCGCACAGGGATTCGACCGCTCGCCACGCAATCCTAGCGCAAAGTAGTCCTATTGACAGGACTTTCGGATTTGTGTCGGATGGCCTGAGAGGCAGGACGCCCGACATAGTTCTGGGGAGCGCGGACCATGAGTGCGATCACGTTGCGGCACGGCATCTTCCTCGCCCCCTATCACCCGATCGAGGAAAGCCCGACGATGTGCCTTCGTCGGGACCTGGAGCTGATCGACTGGCTGGACCAGCTGGGCTTCGACGAGGCCTGGATCGGCGAGCATCACTCCTCGGGCTTCGAGACGATCTCCTCGCCCGAGCTGATGATCGCAGCGGCGGCGGAACGGACGCGCCGCATTCGCCTGGGCACGGGCGTCGTCTCGCTGCCCTATCACAACCCGCTGATGGTCGCGAACCGCATCATCCAGCTCGACCACATGACGCTGGGCCGGACGATGTTCGGCATCGGCCCCGGGCTGCTGGCGCAGGATGCGACGATGCTGGGCATCGACGTCGCCAAGCAGCGCGAGCGCATGCTCGAATCGCTTGAGGTCATCCTCGCCCTGTTCCGGGGCGAGACGGTCACCAAGAAGACCGAATGGTTCGACCTGGACCGCGCCCGAGTCCACCTGATGCCCTATACCCAGCCCTATCCCGAAATGGCGATCGCCAGCGCCGGCACGCCGTCCGGCGGGATGGCGGCGGGGAAGTATGGCCTGTCGATGCTGTGCGTCGCCTCGACCGAGATCGGCGCCTTCGATGTGCTGGGCCGCAACTGGCAGGTGGCGAACGAGGCAGCGGCGCGCCACGGCAACACGATGGATGCCAGCCGCCTGCGCCTGGTAGGGCCCATGCACATCGCGGAGACGCGGGAAAAGGCGCGGGAGAACGTGCGCTTTGGCCTGAACCGCTGGTGCGAGTACTACAATGCGGTGGCGCCCAAGGGCTTCGGCAATATTGTCGGCCAGGACATGGTCGACGTCCTGCTGGAGAGCAAGCGCGCGGTGATCGGCACGCCCGACGACGCCATCGCCCAGATCGAGCGCCTGCAGGCGAAGCAGGGCGATTTCGGCGTGTTCCTGACCCAGGCGACCGACTGGGCCGACTGGGACGCCACGAAAAAGTCGTACGAGCTCTATGCCCGGTTCGTCATGCCGCATTTCGTCAAGGCGAATGCCAAGCGCCGCGAAAGCTTCGAGTGGCTGAAGTCCGACATCGCCGAGTTCGGGGCCAAGCGGCAGAGCGGGGTCGATGCCGCCTTCGCCAAGTACGACCGCGAATACGGCCAACCTGACAGCCGCAAGGCCGGTTGAGGCCATGGCTGCCTCCGGGACGCCGGGCGCACGGCTCCAGTCGGGGCCGACGACCCTCTACGGCCAGCTGGGCAGCATCATGCGCAGCAAGATCATGTCCGGCGAATGGCCCGACGGGTTCGAGATCCCGACGCTGCACGAACTGTGCGAGCAGTACCAGGTGGCCCGCGTGACCGCCCGGCAGGCGACCCAGATGCTGGTGGCCGAGGGCCTGCTGTCGGCCCAGCGCGGGCGCCGGACTTTCGTCATCGGGCCCGGCCGGGTAGGGGGCGATGCCGGTGCGCCGCTGTTCCCGTCGATCGGTTCCGTCCGCTCGCGCGTGCCCCAGTACACGATCGAGGTGCTGGAGCAGGTCCCGGTGGCCGACCTGCCGGAAGGCTGGTTCGAAGGCCACCCGCAGGGGCCCTATGTCCGTATCCGCAAGATCGACCGCGAGGGCGGCGTCCCCTATGCCTGGTCCGAAACCTATGTGGCGGCCGATATTTTCGCGCGCTTTCCGGACGGCGCCGTGACGCGGGAAAAGCTGGCCCGCCTGGTCCGCGACCATGCCGGCCCGCCCCTGGGCACCGGGCGGGAGCGGCTGCGCGTCGCCGCCGCCGACTACGACGAGGCGCAGCGCCTGAACTACCCCATGTCGGCGCCCATCGCGCGGGTGCAGCGCATCTTCTGCGACACCCAGGGCCGCATCGTCTATTTCGGCACCTTCGCCTATCGCGGCGATCGCTTCGCCGTGGAGCACGACCTGTCCGCCTATGTGGGCGAGAGCTGAGCCATGGCCGTCCTTCTGACAGCCGAAGCCCAGGTGGTCGCCGTGGGCGCCACCGGGCCCTATGGCCAGGCGCAGATCGCCTTCATGCGCAGTGCCGGCACGCAGATCGTGGCCGCCGTCTCGCCCGGTCGCGGCGGCACGGCGATGGACGGCCTGCCGGTCTTCGACACGGTGGCGGAGGCCGCCGCCGCCGTCCCCATCGACAGCGCCATGATCTATACGCCCGCGATGGGCGTGCGCGACGTGCTGGTCGAATGTGCGGACGCAGGATGCCGGCTGGCCGTGGCCGCGGCCGAGTTCGTGCCGCTGCACGATGCCATGCACGCCATTTCCTATGCCCGGGCGCGGGGCATGTGGGTGGTAGGGCCCAACACCGTCGGCATCGTGACGCCGGGCCAGGCCATGATGGGCTCGATCGCGCCCGGCTTCACCTTGCCGGGCCGGGTCGGCATCATCGGCCGCAGCGGCACCCTGACCATGACCATGGCGCGCCTGCTCAGCGCCCGGGGCCTGGGCCAGAGCACAATCGTTCACGTGGGCGGCGACACGATCGCCGGCGGCAATCCCCACGACTGGCTGCGCCTGTTCCTGGCCGATCCCGGGACGGACGCCATCGTCTACCTGGGCGAGATCGGCGGGACCAAGGAATACGCGATGCTGGACCTGATCCGTACCGCGCAGAAGCCGGTCGTCGCCCTGGTCGTCGGCCGCCATGCCCCGCCGGGCAAGCGCATGGGCCATGCCGGCGCCCTGGTCGGCGGCGCGCGGGAGACGGCCGCCGCCAAGCGCAGCGCCCTGGCAGCGGCGGGCGCCCGCATCGCCGACGACCCGCCCGGTGCCGCCGCCCTGGTCGCGCAGGCCCTCAACGAACGGAAGACCGCATGAACGCGCCCGCTGCCAGCCCGACGCGGTCGCAGACCGACCGCCAGGAGATCCGCGAGGCGGTCAAGGCGCTGTGCGACCGCTTCGACGACGACTACTGGCGCCGCCTGGACGAAAGCCACACCTTCCCCTTCGAATTCCGCAGCGCGATGGCGGAGGCCGGATGGCTGGGCATCACCATGCCGGAGGAGTTCGGCGGCGCGGGCCTGGGCATTGCCGAGGCTGCCGTCCTGATGCAGACGGTCGGCAATTCGGCCGGGGCTCTTGCCGCCTGCTCGTCGATCCACCTCAACATCTTTGGCCCGCATCCGATCGTGGTGCATGGCACGCCCGAGCAGAAGGCGCGCATGCTGCCGCCACTGATCCGGGGCGAGGAGAAGCCCTGTTTCGGCGTGACCGAGCCCGATGCCGGCCTGGACACGACCAGCATCACGACCCGCGCGGTGCGTGACGGCAACCGCTACATCGTGCACGGGCGCAAGCTGTGGACCTCGACCGCGCAGCATGCGGAGAAGATCCTGCTGCTGACCCGGACGACGCCGCTCGACCAGTGCAAGCGCCGCACCGACGGCATCACACTGTTCTATACCGACCTGGACCGCGCCTTTGTCGAGGTGCGGGAGATCCGCAAGATGGGCCGCGCCGCCGTCGACTCCAACGCCGTCTTCATCGACGGCCTGCCCGTGCCGGTCGAGGATCGCATCGGCGAGGAGGGGCGCGGCTTCTACTACCTGCTGGACGCGATCAACCCGGAGCGTGTCCTGGTCGCGGCGGAAGCCGTGGGCATCGGCCGAAGGGCACTTGCCAAGGCCAGTGCCTATGCGATCGAGCGCAAGGTGTTCGGCCGGCCCATCGGCCAGAACCAGGCGATCCAGCACCCGCTCGCCCAGTCCTGGATGGAGCTTGAGGCCGCCGACCTGATGGTGTGGAAGGCGGCCGAGCTCTATGACAGCGGGCAGCCCTGCGGCGCCGAGGCGAACGCCGCCAAGTACCTGGCGGCGGAGGCGGCCTTCCGCGCCTGCGACCGCGCGGTGCGCACCCATGGCGGCATGGGCTATGCCAGCGAGTACGACGTCGAGCGCTATTTCCGCGAGATCATGGTGCCGCGCATCGCCCCCGTCAGTGCCGAGATGGTCCTGTCCTTCATCGCCGAGCGGGTGCTCGGCATGCCCAAGTCCTACTAACATGTCGGAGGTTGAGGCCGGGCGCGACGGCGCCGTCTTCCGCATCGCGATCAACCGGCCGCACAAACGCAATGCCCTGAACCCGGACGTGATCGCGGCCATCGCTGACGGCCTGCGGGCGGCGGCGGGCGATCCCGAGGCGCGCGCCATCCTGCTGACGGCCACGGGCGACAAGGCGTTCTGCGCAGGCGCCGACCTGGCCACGGGCACGGCGACATTTGCCTACGAATACCATCGGCCGAACCTGCCCTTTGCCGACCTGCTGCGGACGGCGCACCAAGTGAACCTGCCCATTGTCGGCCGCATCAACGGCGCCTGCGTGGCCGGCGGCATGGGCCTGCTGGCGCTGTGCGACATGGCGGTCGCCGCCGACACCGCCCGGTTCGGCCTGCCGGAGGTCAAGATCGGCATGTTCCCGATGCAGGTGCTGAGCGTGCTGCAGCGCCTGGTGCGGCCGCGCGACCTGGCCGAGATGTGCCTGACGGGCGAGTTGTTCGACGCGGCCCATGCGCGGGAGGTGGGCCTGGTCAACTATGTCGTGCCCGCGGCCGAGCTGGACGCCAAGGTGGCCTGGCTGCTGGACCGGGTGCTGGACAAGTCGCCGACCGCGATCCGGCGCGGCAAGTACGCGCTGCGGGCCATTGTCGACATGACCTTCGAGCAGCAGATCGCCTTTACCGAGAGCGAGGTGGGCCTGCTGGTCGGGACCGAGGACGCGCGCGAGGGGGTCGCCTCGTTCAACGAGCGCCGGCCGCCGCGCTGGACAGGACGTTGAGCCATGCTGCTGATCGAGGCGGACGCCAAGCAGATGCTGGAGGATGCGGGCCTGCCCGTGCCGGGGGAGCGCAGCCTCTACGCGCCCGGCGATGCGGTGCGGACGCCCGGTGGCCCGGTTGCAGTCAAGGCCCAGGTCCTGGCCGGCGGCCGGGGCAAGGCTGGTCTGGTCCGCCTGGTCGATGCGGCGGGCACCGCCGACGCGGTCGCAGCCGTGCAGGCGCTTCTGGCGGCCCAGGGCACTACCGCCCTGGTCATGGCCGAGCGCCAGATCGACATCGCCCAGGAATACTACCTCGCCTGGCGGATCGACGACCTTGAGGCACGGCCCGTCCTGATGTTCTCGCCCCATGGCGGTGTGGAGATCGAGGCGCATGGCGAGAGCTTGCGCGAATGTCCCGTCGATCCACTGCGCCCTGTCCGACCGCAGGACCTGATCCCATTCTTTCGCGAGGCGGGGGTGGGTGGGCGCACGCTCGGCGCGATTGCCCGCTTCGCCGCCGATGCGTTCCGCCTGATGCAGGCGGTGGATGCCGACCTGGTGGAGATCAATCCGCTGGCGGTCACGCCCAAGGGGGACCTGGTCGCCCTCGATGCCAAGGTGTCGCTGGACGACAATGCGGACGTTCGCCATCACGAACGGGCGCGCCTTGTCTCCGACACGCTGCAGCGCGCGGGGATGACGCCGCTGGAACTGCGCGCGGCGGGCCAGGGCTTCACCTTTGTCGAGCTCGACGGCGACGTTGCGCTGTTCACCGGCGGTGCTGGGCTTGGCATGGCGCTGGTCGACATGCTGGCCGATGCCGGCTATCGCGCCGCCGACTTCGTCGATGCGCCGGGCGGCAGCGGCACCGCGATCTTTGGCGCGTTGAGCAGCCTGATCTTTGCCCGGGCCGAGCGTGACGACGTCAAGGCGATCATCCTCTTCCTCACGCTCTCCGCCACCTCCCTCAAGGGGGCGGTCGAGAGCATCCTGGACCTGCTGAAGGTCCAGGCCCCGCCCAAGCCGCTGATCGTGGGCCTGGTGGCAACGGGCGCCGCAGAACGGGAGATGACGCGGAGCCAGGCCCAGGCCGCCTTCGAGGCACAGGGCCACCTCTGCGTAACCGAACTGGACGACGCCATCGCCGCCCTGCGGCGCATCGCACCCCCCGACGGAGTCTTGCGGGCATGAACATCGCCGCCGACACAGCCGACCTGAAGGCTCAGCTCTACGTCCACCAGCGCGCGCCCTATCCGCGCGGTCTGGGGGTGGAGTTCCTGGGCTGGGGCGGGGGGCGGGCGCGCCTGCGGCTGCCCTTCCACGAGCGCCTGGCGACACAGGACGGGGCCCGCATCGACGACCGGGCGCTCCTGGGCCTGCTGGACGACCTGGCCGCCTATGCCATCACCTCCGCCACCCAGGCGCAGCAGGGCATGTCCACCCTGGACCTGAAGGTCGAATTCCTGCATGCGCCGGCACCCGGGGCCGCGGTGACGGCCGATGCCAAGGTCACCGCGATCGACGGCGATGCGGCCTTTGTCGAGACGACGGCGACGGACGAGGGCGGCCGGGCGTGCGCCCGCTCCACCACCTGCTTCCTGCTTGGCCCCTATCCCGGCCAGTCCCCGGATGCCCAGGGCAATGGCCAGGCGGACGAAGGCGGCCTGATCGCGAAATACGCGAAGCAGCTCTATGCGCCCGATGGGGTCGAGGGGCCCTATGACCGGTTCATGGCCCTGACCTATGCCGGGCCGGAGTGCCACATGGCCCCGCAGGAGCAGCTGATCGGCTGGGTCGGCAATCCGTCCTATCATGGCGGGGTGCTGGGCGGGCTGCTCGCCTCGGCCGCGAGCCATGGCGTCCAGGCAGCGGTGCGCCCCGGCACGCGCCTGCGGCTGGCCAGCATCAATATCCAGTTCCTGCGCTTCGCACCCTGGGTCCCCACCATAGGTCGCGCCAGCATCGACCGCATCGGCAAGCGCGCGGCCTATGCCACCGCCGTCGTGCTCCAGGGCGACGGCCCCCCCATCTCCCAGGCGCAGTGCATGTTCGTGGCCGCTCCCGGCAGCTGAGGGTGCCGTGGCAATCCTAATTGCCGGCGGGACCAAGGGGATCGGCCTGGCCATCGCGCGGCGCTTTGCCAAGCCCGGGGTCGACGTATTCCTGAACTATCGACACGACGAGACGGCCGCCGCCGCCGCAGCCCGGGAGATCGCGGGCCAAGGCGCCCACGCGCATGTCCTGCGTGGGGACGTGGGAACGCCGGACGGTGCGGCCGACCTGCTCCGGCGCGTTGCGGCGCATACGGAGCACCTGGACCAGATCGTCCACTGCGCCGTCCAGCCCCTGACCGGGCCGCTGCTGCAACTCGATCCCGCGGCCTTGTCCGCAGCGATCACGCTGAACGGGACGTCGATCGTCTTCCTGGTGCAGGCGGCACTTCCGCTGCTGAAGCGGGGCAGCACGGTCACCTTCATCAGCAGCCGGGGCAGCCGGCTGGCCCTGCCGAACTATGGCGCGATCGGCGCGGGCAAGGCGCTGGCGGAATCGCTGATGCGCTACCTGGTCCTGGAACTGGCGCCGCTGGGCATCCGGGCGAACTGCGTGGCGCCCGGGCGGGTCGATACGCAGGCCCTGCGCCAGGTCCATGGCGACCGCACGGACCAGGTTCTGCGCCAGAGTGCGGCCGAGAATCCCAGCGGGCGCAACGTCACCGACGAAGACTACGCCGGCATGGTCGAGTTCCTGGCGAGCCCGGCGGGCGCCATGGTCCAGGGCCAGGTCATCTTCATCAACGGCGGCGCCTACCTGCACGCCTGAGCGGCACCGCTCAGCCGCCTGCCGCCCATTCCACGAGGATGCGGGTGACGTCCTGGGGGCGCTCGATGGTGGCGAGGTGGCCGCAATCGGGGACGCGAACCAGGCGGGCGCCTGGGATGGCGGCGGCCATTTCCTCAGCCAGGTGGGGTGGGGTCGCCACGTCCTGCGCGCCCACCATCACGAGCGTCGGGCAGGCGATGCGGCCCAGGTGCGGCCGCGAATCCGGGCGCTTACCGATGGCCGCCTGCTGCCGCATGAAACGCTCCGGCCCGACGTCCCAGGCGATGGTGCGGTAGAGCTGGCGCAGGTCGGCATCGTGGGTGCGGGCCGGATCGACCGCGATCTGCCAGGCCTGGTCCAGGAATGCGTCGAACCCGTCGCGCTGAACCGTCGCAATGGACGCGGCGCGGCCCGCCGTCTGTTCCGGCGTGTCGGCCCGGGCCGACGTGTCCATCAGGGCCAGGCGCGTCACCCGCTCCGGCGCCTGCCGCATGATCTCCAGCGCCGTGTAGCCCCCCATGGACAGCCCGCCCAGGGCGAAGCGGGGCGGTGCCTCGGCCAGGATCTGGGCGGCGATCTCGGCAATCGAATCGCCGCGCGTGTGGTTCGCGACCATCACCGGCGCCACTGACCACAGAGCCGGGATCTGCTCCGCATAGAGCCGGGCGGAGCAGTACAGGGCGGGGATCAGCAGGATGGGGGCAGCATCGGTCATGGCGTCACCCTGCGGTATAGCCGCCGTCCGCCGTATAGGCGGCACCGCTGACATAGGATGCCTGGTCCGAGCACAGCCAGGCGACCAGGGCCGCCACCTCCTCGGCCTGGCCGACGCGCTGCAACGGCAGGCGCGGGCGGATCGCGTCGGCTCGCCGGCTCAGCGTATCGACCGTCAGCGGCGTCTCGATATAGCCGGGGCACACTGCGTTGACCCGGATGCCGCGCGGCCCGTACTCGACCGCCGCCGCCCTGGTCAGGCCGATCACGGCGTGCTTCGTCGCGGTATAGACGCCCGAGCCCGGAAGGCCGATCAGACCGCCGATGGAGGCGGTGTTGACGATGGCACCGCCCCCCTGCATCGCGCCCAGCTCATGCTTCAGACACAGCCACACGCCCTTCAGGTTGATGGCGACCAGCCGGTCGAAGGCGGCTTCCTCCATCTCGCCCAGCTTCTGCCCGGCGGCCCCCAGTTCCGCGGCCCCGATCCCGGCATTGTTGAAGGCGCAATCCAGCCGGCCAAAGCGGGCCAGCGTGCCCTGCACCATGGCCTGAACCATGGCGTCGTCGGATACGTCGGCCACAACGGCCAGCGCCTCGCCCCCGGCAGCCACGATCTCGGACGCGACGGACTGGGCGCTGTCCGCGTTGCGGTCGGCAACGACGACCCGCGCACCCTCGGCCGCGAAGCGCAGCGCCGTCGCCCGCCCGATGCCGGAGCCGCCGCCGGTGACCAGCCCGACCCTGCCCGCCAGCAGGCCGCCCGCCATCTCAGGACGCCTTGGCGTGGTCGGCCCGCTCGTAGCCGGGGCGGGGGATCTGGCTCATCAGGACCTGGGCCACGCCGCCGTCGACCAGGATCTCCTGCCCGTTGATATAGGTGGCGCGCGCGCTGGACAGGAAGACGATGGCTTCCGCGATATCGGCGGGGACGCCGATGCGCCGGGCGGGCACCATCTCGATCCGCCGGCGCAACAGCTCCGCGTCCTGGTAGAAGGGCTCGCTCATCGGCGTGCGCACCATGGCGGGGCTGACGACGTTTGACCGGATGCCGAACTCCCCCCATTCCAGCGCCAGCTGGAGCGAGAGCATCATCACCCCCGCCTTCGAGACGCTGTAGGCCCCGCTATACCCTTGCGGGAAATGCCCGGCGAGGGAAGACAGGTGGACGATGCTGCCGCCGCCCGCATCGACCATCTGCTGCCGGAATGCCTGCGCCGTGACCAGGAAGCCGGTCAGGTTCACCGCCAGAAGCTGGTTCCACTTGTCGATGGGGAAGTCGGCCAGGCCGCCGGCATGCAGCACCGCCGCATTGTTGACCAGGGCGGCACAGGGGCCGACCTGGGCGGCGCAGGCCTCCGCCACCGCGCGCATGCTGGCGGGATCGGCGATGTCGCAGGCGAAGCCCTGGGCGCTGGCACCCCTGGCCGCCAGCTCGCCGGCCAGGGCCTGCGCCGCTGGTCCGTCGCGGTCCAGCAGGCACAGCCTGGCGCCCACCTCGGCAAAGCTGGCCGCGATTTGCCGGCCCAGGCCGCCCGCGGCGCCGGTGATCACGCAGACCTTGTCCCTCAGGCCCAGCCAGTCGGCCCCGTTGCTGCTCGTCGTCATGGTCGGATGCCCTCTGTCTGGTCAGGTCCAGGCCGCGGGGACGCGGATCGGAATCTCAAGCGCGATCTGGGCAAAGCTTTTGCCCTGCGCGTCATTGCGCAGCGACGCCGCTCCGCCGCCGCCCAGCGCGTCGTGCAGCAGGAAGTTGAAGGCATGGATGCCCGGCACCTCGAACCGCTCGACCCGGCCATGCGCCAGGTGGGCGAAGTGCGCGGCCATGCGCTCCGCCGTCAGCTGCTGGCGCAGCACGGCGGCGTATTCCGGGCGCCTGGCGATGACGCCGATATTGGACTTGTCGCCCTTGTCGCCAGAGCGGGCATAGGCCAGCCGGATCAGCGGCAACTCGACCATCGGGCCGTCGGGCACTGCCTCGCCAGGCGCAGGCGCCTGGACCGGGGTCGCCACGATTGGCGGGCCCGCCGTCGGCACCGGAACCGCCAGCGTCTCGCCCGCGATGTCCACGCATGGCGGCGGCAGGCGGTCCTTGGCGATCAGGAACGAGAACAGGCGCACGATGGGCTGCGGCTTGGGCCGGCCGCCGGCATAGCCCGTAGTGCCGGGGGCATAGTTGGTGCCGGCCGGCGCCACCTCGCCCGCAAAGATCTGCAAGGCGGCCTGGCTGTCATGGGCCACGGCGATGCGCATGACCACCTCGCGCACCCGCGTCGCCCGGGGATCGGCGCCATAGATCGAGTCCGCGCCCAGGATCTCGATCTCGACTCCGCGGAAGTCGCCCAGGTTGCGGTCGCGGAACATCATGCGGCAGCGTTCCACGATCGCCTCCGCACTGGCCTGGGCCTTGCGCGCCGCGTCGAAGCCGATGAGCGTCAGCTGGCCCACGCACCGGAAACCGTCCTCCCACGTAGCGGAGACCTTATAGGTTCCAGTCGCCGGCCGGCCCCGGGCGCCCGCCACGCGTACGCGATCGGGGCCCACCTGCTCCATCGTCACGGCGCTGAAGTCGGCCACCACGTCGGGCAGGACATAGGCCGCGGGATCGCCAATCTCGTACAGCATCTGCTCGGCGACCGTCGCAGGATTGACCAGGCCGCCGGTGCCCTCGGGCTTGGTCAGGACGAACGAGCCGTCCGCGGCGCATTCGGCAATGGGGTAGCCGATGTCGGCCCAGCCCGGCACCTGGTCCCAGTCGGTATGCAGGCCGCCGGTCGCCTGCGGCCCGCATTCCAGGATATGGCCGACCAGGCTGCCCGCTGCCATGCGGTCCCAGTCGTCGGCCTTCCAGCCGAACTCGTGGATCAGGATGCCCAGGGCCAGGGCGGAATCGGCGCAGCGGCCCGTCAGCACGATGTCAGCGCCGCGCGCCAGGGCTGCCGCGATGGGCAGCGCGCCCAGATAGGCATTGGCGCTGACCAGGTCGGCGGGCAGGGGGGTGCGGGCGTCCATCTCCGCAATGCCTTCGGCGCGCAGGTCGGGGATCAGGGGCAGCACGTCGTCCCCCTCCACCACGGCGATGCGCAAGGGCACGCCCCGCTTGTCGCACAGCGCCTTCAGGGCGGCAGCACAGCTGCGTGGGTTCACGCCGCCCGCGTTGGTGACGACCTTGATCCCCTTGGCCGCGACATCCTCCAGCACGCTGGACATGGCGCCGGTCACGAAGTCGCGGGCATAGCCCTGGGCCGGATCCTTGGCCCGTGCCCGGACCAGGACCGACATCGTGACTTCGGCCAGGTAGTCCAGCATCAGGTAGTCGACCTGCGCCCGCCGCACCAGTTGCGGCGCACTGACCGCGCTGTCGCCCCAGAAGCCGGACGGGCAGCCGATGCGGACGGTCCGGCTCATCGCGCGGCCCCCGGATCGGTGAAGCGGGCGGCACGCTTCTCCATGGCGGCGTTCACCGCTTCGACCTGGTTGGGACTGCCGACCAGACGGTCCTGCTCCACGCTCTCACGCTGGAGCAGGGTGGCGGCATCGCTGTCCTCCGCCTCGTTCAGGACGCGCTTGGCGGCCTGGATCGCTTCCGGGTTGCGGCCGGCGACTTCATGCGCAAAGGCCAGCGCCTCGGCCAGGGGATCGTCCACGACGCGGGTGGCAAAGCCATAGGCCAGGGCCTCCGTGCCTGAGAAGATGCGGCCCGAATAGGCCAGTTCGCGCACCACGTCCTGGCGCGCCAGGGCGCGCAGCAGGGGGATGCCCGCCATGTCCGGGATCAGGCCCCAGCGGATTTCGAGAAGCCCCAGCCTGGCGTCAGGCGTCACGTAGCGGATGTCGGCCCCCAGCGCCAATTGCAGGCCGGCGCCCAAGGCCGTGCCATGGACCGCCGCGATCACCGGCGCCGGCACGTCGCGCCAGACCATGGCGGCATGCTGCCCGCGGTTGGAGATGCCATGCGTGCGCGGCGTGTTGGGTGGCGGCCCGGTCACACCTTCGGCCCCCGCCATGGCGGCGAAGTTGCTGGTGTCCAGGCCGGCGCAGAACGCGCGCCCCGCGCCAGAAAGGACGACGGCCCGCACGGCGGCGTCGCGCTTCAGGCCTTCGCCCGCCGCGATCAGTTCCTCGAACGCGGCATCGTCCAGCGCATTCATCTTGTCCGGCCGGTTCAGCCGCACATGGGCGACGCCGGCATCGACCGTCACGGCCAGGCGTTTCATCTCGCGGATTCCCTTCAGGTCGGCTGGAACAGGACCTTGCACTGCGTGCTGCGCTGGCGCAGGGCCTCGAACGCGGCGGGAAAGCCGTCAAAGCCGACGACGTCCGTCACCATCACCTGCGGGTCGATGCGGCCACGGGCGATGGCATCGACCGCCGTCTCGAACTCGCGCACGCTGTAGGCCAGTGCAAAGCGATAGGTCAGTTCCTTGTTCATGCCGGTCGACGGGTTGATCGTGTCGGGCTTGGCGCAGGCGCCCAGGATCACGACCTCCGTCCGCGGGGCGGCAAGGCTGGCGCAGTACTCGATCATGCCGGGCGCGCCCACGCATTCGAAGACGGCGGCCGGCGGCCCGCCGGCAATGCGGCGGAACGCCTTGCGCACGTCCTGGTCGCTGGTCACGAAGTCGGTGGCGCCCAGTTGGCGCGCCATGTCGGCGCCGCGGTCGGACCGCGCCGTGACGACGATGGTCCGCGCACCCAGGGCCCGGGCCCAGACGACGACGGCCAGGCCGACCGGCCCTGCGCCCACCACCAGGATGTCCGACCCGGGGTCGAGTTTCGCGAGCCGCACGCCGTGCAGGCCGACGGCCAGCGGTTCGACCAGCGCGCCTTCCTGCCAGGAGACGCTGTCGGGAAGGCGCACGCTTTCCCGCGCGCCCACCAGCACATATTCGGCGAAGCCGCCGTTGATCGTGCCAAAGAAATGGTCGCGCATCTGCCGGCACCAGATCGGCGTGCCCGCCAGGCAGGCGGCACAGGTGCCGCAGCCGATCGTGGGCAGGGCCGCGACGCGGGCGCCTTCCTTCCAGGCGCCTTCGGTCCCGGCGCCCAGGCCGACCACTTCGCCACAGAACTCATGGCCCAGCACCTTGCCGGCGGCAACACAGGCGGGGCCGTCCTCGGTCGAGTGCAGGTCCGTGCCGCAGATGCCGCAATGATGGACCTTGAGCACAAGCTGGCCAGGGCCGGGCACAGGGTCGGCCACGGTTTCCACGACGAATCCCTGGCCTGCGCCCTTGAACACCGCAGCCTTCATGGCGCCCTCCCGCATCGTTATTGAAGTACTATAAATAGGACTTCAATACCGGTCAACGCGGCCGGTTCGACGCGAAGCCGGGTCACGGATGGGTCAAACACCGCCTTGACCGCTTCTCAGCGACCGCGCACCGCGTCCGCTCCTATGCTCTCATCAGGGACCCGATGCAGGAGAGGGGGCGACATGACCGAGCCTGGCACCTGGCAGCTGCCGATCGCGCACACGCATCATCTGTCGGCCAGCGCCGGCGGCCTCAGCTTTGTCGGCGGGGCCGGCGACCTGGACGCCGCCGGGCGGATCCGTCATCCCGGCGATGTGATGCAGCAGGTCGAGGGCGCCGTCGCCAACTTGGCCAGTGCCCTGGGGCGGGAGTTCTGCACCCTGGACGACGTGGTGCGGCTCAAGGTGCACCATGCGGGTGCCGTCGACGACTGGCAGGTGATCGCCGCCCTGGCGCGGTACTTCCCCGATCCGATGCCGGCCATCAGTACGGTGCTGGAGGTGATGCAGCCCTTCTCCGGGCAGTGCCTGCAGCTTCAGGCGATCGCCCAGCGCGGCTGGCGGACACTGGCTGACATTCGCGTGGCCGAGCGGCCGGTGCCGACCGCGCACCGCGACCTGTTCGCGGGGCGGAGCGTGACCGCCGGCCTGCGCGCGGGTGAGTTCATCGCGGTCGCCAACCGCACGGCGGAGCAGACGGACGGCACCATGCCCCATCCTGGCGATGGCGTGGCCCAGAGCCACGTCATCATGAAGGCCCATGCCGAGACGCTGGCCGCACTGGGCGCGTCGTTCCAGGACTGCGTCAAGATGGAGGGCTATTACTTCGGCGAGACGCACGACGACTGGGCGCCGCTGGCGGAAGCCCGCGCCAGCCACTTCCGGGAACCGGGGCCGTGCGCCACGGTCGTGCCCTGCCACCGCCTGAACCCGCCGGGGGCCGCGACCAAGATCGAGGTCATGGCCATGCGCGAGGAATGGAACGGCTTCGACAAGTACATCCCGCGCGAGGACCATTGGCCCAAGCGGGTGTGGGACTGGCCCATCCCGCTGCCCTATCGCCAGGCCTTCCGCCTGCGCGACACGCTGTGGCTGGGCGGGCAGGTCCCCTCGACCCCCTACAGCAACATGGGCTGGTTCAATATCGGCAGCGGCGCGCTGCTGCCGCAGACCGCCTTCGTGATGAGCTATATCGAGGACCTGCTGCGGCCGTTCGGCCGGCGCCTGTCCGACCTGAAGCTGATGGTCTGCTACTTCGCCTCGGACGGAAGCGAGGCGACGACGCAGGCCTTCGTGCGGACCCTGGCCGACTGCGTGGGCGGCGCCCTGCCGCCGCTGACCCTGGTGCCAAAGCCCATGATGCACTCGCCCGACGCAACGGTCGAAATCTGGGGCGTGGCCCAGGGCTGAGCGGGAGCGGCGCGGAGGGGACTTACCCCCACCGATCGCGGGCTGGATCGTCACCGGGATTGAGACGTATATGATCGCCCCATGAACCGGGCGCGCCAGCATCGCAGGAACCATGTCGCATGGCGCTGCCCCACGGCCGCGGATTTCGTGGTCCTGCTGGGCCGTGGACGGCCGTCGATTGACGGGGTCCGGGCATGAGCGTTCAGGCGGCGGAGACCTTCGCCGCACCGCGCGCGGAGCCCCGGGTCGGGCCCGGCGTGTCGCGCGGCCGGCGGATCGAGCAGCTGATCGGCTTCTACTGCATGGCGCTCGGCATGTTCATGGCCGTGCTCGACATCCAGATCGTGGCCAGTTCGCTTGCCGAGATCCAGGCAGGCCTGAACGCGGCACCGGACGAGATCGGCTGGATCCAGTCGTCGTACTTGATCGCGGAGGTGATCGCGATCCCGCTCAGCGGCTTCCTCAGCCACCTGCTGTCGACGCGCTGGCTGTTCGTGATCTCGTCGGCCGGCTTCACCCTGGCCAGCGTGCTGTGCGCCTTTGCCTGGGACATCGAATCGATGATCGCCTTCCGGGCGCTCCAGGGCCTGCTGGGCGGGGCCATGATCCCCACCATGTTCGCGACCAGCTACCTGATCTTTGCCGGCTCCCGGGGTTTCGCCTCGATGGTGACGGCGCTCATCGTGACGCTGGGCCCCACCCTGGGGCCTACGATCGGCGGCTGGATCACGGCGGAACTGTCCTGGCACTGGCTGTTCCTGATCAATCTTGCCCCCGGCATCATCGTGACCGTCGGCGTTGCCCTGCTGATGGACATTGACGATCCCGACTGGTCGCTGATGAAGGGCTTCGACCTGCCGGGCATGGTCTCGATCGCCCTGTTCCTGGGCAGCATGCAATATGTGCTGGAGGAGGGGGCCAAGGAGGACTGGTTCCAGTCCGACCACATCTCGATCTTTGCCGGCGTGGCCCTGGTCAGCGGACTCTATTTCTTCTGGCGCCAGTTCACATACCACCAGCCGATCGTCCAGCTGCGCGTCTTTGCCAACCGGAACTATGCCTTCGGCTCGCTCACGGCGTTCATCAGCGGCATCGGGCTCTATGGCTCGACCTTCGTCGTGCCGCTCTATGCAGCACGGGTGCTGGACTACAATTCCTATCAGATCGGCACGCTGATGGCGGTCACGGGCGCGTTCCAGATGCTGTCCGTGCCCTTTGCCATGATTGCGACGCGTTTCATCGACGTGCGGCTCATCATGGGCGTCGGCCTGGGCCTGAGCGCCTATGCCGCCTGGCTGCAGGCGGGCATGACCTCGCAGTCGGGTTGGGGCGACCTTGTCGTGCCCCAGGCGGCGCGCGGTTTCGGCTTCATGCTGCTGGGCTTCACGTCCAACCAGATCGCGCTGGGCATGCTGCCGCCCCAGGACCTGAAGGGCGGCAGCGGCCTGTTCAGCCTGATGCGCAACCTGGGCGGCGCCATTGGCCTTGCCGTCATCTCGACCATGCTGACGGAACGGATGGCGCACCACACCCTGCGCCTGGCGGAGAATGTCCGCTGGGGCCGGGACGAGGCGACCGACCTGTGGGAGGGGCTTGCCGTCGCCACCGCGGATGCCTATGCCGGCCGCCTGGACGCCGATCCCGCCGCGCTGAAGATCCTGCACCAACTGGTCCAGCGCGAGGCCTGGTCGATGGCCTTTGCCGACGCCATGCTGTTCATGACGCTGTGCTTCCTCGTCATGGTCGCCTGCCTGCCCTTCGTCCGGCCGATCGTCATGGCCATGGCACCGGTGAAGTCCGACCACTGATCTGGCTGGATCGGGCGTTCGGAAGGCCCGACAGGAAGGCCGGGCGCAGCGTGGCGCGCTGGATTGACAGGACCTTGCGAAAGGGCGATGTCTGCCAAGAGGAAGAGCCGATCCTTGTGGAGATTTGCTTATGACCAACATCCCGGCGCCCGACACGGACGCCTGCCAGCGCAGCACGCCTGCCAAGGCCGCGTGGACCAAGCCCATCATCGATGTGATCGAGATCGACCACGGGACGCAGGCGGGTGGGATGACCTTCGCGGACGTGGATCCCAACCAGCCTGGAGTGTCCTAGCCCAGGGCAATGGCTTCACCGAAGCGTAAGCACCGGACACGCCAGGGGCACGCCCATCATCCCGTCGCTGAGGGCCCTTCTGGCGCCCCATGATACGGCTGCGTTCCAGTCTGCTGTCCGGGAACGCCGGTGGCTTCACCTGCGGACCGCCAACGGCCAGGCCTTCCGCGCGCTCCTGCCTTGGTCGACGTTCAACGGACTGCTGCGGTCGGAGCGCCTGCTGGACGACCGGACCCGCGTGGTGCGGCGGGGGCGGGACCTGCCACGGGAAATGTGGAGCGCTGTCGGCGCGGACATGAAGCGCGCGGTCCTGCCGGACCAATTGCAGCGGTTCTGCCAGGAGGGGTTGAGCATCGCCCTGTTCCAGCTGCATGACGCGGTCCCCGCCCTGGCGGCCCTGGTCGCCATGCTGGAACAGGCCATGCCGGCGCGGATCCAGACCAACCTCTATGCCAGCTTCGGTCGGGAAAGCGCGTTCCGCGCCCACCACGACCCCCATGATGTCCTGGTCCTGCACCTGCATGGCCGCAAGCGCTGGTTCGGCCATGGCTACCGGCCGGAGGTCAGTGCGCAGCCGGGCCTGGTCCCCGATGCCCACCTGGCACCGGCGCAATGGGACGTGGTGCTGGAGCCCGGCGACGTCCTCTATATCCCGCGGGGGCAGGTGCATCGCGCGGCGGTCGAGGGGGAGGCGTCGCTTCACCTGACGAACTCCCTGCTGTGGCCGCGCGGCTCGGATGTCCTCAGATGGCTGGCGGGCGGCGGGATGGCCGACGTTGGCTTCGAGGCGGACGTTCCGGTCTATGGCGATGCGGCCGACCTCGCCCGCTACGAGTCCGACCTGCGGGACCAGCTGCGGCGTCTGGCCGACACGGTCGACCTGCGCGCGTTCCTGGCCACGTTCATGCCGCAGCGGCGCCTGCGGTTGCCCTTGAACCTGGGCCTGTCGAGCGATCTGGCGCCGGATTGCTGGGTGCAGCCCCTGCTGTCGGCCGGCCTGTCCCTGCCGACTGAGGGTGGTGCCTGCGTCCCCTTCAACGGCGGAGAGGTCACGCTCGATCCGCAGGAGCGGGCGATGATGGCGGCCTTGCTCTGCCATGGCACGCGGCAGGTTGCGGACCTGCCGGACCTGTCCGGCCTGGACGCCGGGACTGCCTGCGAGACGGTCGCCCGCCTGGCGCGCCGGTCGCTCGTCCTGCTTGTCGAAGGCGACGCGATGGGGCGCGAATTTCCGCCCTAGTTGCCGCCGGCGGCGCGGCGGGTGAACAGGCCGGCGGCAAGGCCCCGCGTCAGTTTGAGGAAGTGGCGCTCAACCGATTGGCGGCTGGCCGGGTCCGCCTGGTCCAGGCTGTCGGCCAGCGCCTGGAGGTCGCCGATGTCGATCAGGTCGGTACAGGCGCCGACGCGGGCCTGGTGCGCCAGTTCGGCCTGGATCGGGCCTTTCGCCTTCAGCAGGATCTGCTTCCAGTCCGCCGTCTGGAAGCCGCGCTGCGGGTTGTCCAGGATCGGCGAAGGGATCCGGTCGGCAAAGGCGCGGCGGAAGACATCCTTCGTGCGACCGTTGCGCAGGTACCTGTCCTCGCCCAGGGAGAGGCAGACTTCCAGCAGGCGGCGGTCCGACGTCGGATCGCGCCGGTCGATCCCGTAGGCCGCATTGACGGCCGCATTGATGGGCCCCGGATCGCGCGACCGCATGATGATGTCATGCCATTCCTGCCAGGTCCGGACGCGGTTGAGCGGGTGCGCGGGCCCTGCCCGTTCAGCGAAGAGCGCCTGGGCCTGCGGGCTGTCCCATTGCACCGGCAGCACGGCGGGATGCGCATCGACAGGGGACCGCTGGAGGCGCCGCCACAAGGCCAGAAGATCCGCCGGCAGCAATGGCCGGACGCTCAAGCGAATCGCCCGGCCGCGCGTGCGATGGATGCCCAGCGACGCCAGAAGGCCGGCATCGCGCCACAGGGACCACAGGCGCAGGCGGGCGACGTGGCGGATCAGCAGATGCTCGCCCGTATAGGTCAGCCCCATATTGCCTGACACGCCAGTCAGGACGACGGGTGCCCCGGCCCGTGCCGCCCGCACGAAGATCTCGTGCATCCAGGCGGTGCTCAGCGGATTCATCACCGGCTGGTCGGCCAGGGCGATCATCCGCTCCATGACCGGCAGCAACTCGGCGTCGTGCGCCTGGACCAGGTGATGGTCGATGTTCGGGTGGCGTGCCGCCATCATGGCCGCCAGCGGCCCCTCGTCGGCCAGCAACTGGCGATGAAAGGTCGCATTCTGGCCAGCGGGGACGTTCGTATAGGCCTGCAGCTGCCGATCCCGTGCGGCGAGAAGGGGGGCGGCGCTGCCGGCGAGGGCGGTGCTGTCCAGGCCACCGCTGAGCATCATTGCGGTGCCGCCCAGGCCGCGCACCTGCGCCCCCACTGCGCGATCCAGCGCCTCCCGCAGCGCGACCGCATCCTCGTCCCCGCGCACATGGCGGCGTGGCACCCGGCGCGGATCCCAATGGCGGCGCTCCACGATCCTGCCGTCGGCACCAATGACCGCCAGATGGCCGATTTCCAACCGGCTGACACCTTTGTAGAAGCTCCTGCGCCCCTCCAGCGGCAGCAGCATCTGCCAGGTCAGCAACCGCTCCGGATCCGGGCCCGTGGGCACGTCGGCCAAGGCCAGCAGCCCCCTCGGCATGCTGGCAAAGGCAAACCAGCCAGCGCCCGCGTGATAGTGAAGGGGGCGGTTGCCGACCGGATCGCGGGCCAGCAGCAGGGTACGCGCGTCGCTGTCCCACGCGGCAAAGGCGAAATCGCCGCACAGCCGCTCCAGCGCGCCCTCGCCCCAGCGGTCCAGCGCGGCCAGGATGAAGGCGGCGTCGCACATCATGGCCTGGTCCGCGGGGCCGATGCCCAGGGCGCGGCCCAGCTCCTCCCGGTTGTCGATGCGGCAGTCCGCCACCAGCCGGAGCCGCCCGCCCCGGCCCGCCAGCGGCTGGCGGTCGAAGCGGTCCTCCGGCAGGAAGCGCATCAGGCGGTGGGCCAGCGCGATCTCGCCACCGTCCCACAACCCGTCGCGGTGCGGCCCATAGAGGGCGAGCGCGCGGCTGACCCGGGTGCAGTCCGCCTTGGCCCCAGGCCGGCCATCGGGGTACCAGACGCCGGCAATTGCGCTCACGCAGCTTGCTCCAGGTCAGCCGGGCGACAGACCAAGGCCGCCGCACGCAGTGTCGCCGGCCTGGCGCAGGCGTTCCAACCGCTCATGCGGCTCCGATACCAGATCGCGCACCAGATCGGCGAGGTCCGGCGTGACTGAAGCCCGCTTGCGTGCCCCATCGGGTGCGAAGGGCTGCCGGCCGGTCGCGTCCTTTGCCTGGAGCTCAAGGCCATGGGCGATGGCAGCCGCCTCCATGGGCGTCGGCGCCAGGCCAAGCCAGGGCAGGATCCGTGCAGCCAACGCCCCCGGCAGGGCCTCATAGGGGACGAGCAGCCAGGTCCCGGCCTGGCCGGGACGCGCGACGCTGTCGGCGACCGCGGCCAGGCTGCGGCCCAGGACCTGCGCGGCAAAGCCAAGCTGCGCGTTCCGTGCCGGCGCGGGGGCAGCGCCCAGGAAGAGCCGGGCCTGGATCCTGTGGCCTGCCCGCTGCATCCACCCGGCAGGGCGATCGCGCAGCGAGACCAGGATCTCGTGCGGTGCCCGGTAGGCGAAGAGTTTCGGGACCGTCGGAAAGACCTCTTCGAGCAGGGGGAGGTGCAGGGCATTCCAGCTGGACAGTTTCAGGATGACGCGATCCTGCCCCGGCGTCGCCGCCCGGGCCAGTGCGGCGACGACCTGGCGGAGGGCTGAGCCCTTCTCGTCGCGGGGCAGGAAGGGCCAGAGGCCGTCGACCCCCAGGACGTCGTTCAGCGCCTGGGGCTCGGACAGAACGTGGCAGCGCCGCACCCGGGAGAGCGCGCGCGAGACCAGCGTGGAGCCGCAGCGCCCGGCATGCAGGATCAAGGCTGCCGGCTGTGTTACGTCCCCCGCCGGGGGCAGGGGCGCCGGCCCCAGGGGGCGGGCCGCGGCGATCCGGTCGGTGAGAAAGGGCAGGGTCGGGTCGGTGCCGCCAATATCGGCCCAGTCGGCCAGGATCCGGCCACCCTCATGGAAAAGCCGGGTGGGGATGGCTTGCGCCGGAAGCGGGATGGGCGGATCCGTCCTGTGCTGGCGCGGCGGACTGGGCATGCCAGCCCGTCAGGCGTCCTGGCGGATCAGTTGCTTCTCCGCCATCTGGCACAGCAGGTCCAGCACGTCCCGCTCGATCACGCCGGGCGGCGCCTCGAAACGGTCGGCCAGCGCCCGGCAGAGCGCGCCCACCTGGCGCGGTTGCTCCAGTTCCCGCCAGACCACGGTGGCGATGGCGTTCATGCCGATATAGCGGCCATTGGCCATGTCCATCAGGACGAGCTCGCCGTCGATCTCGGTCGAGATCACGTCGGCGCAGATGGTGACGGTGTCGGTGATTGCGATCATGGCTGCGTACGGTCTGTCCTGCCGCCAGGATCCCCGCCCGCCGGCAGCCTCGCAAGCCACATCGGTCGGCGTCTGCCTGGCGGACACGGCGCCGGGATGATCCAGGGTGCCATCACCCGCCAGGAGGAATGGCGAGGGAGCGATGGAAGTGTGTGGGAACGGGCTGAGGGAGACGCCAGGTGATCGTGATCGGAGACTCCCCCTCCCATGACACGAACGCCGGCTGACCGCAGTAGAGGAAGGGCGCTGCCTTTGTGCCGCGGAGCTTGGTCGGGCGGACGAAGAGGTGGATCCGGTAGCCAGGGGTCGTGCCCCTGAGGATGCATCCGATCTGATCGGATTGGCGGGTCTTGTTCTGGCTTTGCCATTGCATCAGCGTCGGTGTCAGGAAGCGGTCGTCATAGTGGCCGCCAACACTCAGGTTGCCCTTCCGCAAGGTCGTCAGCAGGACGAGGTCCCGCGGCAGTCGGACGATCCCCGCGTTCCACTTTCCAGGATTGAACGTCTCTCCGAACAGGCCCGGAATGTCTTCGCGACTGTATTCCCGCCAGACATCCGGCCCTGCGGGACGTGGACCGGTCGGGCTGGGCTCGCGCAGGCGCGCTGTCTGCGTCAGGCCCGACCTGCGCCAATCAACGATTTCCCGCAGAAGTTCGGCAAGGTGCGGGTCCGCGACCCGGATCGCGCCACCTGTCTCGACAAAGGCTGGGTGAAATCCCCAGGGACCCGATCCCTCCTCGGGCTGCCGGTCGTTCAGGATCGCGTCCAGGGCTGCGATGGCGTCAGCCGCAAAGGTGTCTCCCTGCTCGATCCGGCCGATGAGGAGCCGGTTGGCTTCCAGCGCTGCCGAGGGCACGGCGTCGCCCATGTCACGCACGAAATCGAACCAGAGGCCATGTCCTGTGCGCGAAGGGTCGAAGCCCATCCGGCCCATCTCGGAAGCCGTCGGGCGCACGCCATGGCGGTAGCGGAAATCGCGGTACTGGGCCTCCACCTCGTCGCTTCCCGCAAGGGGGCGGAGCAAGGCCTTCAGGTTTTCGAGGACCTGCAGATCATAGGTCACTGCGCACCCGGGCGGCAGGTCAATCGTCCCGGCGGCAAGCTCGTCGATGCGTGAAGCAAGCGAGCGGTCGCCCGGTCCGGCCCCCAGGAGCGCCCTGACCTTCGTCAGGAAGATGCGGTGATTGCCGATATAGTCCACGACCTGCAGGACCTTGCCGGGCAACCGGCGCAGGCCGCGCCCGAATTGCTGGAGCCAGACGATGACGCTCTCGGTCGGGCGCAGCATCAGGACCGTGGCGACATGCGGAATGTCGACCCCTTCGTTGAAGAGATCGACGGCGAAGATGATGTCGAGTCCGCCATGCTCGAGTTGCGTCAGGCTTGTGGCGCGCGGGGCGCTCGTTTTGCCGGAATGGACAGCGGCCGCGCGCAATCCCGCGGATTGGAAGTACTCCGCCATGAATTCTACGTGCCGCACGGAGCAGCAGAAACCGATGGCGGGCCCCTGGCGGTGCCGCATGAACTGATCGAGGGCATTGGCGGCGCGGGCTTCGGTCGCCAATGCAGCCTCAAGTGCTGTGGGATCGAACTGGGTTGAGCGCCAGGGGATCTGGGCGTAGTCGACCGCGTCGGGCACACCGAAATAGCGGAATGGGGAGAGCAGGCCTGCTTCGATCCCATCGAAGAGGTCGCACTGGAAGACCAGGCGATCGCCACACAGGGTCATCAGGTCGGCGCCGTCCGATCGGTCGGGCGTGGCCGTCAACCCCAGCAGGAAGCGGGGTGCAAAATGGCCGATCAGGCTGCGATAGGTCGCAGCGGCGGCGTGGTGGAACTCGTCGACGACGATGTAGTCGAACGCACCCCGCTCGAATCCGCCCAGGTGGCCCGGACGACCGAGGGTCTGGATCGACGCGAAGAGGACTTCGGCGTCCCGGTCACGGTAAGTCCCATCGTATCGGCCAAAGCTGGCGTCGGGCCGGATGCGGCGGAAGGTGGCCATGGCCTGGGTCAGGATCTCGTCCCGATGCGCGACGAAGAGCACGCGGCGGAACGGCTGGCTGTCGAATGCGGCCAGCCAGGTCTTGCCCAGTCCGGTTGCAAGAACGACAAGCCCCGCGTGCGCGCCGGCATCGCGCGCTGCCTCCAGCGCGCGCAGCGCCGCCCGCTGGATCGCATGCGGTTGCGGGGGTGGCTCGCTCGGACCGGCGCCGGCCAGGGCGAGTGCGGAGGGAGGAGCGGCCATCGCCCGCCGCGCTGCATAGTCCCCGATCCACGCGGCGTCGAGCGGGCGGACCTGGGGATGCCTCCAGAGCGCCTCGAAGGCGGATGAGACGGCGTCAGCCGCGCCTTCGGCATGGAGGTTCCATTCAACCCCCTGGGTCAACGCGGTCCTCGAGAGGTTGGAACTGCCTACGATTGCCGAGCCTGCGGCGTCGGCCGCGCGGAACAGCCAGGCCTTGGGATGAAAGGACCCGCGACCGGTTTCGAACACCCGCAGGTCGAGGTCGCCCGACGTGCCCAGGTCCAACAGGCGATACAGGGCCGCAGGCTCGGTCACGTTCATGTAGTCGCCGACCACGATGCGCAGGGCGCCCCCGCGGGTCAGAAGGTCCTCCAGCCATGGCTCGATCAGGCGCACGCCCGAGTCGAAGGCAAAGGCGACCGCAAGATCGACCTTGGCCGCCCCGTCGATCTTCCGGGAGAGCAGCGGCAGCAGCGGATCGCTCCCGCCCGTCGTCAACAGGGGAGCCGGCGCCGACCCTTCGAGCCGCAAACGGAAATGGCCGTGGTCCGTGGAGACGCGAAAGCCCCTGGCGCCTTGCGCAAGCGCTCGGCCGATCTGATCGAGGACGGCAGTCTGTTCGGGGCCTGACAGCGCGCCCCAGGTCGCGACGTGCCGACGCGGGCTGATGCCAACGATCGCGCCGCTGCACACTGGACAGCGATCCCCATCAACCTCTTCCACCCGACCCCCAACGCCCGCAAGCGCGCCAGGTTAGGGGACCCTGGGCCATCGGCGAAAGATGCTTCGGCCGATCACCCACGACGCGTCAGGTCACACGCACGCCATTCAGCCTCGGCATGGGAACCGGATCCCCGTCGACCCCGCGCCGTCCGCCCATTCTTGCAGCGCATGAACCCTAGGGGCTGGGGTGGTGGGCCCGGCAGGAAACTTACATGTGGAGGAAAGAGCAAGGAAATCTGCGGTTCTTTGGACCTCTCTACGGGGTGATTGTGTAGCAGATTTGTGGGCGGTCCGCGACACTGGCTTGATCGAATTGGCATGTGTGATGGGGCGCGAGGCCAGTGCCGTCGTGCGGGGCCGAGGTGCCCGACGATCGGTCATCAGCGCCTCTGCACTCGTTGGCGGTGAAGCAGGTCACACTAGCTCTATAGCGCGTATGATACTACGAAAAGTGGTGTCGCAATCCGGGCCGCTCTGAGCGAGGTTGGCCACTGTCTGGTGCCGAGCTGCCTTGCGTCTTGAAACGTGCACTGCGGGTGACGGCAGGGGCCTCAGCGTCGATGTTGGACCGACGAAATGCCCGACAGATGGAATCGATGGACAAATGAAGTTCACCGATTTCGCTGAAACCTCCGGAAGACCGATCATTCCCTAGACAGGTTTTCCGGAAGGATCTGCCGGAATAGGCCGCGCACGATGCCTGACCGGAGGTCGGGCATCGGCCACATCTGTAGGGTCTTCTCTATGGTCTCCCTTAAGGTCTAAGGGGGTCGGATTTCCGTCTATCTGATCGACGGTTTTCCGTCCATCTGACAGACGGTTTTCCGTCTCTCTGGTAGACGGGTTTCCGTCCATCACTCCCACCATCGGATCGCAATCGTCCCATTCGTCGGACGGCGGCTTGGTCTGTAGGCGCTTCGGGGCGGCGACCATCGTCGGCTTCCATTCGAGGTTTACGGTGAACTCGGTGCATTGGGGTCGGCGCGTCGCGGTGACCACGCCAAGGGAGGTCAGTGCGGACAGGGTGATCTTGAGCTGGGTGCCCTTGAACTGACTGCCCATGCCGGCGCACTGCACGGTGCCGTCCCTGTAGGTGACCCCGTCAAGCATCTGGGCCAGGGTGAGCGTCACGCTCTTCCGGCCCCAGCCAATGGACTGGTCGATCAGGAACAGGAGGACGCGGACCTGGGCGTGCGTAAGGGCAGGCGCCCATTCGCGGTTCAGCCGTTGATAGGCGGCGAGCTTGTCCGGCCCCTGACGAGGATCGGTAGGTGTCTCTGCTACACGTCTGGGTGCACGAGACCCAATTGGGACGACGTTATCCCTGGTGGTGCATTTCTCATAGAATGCCCCGCTCGACGCAGTCGGCCATTATTCGATGTGGAGAAGGTCGGATCAGAAATCTTCAGCGATCGACACATCGGTCATTGTGCTGCCCTCGAAATGGCAGGTGATCCTAAGAGTGATCTCAAGGTTGAAGCTGTTCTTCGCGGTGAGAATGATATCTTTCCAGCGTCTATTGCTCCGGTGGAGATCCAGATCCTCAAGCTTGTAAACCCTGGGCGCGGGTGTCGACGCAGCGGCGACTTCGGCGTTCTGTGGTGCAGCTGCGACGGCTTGAGGTGATGGTTCCGTTGCAAGTGATTGAGCACGCGATTGGTCCGGCGCGGCTGCGGCTGCCTGTTGCGGGGACGCGGTTGTCTGTGACTGCTTGTTCTGCTCGCCGTAAGGGCCCGCGATTGTGCCGAACAGTGCAAATAGCGCTGCGGATATGATCGTGACCCGCCTGCCGGTACTGAGCCCAGCGATCTGCTTCTTGCCTGCCCACCAAGCAGCGCCTGCCACCGCGATCGTGAGGACTATAGCCGCTAGTGGGGCGGGCTTTGCGAGAGCAATCGTCGCGAACTGGGTGCCAAGGAAGATGGCGGTGCCAATCGCGATTGCTTTCAGTGCCCGACCCATGAGTTCTCTCCGCAAATATGATGCGGCAGTTCATGCAACTGGTTGCACCACCCGCTCATCGACACCCTTCCTACAGTGGTGTGGTGTCTCTTCCAAGTCGCGGGCCGCACGAGGTTCATGAAGCCGTCCAGGCGCACGATGGCGATGCCGCAGCGGTCCTTCACCGTGCTCAGATCGACGTGTATCCAACGCGGTGCGCGACGCTGCGCCGGGGTCAGTCCGAGGTCTTCCTCAATCTGAGGCATGCCGTCGACCGCAAGATCCACGTCTGGCTTCAACGACCACGGCTTGTGCCCGGCAGTCCGCCAGCGCTGGTTCGCCTCCACGATCTTGTCGCGCCGGCCGATGAAGGCGGTGATCGCGGCCGTGGCAATACCGATCACGTCGCGCAGCGAGCCTTCCGGGTCACGCTGGAAGTCGGCCCGGTACTCGACGGGGACGTTCTCGACCTGGGCTTCTGCCGGGTAGTGCCTCCCCGCCTTCTCGTGGTCACGCAGGATGCGGGTCGGCCAACGGTCGTTGCCCACGATCACGCGGAAGGTCGGCCCCTTGTAGCGGTCAGAGGGCTGCACCTCGTACTGCTTGCGGCGATAGACGTAGACGCCCGTCTCCGGCTCCTCGTCTGCGCCCCTGCCCTGTGCCTGGGCAATGCGGCGCTCCATGAAGTCGCCCTCGTAGCGGACAGACGAGATGACGTTGATCTGGCCGAACGTCATGCCGCGGGAGGTGAAGCGGCTCTTCCGGCGGCGCGCGATGTTCGTGTAGACGGTGGCGGCCTGATCATAGTAACCGCCAAGGCCGGCCGCTCCGGGGACCTGCTTGGAGTTCTCGACCACGGACATGAAGTTCACTTCGTCCAGGATGGCCGCGAAGATCGCCTGACCTACCATCGCCTGAATGTTCGCCAGGGCGGGGGCCACTTCGATGTTGCCCTCCAGGACGAAGGTGCTGTCCTTGTTCTTGTCCCAGCGTAGCCAGCGGCGCGAGTAGTCCATGCCCGTGAACAGGTCGCGGAAGGGCTTGTAGATCACGCGCTTGGTGACGGTGGTCGACACGCTCTGCATCATCATGACCAGAGGGGTGACGGGGCTCAGGTTGAACAGGCGTTGGGGTTCGTCAAAGCACGTGGCGACGTAGAGCTGATAGGCGCAGTTTCCGGTCGCCAGGAAGCTCTTGCCGGTACCCGTGGCGCCACCATGCAGGATCTCATGGTAATGGGGCTCGCCCAGAAGCACGTCCGGGTTCATGGCGATGATTTCTTCCCGGAGCCTGGGCCATACCTCGAAGGTGCCGTTGCCCAGGTACTCGGGACTGTCCAGGAACTCAGTGATAGGGACCGGCATCCGCTTCATGCGGAGGAGGGCCAGCATGAAGGCGGGGTTGCGGTGGTCCACCATCTGGGTCAGGACATGGACAAGGGCTTGGGCGCGGCGCTTCTCTCCCCATAGCCTCAGCATGACGAAGGTTGCGCTCGGCCGCACGTAGTCAGTCCGCGGGCTGTCCACTCCAGACGAGACGCTGACCGAACATCACAGGTCTTCCCGGTCGAGGTCGTCTACGTCGGTGTCCAGGTCGGGATCGAAGTCATCGTCCCGGTCTGCATCGTCATCGGTGTCCACGGGGTCCAGGGGCTGGTTACCGTAGAACTCATCCACGGCGCCCATGCTGCCGCCGGCCACGAGGCGCATCATCTGCTGAATGAGGTCTTCTGCCTTGGCTGCGGTCTCGGCTTCCTTCTTTGCCTTCTTTGGGTCCATGGGGTTGGCCTGCCAGAAGCCGCTCACATGCAGGAAGCGTTGCAGGTCGTTGTTCGCTCCACGGGCCTGAGCCAGGGCACGCATACGGGTGCGGATGGGTTGATTGCCGTCGTCGGCGATGCGTAGAAAGGCCGCTCGGTTTTCTTCATAGAACGCGACGGCTCGGCCGCCGATCTCGTAAGGGTCGAGGCCGCTCGCGTCAGAAACCAGCCTGGCGCACAGCTCTTTGCGGAGGCGGAAGACGAAGCGCACGCTGCATCCGAGGGTGTGCGCGATCATCTCCAGGGGGAGCTGGCGCAGCATCAGGCGATGCAGGACGGTCAGGCGGTATTCGGTCAGGTACTCGGGAGCGTGACGGGCCACATGCTGGATACGCTCACCGGGGGTGGCGTCACGTCCAGGCAGTGGAGGGGGAGAGCCCATCTCGGGGATCTCGTCATGCTGGCTCACTCCAGCCGGCACAGGGAAGGCCGCAGCCATGTTGATGGGGCGACCCTCACGCAGGGCGCGGTTGATCTCTTCCTCTACACGGTCGGCGGGGTCCAGCTCCAAGGCACGACGGGCCGTCTCCTCACGGCCGGCACGGCGTCGACCGCTATCACCCATGATGTGGTCGAAATGCGTGGCAGCGGTGGGGTTGTCTTGGGCACGACGACGGTCACCTGCCCGCGGTGGGGCCTGGACTGGTGCCACAGCGGGTGGAGGTGCTGGCGTGTTCTGGGGTGGCGCAGGAGGCGTGGCCGGGGCGGTCCGGCTACGCTGACGAACGGGAGGGAGGTCGCGGCGCGTGCTGCTCATGTCGAATGCCCGTCATGGGGCTTCCGTTGCGCGACCTCGTTTAGGGAACGCCTACTGGTCCGCCAACCGCCGATAGAGCCGGTCGAACGTCGGCCGACGGGCCTCGAAGACGCGAAGCGCCTCCGGTGATGGCCCCTGCTGGTAGGATGCGTGGACGGCTTCGATCCTCGCCAGCACGGCGCGGTCCGGGGGCGAGAGGGCATCGGCTACACGTTGCTTCGCAAGGAGCTGGAGTGCTTCGCCAAGTGCTGTGATCAGATCGTCCATCTGAACCTCCAATGGTGGGGGCGCACGCCCGGCGCCGCGGCGGAATTTTGCAACGCGTTGCACCGAACCGGGTGGTTGCCGGGCGCGACATTGGCCCAGCCTCATACTACCTGTTTCGCCGATAGGCGCGCATGGACGCGGCGTAGACCTCGGCGCCGACCTGCTGCGCGGTCTGCTGGCCGTTGCCCTGGCTGCCCTGGCTGTTGAGGTTGATCGTGATTTTCGGGTTGAAACTGGTTGCACCACCCGAACCCACGCCGGCCTTAACCTCGTCCTTGGAAAGGACGCGCTCACCCTTCTGGGCGATGATCGGCACCTCGTCCGGCTTCAGACCGGCAAGGCCCCCGATCATGCCGCCGCTGTGCATGCGCTTGGCGTGGCGGTAGGCATTCAGGTTGACGATCTTGGCCGCCTTCGTGGCCTCGCCGACGATGCCACCATCGTGGAACAGGCCACTCAAAAGCCCATCGAAGCCGCCACCCTTCTTTGAGGTGCCCCCGAACAGGCTTCCCAGCATGTCGAACCCGCCTCCGCCGGCCCCGCCATACAGGCTGCCCAGCGCCTTCTGGAGGAGCTGCTTCCCCGCAAACTCTGCGATCATGCCGGAGATGTCGGACAGCAGGCTCTTGAAGTCGAGCTTGCCCGTCTTCGCGAAGTCGCTGAACGCCTGTGTCAGGCGGTCAACGGCGCCGCCGACAAGGTTGTCCATGCCTGCCTGAAGGGTCTCGGCACTGTCGAGAACCTGCGCCACCGAACGGTCGAATGCCGTGCCCAGATCGTTTGTGCCCTTCTGCGCCAGCACGAGCTGGTCGTAGGCTGACGCGAACTGCTGCACCGCCGCCGTTGCCTTCTCGATCGACTTGGTGTCGGCATAGGCCTGGTCGTAGACCTGCTGAAGCGCGATGGCACGTTCGCGCTGGGAATTTGTCTTGCCGATAAGGCTCTCTTCGAACCTCAAGGCGGCGATCCGCTTGTCCAGCTCCGTCTGGACATCCTCGTCCTGTCGGAGTTGCTGAGCATAGGCGAGGCGTTCGCGCAGGGCGGCAAGCTCTGCCTCAGTCAGGGTCCTGCCGTCCGCGCGGGCCGCGTTCTGCGCTTGGATCACCTGGGTCTCAAGCTCGCGCTCCTGGCGGCTGATACCCATGAGCCGAATCTGCTCTTCAAGCTGGGTCTTGAACTGACCGAGCTGCGTAGTCTCCCCGCCATAGAGGTAGTTCGCGCGCTCCTGGGCACGATTGAGGTCGTCACGCGTGATGCCGAACCTCGCAAGCTCCGCGTCGGTCTTGCCCGCGGCGTCACCAAGCATCTTGGTAGCCTCGGCCAGATCCTGTGCCCGCTTCACGTCCGGCAGCAGGTTCTCGATGATCGACTTGAACTTGCTGGCCCACTCCTTCGCGGCCTTGGCCGTGCCCTTGCTCACAGCGGCGTCGGCCGCGCGCACGGTCGCACCGCCCAAGGCGTCGCCCAGGGCTTCACCGCCGGTCATGCCGTCCTCACGGGCCTGCCGGAGGCGGCTGCGGCGCCGGTTCTCTGCGTCGCGCAGGACCGGGTCGACAAGGGAGCCAAGGGCGTCCTGTGCGCCCTGGACGAAGTTGCCGACATAGTCGACGCCGAATTGCGCGCCGACCGCGTCCAGCACGCCCTGGCCGGCCTCCTCGAAGCCGGTGTTGAACTCCGTGGATACGAGCCGACCGGCCGCCGCGGCGAAGTCACCGGACAGGGCCTCTGCCACCACGTCGCCGAAGGCCACGAAGCGGTCGCCCAGGCTCGCCAGCGTGGTCGTGAATACTGTCCAGATCCCCTTGGCCGCAGCGATGGCGCCGGCCCCGACCGCGCGCCAGACGGCGATCACCGTGTTCAGGAAGTCCTTGAATAGGTTGATGACCCACCGGAGGGCCTTGCCGAACCAAGTGCTGGCGGCGCTGGCAACCTCCATGATGATGTCGCCCAGGTTGCCCAGCCATTCGATGGCACCCTTCAGCCAACCCATCATCGTGTCCCAGACGGACGCCACGATGTAGCCGATGGTGGCCGTCCGGCCGCCGACCTCCACCGTCGTGTCGCGGAGCTGGTACAGGGCCGCCACCGCGGCGCCGACCGCCAGGGCGAGGGCCATGAGGGGGTTGGCGGCCAGGGTTGAGGTCAGGAGCTGTATGGCGGCGATTGCCGACCGGACGCCGGTCACGAACTG
The DNA here is from genome assembly GCF_051903925.1 of Zavarzinia sp. CC-PAN008. Classification (GTDB taxonomy): domain Bacteria; phylum Pseudomonadota; class Alphaproteobacteria; order Zavarziniales; family Zavarziniaceae. The sequence goes on from NZ_CP173678.1 coordinate 2,728,175, forward strand.
TTGCGCCAGGATCTGTCCGCCCAGCACTGCGAAGTAGGTGCCGGCCGTGATGGCGGCCGTCTGGACCAGCTCGAAGTTGTCGATGAGAAGCCGGACGGCGCCCACGGCGATGTCGACGGCGGCGCCCAGGACCGCACCGATCTGCTCAGCCACACCGCCGCTCTCGCCGGCCAACTGGCTCAGGAAGCGGGCTGCATCGCTGACGGCACGGGCGAAGCCGCCCTGGCCGATCTTGTCCGCGAAGCTGGCCGTGGCGTCCTGAAGGTTCGAGAGGGCGCCGCCCAGGGTCTTCGCCTGTCGGTCCATGGCGCCGGCAAACTCCACGTCGCCGATGCGGCGCAGGTACGCTTCGATCTCGGCTGCGTTCTTGGCGACCGTCGTGGTCACACCGCGGAAGGTGAACGAGACGGAATTGGCGTTCTGCCGGGCCTTGATGCCGAACTCCTTCAGGCGCTCGAACTCGCCTGTGGTCGCATCGGCGATGGCCTCGACATACTGGATCAGCGTCTTGCCCATGGCCGACGCGGTGTTGCCGTAGCTCTCCAGCGCTTCGCGGGAGCCGTCCAGGCCAAGGGACTTCAGGCGGATGAAGGCTTCGGTCACCTGCTGCACGTCATAGGGGGTGTCGGCGGCGAAGCTGTTCAGTGCCTCGAATGCGGCGCCACCGGCCGCCGTGGAGCCGGTCACGGTGTCCAGGCTGCTGCGCAGGCGCTCGAACTCCGCGGTCGTGGTGACGATGTTGCGGACGAACTGCGCCCCAAAATAGCCGGCCACCAGACCGACCACGGTGCGCAGATTGCCGAACCGCGTGGTCGTACTCTCGGCCTCACCCCCCACCACCTTGAGGTTCTTCCTCAGGTCGTCCAGGTGATCGACCGCCTCGCGCGTGTTCGCGGAGATTTCCTTCAGGATGGGGATCAGGTTGTTCAGGCCGCCACCACCCCCGCCGGGGATGGTGACGCTGAGAGCGCGCAGCTCGGCCGCCAGCCGGCGGAGAACTGCACTGGCCTCGTTCCGGGCCTTGATAATGAAGACGATCTCGCGGTTGGTCGGCATGGCGTGTCCATAAGCGCAGGCATTTCAGCCTGGTTAGCTTCTGGCTTCGCGGTCCGATCTCTCTCCCTCCACGGGACCGAATGCGAGGCAAGTTGACTACGATATTAGCTGATGTAACTGCCTGTGATCAATTAATATTGACGCAAGAGAAATTGTTGACGAACGAATAGTGGGTCCGCCATTCAGGCGTAATAGTGAAAATATGTATGCCTAGTTGAGCTGAGCGGAAAGACGCTTCACTGACGTTTCTTGGAGATCGGCGGCAACGGGCCGGCTGGAAGCGTAACCTCCAGCCGGCGTTACGCTGTCAGCTCTGGGTTCCGCCGGTCTGCCCTGTGTAGGGAGCCAAGACGGCAACGACCAGGAATACGGGCCAAGTGAGGATGAACGTGGCACGGACGAAGCGCGCCGTCCGGTTTCCGATTGCTACCGCAACGTCAAACAAATCGTCCTCTTCGATGGGCATCGCCATCACGCGGTCGAAGAGGTGGCGTCCCATCAGCAGGTAGGCACCGGCAAGGCTAAACAGAGCTGCAACGAACGCGCTGTCGGCAAAGACTTGGGACATGAGATTGGTCCTCCCTATGCAAAATGTTTTGCAGTGAGAGAAGAACACTCTCTCAAAAAGCCAAAACAAAATAATGAACTACATGTGTAGGCTACTCGTGATGATGATAAGGCAGAGTTGTCGTAAGTTGGCAAAGTGCTAAACTGGGTGTAGTAGAGGGGAGATGATTTGGAGGTGCCTATGGAGCGTGTGACCTTGGTTATTCCGGAAGAACTTGTTCGCCGGATCGACATGGAAGTGGTGAAGCGGGTTGCGGCTGGTGTGCGGCTGAATGGCAAGAGGCGCGTCACCAGGCAGAATGTCCTGCGAGAGGCGCTGGAGCGGGCTTTTCCGGGGGCAGGGGGTGCAGAGCAAGAGGAGTGACGGGAGGCGCGTTAGGCAGGCGGTCCCCCGCCAAGTCGACGCTGCCTCTTACCGGTGCCGCCACAATCACGATCACCTTCGGGGTATCTTTGAGCAGCGCATTGCAACGCGTTGCAATTTCCCACCCCAGTTCGGGCAGACGCTCGCGCGACGATCGCTATCGTGCGAGCACCCGGCTGACCTGAACCGACGACCAGGTGCCGCCCCGAGCGGCTGGGATGCCACGGGCATTCAGTTCGTCAGCTACGCCGCGAAGCGTCGTGATGCCGGCAGCCCGGATCTCCTCAATCACAGGGGCCAGATCGCGGGCGTACTTTGCGGCAGTCGATGACCGCACCTTTGCGCTGGCGCCCGCGGCCTTAGTCGCAAAGCGCGACAGGTCATGGCGGGAGCCCCCCAGCTTGGTGCCACGCGCCTTCGCTGCCTTGAGGGCGTTGCGCGTCCGCTCGCTGATCGCCTTGGCCTCGTGCTCGGCGACCGCGGCCAGGATGTGGATGGTGAATGGCGTGGCGTGCGGGTTGTCGATCGCAATGAAGGGGACGCCAGCCTCCATCAGATTGGCGATGAAGGCGACGTTGCGTGCCAGGCGATCAAGCTTCGCGATGACCAGCGTCGCATTGCGGATGCGGCAGGCTGCCAGCGCCTTCAGCAGCTCCGGCCTGTCGCTCCGCTTGCCGGTCTCGACCTCGGTGAACTCCGCAACCAGGTCCCAGGCACCGCCATTGAGGTAACCCAGAACGGCGGCCCTCTGCGCCTCCAGCCCGAGGCCCGACTTGCCCTGTCGGTCCGTACTGACCCGGTAGTAGGCGACAAACCGCCCCTCAGCCATTCCACGCCCCCGATACGACAGCAACAACGGTCGTTGTGGCTATTGTAACAAACGACGATCGCCAAACCAACCATTTGTATGGCGTCCAGGGGATTGCCGTTCCGTAAAGTGCGAACTCAGGTGCAACACGTTGCAAAAGTTGTCCTGCTCCGTCTAGGTGGCATTACGCGATCTGATTCGGAGTGGCCAGTTGCGGTACATTGATAGTGGCTCTAGAGATCCTGGTGAGGCCCTTGGCACTTGGCTGGAGGCCGAACTTGGCAAAGATATCGCTGAGGTCCGGATACAGTCCGGGTTCTTCAGCAGTGACGCGCTGGCACCATTTCGCGATACATTTTCGGATCTCGCTAAGAAAAACATGATCGTCAGTATTGTAATTGGTTCAAACGACGGAGGGACGCTACAGTCTCATATCGAGGATCTCGTATCATCTATGGGTATACCTCGATCTAACGCACATCTTGGGGTAATATATTTCGCCAATGCATACTTTCACCCAAAGGCTTATCACATTCGTCGCAGTGACGGTTCTCAAGCAGCATACGTTGGATCCGCAAACCTAACCTTATCTGGAATTAGTGGGAAGCACGTCGAGGCGGGATTGATCGTCGACACCCGAAGCGGGGACCCACCAGCGCTACTTGCTCAAATTGCAGCCGCTATCGACTCTTGGTTCTCCAGGAGTCCGGCTGGATTTGAAAGGATTGAAGTGGCTGATGATGTAGCGCGACTCGTAGAGAATGGGATCATCGGCACGGTCTCGCCACCTCGACCTCCGCGACCACTTAATCTAGGTGGCCAACGACCCAAGAGACCGCTTCTGACCCCTCTTGTAGTTTTTGCGCCGCCAGGTCCCGCTGCGCCAGTAGTGAAGGGGACGGCAGCCGATTGGACCGTTTTGCCGACTGTCCAACGGACACCGCCCTATCCACCTCACATATTTTTCGCACCAGGAGCGACGGAGCCCACCAGAGGAATTGAGGCATTGACCGGTGTGGGGCTTGGCGATGCAGTGGGATTAATTCTGAAACTCAGCCGTGATAGCGATCGACATTGGCGGCAAGCTGTCGGCACATCAAACATTAGTGTCCCGGTTTCGGCCGCGACTACTCTCCGCTTTGGCATATATGGAACAAGAGGGAGGCCGCGCGCCGAGTTCGACTTCGTTGTTCGATATCTCGACGATCATTTTATGTTTGATGGGCCATCTGAACGGGTTGGGATCATGTCATTCGGGTTCACGCCGGGGGATTCAGGTCATGCCGACCTGAGGCTGGCAATTCCGAAGCCCGCCATCGAACCCATCAGAGCCAAACTCTTGGCTCGGGGATTGCCAATGCCGAAGTCTGAAGAACTTGTAGCGCTGGAATGGCCCACCCACTCATCCCCGATTTTTAAGCTAACCGTGACGAGACCGGGCTCTTCGCTTGCTAGCGCAATGGCCGCGGTATGGACTAATGCCGCCGCTGCGAAAGCACTCGCAAGCCGTGGCGCCGCCTGGTTGCCGGTCGGGCTTTCACCTCCATGGGTGCTCAAGGCGCCCTGAGGATCAACAACGTCTCAGATTTCACTGCATTGGAAGCGTGCAAGCCAAACCGCTGATAGGTTTGAAGTGACGTCATCTCGCTGACAGACCATCCGGCTTCCTCAGCCAAGGATGCCAAGTGTTGAGGTGTATTGATTTCAAACCGACTACCACTTAAAACTGTATGGTTGTGCCCCACGATTAGCGCGAACGGAGCACCGCTTTTCATGCTTCGAGCTATCGACTGGAAACTCTGAAGCATACTATGGAAATATCGGTATAAAAGGACTGGTACGGCTTGTCGCCGAAATCCATCAGCATCTGTTAGCGCTTCTTGCAAATCTTGACATAGCTTGACCTCCGGTGCTGGTAGTTGCCATTTGTTGTCCAGCAAGGCTTCCAAGGTCTGTCTCTTCGCCTTGGAAGAGATTTCCCGGCTTCCTGTAAGTTCAGCCTCGACCGCACCAATTTGCTCCGGAGTTAACAATCTGAGCCACACCAGCGAAAGGCGCTGGGTGTCAATATAGGGCAATGCAGTTGCATATGGGGGGCTCGTGACAGCAGCATCTGCTTTTTCCTGCTGCTCGCCAACGCCAAAGAGTCGATTGTCTTTTAATATTGCGCGGCCAGTAAGAAGGCTAACCCCTACGACTTCCTGAGCTGCCGCTAGTTTTTTGATAACATCGAGTGCAGCGGTGTTGAAGGCGGTCGCAAAGGACGATGTCGCATTGGCACTCGACCTTCGCCTAATCCTTAGATCGGCCGGATCCTGTAGGGAAAAGTCTCGCAGAAGGTTGCTTGCGACCGTTAAGAAAAATGAGGAGATGGAGGTCTCTTCTTCCTCAATCGCAATCCGAAGTCGTTCGATCTGAGCCAAAATGTGGGCTTCGAACCAAGAAGCCAAGTACTGTTGACGGGGGTTCTGGACGGAGTCAAGCGACACCTCCATTTCACGGGTACGGATTCGGTCGAGTGCCGACTTGAGTTCGCAAACTGGAGTGGTAAGCGCCGCCAGTTTGGCATTGGCGATGAACACAGCTAGCGGGTTGAGGTCCAAGCCAATTCCGCGGACACCCCGATGAGCCGCTTCCACCAATGTGGTTCCGCTCCCGCAAAACGGGTCAAGAAGCAAACCACCAGCCGGAACTCCCAGGATATTGATCAGTGCACGACTCACTTGAGGGTTAAATTTGCCTCGATACTCGTGAAGGCCGTGAACCGAATAGCGGGTGGACTGCCTCCGTTTCGTCGATGCCGAGGTTTGTTCAAGCTGACTTTGTATAGTGACAGTGTTCCTTCTCCCCATTGCTATCTTGCCAAAATATGTGAGAAGCCGAGCGGCCCCGATGTCTCCGCTGCTTGTGCAAACTATACCACCGTCCGTGATCCGCACGTCTGATCCAATCAGGGCTTTAGCTTCTCGAATCGCGAGTTCCCGTTCGTATGGAAAGTGTTTGTAAGGACCCCACTCTAAGTTCACGAGACTGCCTTTCGCATTACTATAATCGATTCACGCTTAATGTTCGCGTGTGCAAGGTTGAATGACTTTCTAGAATCCAACACTTTACGGGTCCCGTGGTAGACCAGTTCCAAGCCATGTTTAACGGCAACATCCTCGACAATTCGGGCGTTGTCGATGGTCTCGCCATGTATCACGGAACGCCCTACAACGAAACATACCCATCCTCCGGGCACGAGGAGTGGTTCAAACTGAGTGAAAGCTTGGTTCATTTGGTCGACGAAGGTCGAAGCAGTATGCCTGTTTTTCTTGAAGAAGTGTGCTCGAGCCCCAATCTCATCCTGCTTAACGGAGATCGGATTGTATCCAAGCCACCACATCCGGTACTTGTGATATAACCAGTACTCGTACGCGTTGGGATAGGGGGGCGATGTAATTATGATCCCGACGCGGCCGATGTATTGACTGAGGTCAAGATTGAGCAAATTTCCCTCGACCACCGAGGCGGGCACCAGATCGTATTGGCGTGCTGAGAGGGCATCATAGAGCTTATCACAGGCTCGCCTGAAGCCTGCGCCGACATCAGTCGCGGTAATGGGCTTGTCGATCGCCGCGTACCGAGTGTCGCTCTCTTGGTTGGACACTCGGACGACGATGCTAGAGGCGGCAAGTCTGAGAAAGTCACGATCTGCTTCAGGCATGCTTTCAATCGCGTCCATCAACCGCGCAAGTGCAAGCTGGATGGGATTCTTAAACCAATGATCGAGATTGGGAATAGCGGGCACCCTTACGGTCCGCTTCTCCATTAGCCGTTCAAGTACCAGCGCCGCTGAACTAAGCATAGTCCGGCAATGAGGTGCAGTTTTTACCCGGGCGATTAGGCAGGCAATTGGATTTAGGTCGATGCCAATTGTGCTATGCCCTCGTCGTTGTGCCTCGGCTAGGGTTGTGCCGCTGCCGCAGAAGGGGTCCATCACCAGCGTGTCTGGCGCTACGGTTAAGGCGTCTAAGAAGGCACCCGGCAAGTCAGCAATAAACTTTGCTGGATATGGGTGAACGCTCTCCACTTCATGCTGGGCATGCCGGACCGTGAAGTCCCAATTGACCTTGGACAGCCGTGAAACTGCGGTTTCCACGGACGCCGCGTGAGCTCGTTGTGTGACTTCTCCGCGAGCTACTGAAGCTAGGTCACGAATTTCTGTCCCTCCTTAGAATGGTCCTACAGGCCCAGCGAGATGAGTGCGGATGGCTCGCACAATGCCAGTAAAAACGACTCAGCTCGACCCCCCGCTAGCAGTGATGCCATGATTAGAGAATTGTCTGCCGACAAGGGTCACAACACAGGCCGATTGATGAGCTATGGAGCGCAAACCAATTTCGAAGAATCGCTCCGAGCTCTACATACCAGCGAAAATCTGATCCGTGCCAGCTCCCTTGCCAAGGTACTCGGTCTGCTGCCTTGCCCATATCGATCCTCGACGCCGGAACCTCGCGCCCATCCTCCTAGCGCGCGGACCTGGTCGATTGGGATGCCGGCTTCGCGCATGGCGTCGCGGAAGGTATGGCGGAAGGAGTGGAAGGAGAGGCGGGGTTGCTTGAGGCCGGCTGAGGCCAGGAACTCTGTGAAGCGCTTCTGGAAGTAGTCGGCGCATTGGGCCTGGGTCTTGCCCCAGAGGTCGGGGAAGAGGCGTCCACCGCCGGCCTCGCTCACCGTTGCAACCCGTTGCAAAAAGCCAAGGCGCTCCAGTTCGGGGTGGATCGGCATGACCCGGGTGGCGCCAGGGGTCTTCAGGCGACGTTCAGCTGTGGGGCTGAGGTCGATCACGGTCACGCCGTCCATTACCTTCACGTCTTCCGCGGTGAGCCAGACAATCTCGCCCAGGCGCATGCCGGTCCACAGGGCGATGGTCGGCACCCAAAGGCGGCCGGCCGACGTCCCCGCCCATTTGGGAAGGGCCGCGAACAGCCTGTTCAGTTCATCAGTGGTGAAGGGGCGGCGGCCGTTCGAGGTGGTGCCACGCGGCTGGGTCAGGCGTTGGGCGGGGTTATCGGTCACCACGCCTTTGCGGATTGCGTCGTTGAAGAAGGCCGACAGGGTGTGGACATAGACGCGCAGCGTGCCGGGTGACAGGCGCTGCGTGCCCTTGGCCTCGGCCAGGGCCGCGGCTTCCTTCAGGCTAAGGCCTCTGAAGTCGTCCAGCTTGTTCATGTTGCGGGGCAGGCGGGCCAGGACGTCCTGGACGGCGGCACAGTCGGCGCGGGTCACGTCCGTGATGGGCCGGCTGTCCCCCACGATCTCGCGCAGCGCGCGGAAGGTGAGGACGTACTTCTTGCCCGCGCTGTCGGTCAGGCTGCTGCGTGTGGGGTCCTTCTCGAAACGGTCGATCATATCAGCGACCGTTGGCGGCCGGACACGCGGAGCAGGGGGCTGGAGGCTGCTCACCTCCCGGAACAGGGGATCATGCGCGGCGTCGCCATGCTCGCCGCGGGCGCGATCGAGCGCTCGACGCGCATGTTCGATGTTCGCGCGGCGGACCAGGTCAGCGAGACGGGCAAATTCCGGTGCAACGGGTTGCAAAATCAGGCGCCGGTCGGCGGCGAGTGCCGTTGCCTGCGCCTGGATCGACGGCGCCCAGGCGTCATGGTCGCCGGAGAGAGTGGCGATGTCCTGTTCCAGGACTTCCAGCCAGTCCTCAATCGCGACTGGCGCGGTGGGCGGCTGGTTGTGCGGCTTCTCCAGGTCGAACAGCAGGGCGCGGGCGATGTCCTGAAGGTCGTCGTCGCTGACTGGACCCGCTGGCGAGGGCTGCGTCAGCGTGCGTTCGGCCTGGCGGAACAGTTCATCTGCCCGGACTGCGGCGATGCGGGCGAGTTCGCGCGCCTTGCGTGGATCGCGCGTCTTCAGCGCCTGAACGACTTCGCGCTTGCCGATGACGCTGCGCAGGCGGTCGGGCACCCGCCGGCGATAGGCGAAGGCGTCTCCGCGACGGACCAGACCGGGAACCTTGGCCACCTCTTCCATGCCCCTTGTGTAGCATGTTTGTGTAGCAAAAGGCACCTCGAAGTCCGCAGATTTCCTTGATTTTCCTGCCGAAACATCGACTTAGGGGCTGGGGTGGTGGGCCCGGCAGGATTCGAACCTGCGACCTAGCCGTTATGAGCGGCCAGCTCTAACCACTGAGCTACAGGCCCACGCCAGTGCCCGGCCCGCGGGACCCTAATGGGTTGTGCGTGCCGGGGGAAGGGGTTGGGGACGGGTCAGCGGCCGGTGAACTTGGGCTCGCGCTTCTGGAGGAAGGCGGTCATGCCTTCGCGGGCGTCCTCGGACTTGAAGAGGGGGAGGAGCTGGAGGAAGACGTGGTGGACGTGGTCGCCGAACGTCTCGTTCAGGCCCATGCGCATCATGCGCTTGGTCGCCTGGACGGCCAGCGGTGCGTTGGCCGCGATTTCGCGCGCCAGCTTCGTCGCCTCCTCCATCAGCTCGTTGTCGGGAACGACGGTGTTGAGGAGGCCCATCTCAAGCCCCTGTTCGGACGTCAGCGTCCGCCCGGTGAAGACCAGTTCCGCCGCCTTGGCCCAGCCGATCATGCGCGGCAGGAACCAGGTGCCGCCGGATTCGGGCAGCACGCCGCGCTTGGTGAAGGAGGCTGCCAGCTTGGCGCTCTTGGTGGCGATGCGGATGTCGCAGCCCAGGGCGAGGTCCAGGCCATAGCCGGCGGCCGAGCCGTTGAGGGCGGCGATCACCGGCTTGTCCATCTGGTGCAGCACGGTGGGCGGCGTGTCGCGCAGGTCGAGGTTGCCGGAGACCATCGCGGTGCTGGCGCCCATCTCGCCCGTCGTCGTCTGGGCGACGAGGTCGAGGCCGGCGCAGAAGGCGCGGTTGCCGACCGCCGTCAGGATGACGACGCGCACGGCCGGGTCCTTGTTCGCCTCGACCAGGCGGGCGGTGAGCGCATCCAGCATGGGGCCGGAGATGGTGTTCATCTTCTCGGCGCGGTTGATGGTGATGGTCGCGATATGGTCCGCCACCGCGTACAGGATGTCGCTCATGCGCCGTCTGTCCTCCCGAAACGTGCTTGCGGCGCGGAGAATGCGCGAAGCGCCGCGTCGGCTCAACGGACTTTGGCGCGGCAGCGTCCAGGCGTAGGATCGGGGCATGGATCGAACGGGGGACGCGGCCGCCGCCGCCGGTTTGCACCTGGCGCTGGCGCGCGATGCCGATGCGCGGCGCCGTATCGTGCAGATGGCCGGGGAGTTCCGGCCCTATGACCGCTATGGCCCGCCGCGGGCCGGGTTTTCGTGGCGCAACCTGAGCTGGGATGCCGGGACGAAGGCCGGCTGCTTCCTGCTGAAGTGGGAGGCGGGTGCCAAGTCCGAACCGCATGTCCATGAGCGGGGAGAGGAGTTCCTGATCCTGGAGGGCGGCCTGGTCGATTCCGACGGCAAGCGGTTCCAGGCGGGTGACTACATCGTCTATGACCCCGGCACGCATCATTTCTCTACCGCGCCGGAGGGCGGCTGCCTGATGCTGGTGTTCCTGCGCGGGCCCAACCGGTTCGATCCGGCCTGAACCCGGCCGTGCCCGCCATCCGCTATTTCGCCTTCGGCTCCAACATGTGCGTGGAGCAGATGGCGCTGCGCTGTCCGGCGGCGGTCAAGCGCGGGCTGGCGGTGCTGGCCGATCACCGCTTCCTGATCAACGGCCGGGGGGTGGCGACGGTCGTGCCGACGCCGGGGGCCTGCGTGCATGGCCTGCTCTGGGACCTGACGCCGGCCTGCGAGGCGGTGCTTGACCGTTACGAGGGCGTGGCGCAGCAGGTCTATGTCCGGCGGATGCTGGTCGTCGGCACGCAGCCGGCCCTGGTCTATGTCGCCGCCGACAGCGTGGCGGGGCCGCCGCGGCCCGACTATCTGGAGCGCATCCTGGCGGCGGCGGCGCGCGAGCGTCTGCCGGACGCCTATTGCCGCGAACTGGCGGGCTGGGCGGACGCGGCGGCGGCGCGCGGCTGACCATGACCAGCGCATGATCCGCCGCGACAGCGCGGCGTTCGCCCGCGTCGCCATCGCCCTGTTCCTGTCGGGCTTTTCGACCTTTGCCCTGCTCTATTGCGTGCAGCCGCTGTTACCCATCCTGGCGCAGGAATTCGGCCTGGATGCGGCCTCCAGCTCGCTTGCCCTGTCGGTGACGATGGCGGGGCTGGCGGGGTCGCTGCTGCTGGCCGGCTGGGTTTCGGACCGGGTGGGGCGCAAGACGATCATGGTGGCGGCGCTGGCGGCATCGTCGCTGCTGGCCCTGGCGATTGCCGTCGTGCCGGACTGGCCGGCGATCCTGGTCCTGCGGGCGCTGAGCGGGGTGCTGCTGAGCGGGGTGCCCGCCGTCGCCATGACCTATCTGGCGGAGGAGCTGGAGCCCGAGGCCCTGGGCTATGCCATGGGCCTCTATATCGGAGGCAATGCGATCGGCGGCATGGGCGGGCGCCTGATCGTCGGCATCCTGGCCGACCTGGCGTCGTGGCGCCTGGCGCTGGGCGTGCTGGGGCTGCTGGCGCTGGTCAATGTGGCGGCGTTCTGGTGGCTGCTGCCGCCGTCGCGCCATGCCGCGCGCAGCCCGATGCGGCTGCGCAGTTTTGGCGCGATGATCGCCCACCAGTTCCGCGATGCGGCGCTGCCCTGGCTGTTCGCCGTGGGCTTCCTGGTCAATGGCGCGTTCGTCTGCATCTACAACTATGCGAGCTTCCGCCTGTCGGGGCCGCCCTTCCTGCTGAGCCATGCCGTCATTTCGCTGGTCTTCCTGATGTACCTGATCGGCACGGGTTCATCGGCCTGGATCGGTGCGCTGGCCGGGCGCCTGGGGCGGCGCAAGGTGCTGTGGTCGATGGTGCTGGTGGCGGCGGCTGGGGTGGCCCTGACCCTGCCGGATGCGCTGTGGGCGATGATCGGCGGCATGGCTTTGGTTACCTTCGGCTTCTTCGGGGTGCACTCCATCGCCTCGTCCTGGGTCAGCCGGCGGGCGGTGGTGGGCCGGTCGCAAGGGGCGGCGCTCTACCTCGTCTCCTACTATGTCGGCTCGGCCGTGGTGGGCACGGCAGGCGGTCATGCCTGGAACGGCCTGGGCTGGGACGGCGTGGTGCTGGTGGCGGGGGTGTCGCTGGCGCTGGCCTTGCTGGCCTCGATTCGGCTGATCTTCGTGAAGCCGCTGCCCCTTCCGGAGAATCCCGTGGTGCCGGCTGCGCCCTGAGTCCCCCGCCTTCCGTACCTTTTTCGTTCCTGCCCGTCCGGGGTGCTTCCGCAGCGCCTGGCATGCGCCTATCTTCGGGGGATGGCGTCCCTGATCGAGAGCCGGCCCAGCGGGGCCGAGATGGCGGCCTTTGTGCCGCACCGGCCCGAACGGCCTGAGAAGTCCGAAGGCGGCATCCCGTTCAAGCTGGCGGCCCCGTTCGAGCCGCGCGGCGACCAGCCGCGCGCCATCGCCGAACTGGTCGAGGGGGTGAACGCGGCCGAACGCAACCAGGTCCTGCTGGGCGTCACCGGCTCGGGCAAGACCTTCACCATGGCGCATGTCGTGCAGGCGACGCAGCGGCCCGCCTTGGTCCTGGCGCCCAACAAGACGCTGGCCGCCCAGCTCTATGGTGAGTTCAAGGCATTCTTTCCGGACAACGCGGTCGAGTACTTCGTTTCGTACTACGACTATTACACGCCGGAAGCCTATGTCCCGCGGACGGACACCTATATCGAGAAGGAATCGTCGATCAATGCGCAGATCGACCGCATGCGCCATTCGGCGACGCGGGCGCTGCTGGAGCGCGACGACGTCCTGATCGTGGCGTCCGTCTCGTGCATCTATGGTATCGGCTCGGTCGAGACCTATGCCCGCATGACGCTGACGCTGAAGCGGGGCGAGATCATCGACCGCGCCCAGCTGCTGCGCGAACTGATCGCGCTGCACTACAAGCGCAACGATGCCGCCTTCCAGCGCGGCACGTTCCGGGTGCGGGGCGATGCGGTCGAGCTGTTCCCCGCGCATTTCGAGGATCGTGCCTGGCGCTTTTCCCTGTTCGGGGACGAGCTGGAATCGATCGTCGAGTTCGATCCCCTGACCGGGGAGAAGACCGCGGCGATGGACAGCGTCAAGGTCTATGCCAACAGCCACTACGTCACGCCGCGCCCGACCCTGGCCCAGGCGATGAAGAGCATCCGCGTCGAGTTGGCCGAGCAGCTGGAGCGGTTCCGGGCGAGCGGCAAGCTGCTGGAAGCGGAGCGCCTGGAGCAGCGCACGCGCTTCGACCTGGAGATGATGGAGGCGACCGGCTCCTGCGCCGGGATCGAGAACTATTCCCGCTTCCTGACCGGGCGCAATCCGGGCGAGCCGCCGCCCACCCTGTTCGAGTACCTGCCCGACAATGCCCTGGTCATCGTGGACGAGAGCCACGTGACTGTGCCCCAGCTGGGCGGCATGGAACGGGGCGACTATCGTCGCAAGTCGACGCTTGCCGAATTCGGCTTCCGCCTGCCGTCCTGCGTCGACAACCGACCGCTGAAGTTTTCCGAATGGGATGCGATGCGGCCGCAGTCGGTCTTCGTCTCGGCGACACCCGGATCATGGGAGATGGCGCAGACCGGCGGCGTGTTCTCCGAGCAGGTGATCCGCCCGACCGGGCTGATCGACCCGGTGTGCATCATCCGGCCCGTAGCACAACAGGTCGACGACCTGATCGCGGAGTGCAAGGCCTGCGCCGCCAAGGGCCAGCGCGTCCTGGTGACGGTGCTGACCAAGCGCATGGCCGAGGACCTGACCGAGTACCTGCACGAGGCGGGCCTGCGCGTGCGCTACATGCACTCCGACATCGAGACGCTGGAGCGTATCGAGATCATCCGCGACCTGCGCCTGGGCACGTTCGACGTGCTGGTCGGCATCAACCTGCTGCGCGAGGGGCTGGACATCCCGGAATGCGCCCTGGTCGCCATCCTGGATGCGGACAAGGAGGGCTTCCTGCGCTCCGAGACGTCGCTGGTTCAGACGATCGGCCGGGCGGCGCGCAACGTGGACGGGCGCGTGATCCTCTATGCCGACAAGGTGACGGACAGCATGTCCCGCGCGCTGGGCGAGACCGAGCGTCGGCGGGCCAAGCAGATCGCCTATAACGAGGAGCACGGCATCACGCCCGAGAGCGTGCGGAAGGAGATCGGCGACATCCTGGGCAGCGTCTACGAGCGCGACCACGTCCTGGTCGAGACGGGTGACGACAAGGTCGTGCACCTGGTCGGCAACAACCTGAAGGCCCACCTGGCCGACCTGGAGAAGCGCATGCGCGCGGCCGCCGCCGACCTGGAGTTCGAGGAGGCGGCAAGGCTGCGCGACGAGATCAAGCGGCTGGAGGCGTCCGAACTGGAGATCGCGGTCGAGACCAGCACGATGATCGCGCGGTCCAAGGTCAACACGACCGAGAAGGCCCGCTCCTCCAAGGGCCGTCCCGGCACACGGGCCTTCCGCGGCCCGGCGAAGCGGAGATTCTGAGGGTGGCTTTGTTGGATCTGTGTCCAGTCGGTTCACGTTGGCAAGCACGTCGAGGCCCCCCCACCCAACCCTCCCCCGCGAGGGGGGAGGGCTTCACGGTTTTCCCCATGCGCGCCCGGACTCCTTCCCCCCTTGCGGGGGAAGGTCGGGAAGGGGGAGCGCTCCCGCCCGCGCCGTCTTCTGAAGGCGCGTCATGACTGGCGCGGTGCTCATAACCGGGGCGGCGCAGCGGCTGGGGCGGGCGGTGGCGCTCGACCTGGGCGCGCAAGGCTGGCGCGTCGCCGTGCACTATCGCCGCTCGCGTGCGGACGCAGATGCGGTGGTGGCGGCGATCCGAGCGCAAGGCGGGACGGCTGCCGCCGTGCAGGCGGACCTCAGCATTGAGGCAGACGTGCAGGCTCTGGTGCCGCAGGCCGTGGCGGCCATCGGCCCGCTGACCTGCCTGGTCAACAATGCGTCGGAGTTCGAGTTCGACGATGCCGCGGGCGCCACCCGCGCGAGCTGGGACCTGCACATGGAGGCCAACCTGAGGGCGCCCTTCGTGCTGATGCAGGCCTTTGCCGCGCAGCTGCCGGCGGAGCGACAGGGCAACATCATCAACCTGCTGGACCAGCGGGTATGGCGCCTGACGCCGAAATTCGTCTCCTATACCGTCAGCAAGGCCGCGCTGTGGACGCTGACCCAGACCATGGCCCTGGCGCTGGCGCCGCGCATCCGGGTCAACGGCATCGGGCCGGGCCCCACCCTGCCCACCAGCCGGCAGGCACCGGAGCATTTCCGCCACCAGGTCGAATCGCTGCCCCTGCAGATCCAGACGCCGCTGGCCGACATCTGTGCCGGCGTGCGCTTCATCCTGGGCGCGCCGTCGTTCACGGGGCAGATGCTGGCCCTGGACGGCGGGCAGCACTTGGCTTGGCGCACGCCCGACGCGCAGGTTGCGGAATAGGCGCCGGGGTCCTCAATCCACGCGGGAGGGGCCCTGCCTAAACCCTTGAACGGCAAGGCGGTGGCTGGTTGCCACAATTTGTGCACAGGCGCCTTTCACAGAAAGGGCGCCCGCGTCAAGGGGGCCAGTCTCGCTCTTGCAAAACCGCCACAGTCAATAACTGTTGAAAAAACTTCGTGATTTCAAGGGCTTATGACTCGCATCCAGTTTGCCCAAAATCTGGGCAATGTCGTGGGACGCCAGGGATTGCGCGGGACGCAGCCACCCCCACGATGCTTGACCACAGGGTTATCCACAGGCGCCGTGGATTGCCCGGAACCCCGGGGCTTCCAGCCAGGACCTGAGGCAACTTGACGCATATGGGACCATGACGGACGAACGCCACACGCCAGAATTGCGCGGCGACGCCGATGACGCGGCGCCGGGGGAGGGACCCTCCGTCCAGGGGCGGGAGGCGATCCGCGCCGTGCTGCGCACCCTGCGCAACGATCCGGGCGTGTATCGCATGCTCGATGGCCGGGGCGAGATCATCTATGTGGGCAAGGCGAAGAACCTGAAGAAGCGGGTCACGTCCTATGCCAACGGGCAGGCACCGTCGACCCGCATCGCCCGGATGATCGCAGAGACCAGGGGGGTCGAGGTCATCACCACCGGCAGCGAGGTCGAGGCCCTGCTGCTGGAAGCCAACATGATCAAGCGGCACCGGCCGCGCTACAACGTGGTGATGCGGGACGACAAGTCGTTCCCCTACATCATGATCGACACCGCCCATGCCTGGCCGCGCATCGCCAAGCACCGCGGCGCGCGGGCAGCGACGGCCGAGTACTTCGGGCCATTCGCCTCGGCCGGGGCCGTCAACCGCACGCTGAACGCGCTGCAGCGGGCCTTCCTGCTGCGATCGTGCACCGATTCGATGTTCGAGGCGCGCTCGCGTCCCTGTCTGCTCTACCAGATCAAGCGGTGCAGCGGCCCCTGCGTCGACCTGGTGGCGCGCCCGACCTACGAGGCACTGGTGAACGAGGCGCGCGGCTTCCTCTCCGGAGAGAGCCGGGCCGTGCAGCAGCGCCTTTCGAAGGAGATGGAGGCGGCGAGTGCCGACCTGGACTTCGAGCGGGCGGCGATCTATCGCGACCGCATCCGCGCCCTGACCCATGTCCAGTCGCACCAGGACGTGAACGTCGATTCGGTGGCGGAGGCCGACGTCTTTGCCGCGTTCCAGCAGGGCGGACAGACCTGCATCCAGGTCTTCTTCTATCGGGCCGGGCAGAACTGGGGCAACCGGGCCTATTTCCCGAAGCACGAGCGCGGGCTGCCGGAGCCGGAGGTGCTGGCGGCGTTCCTGGCGCAGTTCTATGACGAACGGCCGGTGCCGCGCCTGGTCCTGATCAACGAACCGATCCCCGAGCACGAACTGCTGGAAGAAGCGCTCAGTCTGAAGGCCGGACGGCGCGTGGCGATCCGCCATCCCAGCCGCGGGCGCAAGAGCGCCCTGATCCGCGTAGCCCAGTCCAATGCCAAGGAAGCGCTGGGCCGGCGCCTGGCCGAGACGACGACGCAAGGCCGCCTGATGGAGCAGATGGCGGAACTGTTCGAACTGGACGGCTCACCCGCCCGGGTCGAGGTCTATGACAACAGCCATATCAGCGGCACCTCGGCCATCGGCGCCATGATCGTAGCGGGACCGGAAGGTTTCCTGAAGAACCAGTACCGCAAGTTCAACATCAAGGGGCCGGTGGCGCCGGGCGACGACTTCGCGATGATGAAAGAGGTGCTGACCCGCCGCTTCTCCCGCCTGATCGCCGAGGATCCGGGGCGCGAGACCGAGGCGTGGCCCGACCTGGTCCTGATCGACGGCGGCCAGGGGCAGCTTCAGGTGGCGATCGACGTGCTGGAGGAACTGGGCATTGCGGACGTGCCCGTGGTCGGCGTGGCCAAAGGGCCGGACCGCGACGCGGGACGCGAGCGCTTCTTCCGCCCCGGTCGGCCACCCATGTCGCTGGAGCCCAAGAGTGCGGTGCTCTACTTCCTCCAGCGCCTGCGCGACGAGGCGCACCGCTTCGCCATCGGCACGCACCGCGCCAAGCGGGCCAAGACGGTGACGCGTTCGGCCCTGGACGAGGTGCCGGGCATCGGTCCCAACCGCAAGCGGGCGCTGCTGCACCATTTCGGCTCCGCCGCCGGCGTCGCCCGCGCTGGGGTCACCGACCTGCAGAAGGTCGAAGGCATCTCCCACACCGTGGCCCAGGCCATCTACGACCACTTCCACGGCTGAGGCCGGGAAGTGGCCACGGCCTGACACGCGCGCCAGATGCTTCGAGACGCCCTTCGGGCTCCTCAGCATGACGCTGTTGTTTTCCCTGGATTCTCCCCCGGCGTCATCCTGAGGAGCGCCGCAGGCGCGTCGCGAAGGATGTTGGCGCACGCTCACCGCGCGCCTGGCAGTGCCGCGAGCGTCAAGGAAAGACAAGCCCCTCCGCCATCTCCGGCAAGCGGGAACGGCGGAGGGTGCGGCGGCCCCGCCGGCCCAGGGGCAGGCAGGGACGGCGGCCGCCGCAGGTCCTACAGCCCCAGGGCGCTGCGGGCGTAGTCGGTCGTCCCCTTGTAGTCCGCCTTGCCATTGGGCGCGCGGAACAGGCGCTCGACGGCCAGGATGCGCTTGGGCGTCTTATAACCCGCCAGGTTGTTGCGGACGTGCAGGCGCAGCGTCTCCTCGTCGAACTTGGCGCCGGGGCGCAGTTCGACGACGCCAGTGACCGCACTGCCCCAGCGTTCGTCCGGCACGCCGACGACAAGCGCGTCATCGACGTCGGGGTGCTGCTTCAGCACCTCCTCCACCTCTTCCGGGTAGACCTTCTCGCCCGCCGTATTGATGCAGACGCTGCCACGGCCCAGCAGGGTGATGGTGCCGTCCTCGTGCACGCGGCACCAGTCGCCGGGGATCGACCAGCGTTTGCCGTCGATCACGGGGAAGGTCTTGGCCGTCTTCTCCGGGTCCTTCCAATAGCCCATTGGAATGTTGCCGCCGCGCGCGATGAAGCCGGGCTCCGGGTCGCCGGGATTGACCGGCTTGTGGTCGGGGGTGAAGACGCGGACCTCCTCGCCCATGGCGAACTTGGCGGTCTGGACTTCCCCCTCCTTCGTCGTGACGGCCAAGCCGAAGCCCACAGCCTCGGACGAGCCGAAGCTGTCCATCATGGTCAGCTGGGGGATGTGCTCCAGCAGGCCGTGCTTCACCTCCTGGCTCCACATCACGCCGGACGAGACCATCGTGACCAGGGACGACAGGTCCCACTTGCCCGGATTGGCGTCCAGGATCCGCAGCATCGGCTTGGCGAAAGCGTCGCCCACGATCACGACCTGCTGCACCTTGTGCTTCTGCACGGTGTCCCACAGTTCGACCGTGTCGAAGTTCATCGCCTCCAGCGTCACGACGCAGCCGCCCATGGCCAGCGTGTTGAACGAGGTGAGCAGGCCCGTGCCGTGCATCTGGGGGCAGGCGGGGATCATGCGGCTGCCGGGGCCCTGTTCCCGGATCATCTCGCAGTGCTCATCGACATTGGTCGGGATCTTGGGCATCAGCAGGGCGTTCATCTGCACCTGGCGCAGGTCGTCCTGGCGCCACATCACGCCCTTTGGCATGCCCGTCGTGCCGCCCGTATAGAGGAACAGCATGTCGTCGGGCGACCGCTCGTTCCCCAGCGGCGCCCCGTCATGGGCCGCGACGAACGCCTCGTAGTCGGTGGCGAAGGGGGGCAGGGGTGTGCCGTCCACCTTCACCTGCAGCCAGGTCTTGACCAGCGGGAGCCGGGGCTGCAGCTCGGTCACCAGGTCCGCGAACTCGCTGCCATAGACGACGATGGCGGCATCCGAGTTGTCGAAGATGTAGTGAAGCTCGTGCGCCTTGTAGCGGTAGTTCACGTTCACATGGACGAAGCGGCCTTTGAAGCCCGCGACCGTCGCCTCCATGTATTCCGGGCGATTGCGGATCAGGATCGCCAGCTTGTCCTGGGGCTGGTGACCCTTGGCGATCAGGCCACGGGCCAGCGCGTTGGTGCGCGCGTCCATGGTCTGCCAGTCGATCACCAGGTCGCCGTGGATCAGCGCGGGCTGGCGTGGATCGACCGTCTTCGCGACCGCATCCAGAATGTCACCGTAGTTCCAGGCCATTGTCTCCTCCGTTTGGGCGCAGAATAGCCAGAATCTTCCGCAGCGGAATGGCCTTGCATCGGATCCACAGATTGATTGGCCTCTATCTGGCGACCCACTACCTTGTGGCGGGGCCCGGGGGGCTGGCCGTGCTGCGCGTCGGCTGGCCTTGCCCGCCCGGCCTGGGCGGCCCGCCCTGCGTGCCGGCGATGCTGGTCACCGCCTGCAACCCCGGCAGCCGGCCGTTGCAGCCCGCCGCGAACGCGGCGCGTCAGCGCCGGCTGCGGGCGATGCTGGAGCGGCGCCGAATCGGGGTGACGCCGGCGCTTGGGCAGGCGGCGCGCGGCCACTGGGCCGAGGACAGCGTGGCCACCGCGCCGGTGGGCCTGGCGGCAGGGCGCGCGATCGCTCGTGCCCAGGGCCAGGCAGCATGGCTGGTGCTGCGCGGCGGACGCACCGTGGAGCTTCATTTCGCCCGCGTCTTGCGGCCCGTCAGGACCCGCGCAATGATCCGCGCGGCCCCCTCCTGGACACACCCCACATGGAACTCAGCGCGGTCGAAGCCCTTGGCCTGATCGCCGGCGCCTGCACGACGGTGGCGTTCGTGCCGCAGGTGGTGAAGACGTGGAAGTCGCGCTCCGTCGCCGACATCTCGCTCTCGATGTTCTCGATCTTCACGGTCGGCGTGTGCCTCTGGCTGGCCTATGGCCTGCTGCTGGGCTCGCCCGCCCTGATTGCCTCGAACGTGATCACGCTGGTGCTCTCGACGTCGATCCTGGCCATGAAACTGCTATGGGGGCGGGGGTGAGCACGCTGCCGCTGGCGCCCGCCGGCGCCCTGAACCGTGGCGTCGTCGCCGCCCTGCTGTCGGGCCTGTGCTGGAGCATCGGCGGCGTGCTGGTCCGGTCGGTGCAGGATGCCTCGCCCTGGGACATCGTGTTCTGGCGCTCGTCCAGCATGGTCGTGGCGCTGCTGGCCTGGCTTGCCTTCCGCTATGGCCGGGCGACGGTGCAGGTGTTCCGCTCGATCGGCTGGTTCGGCGTGTTCGCGGGCCTGGTGTCGGGCACCTGCAGCACCCTGTTCATCCTGGCGCTGCACAAGACGACGGTCGCCAACGTCCTGTTCCTGATCGCCGCCCAGCCGGCCTTCTGCGCGCTGTTCGCCTGGATCTTCCTGCGCGAGCCGGTCAGCCGGGCGATGGTCCTGGCCATGGGCCTGGCCTTTGGCGGGGTCGTCGTCATGGTGGCGGATGGACTGGGGCTGGGGACCTGGCTGGGCAACCTGCTGGCGCTGGGGGTCGCGGTACTGTGGGCGGCTTTCACCGTCCTGGTGCGTGCGGGGCGCAGCGTCGACATGCTGCCGGTCCTGATCGTGTCGGGCGTGTTCTCCGTCGCCGTGGCCCTGGTGGTGCAGGGGGGCGACGTCGCGATTTCGCTGCGCGACTTCATCCCCTGCCTGGCCGTGGGTGTGGTCCAGCTGGGCCTGGGCAATGCCTTGTTCGTGGCGGCATCCACCCGGGTGCCGGCAGCACAGCTCAGCCTGCTGGGCCTCAGCGAGGTGGTGCTGGGCGTGCTCTGGGTGTGGCTGTTCATCGGCGAGACGCCGACCGCCATGACCATGGTCGGCGGCACCGTGGTGCTGCTGGCCATCGCCTACCAGGCGGGCCAGGCGATGCGCGCAGGCCCGGCCGCGCCGCCGCCCTGATGCCGTCGCCGCTTTGCCTGCCGCGCGCGACCCGGTATGACAGGTGGACGCCGGCCGCCTGAACGGGCCGGCGGCCAATGCGGGGCGCGGCGAGGCGAAGCAGCGATGAGTGCCGATCCAATCGACAGCGTGCAGAGCGGGCCCATCCTGACCCTGCGCCTCAACCGGCCGGACCAGGGCAATGCGATCAGCTCCGGCCTGCGGCAGGCGTTGCAGGCAGCGATCGGCCACGCCGCCCGCGATGCCTCGGTCCGCGTCATCGTCCTGACCAGCGACGCCGACGTCTTCTCGATCGGCGCCGACGTCGTCGAGTTGAGCACCCTGACGACGCCCGAGGCGGAGCAGCTGGTGCGCCGGGCCCAGGCTCTGAACGAGGCGATGCTGGCCTGCCCGAAGCCGATCCTGGCGGCGATCAAGGGGCCCTGCATCGGGGCCGGGCTGGAACTTGCCCTGTTCGCGGACATCCGGTTCGCCCGCCTGGACGCGCGCTTCGGCCTGCCCGGCGTGTCGGTCGGGATCGTGCCCAATGGCGGCGCGATCGCCCGGCTGAAGCAGCTGATCGGGGGCGGAGCCGCCCGGGCCCTGACCCTGACAGGCGGGATGATCACGGCGGAACGGGCGTTCATGCTGGGCCTGGTCACCAACGTGGCCAATGCGGCCGAGTTCGACGACAGCATCGCCGCGCTGGCCAGCCACCTGGCCCAGCTGAGCCCGGTGGCCCTGCGCGAGATCAAGAGCCTGTGCGACCTGGGTGGGGTCGACGACTACCGCGCCGCCCATGATGCCGGCGCCCGGGCCCTGGCGCACTGCTATGGCGAAGGCGAAGCCGCCCTGCGCATCCAGGCCATGCTGGGCACCACGGCAATCGCCGCCGACACCACGGTCCACTGACCGCCCGCTCCCGCCCCATCGCTGCGGGAGAGGAGGGCTTTTCGGTGTTCTACACCGCCCCCCTTGTATCGAAGCTTTGGCAGGGGGCGCCGTTGTCGATGCGGTGCGTGACGGGAACGCCAAGTTCGCCGATCACCTGGGCCCAGAAGCGGATGGCACCCTGGTTCGCGGGCAGCTGGCAAAGCTCCCAGCGCCCGCGATAGCGCCGGAACAGGTCGAGGGCGGCGAGCCGGCCGATCCCGGACCGGCGATGGGCACGCAGGATGAAGAACTCCCCCATGCGGTAGTCGTGGCCCTCGCCCAGCCAGGGAAATCCGGTCGCCGCCACCAGGGCGAAGCCGATCCGCGTGGCGCCATCGCGGATCACCAGGGGCAGGCCGCCCGGCTCCCCCAGCCAGGCGCCCAGCTGTTCGGGAAGCCAGCGCCCGTCGTCGCTCAGCGTGAACAGGTGCGGATCGTATTCCGACAGGTCGTGCAGATAGAGCGGCAGCACCCGTTCAAGCCAGATCCGGTCGGCGCGGTTATCCCGCGCATTGGACAGGATGACGGCCATGCGGCGGATCGTCCCCGGTTCAGCCCTGGTTGGCCACGCGCGGGGCGGCCAGGACCGGGTGCCGCACGGGACCACCACGGGTGCGGATCAGGTCCTCGACCAGCTGCAGGCGGATATTGCCGCTGGGGTCGAGCCGATAGCGGTAGATCTGCGTGTTCTCCAGCACCCGCTGGACATAGGAGCGGGTTTCCTCGAACGGGATCTGTTCGATCCAGTCGACGACGTCGACGCCGGGATGGCGCGGGTCGCCAAAGCTCTGCACCCACTGGTTCACGCGGCCGGCGCCGGCGTTATAGGCCGCGATCGTCATGACATAGGAGCCGTCGAAACGGTCCAGCCGGTCGGCCAGATAGGCCGTGCCCAGGGTCATGTTGTAGACGGGATCGGTGGTCAGGCGGCCGGCCTCGTAGCGCAGGCCAAGCTTTCCGGCCACCATCTTGGCCGTGTCCGGCATCAGCTGCATCAGGCCGCGCGCGCCGACCGGGCTGACCGCGCCCACGTCAAAGGCGCTTTCCTGGCGCGTGATCGACAGCGCCAGGGCCCGCTCGACCGGGGCGGCGCCCGGCATCGCGATCACCGGATAGCCGCGCTGGATCAGGGGCGTGCCCTCGCGCTCGCTCTCCTTGGCGGCGGCGATCGACATTTCGCGGCGGCCGATGCGTTCGGCCAGCTCGCCGATCAGGCGACGCTCGCCCGCCGTGATCGAGTTGACCAGCATCTGCTGCAGGAAGGGCTTGGCCCGCTCCGCCAGGTCGAGCTCGGCGAGCAGGCGGACGGCGCGCGCCAGCTCGTCGTTCTGCAGCTTGGCCAGGTCCTCCCGCGTGGGCTGTGGCTCGGGCGGCAGGTGCAGGGCCTCGCCCCCGCCCAGGGCGTCGGCGGCGAGCTGGCCGTAGAACACGGTGGGAAAGCGGGCGGCCTCCCGGTACCAGCGTTCGGCGCGGGCCTGGTCGCCCAGGGCTGCCGCCGCGCGGCCCGACCAGTAGGCGCCACGCCCGACCGAGATCGGGCTGCGCACGCCCTGGTGCAGGGTGGTGAAGTGGCGATAGGCCTCCTGCGGCATGTTGAGGAAGCGCAGCGCGATCCAGCCGGCCAGGAACTCCGCATCGGCGAAGCCCGTGCCCTCGGTCATGTGATGGTTGTTGGCAAGCGCATAGGCCGCCTGCGCCTGGCCCAGGCGCAGCAGGCGGCGCACGGCGACGCGGCGCACCTCCCACCACTTCTGCGGCTGGACGGCGAACGCCTCGACCGGGACGGCCAGCAGCTCGTCCTGCGCCATCTGGTCCAGGTCGTTCTTGCGCAGCCAGCGGATCCGGTCATAGAGCAGGCCGGCAGTGCGGGCGGACGGCGACAGCGCCGGCCGGGCGGAGCCGGCATTGGCCGCGCCCTGCTGATAGGCGATGCGTGCCGCCGCGATCTGCGCATCGGCAGCCGGGACCAGGTTCAGCAGGCGCTGTGCCCCCGCGCGGTCCCCCGACCACAGCAGGTAGTCCATGCGCGCGGCATGGTCCTCAGCCGTCAGGTAGCGGCCCAGCGCGGCCAGGACCGACTGTTCGTCGGCCAGGGAAAGATCCTCGCCCCGCCACGCCTTGCGCAGCCAGGTCACGCCCTCGTCCTGCTTGCCCTGGGCGATCAGGACCGCGCCCAGCTTGACCATCCCGCCGCCGCTGACCGGCGGGAAGCGGCGGAACCATTGGGCGACCACGTCGCGCGGCGTGGCCGGCCCGATCGCCGTCTCGGCCCGCAGGCGCAGGGTGTCCTGCCGTGGCCATTGCGGATTGGCGACCAGGAAGTCGGCGATCTCCTGGTAGGTGGCGCCGCTATTGGCGGCGGTCAGGTAGGTCCAGCGTATGACCTTGGCCGGCAGGGGATCCCGCGTGCCGCGGACCAGGGAGAACGCCTCGGTCCATTGGTCGGCCTTGACTCGGGCGAAGGCGAGGCGATAGGCCTGCGCATCGCCCGCGCTGAGTTCGGCCGCCGCGGCTGGCCGTGTGGATTGGAGCACCGGCCCGCTGGGAACGGCGCCAGCCAGCAGGGCGGTCAGCAGCAGGCCAGGCAGGATACGCACGGCAAACCCTCGGACAATGGACGCGACTCAAGGTGCCAGTGTACCCGCGTGGCGGCCCCGGCGGCCAGTGCGCACTTTGTCTTGATGCTCGATATTTCAGCGTCTTAGGGCTAAACACTTGTGACGGTTCCGCAGTCTGGCCGGCAACGGGGCCGGTAGTGGTGGAACCGCATGGATCGGCCGTCGGCACGGGACGGCGTGGGGAAGGGGTGCAATCATGGTCGCGAGCTTGCGGGGATCGATCACCGCCCTGATCACGCCGTTCAAGGATGGGGCCGTGGACGCCCGCGCCTTCCAGGACTTCGTCGACTGGCAGATCCGCCAGGGCACGCACGGCCTGGTCCCCTGTGGCACGACCGGCGAATCACCGACCCTGTCGCATGACGAGCACGAGCGCGTGGTCGAACTGGCGATCGAGGCGGCGGCCGGGCGCGTGCCGGTGATCGCCGGCACCGGCTCCAACTCGACAGCCGAGGCGATTTCGCTCAGCCGCCATGCGCAGAAGGCCGGCGCGGACGCCGGCCTGGTCGTCACGCCCTATTACAACAAGCCGACGCAGGAGGGGCTCTACGCCCATTTCAAGGCGATCCACGACGCGACCGACCTGCCGATCGTGATCTACAACATACCCGGCCGCAGCGTGGTCGACATGAGCGTCGACACCATGGCCCGCCTGGCCGAGCTGCCGCGCATCGTGGGCGTCAAGGATGCGACGGCGGACATCACCCGCGTGTCGCGCCAGCGCGCCGCCTGCGGCAAGGACTTCATCCAGCTCTCGGGCGAGGATGCGACCGCGCTGGCCCAGATCGCCCATGGTGGCGTCGGCTGCATCTCCGTCACCGCCAACGTGGCGCCGGCCGCCTGCTCCGCCTTCCAGGAGGCGGCCCTGGGCGGCGATTTCGCCGCGGCGCTGAAATGGCAGGACCAGCTGATGCCGCTGCACGATGCGATGTTCCTTGAGACGAGCCCCGCGCCGGTCAAGTATGCGGCGTCGTTGCTTGGCCTGTGCTCGGCCGAACTGCGCCTGCCGCTGGTCGGCATCCGGCCGGACACGGCCGCACGGGTCGAGGCGGCCCTGCGGCAGTCCGGCATCCTCAACTAGGCTGAACGCAGCCAAAGGTCCGAACCGAACCAGCCATGGCCAAGAAGGAGCGGGAAGGCCGCGTCGTCTCCGAGAACCGCAAGGCGCGCTACAACTACTCGATCGAGGATACGGTCGAGGCGGGCATGATGCTGCTCGGCAGCGAGGTCAAGGCCCTGCGCGAGGGGCGCGCGACGATCGCGGAGGCCTATGCCGGACCCAAGGACGGCGGCTTCTGGCTGATCAATGCCTATATCCCCGAATACCGGCAGGCCAATCGCGAGAACCATGAGCCGCGCCGCCCGCGCAAGCTGCTGCTGCATGCGCGCGAGATCGCCAAGCTGTCGCAGGAGGTCGAGCGCGGCGGCATGACGGTCGTGCCCCTGTCGATCTACTTCAACGGCCGCGGCAGGGCCAAGATCGAGCTGGGTCTGGCCAAGGGCAAGAAGCTGCACGACAAGCGCGAGAGCGAGAAGGAGCGCGACTGGCAGCGCGACAAGGCGCGCCTGATGCGCAGCCGGTCCTACGACTGACCCGACACGGAAGGCGGCCATGACCGACGCACCCGAGGGCGCGAAGCAGAAGCTGATCCTGTCCAAGCAGCAATGGGCGAAGCTGGGGCGCCTGCTGACCGGGCGGCCGGCCCGGCGTGACGAGCGCCTGCCGCCGGGGCAGAAACTGGTCAAGGACTGGCCGGTCCTGGACCTGGGCATCCAGCCGCACGTCGATCCCCGCACCTGGAGCCTGGTGGTCGACGGAGCCGTTGCCAATCCCCTCAGCCTGGACCTGCCGGGGTTCCTGGCACTGCCCCAGGTGCAGGACGTGTCCGACATTCACTGCGTCACGTCCTGGTCGCGCTATGACAATCGCTGGTCAGGTGTCGCCGGCGCCGACCTGCTGGCGGCGGCGCAGCCGACGGACGCGGCGCGGCACGTCCTGTTCCATGCCCATGACGGCTACACGACCAACGTGCCGCTTGAGGAGCTGGCGCGGCCGGGCGCGCTGCTGGCCACGCACTGGGAGGGCAAGCCGCTCAGCCGCGAGCATGGCGGCCCGGTGCGCGTGGTCATTCCGCAGCTCTACTTCTGGAAGAGCGCCAAGTGGATCAAGCGGATCGAGGTCCTGGCCGAGGACGAGCCCGGCTTCTGGGAGCGCAACGGCTACCACAATTTCGGCGACCCCTGGGAAGAGCAGCGCTACGGCTGAGCATCCAGGTATGCGCGCGCGGCGGCGAAGACCGCGTTGAACATCGCCGGCGTCAGGCGGCCCGTATTGGTGTTGTAGCGCGAGCAGTGGAAGCTGTCGAACAGGGTCAGGCCGCCGGGCAGGTCATGGCGCGCGCCATGGGCAAAGCGGGCGGCGGAAAGCTTCAGCCCGCGCGTGGCCAGCAGGCTGTCATGCGCGATGCGGCCCAGGGCCACCACCGCGCGGACGCCCGCCAGCGCCTCCAGCTCGTACCGCAGGAACTGGCGACAGGTCGCGATTTCCTGTGTCGTCGGCTTGTTCTCTGGCGGCAGGCAGCGCACGGAATTCACAATGCGCGCATCGACCAGAACCAGCTCGTCGTCCGGCTCGGCGGCGTAGCGCCCCCGCGCGAAGCCATGGGCCAGAAGCGTGTCATAGAGCAGGATGCCGGCATGATCGCCCGTGAACGGCCGCCCGGTGCGGTTGGCGCCGTTCAGGCCGGGGGCCAGGCCCAGGATCAGGAGGCGAGCCCCGGCCGGACCGAAGCTGGGCACCGGCGCGTTGTGCCAGTCGGGATGCCGGACACGCAGCTCGTCCCGCAGGCCGACCAGGCGGGGACATAGCGGACAGTCCCGCGCCGGCGCCGGCGGCGCCGCGACATCGCTCACCATGGGAGGCCGCTCAGTAGCGGGTGGTGCGCGGCGGGGTGGAGGCGTAGCTCTCCTCCTCGTCCCGGTAGTCGCGTTCGCGCCAGGCCTGCTCGCGCGCATTGGGGTCGCGCTGGTGCTCGCGCATGTTCTGCTCGCGCAGGGCAGGGTCGCGCTGGATGTGCTCCGCCAGCTGCTGCAGCTCCAGGAACGTATCGGCCTGGCGCCGCAGCTCGTCCGCGATCATGGGCGGCGAGGTGCGGACGGTGGACACGACCGTGGTGCGCACGCCGCGGCGCTGCACCGCCTCGATCAGGCGGCGGAAGTCGCCGTCGCCCGAGAACAGCACGACATGGTCCAGGTGGTCCGCCATTTCGAGCACGTCGATGGCGAGCTCGATATCCATGTTGCCCTTGATCCGCCGGCGGCCCTGCGCGTCGGTGAACTCCTTGGTCGACTTGGTGACCATGGTATAGCCGTTATAGTCCAGCCAATCGATCAGCGGCCGGATCGGCGAATATTCCTGATCCTCGATCAAGGCGGTGTAGTAGAACGCCCGGATCAGGCGCCCCTGCTTCGAGAAATACGTCAGCAGGCGCTTGTAGTCGATGTCGAAGCCCAGGCCCCGTGCCGCGCCATAGAGATTGGGGCCATCAAGGAACAGGGCCAATCGTTCGTCAGGATAGAACACTTTATCACCAATACATCAAATGGCGGATAATGCCTGCGATCGAATGCAAGTCTCTGCCGGTCGCGGGCCAAGTTATCCGGCGACGATAGACCCGTGCCCATGATAGGCAAGCGCAAATGATTCTCATCGCCCTGGGCGCAAATCTTCCCTCGCCGGTCGGTGCACCGGAGCAGACGCTGGACGCCGTCCTGCTACGACTTCAGGCGGACAACATCCGCGTCATTGCCCGCTCGTCCTGGTGGGAGAGCGAAGCCCTGCCGCCGGAGGGACGCCCGGCGGATCGGCAGCCGCGCTTCGTCAACGGCGTCGCGGCGGTCGCGACGCTGCTGCCGCCGCCGGTGCTGCTGGCGCACCTGCATGCGATCGAAGCGGCTTTTGGCCGGATGCGCCGCCAGCGCTGGGATGCGCGGCCCTGCGACCTGGACCTGATCGACCATGACGGGCGGATCGGCGATGGCGACGGCGTCGTGCTGCCGCATCCGGGTCTTGCCTTGCGCGCCTTCGTCCTGCATCCGCTGGCGGAGGTGGCACCCGGTTGGCGCCACCCGGTGACCGGCCACAGCGTCGCGCATCTGATCGCAGCCCTGCCCCCCCAGCAGAAGGCATGGCGCTTTAAGCCGGCGTAAGGGAGGATCGTGCAGTCTGCGATGGCGCCCCGATGCGATCCTGTCCGGGCGATGCGTGCGAGGCGGAGGCAGTCATGTGGTGGTTGAACGGCACGGCAGGGCAGATGGCGGATGCCTGGTTCGGCATGGTGCGGACCGGCATCGCGGCGGCCGAGACGATGGTCGCGGCCGGTACCGTGATCGGCCATCGCACCGCCCTGATCGCCGATGCGATGCAGCGCCCCTGGGCCGCCGACCACCGCGAACTGGGCCGCATGGTGCCTGAAAAGGTGATGGCCTTTGGCCAGTCGGGCAGCAACGTGATGCAGGCCCTGATCCAGAGCCAGCGCGAGCTTGAACGCTATTGCGGCGATGTCGGGGCCTGCGCGCGGGACATGGCCTTTGCCGCGCCGGGCAGCCTGCCCATGGCGCGCCTTATCGACGGGGCCATGGCCCAGAGTGCCCGCGCGGCCACCAGCGGCCTGGCCGCGGTGGACGCGGCCCTGGCGCCCATCCACAAGCGGGCCGTCGCCAATGCCCGCCGTCTGACGCGCAAGGCGGGTTAGCCGCGGTCCTCCCGGAACCCGTCAGAAGAATACGAAGTCGGTCGTACTGACCGAGTCGGGCGCGATTGCGCCCAGGTCGGCGATCCGCACGATGTCGATCGGCGTTCCGGCATCGGCGACATGGTAGATGAAGGTCCTGCCGCCGCTGGTCTGCGCCAAGACGAAAACGCCCTCGCCGTCCGAGCCGGTGCCGTTGGTGTTGAGGAAGGCGGCGACGCCTGCCGCATCCTCCACCACCCCGTTCAGGCGGATCAGGTCGGCGCCCGCCACGCTGAACATGCTGGCGGTCGTGGTCGTGACGGTCACGTTGAACGTCTCGCCGTTGAAGTCGAAGGCGCTGGTCTGGAATGCCAGCTTGTCCGTGCCGGGGAGGAAGTCGGTCAGCACGTCGGTCGACCCTTCGCGCACCAGGTAGCGGAAGACGTCGGCCGATGCGCCCCCGGTCAACGTATCGGCGCCCAGCCCACCCGTCAGCGAATCCGTGCCGCTGCCGCCGATCATCACGTCGCCAGTGTTGGTGCCGCTGGCGATGAGGCTGCCGCTGCTCAACGACCAGTCGACGGCCTCGAAGTTGCGGACCAGGGCCTCGTCGGCGATGGTCTGGTCGCCACCCACGACGGCAAGATTGACGATGGCGATCGCCGTACCGCTGCCCACCAGGACGTCCTGGTTGGCGCCGCCGTCCAGCGTGTCGGCGCCGCCATTGCCGTTGATCCGGTCCAGGCCCGCGCCGCCCAGGATCGTGTTGACGCCGGTCGATCCCGTGGCGGTCAGGCCGCCGCTGCTCTGCGACCAGTCCACGTTCTCGAAACTGCGGATATCGGCGAAGTCTCCGCTCGTCTGGTCGGAACTGACGAATGCCAGATTGATGTTGGCCGAGTGGTTGCCAAGGTCGAACAGCGTGTCGCGGTCCGCCCCGCCGCCCAGGAGCGGTGAGTTCGGGCTCAACGCCCCGACATTGTATTCGATCCGATCGTTGCCGTTCCCGCCCAGGTAGGTCCCGTCATCCGCGAACTGGGTCAGGCCATTGGTGCGCAGCAGGTCCTGGCCGTCGCCGCCTGAGAATGTGTCACCGCCACCACCCGCCAGCGTGTCGTTGCCACTGCCGGCAACGATGATCACCCGATTGGCCTGGTTGGTCACCGCGCTTGCATTGACGATGTCATTGCCAGTGCCGCCGAGGATGGTGAGCGACCCGTTGTTGTTGGCCAGGACGGTGTCGTTCAGCGTCATGGCGTTGGTGCCGTTGGCCAGGACGACCTGCTCGATTCCGCGGACGCCGTTCAGGACCTGCGTTCCCGCGCCCAGCATCACCAACTGGTCGATGGCGCCACCACCGCCCGCCGTGATCTGGTCCGACGCCGTCAGCGCGGTCGAGGTGAAGCGGAAGATGTCGGCGCCCAGGCCGCCAATGACGGTGTCGGCGCCGCCGGAGCCGGTGAAGTCGATGGCGTTCGGGCCGGTCAGGCCGGCGCCGTTGACGATGTCGTTGCCCATATTGCCGGCAATCGTCAGCACAGCGCCATGGGCCGAGCCGACCAGGGCATCGCTCAACACCATCGTGTTGTTGCCGTTGGTCAGCACGATGCGCTCGATCCCGGACACGCCTGTCAGGACCTGGGTGCCGGGCCCCAGCATCACCAGCTGGTCGACCGCAGCACCACCCCCGGCAGTCACGCGATCGGCGGCCGTGAGGGCCGTGGACGTGAAGCGGAAGATGTCGGCGCCCAGGCCCCCAAGGAATGTGTCGCTGCCGCCCGAACCCGTGACGTCGATGGCGTTGCCGCCGCTGAGACTGGCGCCATTGACCAGGTCGTTGCCCATGTTGCCGGTGATGGTCAACACGTCGCCATTGGCCGAGCCGACAAAGGCATCATTGAGGATGACGGTGTTGTTGCCATTGGCCAGGGTGATGCGCTCGATGCCGGTGACGCCGGCCAGGGCGACCGAGCCGGCGGAGGTCAGGACCAACTGGTCGACGGCCGTGCCGCCCCCGCCCGTCACCCGGTCGGCCGCCGTCAGTGCGGTCGCCGTAAAGCGGAAGGTGTCGGCGCCCAGGCCGCCAATGACCGTATCAACCCCGCCTGAACCCGTGATGTCGATTGCGTTGCCGCCGGTCAGCGCGCTGGCATCGACACTGTCATTGCCCATGTTGCCAGCGATGCTGAGCACGGCACCCGTGGCGGAGGCCACGAGCGCGTCGGTCAGCGTGAGCGTATTGGCGCCATTGGCGAGCGTGATCAGCTCAATCCCGCTGACGCGGGCAAAGGCACCAGCGGCGACCGTGCCGGCCGTCGTGAAGCGGAGCTGATCGATCGCGGCGCCCCCGCCACCGGCGACCGTATCGGTCCCGGCAAGATGCGTGGTCTGGAAGTTGAACAGGTCGGCAGCGACGCCGCCGATGAAGGAATCGACCCCGACCGATCCGGTGAACGTCGCCATCTGCAACTCCACACTTCAGCGGCGCGTCGCCCGCGCGTCTACCACGTCGGAACGATCCCATGGTGCATGCCGCCAAGTCCAGCCGGACACGCGCGGCACGCGCATTGGTCGGTGTCTGGCCGCCTGTCAGTGCCGCGGCTGGCGGCCGGGTGCGGGCGACCGTTCGGCCGGCTCGTCCAACCAGGCGAGACGGTCCAGCACGTGGCCCAGGTCCATGCGGGCCAGACGGCAGCGTTCTAGAAGCGGACCGATCTCGGCCAGGACAAGGCGGAAGTTGCCAAGGGAGGCATCGCTTGGCGTGTCACGCATGGGTCACCCTTTCGTTGCACGCGACAGCAAACGCCACAGGCGCGATCGGTTCCCTGGGAGCCTGCGCCAAGTCCCTGCGGCTCAGTACATCGTCGCCTTGTAGTCCTCTTCGAGCTGGGCATCGACGGACTTCACCACCGCCGGGTCGGCCGGTTGTCCGCTGAGCTGTTCCATCACGATCTGCGCCAGGCTGGGCAGGTCGCCGCGCGCCTGTCGTGCCTCGTCCTGCCAGAGATGCGAGCGTCGGAACGCCTTGGCGCAATGCAGGAAGGCCTCGCGCACGGAAAGGACGATGCCCAGCCGCGGGGTGCGGCCCTGTTCGGCGCATTGCGCCAGCAGGGCCTGGTCGGCGGTCACGCGGGCGGTGCCATTGACGCGCAGGGTCTCCTCGATGCCCGGGATCATGAAGATGACGGCGCATTCGGGGTTGTCGATGATGTTGACCAGCGTATCGGCCCGGTTGTTGCCGGGACGATCCGGGATCAGCAGGGTCCCGTCATCCAGGACCTTGACGAAGCCGGGCGGGTCGCCGCGGGGCGAGGTGTCGCCCCGACCGTCCGCATCGGCCGTACCGATTACCAGGAAGGGCGACTTGGCGATGAAGGTCCGGGCATGGCGGTCCAGGCGGGGGATCGCCTTGCGCAGCACAAGGTCGCTGGGCTCGCCCAGGACCGCGCGCAAGGCCTCGCGGCTGTCGATCCATGTGGTGGCCGCCCCGGCCGATGGTGCCCCGGTCATGTCCACTCCCCCTGTTCGACGCCGTATTGGTTCACGTTCCGGCCGGAGTGTCGCAAGGCGGGCGGGGGGATGCAAGATTATTGAGAATCGTTCGCGATAACAGCGAAATCACAGCCATCTCACGCCCCGTCGCGCCTTGCAGGTCCTAGGCTGGGGCCGTATGTTGAAGGGCTGAATCCCCCAGTTCCCGGAAGTGAGCGTTCATGGCACGCGTGACTGTCGAAGACTGCGTCGAGCAGGTCCCCAATCGGTTCACCCTCGTCCTGCTGGCCGCCCAGCGGGCGCGGGCGATCTCGGCCGGCGCGCCGCTGACACTCGACCGCGACAACGACAAGAACCCGGTCGTGGCCCTGCGCGAGATCGCGGACGAGACGGTCAGCGTCGAGACGCTGCACGAGGGGATGATCCACGGCATGCAGGTCCATGTCGAGACGGACGAGCCGGTCGAGGACGACATGCCCCGCCTGATGGCCGGGCAGGAGCTGACGCCGCCCGAGCTCTCGAACGAGGCGTTCGACCGCACGATGGCGGGCCTGGCCGACGAGCTGGACAAGGCGTTCGGCGACGACTGAGCAGGGCGAGGATTTCCAGGGCAGGGCAGGCAGGCGCAACGGCAGGGGGGCGGGACGGACGATGGCGGAGGTTCAGGCATTGCGGCCGGTCCCCGCTGCGGCACCGGCCCCCACGCCAGAGCGCGCGCGCCCCATGATCCGCCAGTACGAACTGGTCGAACGGGTCAAGGCCTATGACCCGGCCGCCGACGAGGCGATGCTGAACCGGGCCTACGTCTATTCGATGAAAGTCCACGGCGCCCAGGTGCGCGCCAATGGCGACCCCTATTTCTCCCACCCGTTGGAGGTGGCCGGCATCCTCACCGACATGAAGCTGGACGCGGCGACCATCGTCACCGCCCTGCTGCATGACACGATCGAGGACACGGTCGCGACCTATGAAGAGATCGAGAGCCTGTTCGGGCCCAAGATCGCGACCCTGGTCGATGGCGTCACCAAGCTGTCCAAGCTGGAACAGGCGTCAGAGCGGACGAAGCAGGCGGAGAATTTCCGCAAGCTGCTGATCGCGATGTCGAACGACATCCGCGTCCTGCTCGTCAAGCTGGCCGACCGCCTGCACAACATGCGGACCCTGCACTTCATCGAGAAGCCGGACAAGCGGCGGCGCATCGCGCTCGAGACGATGGAGATCTATGCCCCGCTGGCCGAGCGCATCGGCATGCACCAGCTGAAGGACGAGCTGGAGGATTTTGCCTTTGCCGAACTGAACGGCGAGGCGCGCACCTCGATCATCCGGCGCCTGTCGTTCCTGCGCGACCAGGGCGGCGACCTGATCACCCGCATCTCGGACCAGCTGGCGCGCACGCTCGCCAACCAGGGCATCGATTCCTGGGTCTCGGGGCGGGAGAAGCGGCCCTATTCCATCTGGCGCAAGATGGAGCAGAAGAACATCTCGTTCGAGCAGCTGTCCGACATCATGGCGTTCCGCGTCGTGGTCGACCAGATGCCGACCTGCTACCAGGCGCTGGGCGTGCTGCACGCCTCGTACTCGATGGTGCCCGGGCGCTTCAAGGACTACATCTCGACACCGAAGCGGAACAATTACCGCTCGATCCACACGGCCGTGATCGGCCCCGAGAAGCAGAAGATCGAGATCCAGATCCGCACCCGCGAGATGCACGAGGTCGCGGATTTCGGCGTGGCGGCGCATTGGCGCTACAAGCAGTCGAACGGGATCGTGCCCGATGGCGGCGCGCCGGAGGGCACCCAGTACCGCTGGCTGCGCGAACTGCTGGAGATCCTGGAACAGGCGGCAAACCCTGAGGAATTCCTCGAGAATACCAAGCTCGAGATGTTCACCGACCAGGTGTTCTGCTTCTCGCCCAAGGGTGACCTGATCGCCCTGCCGCGCGGGGCGACGCCCCTCGACTTCGCCTATGCCGTCCATACCGGCCTGGGCCATTCGACGGTGGGGGCCAAGATCAATGGCCGCCTGCAGACGCTGCGCACCGAGCTCAAGAACGGCGACCAGGTCGAGATCGTCCGCTCCAAGGGCCAGACGCCAAGTCCGTCCTGGGAGCACATCGTCACCACGGGCAAGGCCCGGTCCGCGATCCGCCGCTTCCTGCGTAACCAGCAGCGCGACCAGTACATCTCGCTGGGCAAGGCGATGGCGGTGCGGGCCTTCCAATCGCTGGGCCGCGACCTGACCGAGAAGGCGATCGACGGTGCCCTGTCCAAGCTGAAGCAGCGATCGGTTGAGGATGTCTACGTCGCCCTGTCGCAGGGCCTGCTGACCGACCGCGCCCTGCTGGAAGCGATCTTCCCCGGCGAGCGGCCGGAGGACACGGGCGATGCCAGGGTTCTGCCCATCGCGCGCGGCCGCCTGAAGCGCAAGCGTGCCGAGAATGCGCTGCCCATCCGTGGCCTGATCCCCGGCATGGCGATCCATTATGCCGGCTGCTGCCACCCGCTGCCCGGCGACCGCATCGTCGGCATCGTCACCACGGGCAAGGGCGTCACGGTCCATGCGATCGACTGCAAGACGCTTGAGAGCTTTGCCGACGCGCCCGAACGCTGGATCGACCTGGCGTGGGAGCTGGACGCGGAGCCAGGCGAACTGCATGTCGGCCGCATCAGCGCCGTCGTCACGAACGAGCCCGGCACGCTGAGCCAGCTGGCCAGCGTGATCGCCAAGAACCGCGGCAATATCGCGAACCTGAAGTTCACCGACCGCAGTTCCGAGTACGTGGAGATGATGGTCGATATCGAGGTGCGCGACCTGAAGCACCTGACGCACATCCTCGCCGCCCTGCGCGCCGACCCCGCCGTCTCCTCCGTGGAACGCGCCCGGGGCTGAAGCACCCCAAACGCTGGCCCTGACCTGCTTCGCCGCCTGCCTTGCAGGCAGGCGCGATGACCACGCGCGTCGCGTCATGAAACATTACTGAGAATCATTTGCGATTCCTGTCGCGCTTCAGATAATGCGAGTCATTCGTATTTGACCGGCGCGGAACCATCCTGGCGGAGGTGGTCGCCCGGGCGATGGGGGACGATCGAATGGGGGAAGTCAGGACGGTCCGGCAGGACCGCGCCGCCCTTCTGCGTGCGACGCTGCTGGCGGGCGCGGCGTTGGCTGGCCTTTCGGCTCCGGCCGCGGCACAGACGGCCGAAGGAGATGCGGGCGCCGGGGGCACCATGACGCTGCCGACCCTGGAGGTGACGGGCACGGCGGCACCGGAGGATCCGCGCGGGCCGGTCGACGGATATGTCGCGACCCGCGGCACGACCGGGACCAAGACCGACACGCCGATCCTGGAGACGCCGCAGTCGATCTCCGTGATCACGGCGGATCGGATGGAGGCCATCGGCGCGATCCGCTTCCAGGACGTGCTGGGCTATACCGCGGGCGTCGACGTCGCCAATTACGGATCCGACTCGCGCTACGACTTCGCCCTTGTGCGCGGTTTCGACATCTTCACCTCCTATTACCGCGACGGCTTGCCCCTGCGCGGCAACAATTCATGGTCGTTCTGGCAGATCGAGAACTATGGCCTGGAACGGGTGGAGCTGCTGCGCGGACCGTCCTCCGTGCTGTACGGCCAGTCCAGCCCGGGCGGCGTCCTCAACGTGATCAGCAAGCGCCCGACCCAGGAACCCCTGCGCGAGATCGAGGTCACGCTGGGCACCCAGTCCCGTCGCCAGGTCGCAGCCGACCTGTCCGGTCCCCTGGACGAGGCGGGGGAGTTCACCTATCGCCTGACGGGCCTGTACCGGGATGCGGAGCTGTTCGACGGCGACATGCCGGACGACCGCATCTATGTGGCACCCGCGCTGACCTGGGCGCCGACGGAACGGACGCACCTGACGTTCCTGGCCAACTACCTGGGCATCCGCGCCGGCGTCTATTCCCACGGCATCCCGGAAGTGGGCACGCTGGTCCCGACGCCGGCCGGCGGCCATGCGTCAGAGGCGACCTTTACCGGCGATCCCGAATTCAACCAGTTCGACCAGGACCAGTGGCAGCTGGGCTATGAGTTCGAGCACCGCTTCAGCGAAGCGGTCCAGGTGCGCCAGAACCTGCGCTATGCCGAGCTGGATGTGGACTACCGCCATGTCTACCCGAACGGCTATGTGCCGGTGAACGCCGACCCGACGGATCCGGACAACTACCGGTTCCTGGACCGCTCGCTGTTCGGCAGCCGCGAGCATGTCCGCTCGTTCACCCTGGACAACCAGCTGCAGTTGGGCTTCGACACGGGGTTCCTGCGCCACACGCTGCTGGTCGGCCTGGACTACCAGGATTCGACCTTCGACCAGGTCACCAGTTTCGGCCTGGATCCCAACCTGTTCGACCTGTTGGCCCCGGTCTATGGCGGCCCCCTGGTCCTGCCGGCGCCCTATGTCGACGCGACCGCCAGCCTGGATCAGACAGGCGTCTACCTGCAGGACCAGATCCGGCTGGGCGAGCGCTGGACCCTGACGCTGGGCGGCCGCTTCGATACGGCCGGCAGCGACGTTGCCGACCACCTGGCCGGCGGTCGCACGATGGTCGAGGACGATGCCTTCACCGGCCGGGCCGGCCTGGTCTATCTGGCGCCCAATGGCCTTGCACCCTATCTCAGCTATTCCGAATCCTTCGTGCCCACCCTGACCTTCGACCCGGTCAGCGGCACGCCGTTCGCCCCGGAAAAGGCCCACCAGTACGAGGTCGGCCTGCGCTACCAGCCGCCAGGGCGCAGCGACCTCTACAGCCTGGCGCTGTTCGACCTGACGCGGGAGAACTACATCACCTATGACGTGAACTTCGTGCCGTCGCAGACGGGCGAGATCCAGGTCCGCGGCCTGGAACTGGAGGCGACGTTCAGCCCGCTGGCGGACCTCAACCTGATCCTGGCCTATACCTGGACGCCGGAGGCTGACGTCACGCGGAGCGCCGATCCCAGCCAGATCGGCAAGCAGGCCAATGCCGTGCCGGAGCACAAGGCCTCGCTTTGGGCGGACTATGGCTTCGACTTTGGGCTGGACGTTGGTCTGGGCGTCCGCTTCGTCGGCACGACGCGCGGCGTGAACGAGACGGCCAGCATCGACGTGCCGGCCTATACCCTGGTCGATGCCCGGCTGGCCTACGAACTGCAGCGCTGGCGCCTGGCGGTCAATTTCCGCAACCTGGCGGACGAGACCTATATCGCCACGTGCTCCTTCGGCTCGTGCTTCTACGGCGACGGCCGCAGCGTCGTCGCCAGCCTGGCCTACCGCTGGTAAAGGCGCTCGCGCGCTACTCCTTCGGCGCTTCCGTCAGCCTTGGCATTTCGAAGCGGTCGCTGGTGCGGGTGTACCAGCCGGTGCCGTGCATGCGGCCGATCAGCTTCAGCGCGGGCGTGTCGACATAGCACTTGGCCGCGTCGAGCACGAACTCGTCGCGGATGTGGATCGCGACGACCCGGCCCAGGATGACGGAATTGGTGGGGCTGGCCTTGTAGGTATTGACCTCCACGCATTCGAAGGCGACGGGGCTTTCGGCGATGCGCGGCGGCTTGACTAGGGCCGAGGGGACGGCCGTCAGGTGCGCCTTGTCGAGTTCGTTGACGCCTGGCGCGAAGTCGAACGCGGTCACGTTCATCGCGCTGGCCGTGTCTTCCGACACCAGGCAGATCACGTATTCCTTGGTCGCGGCGATGTTGCGGGCCGTGTCCTTGTGCTTCGTGGCGCCGGCGGGACCGTTGACCCCGATCACCAGCAGGGGCGGATCGTCCGACACCGCATTGAAGAACGAGAACGGTGCGGCATTGACCAGGCCTGCCTCGTCCTGGCTGACGACCCAGGCGATCGGTCGCGGCGTGATGGTCGAGACCAGCAGCTTGTAGGCGTCCCGGGGGGCGATCTTCGATACGTCGAACAGCATGGGTGTCCCGCAGTCTTCGGCTTCGGCGTTGTCTGCCGGCCGCGATGGTCGGCTGCGGGATGCGCGGGCTCAAGGCAAAACATGCGCGGCCAGGACAAGGGGGCCGCGCCGGCCGCTCAGTGCTCCAGCACCATCACGGGGCAGGAGGGACCTTCCAGCAGGGGCAGGCCGGGCGCCGCCTGGCCATGGCGAA
Source organism: Zavarzinia sp. CC-PAN008 (assembly GCF_051903925.1). Lineage (GTDB taxonomy): Bacteria > Pseudomonadota > Alphaproteobacteria > Zavarziniales > Zavarziniaceae. The sequence continues at coordinate 2,767,168 of NZ_CP173678.1, forward strand.
TGGCGCGGCGCACCGTGTCGCGGATCACCGCGCGCAGGGCCCAGTTCTGTCCGCCGATCCGGACATAGGGGTTGCCGCGCAGGGCGGCCAGCGCCTCCTCGACGATACGCTGCTCGTCGAGGTCGGCATCCGTGTCGGGGAGTTCGGTCGTGGTCATGACCATAGAATGAGGCCGGACCGCTCCGAAACCAGTGATGGGGGTCACCGCGAAGATCAAGGGACACGCAAAAAATGCCGACAATTCAAGGCAATTTGCGCAAAGGCCGGCTGGCCGCGCCGGGCTCCCCTTTCGGGCTTGCGGCGGTCGCACTAGACTGCCCCGCATGAGCCGCCTGCATGCGGCCGGGTCCCTCCGACTCGGCGTCAACATCGACCACGTCGCCACCATCCGGAATGCGCGGGGCGGGCTGCACCCCGATCCGCTGCGCGCGGCGCGCGCCGCCCGCGACGCCGGGGCCGACGGCATCACCGCGCACCTGCGCGAGGACCGGCGCCACATTTCCGACCTGGACATCAGCCGCCTGGCGACCGAGATCGACCTGCCGCTGAACCTGGAAATGGCCGCGACCGAGGAAATGCTGGCCATCGCCCTGCGGCACAAGCCGAACGCCTGCTGCATCGTGCCCGAGAAGCGCGAGGAAGTGACGACCGAGGGCGGACTGGACGTGGCGGCGCACCATCGCGTGCTGGCGCCATTCATCCAGCGTCTGAAGGCGGCCGGGATCCGCGTCTCGCTTTTCGTCGATCCCGAGACGGTGCAGTTGGCGGTCGCGCGGGCCCTGGGGGCCGACATCGTCGAACTGCACACCGGCGCCTATTGCGAGGCACAAGGAGCGGGCCGCCAGGTTGAACTGGACCGCCTGATCGCCGCCGCGGTCGAGGCGGAACGCCTGGGCCTGGAATGCCATGCCGGCCACGGCCTGTCGTTCGAGACGGTGGCACCGGTCGCGGCGATCCCCCAGGTCATGGAGCTGAACATCGGCCATTTCCTGGTGGGGGAGGCGATCTTCTCCGGCCTGGACCGGGCCATCCGCCGCATGCGCCAGTTGATGAACGAGGCGCGCGGTCAGGCGGGCCTGGCGACCGCCTGACAGTCGCTGCGGTCATGATCATCGGCATCGGCAACGACCTGATCGACATCCGGCGGATCGAGAAGACGATCGAGCGTTTTGGCCAGCGCTTCATCGACCGGGTCTATACGCCGGTCGAGCAGGCCAAGGCGGAGCGGCGGCGCAACCGGGTCGAGACCTATGCCAAGCGGTTCGCGGCGAAGGAGGCCTGTGCCAAGGCGCTGGGCACCGGCTTGGCGCAAGGGGTGTTCTGGCGCGACATGGGCGTGGTCAACCTGCCCGGCGGCAAGCCGACGATGGCGCTGACCGGCGCGGCGCAAGCCCGGCTTCAGGCGCTGACGCCGGCAGGGCACGAGGCGCGGATCGAGTTGACGATCACGGACGAATATCCGATCGCGCAGGCGATCGTCATCATCCAGGCAGTGCCGAAGCCCGCCTGAGCCAGGCGGGTGCGCACCCCCTGGGACCCGGCGTCGCTTGACAGGGCATGGGGGGAGCCCGTTTGATCCCCGCCATCCGCATATCGGGCCCGGAGGGCCGTTCTGGTGTACAAATCGGGCGAACAAAACAGTGCTTCGCGCAAGTCCCTGCGGAGTGCGATCTGGGAGAATGTGCGGACCATTGCCTGGGCGATCGTCATCGCGCTGGTGATCCGGACCTTTGCCTTCGAGCCGTTCAACATTCCGTCGGAGTCGATGCTGCCCAACCTGCAGGTCGGTGACTATCTGTTCGTGTCGAAGTTCTCGTACGGCTATTCACGCTATTCATTCCCGGGTTCACCGCCGTTGTTCGGCGGGCGCATCCTGGAAGGGGAACCGGAGCGGGGCGACATCGCCGTGTTCCGCCTGCCCAGCAATCCCGACGTCGACTACATCAAGCGCATCGTCGGGCTGCCCGGGGACCGCATCCAGGTCATCGGCGGGGTGCTGCACATCAATGGCGAGCCGGTGAAGCGCGAGCGGATCGAGGATTATACCCGGGCCCGCGGCGACGGCTTCACCCAGGCCTATCCCCAATATGTCGAGACGCTGCCCAATGGCGTCAGCTTCCGCACGCTGGACATGTTCCAGAACGGGCCATGGGACAATACCCAGGTCTATACCGTGCCGCCGGGCCACTTCTTCGGCATGGGCGACAATCGCGACAATTCCGAGGACAGCCGCAGCAAGGTTGGCTACATCCCGGCCGAGAACCTGGTTGGCCGGGCCGAGATCATCTGGTTCTCGACCGACGGCAGCGCCGGCTGGTTCGAACCGTGGAAATGGTTCTCCGCTCTTCGGCTGGAGCGGTTCTTCAACCTGCTGCATTGATGCCTGAACCGCACCTGCGCACGCTGGAAGAGGCGATCGGCCATGGGTTCCGCAATCCCGACCTGCTGAAGGCGGCGCTGACCCATGGCAGCGTCGAGGGCCGGCCGTCGAACCAGCGGCTGGAGTTCCTGGGCGACCGTGTCCTGGGCCTGGTCATCGCCGCCGCGGTGTTCCGCGGCCATCCCGGCGAAAGCGAGGGCGAGATGGCGCTGCGCTACAACGCCCTGGTGCGGGGTGCCGCCCTGGCCGCCATCGCAAGGGACCTGAAGCTGGGCCGCTACATCCTGATGTCCCGGGCCGAGGCGGAACAGGGCGGTCGGGACAAGCCGGCGATCCTGTCGGACGCGATGGAGGCGGTGATCGCAGCCGCCTACCTGGACGGCGGTTTCGCGGTGGCCGAGGCCCTGATCCTGCGGCTGTGGGAGCCCTATCTCTCGGGCATGGTCGACGCCCCCAAGGATCCCAAGACGGCGCTTCAGGAGCTGGCGGCGGCCCGCGGCCTGGGCCAGCCGGCCTATCGCGTGGCGGGCCGCACCGGCCCCGACCACGCCCCCGTCTTCACCGTGGTGGTGGAGGTGGGCGACGATCGCCACGGCGAAGGCCAGGGCCAGTCCAAGCGCAGCGCCGAGGTGGAGGCCGCGAAGCAGCTTCTGGCCCAGCTTGCGCATCCCCCCAGGAGCCCCGCCGCGGACGATCCAGGTGCCGCGCCGGAAGGAAGATCATGACCGACCAGACCGACACGACCTGTGGCTTCATCGCCCTTGTCGGCGCCCCTAATGCAGGCAAGTCCACGCTCCTGAACGCCCTTGTCGGCGCGAAGGTTTCCATCGTCTCGCGCAAGGTGCAGACGACGCGCGCGCGCATCACCGCAATCGGGATCGAAGGCCGGTCGCAGCTTGTCTTCGTCGACACGCCCGGCATCTTTGCCCCGCGCCGCCGGCTTGACCGGGCAATGGTGGCCGCAGCCTGGACCGGGGCCGAGGACGCGGACGAGGTCGTGCTGATCGTCGATGCGGAACGCGGCATCGACGCCGACGTGCGCCGCATCATCGACGGCCTCCTGCGCGGGGAGCGCAGCGCCATCCTGGCCCTGAACAAGGTCGACCTGGTGAAGCGGGAGACGCTGCTGGGCCTGGCGGCCGAGCTCAACGCCCTGCTGCCGTTCAAGGCGACCTTCATGATCTCCGCCCTTAAGAAGAGTGGCGTCGACGACCTGAAGCGCGACCTGGCGGGACGCATGAAGCCGGGCCCGTGGCTGTATCCCGAGGACCAGCTGGCCGACGTGCCGGAACGCCTTCTGTCGGCCGAGATCACGCGCGAGAAGCTCTACGACCGGGTGCACCAGGAACTGCCCTACGCCATCCATGTCGAGACGGAAAGCTGGGAGGAGCACCGCGACGGCTCCGTGCGCATCGGCCAGGTGATCTATGTCGAGCGTGACAGCCAGAAGGCGATCGTCCTGGGCAAGGGCGGCCACTCGATCAAGCACATCGGCTCCGAAGCGCGGCGCGACATCGGCGAACTGCTGGGACGCAAGGTGCACCTGGCCCTGTTCGTGAAGGTCCGCGAGAACTGGTCCGAGGACCCGGAGCGCTACCGCGAAATGGGCCTGGACTACTCGCCTTGAGGGTTCGCTCTGTGATGCTTCGAGACGGCGCGTTGCGCCTCCTCAGCATGACGCCGTTGGGATTTTTGCTCTTTTCCTGACAACGTCATGCTGAGGCACGGCCCGCAGGGACGCGTCTCGAAGCATCACAGAGCAACACCGCCCCTTCAGTGCAGGACCTGCGCGAGGAAGGTGCGGAGGCGGTCGCTGGCGGGGTTCTCAAAGAACGCCGCCGCCGGACCCGTTTCGACGATTTCACCCTGGTCCATGAAGATGCAGCGGTCGGCAACCTTGCGCGCGAACCCCATCTCGTGCGTCACGCAGATCATTGTCATGCCGTCCGCCGCCAGGTCCTCCATCACCTGAAGCACTTCGCCGATCATCTCCGGGTCGAGCGAGGAGGTCGGCTCGTCGAACAGCATGATGCGCGGTTCCATGCACAGCGCACGGGCGATGGCCACGCGCTGCTGCTGCCCGCCTGAGAGCTGGCTGGGATACTTGTCGGCCTGGGCGCCGATGTGCACGCGCTCCAGGAACCTGCGGGCCAGCGCCTCGGCCTGGGCCTTGCCCAGTTCAAGGGTCAGGCGCGGCGCCAGCATGCAGTTCTGCAGGATGGTGAGATGAGGAAAGAGGTTGAACTGCTGGAACACCATGCCGACTTCGCGCCGGACGTCGAGGATGTTCTGAGCCTTCCCGTTCACCTCGATCCCGTTGACGACGATGCGGCCGGCATCGTGCGGCTCCAGGCCGTTGATGCAGCGGATGAGCGTTGATTTGCCGGAGCCCGAAGGGCCGCAGACGACGATCTTCTCCCCCTTGCGCACGGTCAGGTCGATGCCGTTGAGCGCCTGGAAGGTACCGAAGCGTTTGGACAGGCGGCTGACCTGGACGGCGATGGGGCGTTCGCCCTGGAGTGTCATGACGGGCTTCCGGATTGGGGCGTCACCGCTGCGGGCCGCAGCCCCAGGCCCAGCAGCCGGGCATGAACTGGCACTGGCGGCATAGCGCTCGCGATGGTCAGGTGGCGGTTCAGGCGACGGTCCAGCGCCTGGAAGCCCAGGCGCATCACGTTGACCAGCAGCCAGTAGAAGGCCGCCGCCGTGAGCAGGGGCGTGAACGGGTCATAGGTCGCGAAGAAGATCTCGTTGGCGACGGCCGTCAGGTCGACCAGGGTGATCGCACTGATGACGGCGGTGCTCTTGGTGAACAGCAGCACCTCGTTCTGGTAGGCCTTGAAGCCGTAGCGGAAGGCCAGCGGCAGGCGGATGCGCCAGAACACCTGGCGGGGCGAGATGCCAAGGGCGGAGGCGGCCTCGATCAGGCCGGGCGGCACGGCCAGCAGCCCGCCGCGCAAGCCCTCCGTCACATAGCTTGAATGATTGAGCGTGAAGCCCATCACCGCGCAGGCAAAGGCGGAGGAGAACAGGAACCAGAACGGCCCGTCGCGCACGATGGGCAACTGGCCCAGGCCGAAATAGACGAAGTACAGCAGGATCAGGCTGGGCGCGCCGCGGAAGAAGATGACATAGGCAGCCGCCGGCCAGGCGATCCAGCGCCGCTTTGACAGCCGCGCCAGGGCCATGGGGATCGCGACCAGCATCCCGAAGAACAGGACAAGCACGACGACGCTGACCGTGACGCCCAGGCCGCCGATCATGGCCGGCAGGCTGTCCCAGGCAAGCTTCGGATCGAACTCCATCACGTGGCCTCGCGCGCAATGCCGCGGGCCAGGCGCAGCTCAAGCTGGCGTGACAGGCTGAGGGTCGCCCAGGAGAAGGCGACAAAGAACAAGGCTGCCGCTGTGAAGAAGAGGAAGGGCAGCTTGGTCGTGCCGGCCGCCATCTTGGCCTGCGCCACCAGGTCGTTGAGCCCGACGAGCGAGACCAGCGCCGTATCCTTGAGCACGATGATCCACAGGTTGATGAGGCCAGGCAGGGCAAGGCGCGCCACCTGGGGCAGGATCACGTGGAGCCAGGTGCTGCGCCGCGACAGGGCCAGCGCGGAACAGGCCTCGAACTGCCCCTTCGGCACGTTGCGGATGGCACCCCGCAGCAGCTCCACAATATAGGCGCCATAGACCAGGGTCAGGCCGGCGACACCCGCCCAGAAGGGCGTGATGTCGATCGTGTTGCGCAGGCCCACCAGCCCCAGGACCGACTGCAGCATGGCGCTGCCGCCGAAATAGAACAGGAACATGACCAGGATCGACGGCACGCCCATGAAGATCGAGGCATAGACGCGCCAGACGCCCTGGATGACGCGGCCGGACAGGCGCGTCGCCGGGGCCTGGGTGACGATCGCCACCACAAGGCCCAGGCTCAGCGCCAGGACATAGCCCCACAGGGCCAGTTGCATCGTGATGACGGCACCGCCCCACAGCTCATCGCCATAGCCGGTATCGCCAAAGGCAAGCAGGCCCATGAAGGTGTGCCCCGCTGCCGGCTACTTCGCGCAGGCCGCTTCCTGCGGCGCGATGGCGACCGACAGGTACTTTTCGCGGATCTTGGTGAAGGAGCAGTCGGCCAGCATCGCCTTCAGCGTCTCGTCCATCCGCGCCAGCAGGGCTTCCTGCCCCTTGTTGACGATCCAGGACGAGCCCCGCTCGTTCTCGGGCACCGAATCCTCGCCCGTCCAGAAGTCGCCGCCGGCCAGCATGTAATCCTTGCCCTCGGGCTTCTCGATCAGCTCGATCGTCCAGTTGATCTTGGCGCTGAAGGTCGCGTCGACACGGCCGGCCAGCAGGTCCAGGCGGATCTGGTCGGGATTGTCGTAGTAGATCTTCTCCATCGCGGGAAAGTTCACTTCGATGAACTTCGCCTGGGACGAGCCGCGCTGCAGGCCGATCTTGACTCCCGCCAGGCCCTCGTTGGTGAAGGTGTAGGTGCTGTCCTTGCGCACCACGAACGTGTCGGGGTTCCAGAACACGGGCAGGCCGAACAGGGCCCGCTCCTTGCGCTCGGCCAGTGGCTTCACCTGGCTGGCGACGACGTCGATCTTGTTCTGGAGCAGGGACGGTATCAGCGCCTTGAAGTCCATGACGACGAATTCGCATTCGACGGCCATGCGCTTGCACATCTCGCGCGCCAGGTCCGGTTCGATGCCGGTCAGGGTGCCGGTGGTGTCGACCATGGAGAAGGGCGGATAGGTGCCCTCGTTGCCCAGGCGCAGCGTCTCGGCCATCGCCTGCGTTCCCCCGAACGCCAGCGTGGCCGCAACGCCCAGGCCCAGCGCCAGGCGGCGGCCCGGCCCCATCAGGTTCTCGAATGCCATGTGAAGCTCCCCTCGTGCTTGCAATGGTCGTGGTTCAGAACGGCACGTCTCCGCACACGGTGGTGCGGTGCATGACGCGGACATGCGTGTCGTGGTCGTAGACGGAGGCGCGATGCATGGTGCAGCGGTTGTCCCAGGCGACGAGGTCGCCGGCGCGCCAGGCATGGCGGTAGACGAAGCGGTCCTGGGTCACGAAGTCCTGCACCTCGGCGCACAGGTCGCGGGTCGCCGCGGCGTCCAGGCCTTCGACATCGCTGATGACGTCGGCCGCCAGCCAGACGGCGCGGCGCCCCGTCACCGGATGGGTGCGCACCAGCGGGTGCGCGACCGGCGCCACCCGGGCCCGCTGCTCGTCGTTCAGCGGCACGCGGTGCGGGTTGGCGGCACACTGCCTGGCGTCGAACCAGGGATAGTTGTGCAGTGCCCGCCGGCCGTCGATCCGGGAGCGCAGCGCGTCCGGCATCGCCTCGTACGCCGCGGTGCAGCCGGCGAACCAGGTATCGCCACCTGCAGGCGGCACCTGCACCGCATGGAACAGCGAGCCCAGGCTTGGCCGTGCGACATAGGACATGTCGGTGTGCCAGTCGCCATCGCCCGGCGTGAAGAAGCCGGTCAGCGTGCCCGCTTCGTCCCGCGGATTGCCGATCACCAGGATCTCGGGGAAGCCGGGCAGCAGGTAGCGCTTCTGGACATGATGCTCCAGGTCGCCGAAGCGCCGGCTCAAGGCGACATGCGCCGCCGGGCTGAGCGCCTGGTTGCGGAACAGGAGCACGCCGTGGTCCAGGAAGGCCTGCGCGATGGCGGCAAAGGTCGCCTCGTCCAAGGCTTCGTTGAGGTCGAGGTCGTGCACCTCGACCCCGACGGCATCGGACAGGGGGGTGAGCCTAAGCGATGACATCGCTGTCGACCGCCGGGACGGGATGCGCGAACAGGCTGCCAAAGCCCTCGACCGGTGCCCGCACGCCGGCCAGGCCCAGCACGTGCCAGAACGACGACTGGATCGCCGTCACCACGGGGATGTTCAGGTCCTGCTCCAGCGCCTCGATCGCGCCGACCGTGCGCAGGTTGGTGCAGGAGATGAACAGCGCCTCCGCCTTTGCATCCGCTGCCCGCCTGGCGAAGTCGTAGACGCGCTCCAGCGGCACGAAGCCGATGCCGTGGTCGTCGTCGATCTCCATGCCATGGGCGGAGAGGACCTCGAACCCGTTCTGTTCGAAGAACCGGGCGCCGCGCTGCGTCACCTCCGAGATGTAGGGGCCGACAAAGGTGATGCGCCGGGCACCGAAGCAGCGCAGCGCCGTCACGGCGGCGGTCGAAGTCGTCGTGACCGGCAGGCCGCCCATCAAGGCCGACATGCGCCGCCGCACGCCATGGTCGTAGCCGATACCTTCCAGGAAGCTGGCGCTGGTCCCGCCGAACACCGCTGCCGAGAGGGGCGCATAGGCCAGCAGGCGCGATGCATCCTCAAGAGGGCCATCGTCCATCATGGTCTTCAGACCCTCGGCCGAGACCTTGGGCAGGTGGATGCGCGCGGTGTGAATCGACACGCCCTCTGGCGCCATCGCATAGAACTCAGGCTCCATCACGATGCTGGAGGCCATGTAGACGAGGCCGAGGCGGGCGCGCCAGCCGATGTAGTCACGCATGAACAAGGCCCCACGCAATGGACGGGTCGTCGGCAGCGCGGCACAAGGCCCGCCATTCCAGGTCCAGGCGCTCCTCCATGTCTTCCTCGTGCAGGCCCGCATACTGCTCCTGCGTCAGGGCGCAGACCTCGGGCGGGGGCAGGGTGACCGGCCGACCGGCGGCCAGGGTCGCCAGCTGCACGCGGCAGGCGCGGTCCAGGAAATACATGCGCGAGAACGCCTCGCGGATCGTGCGGCCCACGGTCAGCAGGCCGTGATTGCGCAGGATCAGGACGTCGAAGCCGGCCAGGCTGCGCTGCAGCCGGGCGCGCTCGTCCGGGACCAGGGTTGCCCCCTCATAACCGTGGTAGCCGATGCGGCCGTGGAAGCGGAGCGCGAACTGGCTCAGCATCAATAGCCCCTCGGCCATGGCCGAGACGCCCACGCCCGCCGTCGTGTGCGTGTGGCAGATGGCACCGACGTCCGGCCGCGCGGCATAGATCGCTTCGTGGATCACCGCGCCCGCGGGGTTCAGGCTGCCCACGACCTCCAATCCCGTTGGCGTCATGCGCACGGCTGAGAGGCTGTCGGCCGCGACTTCGCTGAACAGGCGGCCATACGGGGAAATGTGGAAGACGTCGCTGTCGGCGGCGTCGCGGGCCGAGAAGTGGGTATAGATCAGGTCGGTCATGCCCAGTCTGGCCCCCACGATGTGTGCGACTGCAAGATCGCGACAGACCGTGTCCTGGCCAGTGGCCATCATGGTTTCGTGTGTCCGGTCCATCACCGGGCCGGCTGGGCGTTCGACATGGCCGAATAGTGAAAAGCCGGTCTGCTGCGGTCAACAGCGCCTTCGCAGTCGCAACATCCTGTGTCCGACTAAAGAAGCTGGCGGAAATCCCTGCATTTCAGCCGCTTCTTGCTGTATCGGATCGGCACTTCTTGACTGCCCCAAAAGCGTCATTTGAATGATCGGGAACGGACCGGGGGCGTCGGGTTTCGAGACCTGCAATGGCGCATGCCGTCCCATGAAACGGGCCGCGACACCCGCGTGCCGCACATGGCCGCTGCCCGCGTCGGGCCTCTTCTTGGCACTGGCGCTTTGCCGGGCATGGCTTAAGGTCGGCGCGCCCTGCCTTGACCCCGCGCGGGCGCTGCAGTGCGATGACCCCGTCTTCACCATTCCCGGTTGCCAAAATGGCCTTGCTGTCCCGCTCCCTCGCCCGTATCAAGCCCTCGCCCACCATCGCCGCCACCACCAAGGCGGCGGAGCTCAAGGCCGCCGGGCGCGACGTGATCGGCCTGGGTGCCGGCGAGCCCGACATGGACACGCCGGAGCACATCAAGCAGGCCGGTATCGACGCCATCCTGAAGGGCGAGACCAAGTACACAGCAGTGGACGGCACACCTGCGCTGAAGAAGGCGATCTGCGCCAAGTTCAAGCGTGAGAACGGCCTGACCTATACGCCGGACCAGATCAGCGTCTCGTCCGGGGGCAAGCAGGTCCTCTACAACGCCCTGATCGCTACGCTGGACCCGGGTGACGAGGTCATCATCCCGGCCCCCTATTGGGTGAGCTATCCCGACATCGTCCTGCTGGGCGGCGGCACGCCCGTCGCCGTGCCCACCACCGAAGCCAATGGCTTCAAGCTGCAGGCGGCGGAGCTTGAGGCGGCGATCACGCCCAAGACCAAGTGGCTGATCCTGAATTCGCCGTCGAACCCCACAGGGGCGGCCTATACCTGGGACGAGCTCAAGGCCCTGACCGACGTGCTGCTGCGCCATCCCCATGTCTGGGTGATGACCGACGACATGTACGAGCACATCCTCTATGACGGGTTCAGGTTCGCAACCCCGGCCCAGGTCGAGCCCAGGCTTTACGACCGGACGCTGACGGTCAACGGCGTGTCCAAGGCCTATTCGATGACGGGTTGGCGCATCGGCTATGCCGGCGGGCCAAAGGACCTGATCAAGGGCATGGCCAAGGTCCAGTCGCAGTCGACCTCCAACCCCTGCTCGATCAGCCAGGCCGCCGCCGTTGCGGCGCTGGAAGGCCCGCAGGACTTCATTCCGGAGCGGGCGGCGATCTTCAAGGAGCGCCGCGACCTCGTCGTGTCGATGCTGAACCAGGCCAAGGGCCTGACCTGCGCCCGGCCGGAAGGGGCCTTCTATGTCTTTCCGTCCTGCGCGGGCACGCTGGGCAAGACGACGCCCGACGGCAAGGTGATCGAGACGGACATGGATTTCTGCGACTACCTGCTGGAGAGCGAGGGGGTCGCCGTGGTGGCGGGTTCGGCTTTTGGCCTGGCGCCCTATTTCCGCATCTCCTACGCGACCTCGACCAAGGCGCTTGAGGATGCCTGCGCCCGCATCCAGCGGGCCTGTGCCGCTCTGACCTGAGGACCGGAAGGGTGCGGATCGCGGTCTATGGCGCGGGGGCGGTCGGCGGGTTCTTCGGGGCCCGCCTGGCCGCAGCGGGGCAGGATGTCGCCGTCATCGCGCGCGGGCCCCAGCTGGAGGCGATCCGCGCCGACGGGCTGCGGGTGACTGGCGCGCTCGACTTGGTCGGGCGGCCGGGGATCGCGACTGACGACCCGGCCCAGGTGGGACCGGTCGACCTGATCCTGCTGGGTATCAAGCTGTACGACCTGCAGCAGGTGACGACGACACTGGCACCGCTGATTGGGCCGGACACCGCCGTCATGACCCTGCAGAACGGGATCGACGCGCCGGTCCTGGTGGCTCAGGCGCTGGGCCCGGAGCGGGTGCTGGCGGGTGTTGCCTATGTCAACACGGTGCTGGGCGGGCCGGGCCACATCGTGGCCCGGGCGCCGGTGCAGGCCATCGAATATGCCGAGTACCAGGACGGCGACAGTGACCGTGGCCGCGCCATTTCCGCGATCTGCGCGGCGTCCGGTTTCGACGGCCGCTTCGACACGCGCCACCTGGACGTCTTGTGGCGCAAGTTCTGCCTGCTGACCGCGTTCAGCGGGACGCTGGCCCTGACCCGGCGCGATGCCGGCTGGATCCAGCAGGATGGCGCGGCCTGGGCGACCATGGTTGCCGCCTTTGACGAGGCCCTGGCCACAGCCGCGGCGGTCGGGGCGCGCCTGCCCGCCGACTATCGCGACGGCACGCTGGCCCGCCTCAAGGCGATGCCGGGTGGCGCCAAGTCCTCCATGCTGGAGGACCTGGAGGCGGGCCGGAGGCTTGAGGTCGACCTGCTGAACGGTGCGCTGGTGCGCGAAGCCGACAAGCATGGTGTGCCCGTGCCGGTCCAGCGGGCAATCCTGGCGGCCCTGCGCCCCTTCGCCGGCGGAGCCTGACGCCCCCCGGCTGCGCATTCCCGCGACTGGTTCCGACGCGCGCATACAGAGTATAAGGGGTCTGGACTGTTCTGGTCCGGATTCCTGATGCGGCTGCTGCCCGTTCTGATTGTCCTGGCTGCAGGTGCGGGGGCCGGCGCTGCGTTCTATTTCACGACGCCAGGCAAGCCGAGGCCCGACCTGTGTGGCGCCAGCCGGGATTTCCTGGCCGATCCGCTGGCCGTTGCGGCATCCGGCGATGCCGAGGGGCAGGTCCAGGCGGCATGGCGTCACCTGAACACGATCGGTCCGGTGCCGCATGACCCGGCAAGGGCACGGGCGTTGTTCCAGGCGGCCGCGGATGCGGGCCATGACGAAGGGGACTTCGGTCTGGGCTGGATCCACAGCCGCGGCCTGGGTGTGCCGCGCGACGTGGCCCTGGCCAACAGCCATTTCCGGGCTGCGGCGGACCGGGGCAATGCCTGTGCTGCCTATTCCCTGGCGCGCAATCTGGAACGGGGAAGGGGCGGGCCAACCGACCGCACGTCCGCCATCCACTACTACCAGATCGCGCGACCCACCAACCTGAAGGCCTGGCTACCGCTTGCGCGCCTGATGCTGGATTCGCTGCACCCGGAGACGTTCCAGCCGCGCCAGGGCATCCTGCTGCTGATCGAGACGGCGGAGCAGGGCGAGCCGGCTGCCCAATTCTTTCTGGCGCAGTCCCGGCTCAACGGCCATGCAACGCAATGGAATCCGCGTTCCGGCCTGTAGCTGTTGGAAAAGGCCGCTGCCCAGGGTGACGCTGCCGCCATGGGCAGGCTGGGCGCTCTGCTGGGGGATGGCGCCTATGGCCCGGCTGACCTGCCGCGCGCGCGGGATCTTCTGGAACGGGCCGCGGCCGCCAGTGAGCAGCAGCTGTACCGCCTGCGCGACTTCCTGGTCGAGCACCCGGACATGCAGCGCAGTCCGCAGCAACTGGCGGACCTGGCACGGCTGATGATCCTGAACAGCAGCGGCGATGGTCCGGACGACCGGTATGATCCGGTGGCGGAAGGGTTCTGAGAATGCGGCGCACGACGCTGCTGCTGGTGGCGCTGCTGGCGGCGGCGCTCGCCTTCCTGGCGGTGCTGGTGGCCGGCAACGGCCCCGACTGGGCCAAGCGGCGTCTTATCCGGGCCTTTGTCGGCGTTCCGGTTCGGGTGGTGGGCGAGGCCCCGATGCTGCAGCCGGGCAAGGCACCCTGGGCCCAGGGCCTGGCCGTCCAGGTCGCCACATCCAGCGCGACCTATGGCGCGACGATCGGCGACTGGATCCAGGTCCAGTTCAACCCGACCGCCCAGGATTTCGTCCTGCTGGTCTCGACCTCCGGCATCCGGACCTGGCAGTTTCACGAGGCCCCGCCGGAATTGAAAGCCGTGGTGATCGAGGCCGCCGATCCGGTAACGCGGGTGGCCGACCTGCCCGCCCATGTGCCCCTCTACCACGTGCCGGTCGAGCGCAAGCTGTGGGCGCGGGACGTGGGCGAGATCCGCCGCTTTGCGCAGGATCGCCTGGGCGCAGCCCCCAGTGCCTATGCCCGGGGCAGTCATGTCGAGTCGCTGACCGTGCCGGGTGTGCCCGCAGCGGACTTGACCGGGGCGCCGCGACAGGATCGCAGCGAAGACGGGCAATACCGTTCCAACTTCTTCCTGCTGCAGGCGGCGGCGTCGGGGTATCTGGACGAGCGCAAGGCCGCGATCCGGGCCAAGGTCGCCGGCCGTCCGGTCCTCGATCCCCTGGCCTTGCCGCCGCCGCCCTATGAGATCGACCTGGTCGCCGTCGACGGCTCGATCCGGGATCCACACTTCGCCACCCGGGCCCAACTGGCGTCCCAGGCCGCAGGAACTCAGTTCGACGACCTGCAGGCAAGGGTGGCCGAGAACGAGCGCCTGGCCCGGCGGCCGATCCCCGTGACGCCAGGGCCGGGGCGCAGGCTGCTGGTCCTGCTGACCTGGCGCGATGCCCATTGGGTCCTGGAGCCCACACCGGATACGGAACTGGTCGGGGTCTGGCTGCTCTATGGCCTGGCGGCGGAGATCGACAGTCTTCCGCCTCAGGTACCGGTGCGCCCGACCGGGTTCCAGCGCGACGACGATATCGCGACCTGGTTCAAGGTGCGTGACGCGGCGGTGCGGGGCGAGGGGCCGCTGACGCTGGCGGCGTTGGCCGATTGGCTGTGCCAGGCCAATCCACGCGGGCGCGTGCTGCTGCGCCAGTTCGGCCTGGTGGAGCGCGTCGATCTGCGGGGAACGGACGGGGCCGAGGTGCGTTCGTGTCCCTGACCCATCCGGCGCAGCCGCCGCGGGCGGCCTGATTGCCGCGCCTGCGCCGGTGCCGCCCATTCCCAGCACGGAGACACGACATGGCGAACCCGGCCCTGAAAGTTTCGGCGGATGCCGCCCCCGCGGCGCGCGCGCCAATCGACATCGGAATCGACGAGCAGGCGCGGCGTCAGATCGGCGATGGCCTGAGCCGCCTTCTGGCCGACAGCTTCGTTCTGTATCTCAAGACCCACAACTATCACTGGAACGTGACGGGCCCGCAGTTCAATGCGCTGCATGCGATGTTCATGGAGCAGTACACCGAGCTGTGGAACGCCCTGGACGAGATTGCCGAGCGCATCCGCGCGCTGGGCTTCTTCGCTCCCGGTTCGAACGCCAAGTTCGCCCAGCTGACGACGCTGCGCGACGATGACGGTGTGCCGTCCGCCGAGCAGATGGTTCAGAACCTGGTCGAAGGGCACGAGGCCGTGGTCCGCACCGCGCGCGAGGCGATGAAGGCCGCCGAAGCCGCCGAGGATGCGCCGACCGCCGACCTGCTGACCATTCGCATGAAGGCGTCCGAGAAGTTCGCCTGGATGCTGCGCAGCATGATCGCCCCGCGCGCCTGAGGAGGGACGCAGGTCCGCGTGACGGCGGTCGCGTATCCGTTTGACGTCGTCGCGCGTATAGAAGGGCGGAGCCGTGTCATGCGGATCCGCCCTTTGTCTTTGAGCTGTTCGGGAGCAGGCGATGCTGATCAAGGTACCCAGGGGCTGGGAACTGCCGGAAAGCGCGGCGACGCCCGAACGCCTCTACCTGAACCGGCGTGCGTTGCTGGGCGGGATGGCTGCGGGCTCGCTCCTGGCGCTGGGCGCGTGCGATCAGGCCCCGCCGGAGCCGCGATCGACGGACCTGGCGGGCGCCGCGTCCGGCAGCAGCGACGCGGCCGTCGTCGATCCCTCGCTGAAGTACTATCCGGCGGCGAAGAATCCGGCCTACGCCGATGCCGGGCGCCCGGTAACGGCCGAGACGCTGACCTCGACCTATAACAATTTCTATGAGTTCGGCACGCACAAGCAGGTCTGGAGCGAAGCGCAGGCCCTGAAGATCCGGCCCTGGCAGGTCAAGATCGACGGCATGGTGGAGGAGGAGCAGCTCCTCGACATCGACGCGCTGTTTGCGAAAATGCCGTTCGAGGAGCGCATCTATCGCCATCGCTGCGTCGAGGCCTGGTCGATGGTCGTGCCTTGGACTGGCTTTCCCCTGGCCAAGCTGGTCGAACTGGCCAAGCCGCTGTCAGGCGCCAAGTACCTGCGCATGGAGACGTTCATGAACCCGCGCATGGCGCGGGGGCAGCAGCAGTCCTGGTACCCCTGGCCCTATGTCGAGGGACTGACCATGGCCGAGGCGACCCACGAACTGGCGTTTCTGGTGACCGGCGTCTATGGCAAGCCGGCCGCCCCGCAGTTCGGCGCCCCGATCCGCCTGCATGTTCCGTGGAAGTATGGCTTCAAGTCGGTCAAGTCGATCGTGCGCTTCACCTTCACCGAAAGCCGGCCGCGCAGCTTCTGGGAAGAACTGGGCCCGTCCGAATACGGCTTCTGGGCCAATGTGAACCCGGAGGTGCCGCATCCGCGCTGGAGCCAGGCCAGCGAGGAACAGTTGGGCGGCGAGCGCATCCCGACCGTGATCTACAATGGCTATGGCGAACAGGTGGCTGACCTGTACAAGGGCCTGGAGGGCGAAGCGCTGTACATGTAGGAGCGGCGATGGCGGCACGACGACCTAAGACCGGACCCCGCCGCTATCTGGTCGAGACGCATCTGGTCGGCCTGCACGATGTAGACCTGGACGCCTATCCGTTCAGCATTCCGGCGGTGCGTGCCCTGGATGGCCTGCGCTTCGAACAGCCCGTGACGATGCTCGTGGGCGAGAACGGCAGCGGCAAGTCCACGATTATCGAGGCGCTGGCCGTCGCCGCCGGCTTCAATCCGGAAGGCGGTTCTCAGAGCTTCAGCTTCGACACCACGCACAGCCATTCAGGCCTGCACCGGCACCTGCGCCTGTCGCGCAATCCCTGGCGGCGGCAGGACGGCTATTTCCTGCGGGCGGAGAGCTTCTACAACCTGGCGACCCAGATCGACGACCTGGGCATGCGCCGCGCCTATGGCGGCCTGTCCCTGCACGAGCAGAGCCATGGCGAAGCGTTCCTGGCCCTGATGCTGAACCGCTTTCATGGCCATGGGCTCTACATCCTGGACGAGCCGGAGGCGGCGCTGTCGCCGATGGCGCAGCTGCGCATGATGGCCCGCATGCACCAGTTGGCGGAGGACGGCTCGCAGTTCATCGTGGCGACCCATTCGCCGATCCTGCTGGGCTATCCCCACGCGCAACTCCTGCAGCTGTCGGAGCAGGGCATTGTCCCCGTTGCCTGGCGCGAGACGCAGCACTATCAGCTCAATCGCCGCTTCCTGGAGCGGCCGGACGCGCTGCTCGACATCTTCCTTGCTCCCGACCCCGAAGACTGAGGCCCCCTTGCCGCCCGACCTGACGCGACGCTTCGACCTGGTGATCTTCGACTGCGATGGGGTCCTGGTCGACAGCGAGCCGATTGCCAATGCCCAGCTGGCCGCCGCCCTGGCGCCGCTGGGGCTCACCATGACGGTGGCGGAGGTCATGCGCGACTTTGTCGGCCTGTCGATGGCATCCGTGATCATGGGGGTGGAGCAACGGATCGGCCGGCCGGTGCCGCCTGACTGGTTGCCGACGCTGCAGGCGCGCACCTACCAGGCGTTCCGCGACGGCCTGAAGCCGGTCGCCGGCGTCGCGGAGGCGATCCGCTCGATCCAGGCGGCGGGTCTCGCCACCTGCGTCGCCTCTTCCGGGTCGCCCGACAAGATGGACCTGACGCTGGCGCTGACCGGCCTGCGGCCTTTGTTCGCCGAGCGGATCTTCAGTGCGACGCAGGTCGCGCGGGGCAAACCGCATCCCGACCTGTTCCTGCACGCGGCGGCGCGGATGGACGTGGCGCCGGACCGGGCCTGTGTCGTGGAGGACAGCCTGCCCGGGGTGCAGGGGGCGGTGGCTGCCGGGATGGCCGCATTCGGCTATGTGCCCGATGGGGGCCATTTCGGGCCGGAGCGGCTGTCCCGGGCCGGCGCCAGGACGTTCCCCGCCATGGCCTGCCTGCCGGGGTTGCTGGGCATCGCGCCCTGACTTTGGGGCGCCCGGTTCCACATTGCCTTTTGCGACAATGCGTTGCTACAGTCCGCGCTCCAACGAAGAGGGGGAGGAGCCATGTTCACGCATGTGATGGTCGGATCGACCGACCTGGAGCGCTCGAAGGCGTTCTACAACAAGGTCCTGGGGACGCTTGGCTATGGTGCGCCGTTCGATGACGGCAACCGGTTCTTCTACATGCTTTCCAACGGCGCGTTCGGCGTCACGCTGCCGATCGACGGCCAGCCGGCGACCTTTGCCAATGGCGGGACCATCGGCTTCGCCGCGACCTCGCCCGAGCAGGCCGATGCCTGGCACGCGGCCGGCATTGCCGCAGGCGGCACCTCGATCGAGGATCCCCCGGGCTGGCGCGAAGGCGGCATGGGCAAGATGTACCTGGCCTATCTGCGCGATCCCGACGGCAACAAGCTGTGCGTGATGCATCGCGGCGCCTGAGCCGGTGCCGCATGCCCTGAACTGACAAAAAAATGGCCGGGCCCGAAGGCCCGGCCAAGTCAACAGGGAGGCTTCACGTCGAAAGATCGTGAAGTGGCCTGATGGAGTTGGGGGGCAAGTCCATCAGGCGCCGGCGGTGGTCCCAGAGGGGGGAGAGGACCACCCGCCGCTGCAGCGTGGTCGGGGGGACCGGCGCTGCGATGAGATGTATTTAGGAGTGCACCCGCCGCCCTACCATCGCCATGCTTGCACCCTTGCCATGCGGGCGTTGCATGCGCGAACGGGGCATTTGCGCTGCGTCAATGTGTTCACAGGGGCCTTGATTCCACGCGGTCAAGGACCAGCGCCGCTGGACGCCCGCTACGCGTGGTGGCACACCTGGACCGGGGCCGCGCCAGACGGCCCGACAACAGAACGAGCCGTTGGGAGAACGCGTCATGGGCCAGGCCGATTCCGCCGGGGACTCCGTCTTTTCGGGGCTGAAGGTCGTCGATTGCGGGACGTTCATCGCAGGTCCTGCATCGACCACGGTGCTGGCCGATTTCGGCGCGGACGTGATCAAGCTGGAGGCGACCGGGATCGGGGATCCCTACCGCAACATCCATCGCCTGCCGCTGATGCCGCAGCATGACGAGAACTATTGCTGGTACCTGGACAACCGGACCAAGCGTGGCCTGAGCCTGGACCTGAAGGCACCGGATTCCCGTGCGGTGGTGGAGCGTCTGGTGCAATGGGCCGACGTCTGGGTGACCAACTATCCCCCCGCCGTGCGCCAGCGCCTGAAGGTCGACTGGGAGCACCTCTCGCCGCTCAACGAGCGCCTGATCTTCGGTGCCCTGTCCGGCTATGGCGAGACGGGGGAGGAGGCGAGCAAGCCTGGCTATGACGCGACCGCCTACTGGGCGCGGACCGGCCTGATGGACGGGGTGCGCTGGGCCAACGGCGCGCCCGCCCTGTCGCTGGCCGGCATGGGCGACCATCCGACGGCCATCGCCATGTATGGCGCTGTCGTCACCGCCTTGTTCCATCGCGAGCGGACGGGGAAGGGGATGAAGGTGACATCGTCCCTGCTGGCCAACGGCCTGTGGTCGAATTCGTGCATGCTGCAGGCGCAGATGATGGGGGCCAGCTTCTACCCGCGCGTGCCGCGGGAAGAGACCTCGAACGCCATGGTCTCGATCTATGAATGTGCGGACGGCCGCTGGTTCGTGCTGGCCGGAGTGGTCGAGGCGCGCGACTTTGCCCGCCTGGCGGATGCCATCGGGCGGCCGGAACTGAAGAGCGATGCACGCTTTGCAACGCCCGAGGCGCGGCGCGAGAATGCACCGGCGCTGCTGAAGATCTTCGAGGGCGTCTTCCGCACCCGCCCCTGGGCCGAGTGGCGCAGCGTGCTGGATGCCAATGGCATCACCTTTGGCGTGATCGCTCAGTTTGCCGATATTGCCAGCGATCCCCAAGTGGTCGGCAACGGGATGCTGCGGCCGCTGGCCGACGCACCAGAGATCAAGGTGGTGGACAGCCCGATCGGCATCGAGGGCGTGTCCAAGGTGCCGCCGCGCCGTCCGCCCGGCCAGGGCGAGCACAACGAGGAGATCCTGGCTGCCCTCGGGTTCAGCGACAGCGAGCGCAGCCGGCTGAAGGCGTCGGGCGCGCTGGGCTGAGCCATCCGGCGTCTTGCCGGGGCGAGGCTCGCCCTGTCATGCTCGCCCCGTCTGAAGCGGCGGCGGGGATCGGCATGGAGAGGACTGCGGCTGGGGCCGGGCACAACCGGGCGTTCGACGCCGCCCAGGTCCATGCCGACGACAAGGCGCATGTGATCCACCCCTGGGCGCATTTCGAGTCGTTCCACCGCGACGGGTCCATGGTCATGGCGCGCGGTGAAGGCGCCCATGTCTGGGACGGCAACGGCAAGCGCTATATCGACGGCATCGGCGGCCTGTGGTGCATGAACCTGGGCTATGGCAATGCCGAGATGGCGGACGCGATCGCGGCCCAGGCACGCGAACTGGCCTACTTCACCCCCTTTGTCGACGTCACCACGGCGCCGGCCGCGACGCTGGCGCGGATGCTGGCCGACCGCGCGCCGGCGGGCCTGTCGCGCGTCCAGTTTTCGAATTCCGGGTCTGATGCCAACGAAAGCGCCGCGCGCCTGGCGCACTACTACCATCGGCGGCGGGGCGAGCCGGAGCGGCGGCGCTTCCTGTCCCGGGTCGACGCCTATCACGGGTCGACCTTCCTCGCGATGTCGCTGACAGGCAAGCCCGCCGACAAGTCGCCCGACTTTGCCTATGCGACCGAGTACGTGCACCACCTGTCCAGCCCCTATGTCTATCGCCGGCCGGAGGGCATGACCGAGGCCGAGTTCTGCGACCACCTGGTCAACGAGATGGCGGAGACGATCGAACGGCTGGGGCCGAAGACGATTGCCGCCTTCTTCGCCGAGCCGATCCTGGGTTCGGGCGGCGTTCTGGAGCCGCCGGCCGGGTACCACCGGCGCACACTGGACCTGTGCCGGCAGCACGGCATCCTCTACATCTCGGACGAGGTGGTGACCGCGTTCGGCAGGCTGGGCCATTGGTTCGCCAGCGAGGAGGTGTTCGGGATCGTTCCCGACATGATCGTCTCGGCCAAGGGCATCTCCTCGGGCTATGTGCCCCTGGCTGCGACCATCGTTTCCGACGCCGTCTATGACGGCATGGTCGGGGCCAACCCGGATGCCTGGCTGACCAACGGCTTCACCTATTCGGGGCACCCTGTCGCCTGCGTCGCCGGCATCAAGACGATCGAGATCATGGAGCGCCTCGACATCCTGGGCCATGTCCAGCGCGTCGGTCCCTATTTCGAGGAGCGCCTGCGCTCGCTCGCGGACGAACCGATCGTGGGGGACGTGCGTGGGCGCAAATTCATGCTGTGCACCGAATACGTGGCGGACAAGGAGCGGCGCACGCCCTTTACGCCGGGCATCAATATCGGCCGGCGGATCGCCGACGCGGCCGAGGCGCAGGGCGTGATCGTCCGCCCGCTGGAGCACCTGAACATCCTGTCGCCGCCGCTGATCCTGACCCGAGACGAGATCGACGAACTGGTCGAAGGCCTGCGCGGCGCCGTCCGCGCAACCGCCGACGCGCTGGTCCGCGAGGGCGTCAGGCTGGGCTGAGCGGGAGGTCCTCTTCCCTTGTGGGGGAGGGAAGCCTCAGTCGACCGGCAGAAGCTCCGCCAGGCTGCGGATGATCCGGTCGGGGCGGATCGGGCTGCCCGGCGGCAGGCCCTGGCCAAAGACATCGTGCCAGATGGCGAAGATGCCCAGGCGCTGGGGTGCGGCGACCTCCCATTCGAGGTGGTCCCCCACCATCCACGTCTCGGCCGCCTCGACCCCCAGGGCCTGCATCGCGTGGAGATAGGCCTGCTCCTCCGGCTTGCCGAAGCCGTGCTCCCCCTCGATCTGGATGTGGTCGAAATGCGGGGCCAGGTCGAAACGCACGATCTTGGCGCGCTGCGAGGTCGATTCGCCGTTGGTGACCAGGGCCAGCCGCACGCCCCGTTCGCGAAAGGCGACGATCACGTCGCGGGCATTGGGCAGGATGTCCAGCCGTGTGTCGCGTTCCGCCGTGAAGCGGTCGGCCAGGGCGCGGCCCAGGGCGGCGTCCGGCACTGGGCGGCCCTGCGCCGCGAGGTCCGCCAGGACGTCGGCCACGATCCTGCGCCGCGATTCCTGGATGTCGAAGCGCCAGGCCTTGTGCCGGGCCGCGTCGGACCAGAAGACGCGGGCATAGGCACTGATCGCGTCGGCCAGCTCGACCGGCGACAGCGGCGCCAGGCGATCGGCGAACTCGTCCGCCACGGCCAGCCAGGCGGCCTCGGGCGGGCCGGAGGACAGCAGCGTGTCGTCCATGTCGAACAGGATGGCGCGGGGCAGCGTGGTCATCGCAGGGCTCCGCTCAGGCCGGCACCGGACCGGCGGTTTCCGGCACCTGGATCACCGCCAGCATCAGGCCAAGCTGCAGGATCGCCTGGGAGAAGGCTTCGAAATTGACCGGCTTCTTGATGTAGCAGTTGCAGCCCAGGTCATAGCAGCGCGTGATCTCGTCGCTGTCCTCGACCGTGGTCAGGACGATGACGGGGGTGCGCTTCAGGACCGGGTGGCTCTTGACCCGGGCCAGGATCTCGACCCCGTTGAGGTCGGGCAGGTTGAGGTCGAGCAGCACCAGGGCCGGCCCGCGCAGCATGCCGAACAGGAAGTCCAGCGCCGGCTGGCCATGGGTGAAGTGGGTCAACTCGTTGTTGATGCCAGCGCGGCGGATGTTCTTCTCGATGATCCGGGCATGGCCCTCGTCATCTTCGATCATCACGATCGTTACGGGCGCGGACTGGGACATTCTGGGGGGCCTCGATCAACGGACTGCCCGCGCCACTTCGCCGCCGCGGCTGCAGCGGCGGCGCCGACGGCCGCAGATAATCAGAGTTCCTAGAACAGTTCCAGCCCGGCGGGCAGGTGGGCCGGTACCTCGCCCAGGATGACCTGCTGGATGGCACTGACCGACGCGACCAGGACCTGCGCCGTGCAGGGCTTGGTCAGGCAGCCCAGCGCGAAGCCGCGATGGTTGCGCGCCTGCGCCGGATAGCCGGTGACGAACAGCGCCGGCACCTGCCGGGCGCGCAGGTCGTGGGCCAAGGCCGTACCGGCGCGGTCGCCCTCCAGATTGATGTCGACCAGGGCCAGGTCGGGCCTGCGGAACGCCGCCTCGACCATTGCGTCGAGCGCATTGGCGGCAGGGCCGATCACGTCGTGACCGGCATCCTCCAGAGCCGCGGCCATGGCGGCGGCGGTGACGGCCTCATCCTCGACGACCAGGACCTTCATGATACCCGTCAGCAGTAGCGGAGATGGTACCGACCCCATCCTAGTGCGCGCTCCGGCAAAGGGAAACTGCGTAGGCCGAAGTTTGGCAGGCGAAATTCTGGTGAACGGTGTTATCGCCTTGAACGGCGTTCAACTGGTGTGGGGTTCCGGGATAGGATGCGCTGTCCATGCGGGAATGAGAGGGGATTTGCCATGGCTGAGGGAACGCTGGCACACGGCCGGACAGACCAGATCGATGCCGTGCGCGTTGTGGTGCAGGGCTATTTCGAATCGCTCTATCACAGCGATACCGCCAAGGCGGAGGCCGCCTTTCACAAGGACGCCGCGATTGTCGGCTACCTGGACGGCAAGTTCGCCTGGATGACGATGCCGATCTTCCTGGACTTCCTGCGCAAGACGCCGGCCCCGGCCCAGCATGGTGAAGCCTATGACATGGAGATCGTCTCCATCCAGGTGACGGACGTGACGGCGGTGGTGGTGACGCGCGACCTCTACCTGGGCCGCATCTTCACCGACACGCTGAGCCTGCTGCGCCAGCCCGATGGCGCGTGGCTGATCATCAACAAGCTGTTCCGGCACTGAGGCCTGCGCTGTCGGAGGATGGGCCGCCGGCGCTGGCGGCCCATCCCTCGCGGCTTGGGCTTGTGTCGTCATCCTGCATGGAAGCGGCGCAGGAGCACTAGTCGGCGTAGGTGAGGCGCAGCTCGCGTTTCAGCAGCTTGCCGGCCGTGTTGCGCGGCAGGGTGTCGGCGAAGAAGATCCGCTTGGGCAGCTTGAACGGGGCCAGGGTCGCCCGGGCATGGTCGACCAGGGCGGTCTCATCGACCGTCTGGCCCGGCTTCAGCACGACGACGGCGGTGACCGCCTCCACCCATTTGGGGTCGCTGAGGCCGATCACCGCCACTTCCGACACGGCGGGATGGGTGAACAGCGCCTCCTCCACCTCGCGCGAGGCGACGAGCACGCCACCCGTCTTGATGACGTCCTTGATGCGGTCGACGATGTAGAGGTAGCCCGCCTCGTCCATCACGCCCACATCGCCGGAATGGAACCAGCCGCCGGCGAAGGATTCGGCCGTCTCCTTCTCCTTGTCCCAATAGCCGAGCAGGAGCTGGGGCGAGCGGTGGATGATCTCCCCCTGCACGCCGGGGGGGACGTCGTTCATGTACTCGTCCACCACGCGGGTTTCGACATTGAGGACGGGGCGGCCGGCCGATGCGGGGCGCTCGTCATGCTCCTCCGGCCGCAGCACGGTCGCCAGGGGCGAGATCTCGGACTGGCCATAGCAGTTGTAGGCCCCGGCCCCGGGCAGGCGCTGGCGCAGTTCCTGGAGCACCGGCACCGGCATGATCGAGGCGCCGTAGTAGAGGTTCTTGAGCGTCGTCAGGTTGCGCCGGTCGAAATCGGGATGGCGCAGCAGGCTGATCCACACGGTGGGCGGCGCAAAGAACGAGGTGATCTCCTCCTCCTCGATCAGGCGCAGGACCGTCGCCGGCTCCGGCGCCTGGAGCAGGATCGTGCCGGCGCCCACCAGCAGCTGGGGCATGGTGAAGACGTGCATCTGGGCCGAGTGGTACAGCGGCAGCGCGGCCAGGGCCTTGTCATGGATCGAGAAGTCGAGCTCGTGGATGCAGCTCATGTATTCCGCGATCAGGGCGCGGTGGGTCAGCATCGCCCCCTTGGGTGCTGCCGTCGTGCCGGAGGTGTAGAGGATCTGGGCGAGGTCGTTCTCCGTGACGGCCGGCTCCTCGAAATCCTCTCCCCCGGTGCCCTGCGCCACGGCCAGGATGTCGATGTCACCGCCTGCGCCCTCGAAGTGACCGTAGAAGGCCGGCACGCCTTCCGCCTTCACCTGGGACAGGTTGGCATCAAGGCTGGCATCGGTGAGGACAAGGCGCGAGCCCGACTGCGCCACGATATAGGCCAGTTCCGGCGCGGTCAGCGCGTAGTTGGCGGGCACATGGACCATGCCCGCGCGCGTGATGCCGGCCCAGGCGATGAGGTAGGCGTCCGAATTCTTGCCATAGGCGGCCACACGGTCGCCCGGCTTCAGCCCCAGGGCGCGCAGCGCCGTCGCCACGCGGCTGGCCGCCTGGTCCAGGGTCACATAGGTCCATTGCCGGCCTTCATAGCGCAGGGCGGGCCGGTCACGATGGCGCCGTGCCGCGCGCCGCAGCGCGTCGCCGATCGTGTCGCGCCGTGCTTCCGCTCCCAAAGCCGTCATGCCCTGTTCCCCCTGTTTCGCGTGTTCGATATCCGCGTTCGGCCGCACCATAGCAGCCTGTCGCGCATCATGGCATCCGGCGCTATGGTGCCGCCGACGCCCGGGTGGCCGGGCAGGGGGGAGCAGCCCATGATCGACCTCTACTATTGGCCGACGCCCAACGGCTGGAAGATCACGATCATGCTGGAGGAGACGGGCCTCCCCTATCGCATCCGGCCGGTGAACATCGGCCGCGGCGAGCAGTTCAAGCCCGATTTCCTGGCCATCAGCCCCAATAACCGCATGCCGGCCATCGTCGACCATGATCCCCCCGGTGGCGGCGACGCGGTCAGCGTGTTCGAATCGGGTGCCATCCTGCAGTACCTGGGCAACCGCACGGGCCAGTTCTATCCCGCCGGACTGCGCGCCCGGGTCGAGGTGGAGCAATGGCTGTTCTGGCAGATGGGCGGCCTGGGGCCCATGGCGGGCCAGGCGCATCACTTCCGGAACTATGCGCCCGAGAAGATCCCCTATGGCATCGAGCGCTACACGAACGAGGTCAACCGCCTCTATGGCGTCATGGACACGCGCCTGGCCGACCGCCCCTATCTCGCCGGCGACTACTCGATCGCCGACATGGCGTGCTTTCCCTGGATCGTGCCCCACCGCAACCAGGGCCAGGACCTGGACGAGTTTCCCAACCTGAAGCGCTGGTTCGAACTGGTGGAGGGACGCGACGCCGTGCGCCGCGCGCTGGCCGTGGGCGCTGAGCTCAAGACCACGACAGGCCTGGACGAGGAAGCGAAGAAGGTCCTGTTCGGCCAGCGCGCACGCGCCTGATGACAGGCCGTGCGACGCCCTGTCGCAGTCGGGGATTGCTCCTGTAACGGGCATCACAAGCCGCGTTAACCCTGCTTTTACAGGGCAGGCGCGATCCTATCTCCCAGACAAGGACGGCCGGACAGAACGCTCCAGCCGACGCCGAAACCGGCATCAGGGAGAATTCCGATGGCTCAGATCGACAGCGTGCAGGCCTATGAAACCGCAGCCGCCCAGGGCGATATCGAGGCGTGCGTCGAGCTGGGGCTCAGCTACGCCACCGGCCGCGGTGTTGAGCGCGACTATGTGATCGCGCACAAGTGGCTGAACGTGGCGGCGACTAAGGGCGATGCCGAGGCCCGCCAGCTGCGCGCCGAACTGGCCCACGACATGACCGCCGCGGACGTGCGCGAGGCCCAGCGCCTGGCCCGCGAATGGCTGGCCTCCACCACCCTGCACTAAGCATTGCCGGTGGCGGCCCACACCGCCGTGTGACTCGCTCTGCCTGACTGCGAACAACGTCGACCAAGGCATGGACTATCGGTGGACCTGCGCCTGTTGCGGCGAGACGTTCGACACGATGCCCCTCGACGTCGGCTGCCGCTATCCCGGCACGCTCCTGAAAGTGCCGGAGGGAGAGCGCGAGGCGCGCGCCCGCGGCAATTCCGACTTCTATGAGGTCGACGAGCACTTTTTCGTCCGCGGGGTGGTCGAGGTCCCGATCATCGGACTGGACGAGACGTTCTGCTGGGGCGTCTGGACCTCCCTCGCCGAGGCGAACTATCACCGCTTTCGCGCGCTCTGGCATCTGGAAGAGCCTCCGTCGGACGAGCCGTCCGCCTTTGGCTGGTTGGACAACTGGCTGCCCGGCTATCCCCCGCCGCTCGAGATCAAGTGCAGGGTGACGCTGCGGCCTGGCAACCAGCGCCCGTCGATCCTGCTGGAGCCGACCGACTATCCGCTTGCGGTCGAGCAGCACCGCGGCATCGATCTCGACCGGGTCAAGGCCATCAATGCCCGCGTGAACCGTCACTAGGGCGCCCAACGTGGCCCGGCGCAGGTGCGCATCGGGCACATACATCGTTCCGGAGTCAGCGGCATCCAGGCTCCACCTCATCCTGTGGAGCGTCGAGGACGCGTCTCGAAGGATGGGCCCGTGGTGCGCCAGCTGCCCATCCGTCGAGGCTTCGCTTCGCTCCGCACCTCGGGATGAGGTGGTCGCTGGGGACCAGCGCAAATGCTGGCTGGAGTCGTCACCCGCAGAGAGCCACTGCGTTCCCCCCAACCCAAACGAAAACGGCGCCACCCGGGGGTGGCGCCGTCGTCGTTTGTAGCGTGTTGCCGATCAGGCAGCGCGCTTGACGATTTCGTCCTGCACGTTGCGCGGCGGCGGCGCGTAGTGGCTGAACTCCATCGTGAACGTGCCACGGCCGGAGGTCATGCCGCGCAGGTTGCCGATATAGCCGAACATCTCGGACAGCGGCACTTCCGCCTCGACCGCGATGTTCAGGCCGCGCTCCAGCTGCCCGGTGATCGTGCCACGGCGACGGTTCAGGTCGCCGATGACGTCGCCCAGGTAGTCGTCGGGCGTCACCACCTCGACCTTCATGATGGGCTCCAGCAGCGTCGGGTCCGCCTTGCGCATCGCCTCGCGGAAGCAGGCCTTGGCCGCGATCTCGAAGGCCAGTGCCGACGAGTCGACGTCATGGTACTTGCCGTCGATCAGCGTCACCTTGAAGTCGACCGTCGGGTAGCCCGCCAGCACGCCGGAGTCGGCCTGCGTCTTGAAGCCGTAGTCGACCGAGGGGATGTACTCCTTCGGCACCGAACCGCCCACGATCGCGTCCTGGAAGGCGTAGCCCTGGCCACGCTCCTGCGGCTCCACGATGACCTTGATTTCGGCGAACTGGCCGGAACCGCCGGTCTGCTTCTTGTGGGTGTAGGTGTGCTCCACCTTCTTGTTGATCGTCTCGCGATACGCGACCTGGGGCTGGCCGACATTGGCCTCGACGCCCATTTCGGTACGCATGCGGTCGATCGTGACTTCCAGGTGCAGCTCGCCCATGCCCCGCAGGATGGTCTGCCCGGTTTCCTTGTCGAGCTCCAGCTTCAGCGACGGGTCGGCGCGCGCCATCTTGCCCAGCGCGATCGACAGCTTCTCGGTATCGCCCTTGGTCTTGGGCTCGACCGAGACCGAGATCACGGGATCCGGGAACTTCATGCGCTCCAGGATCACGGGATGCGCCTGGTCGCTCAGGCTGTCGCCGGTCTCCGTCTCCTTGAGCGAGACAAAGGCCACGATGTCGCCAGCGCGACATTCGTCGATTTCCTGCGTGTCCTTGGCATAGATCTCGACGATGCGGCCCAGACGCTCGCGCTTGCCGCGGGTCGAGTTGAGCAGCATCGTGCCCTTGGGCGCCACGCCGGAATAGACGCGCACGAAGGTCAGCGCACCGAACTGGTTGTTGATGACCTTGAACGCCAGGGCCGAGAACGGCTCGTCGTCCGAGCACTTGCGCTCGCCATTCGGATTGCCGTTCTCGTCGACGGTCTTGATCGCCTCGACGTCATTGGGTGCCGGCATATAGGCAACGACGCCGTCCAGAACCTGCTGCACGCCCTTGTTCTTGAACGAGCTGCCGCAGAACACGGGGGTAAAGGCGCCGTTCAGCGTGCCCTTGCGGATGGCCGCCTGGATCTGCTCGAACGTCGGCTCCTCGCCGCCGAAATAGGCCTCCATCAGGGCCTCGTCCTGCTCGACCACCATCTCGACCAGCTGCTGGCGCAGTTCCGGCACGCGGGCCAGGATGTCGACGTCTTCCTTGACGGTGATGTTGAGCTTCTGGGCGAGGTCGGGGGTGATGTCCCACTCCTCCCACTGCGCGTCACGCTCGTCGGAGAACCAGACCAGGGCCTTCATGCGGACCAGGTCGACCATGCCGCGGAAATTGTCTTCCGAGCCAATGGGCACCTGCAGCACCAGCGGCTTGGCCGCCAGGCGGTCGACGATCATCTGGACGCAGCGCGCGAAATTGGCGCCCGAGCGGTCCATCTTGTTGACGTAGCACATGCGCGGGACGTTGTAGTTGTCCGCCAGGCGCCAGTTCGTCTCGGACTGCGGCTCGACACCGGCGACGCCGTCGAACACGACCACGGCACCGTCCAGCACGCGCAAGCTACGGTTCACCTCGATCGTGAAGTCGACGTGGCCCGGCGTGTCGATGACGTTGATCTGGTGGCCCTTCCAGAACACCGTCACCGCGGCGGACTGGATGGTGATGCCGCGCTTCTGCTCCTGCTCCAGGTAGTCGGTCGTGGCGGCGCCGTCGTGCACTTCGCCGATCCGGTGGGCGCGGCCCGTATAATACAGGATGCGCTCGGTCGTCGTGGTCTTGCCGGCGTCGACATGCGCGATGATGCCGATGTTCCGGTAGAGATGAAGCGGGGTCTTACGCGGCATCGCGCTCTCCTGGTGAGCTTTTGTGCGTACTGGGGAATACGGGATATCGAATGACACACGGGCGGCCAAGCCATTCCGGCCGCCGCCCGCACTGACGCACTATATGCCGGGCCGGCCGGCGAATTTCCAGCGGAAATTCCCGTGGTGGACCTGGGCGGGCCATGCCGACGCGGCGCGGCGGCGCCGCGGCTGGTCAGGGATCGACCAAGTAAGCCCCGACCCGCCCCGGCCGGCCGCAAGGGGGCCGGCCGGGGCGAGTGACGGGAGCTTGCTCAATCCTCGAGCGGCTTGCGTCCGGCGCTGCGGCCCAGGGCCGAGACGAGGGCCGTCAGGCTGGTGCGCTGGTCCTGCGGCAGGTCGCGGATCGCCCGTGCCAGGACCAGGACGGACCGCTCGGCCCGCGCGTCCTCGACCGGCTTCACCGGGCCATCGCCCAGGCCGTCGAAGAAGAAGGAGATGGGCACGTCGAGCACGCTCGCGACCTCGTACAGGACGGAAGCGGAGAGACGGTTGGCGCCGCGCTCGTACTTCTGCACCTGCTGGAAGGTCAGGCCGATCTTCTCAGCCAGGGCGCTCTGCGACATGCCGAGCCCCAGGCGGCGCTCGCGCAGGCGCTGGCCGACATGGACGTCGACCGCCTTGGGACCGTCGACGCTGACCGAGCGGCGCTGGCGGCGGCGCTTGGGTGCCGGAGCCGCTTCGACGGCGGCAGCCTCGGGCCGCGCGACGGGACGTCCGACGGCGCGGCGCTTTGCCGGTTCGGCCTGCTTGGCGGGTCGTCCACGCGTAGCGGGCATTTGTATCTCCTGAGTGAGTTGAATCGCGCGAAATATGTAGTCCAATTCAGGCGCACGTCCAGACGCGATGTGACGCGGCTGTCAATTCACCTGGAAAATCGATCAGTACATTGTTCTAACCGATGCAGAACCGGAGCTCGACCCTGGCAAACCGTGATCAAACTGGCCGATCGGTCTTGTACGGATCATGCCAAGACGCTGTCAGGTTTTGTCACCTTGCGCCGTCAAGCTTACGGATTACTGCAGTCAATCATGAACAATGAAGAGCGAATGCTGGTTAACGCCAATGTTCTTGCGACATTCAACAATCAAGGGGGCGAATGAGTTCACCACGGCAGAATTGACCGACTGTTCAATCATTGCGGGCCTCTGCTGCTCGGGCTTGGCGCATATGGTGCGCGACTTGCTGCAACTTGACCGGGTTGCCCACAAAGCGGCTGTTGAAACCTAGGGAAATCCCTAGGGCTCGGCAATTCGCGTAATATCCGTGCGGACTTAGCGTGGCTCACGCAATGCCAGGAACCCCCACGGGCCGCTACCTGACGCTTTGTTGCGTCCGAGCGGCGGCGATTCGTGGTTAAGGCCGTGGGCGGGGTGATCGCGGGATGGCCGACACCCGCGAATCGGGCACCCTGGTTGCATGATCGATGGACAGCTATGCGTTATCACCGGGGCTTCGGCGGGCATCGGCGCCGCCACGGCGCTGGGATTGGCGGCGCAGGGCGCTCGCCTCGTGCTCGTGGCACGGCGGATCGAGCGCCTGAACAGCGTGGCGGAGCAGTGCCGCCGGGCGGGCGCAGGCCGGGTCGATGTTCTTCAGGCGGATCTCTCGACCTTGGCGGGCATGACCCTTGCTGGCCGGCATCTGTCGGAACGCCATGCCAGGATCGATGTGCTCGTGAACAATGCGGGCGGGGCGTTCGAGCGGCGGCAGGAGACGCCGGATGGACTGGAGCGCACGTTCGCCCTGAACCACATGGCCTATTTCGTGGTGACTCGGCTGCTGGAGGTCCCGCTGAAGGCGGCGCAGGGGCGAGTCGTCGTCGTGGCGTCGGAAGCCCATCGCGGTCCACAGGTGGCGCTGGACGATCTCCAGCTGCGCCGCGCCTATTCCCCCGTCCGCGCCTACCAGCAGTCGAAGCTGGCCAACATCCTGTTCGCACGGGAACTGGCCCGGCGCTGGCGCGCGGACGGGGTCTGCGTGAACGCGCTGCACCCCGGCTTCGTCAACTCGGAATTCGCGTCCAACAATTCGGGTCCGCTGGGCCTTCTGTTCCGAAGCCTTAAGGTTTTCGGTCTAGACCCGAAGCGCGGCGCCCGCACGAGCATCCACCTGGCCACGTCGCCCGACATGGCGGGGCGGACCGGCGGCTACTACGCGAAGGCGCGGCCCCTGCGGCCCAGTCTACAGGCCGAGGACGGCGCGGCAGGAGAACATTTGTGGCACCGCAGCGAAGAGATTGCGCAAGCGGCCACGGTATAGGTAGAGTTCTCTCCGTCAGGGGTCATCCATTACCCGAGGGGCGCCGGAACCGGGGAATTCCGGCATTTTTGGGCGGAGGCACACGGCATTTGAAGCGTCCCGACGGGCGTGCCAAGTCATCGGCGTGCGCGGCCGGGCACTACAGAGAGCATACCGACCAGTAGGTCACCATCGAAGGGGAGCCGATGATGAACCGCACAAGGCCGGCGTGGGTGGCCGCGTTCGTGTTTGTGTTTCTTGGATTGTTTTCGGGGCAGGCGTTTGCGATCGAGTGTGTGCCCTATGCCAGGGACCGCTCGGGCATCATGATCCGGGGCGATGCCTGGACGTGGTGGGCCAGTGCCCAGGGAACCTATCGCCAGGGTCGCCGGCCCGAACCGGGCGCCGTGATGGTGTTCCGGCGTCATGGTGGGATGCGCCGTGGCCATGTCGCGGTGGTGCGCCAGATCATCGACAGCCGCACGGTTTCGATCGATCACGCCAACTGGGCGCCGGCCCGCAGCGGGCTGAAGGGGGCCATCGCCCGCAATGTCCGCGTGATCGACACCAGTGCGCGCAATGACTGGTCCTCGGTTCGTGTGTGGTATGCCCCGACCGGCTCGTTCGGCATCCGCAACTATCCTGTCTATGGCTTCATCTATCCCGACAGCGCGGCGATCCGGCGTGCCCCGCGTCCCGAGCGTGACCTGAACCGCGACGTCGACATGCGCATGGCGGCCCTGGAAGACGCGGGCTCCGCCTCCGGCAGCACCGACTTCGCCGATCGCCTCGTCCCGGCCAGCCGCCTGCGCCTGAGCAATGCGACCATCCTGCCCCGCGCCAAGCCCGGCCAGGCCGATACGGCGGTGGAGACGGTGGCCCTGCGGACCACGGGCAGCAGCACCGCCCCGCGGCCCCGGGCGCGGCCGCAGAGCGTCGCCGCGGCTGCCACGGGCCTGCGCCCCGCTGCCGCGCCGCGCGGCGTGATCTCGAACCAGGACGACGCCGCGGCTGTGCGGCTCATGGCACCCGTGCCGGACGGCCTGCTGTCGGGGGGCCTGACCGCCGACGAACTGCCTGTCGTGCCCCGGGTCCGGCCCGCGGGCCTGGAGGGTGCCGCCCTGACGCCGACCGGCCCGGCCGCACCGCTGCCGCGCGCCCGGCCCGGGCAGGGCTGAGCGCCGACCTCTCCCGCAGGGCCGCACCGTCGGCCCTTCGGCACCCCTTCACGGCCTCGCGGCGACCTGCTGCGGGGCCGTTTTCATTCCAGACTGGCCATTCAAAATCGGCTGATGCAAAAGGCCCTCTTCGCAACCCCCAACACTGTTCGCTAGGATGGGGGAAAGCACAGGAGGAAGCATGGCGTCAGCGCTGGTGAGCGACGGGCGCACGATAGAGCCCCAGGATCGTTCGCGACGGAAAAGCGTCCGCGCGATGCTGGAGTCGCTTGGCCTGCACCTGCTCATCCTTCTGCTGATCCTGGGCCTCAGCCATGTGACGGAACTCCCGGAGCCGATGCCCGACGGCGGTGGCTTCGAAGTGGGCCTGGCCTTCGAGGGCGTGGGCGCCCTGGGCGACGGCCAGGAGCAGAGCGCCGGTGGCGATGCCAGCGCCCCCGTCGCGGCGCCTGAGCCGCTGGCCGCTGCGGCCCCGGAGCTCAACCCAGAAGCGCCCCCGGCCGAGGTCGTGGCGGCGGAGGCGCCGGTCGCCGAGGCCGCGGCCCCGGTCCAGGAAGCGATGACCGAGGCCGTCGACGTGCCACCGCCCGTGCCCGAATCGGTGGTGCCCGTACCGACCACGACGGCGCCGGCCGAGATCCTGGCCGCGGCCGAGCCGGTGCCCGTGGTGGCCCAGGAGGTGGTCCCGCGACAGCCTGCGCCGACGCCCCGCCTGAAACCGACGCCGCCGCCCCCCGAACCGGTGCCGCCACCGCCGCAGCCGGTCGCCGTGGCCGCGGCCACGCCGCCGCCCCGGGCGGTGCAGCACGCGCCGGCCGTGCAACAGGCTGCCGCGCCCGTGGTGGGCGCCGGCATGGGCGCAGGCGTCGAGGGGCCTGCGCCGGAGCCCGCCCGGGGCCATCGCGACGGTGCCGACGACGAGCAGGCCTCACGCGGGAGCGGCGGCGGACAGGGTGGCGGGGCCGGCACCGGCATTCGCGATCCGCTGGAAGACGCGCCCAAGCTTACGGCGCAGCAGGTCCGGCTGTCCCTGGTGGGCAACACCCTTGACGGCAAGTCCGGCGTGCTCGACGGCAGCACCGGCCGCTATGAAAGCCGGATGAGCGTCTATTACGACGCGGACGGGACGGCGCGGCTGAAGGTCAGCTTCCCCCTGCTCGATTCGAAATCGGGCGTCGTCGGCACGCGCGAGATCGAGAGCGAGGGCCGCTGGTGGCAGGATGGGGACACCTGGTGCCAGTCGTTCAAGCGCATCGACAACAATGCGAAGGACTGTTTCCGGATCCACCAGAACGGAAACCGGATCGGCCTGTTCTATGGCAACTGCGCCACCGCCGGGGCCAGCCTGCGCTGCGCCGCCGGTCGGCTGGCCGTCGTAGGCGCGATCCTGCCCGGCAACGCCGCCGGCCTGTAGCTCCGCCGGCGGCCTACATCTGCTTGGCGATGCAGAGGCTGGACGTGGTCGTCTCGATCAGCACGCGCTTGCGGTCGCGGGTGAAGAAGCCATAGCGGCGCTGCATCGGGTCGCCGCCGGGCGCCGCGTCGATGATCAGGCTGCGTTCCGAGATCACCTTCTGCCCGTTCTGGAAGCAGTCGATCTGCCATAGCGTATCGTCGCGGCCGCCATAGTCGCGCAGCACCGATTCCAGGTCTTCCGCCCGGCTGTGTCCGCCGGGCAGCGCCAGGGCGAAGGCAAGGGCGAGCACTGGGACGGGCGCCCCGGGGATCTTCATGCGCGTGCCTTTCACCACAGGGCCCGGAAGGAAGCGCCACCTGACGGGTCAGCTGTTCCGGGCACCGAAGACATAGCGGCGCGAGGCCGTGAAGTTGAACACCAGGCCCGCCAGCGCACCGAACACCACGGCCGCCTGGGGCCAGCGGGCAAAGAAGACAATGCCCGATGAAACCAGAATCGCATAGACGCCCAGGTTGACCAGGCTGCCCAGCGCATTCGCGAGCAGGTAGCGCAGCCATTCGCCCACCGATCCCGTCGTCTGCTCCGGAAAGGTGAGCCGCCGGTTCAGGGCCCAGGTCGACGTGGCGGCCAGCAGGAAGGCGGGCAGGCGCCCGGTATAGGGGTCCATCCCGAGGCCGTTGCACATGGCCGTGAGGGCCACGATGTCGACGACGGCCCCAGCGACACCGACCAGGGCAAAGCGCATGAACTGGCTGGCAAACAGGCGCCGCACCAGGCCGATCACCGGGCCGCCCCGCCCGAGCCCTGTCCGCCCGAGCCCTGTCCGCCCAAGCCATGTCCGCCCACGGGGCGGACAGGGTGCGTGACCACCTTTGGGATGCTCAAGTCCCCTTGGTGCGGAGGATGCGCCGGCGCAGCGCGCTGAGGCCCAGTTCCGGCATCGCACTGACGACAGAGACGACGACCGCTGCCAGATAGGGCACGGCCTGCACCGTCAGCACGGCGGCCCAGACCAGGGCTTCCGGATCCGCCCAGATGCCGGCCTGCCGGTCGAGCTGCTGGTTGGCGTCCTGGAAGCAGTAGACCACGACGCCGGCGCAGACCAGGAGGGCGGTCGCCAGCAGGCCTTCCTGCCACGCCTGGGTCAGGCCACGCACCAGGGCGGGCGCATTCTCCATCTTGGGCGTCCGCAGGAACGGCCGGCTCTGCGTGGTCAGCCCGATCAGCACCGCCTTGCCCACCGTGAAGGTCAGGGCCAGGCCCGCAAGGGCGGCGCCGATCGTCTGGCGCAGGGTGCAGGGCACGCGCGCGGTATAGGTCGAGATCGTATAGGCGATCTTGAACCCGAACACCGCGATGGTCGGCACCAGGAACAGCGACAGCGGGAACTCGAAGTACGAAGGCAGGAAGACCAGGCCCGCGGTCCAGGCGACGGCGGCGCCCGCGAACACCAGGCTCAGCGCATCTGCGATCCAGCCCGCCCAG
The DNA here is from genome assembly GCF_051903925.1 of Zavarzinia sp. CC-PAN008. GTDB lineage: Bacteria > Pseudomonadota > Alphaproteobacteria > Zavarziniales > Zavarziniaceae. Next base: position 2,803,014 of record NZ_CP173678.1, read on the forward strand.
CCGGCACAGAAGTGGAATTTCTGCTCCCGCGACAGGCCCGACTTGGACCAGGGGAGCAGGTCGCGCCAGTAGCGGCGCAGGATCTGCATCGCGCCATAGGCCCAGCGGAAACGCTGGCCCTTGTAGCCGGCGAAGCTGTCGGGCGTCAGGCCACGGCCAAAGGCGTGGTTGAGGTAGACCGACTCGTAGCCGCCCTGCATCAGGCGCAGGCCCATCTCCGCATCCTCGCAGATGCACCAGGTGGCCCAGTCGCCCAGCTGGTTGAAGGCCTGCTTGCGGATCAGCGTCATCGTGCCGTGCTGGATGATCGCGTTGCGCTCGTTGCGCAGGACCATGCCGATGTTGAAGAAGCCGGCATATTCCCAGTTGATCATCTCCTTGAACGGGGAGACGTGGCCGTCGCGATGCTCCTGCGGCGCCTGGACAAAGCCGACATTGGCCTGGTCGAAATAGGGCACGCAGGCCTTCAGCCAGTTCGGCTCGACCTGGTAGTCGCTGTCGATCACGCCGACGATCTCGGCATCCGGCGCCGTCTGGGCCAGGCCGAAGTTCAGCGCACCCGCCTTGAAGCCCTTGCACACCTCGAGGTGGAAGAAGCGGAAGCGCACGCCCAGGTTCTGGCAATAGGTCTCGACCGGCTTCCAGACGGCGGGGTCCTTGGTGTTGTTGTCGATCACCAGGACCTCGAAATCCGGGTAGTCGAGCTTTGCCAGGCTGTCCAGGGTCTGCATGACCATCTCGGGCGGTTCATTGCAGATCGGCAGGTGCAGCGACACCTTGGGCCAATGGCGCGACCCTTCCAGCGCGAAGGGGCTGAAGTGGCGGCGCAGCTTGTCCACCCACAGGGCTTCCGCGATCTCGTAGCTTTCGGCGAGCAGCATCGAGAGCAGGAACAGCAGGCCGACCGAGAGCGACGCATAGACGATCGCCATCGGCAGGGTCAGGTACTGGGTCGTCGCGACATACAGGGTCCAGGCGGCGACATTGCCCGCGACCATCAGCATGCCGGCATAGAACACGCGGCCCTCGACCCGCAGGTTGCGGCCGCGCCACAGCAGCCAGAACAGGCCGGGCAGGGCGATGCCGACGGCGCCGGCGGCGATCCAGATCCAGTTCGGGATCTCGAGCACCGGGCCGGTAAAGGCGAACTTGGCCTCGCGGTCGGCGTCGAACACGCCCCAGAAGGCACCGACACTGCCCTCGATCGACCGCTTCCACGGTTGGTCGAAGGCTTCCATGATGTAGTAGTCGTAGCCCTGCGCGCGCGCCAGATTCAGGAAGCCCCGCACGAACTCGGCCTGGTTGGCGCGGCCCGGGACAGCGCCCTGGCGCATGCGGCCGTCTGACGGCCAGCCCACCTCGGCCAGGACGATCGGCTTGCCCGGATAGGCGGCGCGGACCTGGTCATAGCGCTGCTTCACATAGGCCACGGCCTGGTCCGCGGGCACGCCTTCCCAATAGGGCAGGACGTGCAGCGCGATGAAGTCGACCGACTGCGCCAGCTGCGGATACTTCAGCCAGATGTGCCACGGTTCCGCCGTCGAGAGGGGAACGTCGACCCGGCGGCGGACGTCCTTCAGGATGGCCAGCATCTGCGGCAGGGTCTGGTCGCCGCGCAGCAGCACCTCGTTGCCGATGACAAGCTGGTCGACATTGGGGCTGCGCCTGGCGATGCGCACCACGGCGTCCAGCTCTTCCTCGTTGCGGTCCAGGCGGCCGTCGATCCAGGCGCCGGCCGTTACCTTCAGGCCATGGCGCCGGGCAATGGCCGGAATGCGGTCCATCCCCTCGGTCGAGGTGTAGGTACGAACCCGGTCGGCGACCGTCGCGGCCAGGGCGATGTCCTGCTCCAGCTCCGCATCGGTCGGGGGCACCCGGTCCTCTGGCGACTGGCCCTCGCGATAGGGGCTGAAGGACAGGCCGGCGACGTGACCGCCGGACCAGTTGGGCATCTCGTGGGGGGCGTTGAACGCCGCCCACAGTCCTGCGTGCACACCAAGCACCAGGAGCAGGACCCCAAGTCCACCAAACCAAGTCGTTCTCGTCATGGGCCGTGTCTCGTTGAGGGGGGTGCGTCGCACCGGACGCGCGCGGAGGCGACTGGCCCGACCGCGTGACGGCACGCAGGCGGGACATCAGTACTATTATGTGCGCGGGGTGCCGGCGCCTTAGGCCAGCGTTCGTCAGAACCTTCAAACGCCACGGAGGTGTTGCCTGCGTGACTGGATCTTGTGCCCACCATGCCACAACTCTTGCGGTGCAGCATCAGACAAGTGTGTGACTGGCGGGCGGCGGCCATGGGTGCGACGATCTGTCCGTTCAGTCTTTTGTGCGGCGCGAAATCAACAGCAGCATGGCCGCGCACAGCAAAATGGTTCCGGCCAGGCCATACGTGATGTCGCGCGAGCCGAACCGCGGGATCAGGACCAGGACCGTGCCCAGCGTGCCGACGATCGAGCCCATCGTGTTCACCCCATAGATCAGGCCGGCGGTGGTCCCGCTGGAGGCGACGCCACGCAGCATGAGCCGGATCGCAATGGGGGAAAAGGTCCCGAGTGCTGCAATTGGCACGAGTTGCAGCAGGCATGAGGCGAGCAGGACCCCGATCGTCAGGTCCTCCACCTGCTCGATCAGCAGGCTGAGCAGCGGGTCGGAGATGGTGGGGATCAGCGCCAGCCAAAGCCCGGCGATGGTTGCGAAGATCGCCCCCAGCTTGAAGGTCGGGTAGCGGTCGACCAGGGCCCCGCCCACGAAATAGCCGATCATCATGGCCAGCAGGACAACCGCGATGATCGCAGCCCAGGTGACGATGCCGCTGCCGAAATAGGGGTTCAGGTAGCGCACGGCGACCATCTCGAACCCCATGGTCACGGTGCCGAAGACGATGGCGCTGAGGAAGACGATGGCGCGCGTGGCGGCGGGCAGGGGGCGGCCCTGGGCTCCGGACATCACGGCACTCATTGCGGCAGGTCGGGATGGTTGTGGCGTTCCGTGGCGTTCAGCATCTCGACCGGCGCGAAGTCGTCGGTGAAGACTTGGCCGGCGACCTGCTCGACCGGGCGGCGGTCGGTGACCATCCCGGCCAGGGCATAGCGGGGGGCACGGGCGCCATCGATCGCGGCCGCCCGGGCAGCCAGCTCCGCATCCGTCTTCTGCGGGCCGTCATAGGCGATGGCGACATAGTTGAACTGCGCCGGATAGACGTCGACATGCTCGAACACGCTGGCGATCGTCGCGATGGCGCTGTCATAGATCATGGTTGACGGCTCGACGTTCTGGGCCAGGACACCACCGGGATTGAGCCGCTCCTTGGCCTTCGCGAAGAATTCCTTCGTCAACAGGTGGAACGGCACGAACGGGCCCCGATAGGCATCGACCATGATCAGGTCATAGGTCTCGGGCCGCCGGACCAGATGAAGCCGCCCATCCTGCTCGACCAGCTTCAGGCGTTCGTCCGGCCGGACGAAGAAATACTTCTGTGCCAATTCGATGACCACGGGGTCGAGCTCGACCGCGGTCACGGTCATGTCCGGAAAAGTCTGGTGCAGGTACCAGGCGGTAGAGCCCCCGCCCAGGCCGATTTCCAGAACGCTGGCGGTTTTCGGCTGATAGGCCAGGGCCACCGTCATCAGCCGGTTATAGGCGACCGGCAGTTCCAGCGGATCCTTGGTATTGACCGCGGATTCGGTGAACAGCTTCTGATTGTGGCCGAACACCATCGACAGATAGTCGCCGCTGCGCTTGATGAAGATGGAGTTGTAGGCCGACTCCCGCGTCTCCACGAATTCCTGGGCCACGGCCGGCCCGGCCGCCCAGGCCGCCCCAAGGAGCAGGCCGGCCGCCAGGGCGGCAACGCGCCAGCGCGCCCCATGCCTGGCGGTCGCAGGCTCGTGCCGTCGTGCTCGTGTTGTCATGCGCGCCACTCCTTGCACAGCAGTCCTTAAGAAGATGGTTAAGCGGTGCCACGGAATGCGCATGCATGCCAGCGCACAAGGACGCCGGCTCCTGCGCCCGCCTGCCGCATCCGCGGCGCGCGGTCGACTCAGCTGACCCTATCGGCGGGGGCGCGCTGTGTCTTGCACCGGTCGCGGCGGCCGGGCCACGATGCGCGCGGCCGCCCCGGGGAATCCGGGACAAGGCGGAAAACGTGGAGGGGACAATGGCGGGACGGGTGCAGGGCAAGGTCGTGATCGTGACCGGCGGCGGGTCGGGCCTGGGGGCCGAGTCGGCGCGCTGGCTGGCGCGCGAGGGGGCCAAGGTCGCGGTGACCGACCTCAATGCCGAGGGGGCCGAGCGCGTCGCGGAGGAGATCCGGGCGACCGGCGCCAAGGCGATCGGCATGGCGCACGACGTCTGCGACGAGGCGGCGTGGGAGGCGGTCGTGGCGCGCACGCAGGCCGAGCTGGGGCCGCTGGACGTCCTGGTCAACAATGCCGGCGTCCTGCTGGTCAAGCCGATCGCCGAGACGACTCTGGAGGATTTTCGCTGGTGCAACCGCCCCAATGTCGAGGGCGTGTTCCTGGGGACCAAGGTCGCCTTTGCCGCGATGGGCGTGCGCGGCGGCTCGATCATCAACCTGTCCTCCGTCGCCGGCATCATCGGGGCGGTCAACCACATCGCCTATAACGCGTCCAAAGGCGCTGTCCGCCTGATGACCAAGTCGGCGGCGATGGAGGCGGCGACGCTGGGCTACCCCATCCGCGTCAACTCGATTCATCCGGCGGTCATGAAGACGCCGATGACGGAAGTGAACTATGGCGTGGGCGTCGACAACGAGGCGACCGACAGCCTGATGAGCTTCCACCCCGTGGGGCGCTTCGGCACGCCGGCCGACGTCGCCGCCTGCGTCGTGTTCCTGGCGTCGGAGGAATCGGGCTTTTTCACGGGGTCGGAGATCGTGGTCGACGGCGGCCTGACCGCCGGCCGGGCGACGCGCATCGTCAACGCGGCCGAGACGCATTGAGGGGCACACTGCAGCGCTGCGACTGATGCTTCGAGACGCGCCTTTGGCGCTCCTCAGCATGACGCCGTCGGGAAAAGACCAATAATCTGAACGGCGTCATGCTGAAGAGCCGGCGCAGCCGGCGTCTCGAAGCATCGGCGATGACCGTGACGCAGCGGCGGCCTGGACCGACTCGCGGTAGACTGCGCCCATGCCTCATTCCGGTTTTGTCCATCTGCACGTCCATAGCGCCTATTCGCTGAGCGAGGGCGCCATTCCGGCCAAGGAACTGGTGGCGCTGGCTGCCAAGGACGCGCAGCCGGCGGTCGCCATTACCGATACCAACAACCTGTTCGGGGCCCTGGAGCTGTCGGAGACGGCGGTGGGCAAGGGGGTGCAGCCGATCATGGGCTGCCAACTGGCGCTGGCGCACCACGACGCCCAGGCGCGCCTGGGTCGGATGCCGCGGCCCGACCCCGTCGTGCTGCTGGCCATGAACCCCGCCGGCTGGCTGAACCTGATGGCGCTGACCTCTCATGCGTTCGTCGAAATCGATCCCGGCCTGCCGCCGCATGTCACGATGGAGACGCTGGCGGCGAAGGCCGAGGGGCTGATCCTGCTGACCGGGGGCCCCGACGGGCCGATCGGGCGGCTGCTGGCCGACGGGCAGGGCGACGCGGCGCGCGTGCTGCTGCAGCGCCTGGCGGCGATGTTCAAGGATCGCTGCTATGTCGAGGTGCAGCGCCATGGGCTGGCCGTCGAGCGTCGCACCGAGGGCGAATTGCTGGCGCTGGCCTATGACCTGGACCTGCCGCTAGTCGCGACCAATGACTGCTACTTCGCGCGGGCCGAGCAGTACGACGCGCACGATGCCCTGCTGTGCATCGCGGAGGGCACGACAATCGCCGAAAGCAACCGGCGGCGCCTGACGGCCGAGCATCGCTTCAAGACCGCGGCGGAGATGAAGGAGCGCTTCGCCGACCTGCCGGAGGCGATCGACAACACGCTGGTGATCGCCAGGCGCTGCGCCGTGCGCGCGACGACCAAGAAGCCGATCCTGCCCCGCTTCCCCAGTGCCGAGGGCGTGACCGAAGCGCAGGAGCTCTACCGCATGTCCCATGAGGGACTGCAGAAGCGCCTGGTCGAGAGCGTCTGGACCGAAGGGCAGGGCGACGCGGAACGGGAAGCAACGGCAAAGCCTTATCGCGAACGCCTCGACTTCGAGTTGAGCGTGATCGAGAAGATGGGCTTTCCCGGCTACTTCCTGATCGTGGCCGACTTCATCCAGTGGACGAAGGCGCAAGGGATCCCGGTGGGGCCGGGCCGCGGCTCTGGCGCAGGCTCCGCCGTGGCCTGGGCGCTGACCATTACGGACCTGGATCCGTTGCGCTTTGGCCTGCTGTTCGAGCGCTTCCTGAACCCCGAGCGCGTGTCGATGCCCGACTTCGACATCGACTTCTGCCAGGACCGGCGGGACGAAGTGATCCGCTATGTCCAGGAGAAGTACGGCAGCGACCGCGTCGCCCAGATCATCACCTTTGGCAAGCTGCAGGCCCGCGCGGCGCTGCGCGACGTCGGCCGCGTGATGGGCATGCCCTATGGCCAGGTCCATCGCCTGGCCCAGATGGTGCCCAACAATCCCGCCAATCCGGTGACCCTGGCCGACGCCATCAAGGGCGAGCCGCGCTTCGCCGACGAGCGGGCCAAGGACGAGAAGGTGGGCCGCGTGCTGGACACCGCCCTGCTGCTGGAGGGTCTGTACCGCAATGCCTCGACCCATGCCGCGGGCGTGGTGATTGGCGACCGGCCGCTGAGCGAGCTGGTTCCGCTCTATCGCGATCCGCGCGCCGCCCTGCCGGCGACGCAGTTCAACATGAAGTGGGTCGAGCAGGCGGGCCTGGTGAAGTTCGACTTCCTCGGCCTGAAGACGCTGACCGTCCTTCAGAAGGCGGTCGAGTTGCTGGCGTTGCGCGGGGTGGAAGTCGACCTGGCCAGGCTGCCGCTGGATGACAAGGCCAGCTATGACATCCTGGGCCGGGGCGAGACGGTCGGCATCTTCCAGTTGGAAAGTTCGGGCATGCGCGATGCCCTGCGCAAGCTGAAGCCCGACACGATCGGCGACATCATCGCCATGGTGGCGCTCTACCGCCCAGGCCCCATGGCCAACATCCCGCGCTTCATCGCGGTCAAGCAGGGCCTGGAGGAGGCCGACTACCTGTACCCGACGCTGGAGCCGGTGCTGAAGGAGACCTATGGCGTCATCGTCTACCAGGAACAGGTGATGCAGATCGCCCAGATCCTGGCGGGCTACAGCCTGGGGGAAGCCGACCTGCTGCGCCGGGCCATGGGCAAGAAGATCCAGGCCGAGATGGACGCCCAGCGCGAACGCTTTGTGCGCGGGGCCGTCGAGCGCGGCGTCGCCGCCGACAAGGCGAGCGAGATCTTCGACCTGGTCGACAAGTTCGCAGGTTATGGCTTCAACAAGAGCCATGCCGCCGCCTATGCCATCGTCGCGTACCAGACGGCATGGCTGAAGGCCAACCACCCGGTCGAGTTCCTGGCCGCGTCGATGAGTCTGGACCTGGCCAATACCGACAAGCTCAACATCTTCCGGCAGGAACTGGAGCGGCTGCGCATTCCGCTGCGCCAGCCCGACATCAATCGGTCCGACGCCGAATTCACCTGCGAGTGGGAGCAGGGCCGCGGTGCCGTGCGCTATGCCCTGGCCGCGATCAAGACGGTCGGGCGGCAGGCGGCGGACAGCCTGGTGGCGGACCGCAAGCTGCGCGGCCCCTATCGCGACCTGGGCGAGCTGGCGCGGCGGCTGGACCCACGGGCCCTCAACAAGCGGACGCTGGAGAACCTGGCCAAGGCCGGCGCGCTGGACGGGCTGGAACCCAACCGGGCGCGCGGCACGGCGGCGGCCGAATGGCTGATCCGGGAGGCCGGCAGCCTGAACGAGGAACGCTCCAGCGGGCAGGCCGGCCTGTTCGGCGACGTCGCGACCGCCAGCGACAGCGGCCCGCAGATCAAGGTCGCCCCCTGGGATGCGATGACCCAGCTTTCGAACGAGTTCGAGGCGATCGGCTTCTATCTCTCTGCCCATCCGCTCGATGCCTATCAGGGCGTGCTGAAGCGGATCGGGGCGGCGCGCTCGACCGAGTTGATGGCACGGGCGGCGACGGGGCAGGGCAAGGGCGTGCGGGTGGCCGGCACCATCATCTCGAAGCAGGAGCGGACCAACAAGCAGGGGAACCGCTATGCCTTTGCCTCGCTGTCGGACCAGGGCGGCACATTCGAGGTGACGTTCTTTTCAGAGATCCTTGCCGTGGCACGGCCCCTGCTGGAGCCGGGCACGGCGGTCATCCTGACGGTCAATGCCGAGATCCGGGAGGATACGTTGCGGCTGACCGTCAACAATGTGGAGCGGCTGGATGCGGTAGCGGCCGCGCAGGGCCGGGCGCTTCGCATCTTCATCGAGGCGCCGGAGGCGGTCACCAGCCTGCGCACGCACCTGAAGTCGCCGGGGGCGTGCGAGGTCTCGCTGGTCCTGCCCTTACCCGATGGCAAGGAGGCGGAAATCCGCCTGCCCGAGAAGTACGACGTGGGCCCCCGCGTCCAGATGATGCTGAAGACCCTGCCCGGCATCGTCCAGGTTCAGGATTTGTGAAGATTGGTTTACAGCAAAATTCACAAGCATGGGGAGTGCTCTATTGAATTCCGCGCACAATGTTTTTACTACGAGGTGCGGTCGACACGCCTCTGCAAGGCTTATCGCTTAGATCTTTAATGTCATATGTAAAAGAATCTGAGTTTTGGACTTCAACATCTAAGCTGCTTACTGTCACGCATCCATTGTCGTCTATTCCAGCTGTCCGGGTCTGGATTCCTTTGATGTGCGTTGGGCTAATATAACGACCTTGGAATGAGTGTGCCGCGGCAAGATTTGTTAAGGTCCATGAGACGCTTGACCCGTGTTGTGTAATGTATAGATCTCCTCCTCCAAACCGGTTTCGATCGTCATCAGGCCATCGGCCGGAAATATTGTAAAGGGGGTCGCCGTTTTCATCAGAGTTTTGATTTGAAAATATCAAATAAATGACGGTTACAACAAATGCCATTATTGCTACAGAGAAAAAAATGTAGGAAATGCGTGTTTCGCGATTCGCCCGTACTTTGAGCTGCTCCAATATCATTCGCTCAATAGAATCTGGAGGCTGATTGCTTGTGTCGAAGCTAATAAATTCAGCAGCGACTTCAATCGCCTTTAGTTTGTCTTTATTAGGAGCGGATTGTATTCTTCTAGTTTGGTGGGCGAGCTTGGCTCGGTACATTGCGAAAAAAATTGCAGTGATGAACGCTATTAGAGTAAGGCCACTTCCTACGAGGCTGATTGCATCCCACAATGACTGGTCCTCCCCAGATGGTTGCAAGATCATAAATGATGCTGGTGTGGCGTTTCCAGCCTGCGTAGCGCCAAGCCTGCATCTACAAGTGGAAATATGTACGCGGGTTGTCGGCAGACCACCGTTCAACCGAAGTGCCGACATATGCGCAAAGAGATTGCGGCATACGCTCGAATCAAATGCAATATATAAGATACTGAAATCAATATGTGCGTGTAATGGTAGTGAGATGCTCTCTTCTGCCTTTGAAGGCCCCTCCACGCCGCTCGGCAATGGAGGGGGTATTCGGCTCACACCACGCGGATGTTCTTGAACTGCCAGGGGTCGTCGCGGTCCAGGTCCTCGGGGAACAGGGTCTCTCGGCCGTCGAGGGGGGTCCAGTCGCCATAGACGCCGACCACCTCGCCCAGGTAGGGGGCGGCGATCTCCAGCACCCGGGCGTGGTCCATCTCGTCCGGCTCGACCAGGCCCAAAGTCGGGTTCTCGATCGCCCAGATCATGCCCGACAGGACGGCGACCGTGACCTGGAGGCTGGTGGCGCTGTTGTGCTCCACCAGGGCGCGGGCCTCCCCGATCGACAGGCGCGAGCCGTACCAGTAGGCATTCTTCGCGTGGCCCGCGAGCAGCACGCCGAGTTCGTCGATGCCGGAGACAATCTCGTCCCGCATGATGCGCTTCGACGTCTGCAGCACCCAGTTCTTCCCGGCCAGTTCGTGCACCGACATCACCGCGTCGTCACAGGGGTGATAGGAATAGTGCACGGTCGGGCGATAGGTGACCGTGTCGCCGTCGCGCACCGTCAGGTAGTCGGGTATCGAGATCGCCTCGCTATGGGTGATCAGGAAGCCGTGATAGGGCCCCTCCAGCGGGGTCCAGCTGCGCACCCGGGTCGATGCGCCCGGCCGCTCCAGATAGATCGCAGCACCCGGGCCGAAGTCGTGGCGGCGGCCATCGGGCGGAAAATGCTTCTCGTGCGTGCCCCAACCCAACTCGGCGGGCTGCGAGCCCTCTGACACGAAGCCGTCGACCGACCAGGTGTTCACGAACTCGCCCACCAGCTTGGGCTGGTTGGCGACCTGGGTGTCGCGCTCGGCCACGTGGATCACCTTGACCCCCAGGCGGGCGGCCAGGGCGGCCCAGCCCTCGCGGCTGGTGGGCGCGGGATCGCTGAGGCCTGTGTCGCGCGCGATGTCGAGCAGCGCCTGCTTCACGAAGTGGGAGACCAGGCCCGGATTGGCGCCGTGGGTCAGGACGGCGGTGGGGGCGCCCGGACCTTGCGTCTGGCGCAGCTTCAGCGCCGTTTCGCGCAGGCCGTAGTTGGAGCGCTGCGAGGCCGACAGGCTTGTATCGGTGTAGCCGCCGGGCCACGGCTCGATACAGGTATCGAGATAGAGCGCCCCTGCCTCGCGCGCGAGTTCGATCAGCGCGACGGAGGAGACGTCGACCGACAGGTTGACCAGGAAATCGCCGGCCTTGAGCCGTGACGAGAGCACCTGGCGATAGTTCTCACGCGTCAGCGGTGCCACCTCGAAGGCAACGCCCAGGCTCTCGGCCACCTCGTGCCCGGCCTGCTCAGCGGTAATGACAGAGATGCGATCCGCACTCACGTCGATGTGGCGCAGGATCAAGGGCAGGACACCCTGCCCGATGCTGCCGAACCCGACCATCACGATCCGTCCTGCGAACGGCACCTTTGCTGTCATTCCAATCTCCATGTGTGGAAGCTGTGTCACCCTATACAGGGAAAGGTCGCCCATTCGGCCAAAAAATGCGCTCCACGTGTCACAGGGCGGGCTTCTGATCCGTCCTTGCGCGCAGGACCCATAAGGGGAGAGGGATCATGACGGTTTCCACCATGGCAGTGGCGCGCGGCGATGCGATCACGGCGGGCCTGCTCTGGGCGCTGGCGGCGATGACGCTGGGCAACGGGATTCTGATGCTGGCCGATGGCGCCACCTGGTTCGTGCAGACGCCCGGCGTCTCGGCCACCGGGCCGTTCAATCCGCATCTGGTCGCGGACGTTGGGGCAGCCTATGTCGGTGCGGGGATCGCCTATGCGGTCGGGGCGCGGCACGCGGCCTGGCGCCTGCCGGCACTGCTGTCGGCCATCGGCTTCATGGGCATCCATGCCGCCGCCCACATCGCCGGGTGGCTGCGCAACGGCTGTTCCACGGGTCTTGCCTTCTGGACCGAGCTGGTGGGCGTCATCGTTCCGGCGCTTTTGACCATCGTCCTGCTGGCGGTCGTCGCGACAAGCCGGAGGGTCGCGTGATGGTGGCGCTGGGGCTCGAGGGCCAGATCCGGCGGGCGGAGCGCCAGCTGGGCGTGCCGCTGGACTACATGCGGACGATCGCGCGGCACAGCATGCGTGCGTTCCTGTGGCTGGGCATCCTGGGCAGCACCCAGCCGCGACCCCGCCACGCGCCGGGCGACCTGGTGCACATGGCGGCGCTGGGTGCGGCGATGGTCGAGGATTGCGGCACCTGCGTGCAGATCCATGTGAACCAGGCCCTGAGGGACGGCCTGCGTGCCGTCGACCTGGGCCATGCTGTGGCCGGGCGGCTGGAGGCGCTGGCGCCAGCCCAGGCCCTGGCCTTCCGCTTCGGGCAGGCGGTCGCCGCCAACACGGTGGAGCAGCACGACCTGCGCGAGGCCCTCCTGGCGGAACTGGGCGAAGGGGCGCTGGTCGACCTGGCGCTTGGCATCGCCATGGCGCGGCTGTGGCCCACGACCAAGCGGGCGCTCGGCCATGCCGTCGCCTGTTCCCGCGTCACCATCACGGGCGTGCCGTGACCGGCGGCCACGGCCAGGCCGAAGCGATCTTCGCCGCGCACCGGCGCCTGCTGCGCGGCATCGCCTATCGCATGCTGGGCAGCATGACCGAGGCCGAGGACGTCGTGCAGGACGCCTGGCTGCGCTGGGATGCCGCCGACCGCCACGCCATCGACGAGCCGCGTGCGTGGCTGGTCACGACCGCAACGCGGCTGGCCATCGACCAGTTGCGCCGGGCACGCGCGCGGCGGGAGGACTATGTCGGCCCCTGGCTGCCGGAACCCGTGTCGGCGGAGGCCGTCGACGGCCCCGACCGCCAGCTGGAGGGGCGCGAGTCGATCTCGATGGCGCTGCTGCTGCTGCTGGAACGGCTGTCGCCCGACGAGCGCGCGGCGTTCCTGCTGCATGAGGTCTTCGACTACGACTATGCCCAGATCGCGGCGATCCTGGAGCGCAGCGAGGCGGCGTGCCGGCAGCTTGTCTCTCGCGGGCGGGGCCATGTCCGGGCGGGGCGGCCGCGCTTCCAGCCCAGCATGGCGGAGCAGCAGCGCCTGGCCGGCCTGTTCGCCGCAGCCGCCGCCGGCGGCGACATGGCGGGCCTGATGGCCGTGCTGGCGCCCGATGCCGTGCTGCTGAGCGATGGCGGGGGCAAGGTGCGGGCGGCACTGAACCCGATCCTGGGGGCGGAGCGGTCGGCCCGTTTCCTTCTGGGCGTGTTGGCCAAGTGGCCCAGCGCCGTCGCCTGGGAGATGGCGATGCTGAACGGCGCGCCATCGCTGGTCGGCCTCATGGCGGATGGCGCCCCCATGGGCACGCTGGCCTTTGACTTCGACGGCGAGCGGATCGTCCAGATCCACATCGTCACCAACCCGGACAAGCTCCGCCACCTCTGGCCCCGCTCGGCCGAGGGCGCCACGGGAGCGGCCGGGTAGTCCGACCTAGCGGAAGGCGCGCCAGGCCTTGGGGATGAAGATCCATTGGCCGTCGACCCGGATCAGGCCGTCATAGGCCATGCCGCTGGTCTGGCCCGGCTCGACATATTTGAAGCCATAGAATTCGACGCCGTCGCGGAAATGGGCCATCTCCTTGCCATAGCCGCCGGGCAGGTCGCCAAGGGCGGGGCCCGTCACCAGGATCTCGGTCTGTCCCGGCTTGGCCGCCGCCTTGCTGCCGGAGATGCTGGCATAGACGGCGTCGCTGTAGGCGGAGAGCAGGGCGGCATCCGCCTCGCTGGCCGCGATGGCGGCGATCTGCTCCGCCGTCGGCTTCCACTTCTGGGCCAGGGCCAGGTCGGGCGCCAGCTCCGCCGCGATGGCGCGGACCTCCGCCTCCACACTGTCGGCGGCCTGGGCCGTGGCGACCAGGTTGGCACCAGGGGCGAAGGTGGGGGCGAAGGCCGCCAGGGCCAGGGCGAGGGCGAGCGCATGCGCGCCCGGGGCCAGGCCCAGGGCCAGGATCGAATGGGACCTGATTCGCATGGCGCGTCCTGCCTTCTTGTTCGGGTGCCGTCACCTTGCGCCGTATTCGCGGGCCGGCATATCGCAGCCGTCACAGTCCGGCGGCGGCAGGATGAGGGGCCGCGGCACTGGCGGCGGGTGCGCCCGTGACCTGGGCGCCACGACGCCGGGGTGCACCGCGGCGGCGGCGCCACGGTGCTTTACGCCGTCCGAGGGCCTTGCCTATAAAGCCTTCTGACTCTGGGACTGGCTCTGCTTCATATGTTCGATCTCAAGGCGATCCGCGACGACCCGGCGGCGTTCGACCGGGGCTGGGGCCGCCGTGGCCTGGCCGCGCAGACGGCGCGCATCCTGGAGCTGGACCAGCGCCGCCGCGCCCACCTGACCGACGTCCAGGAAGCCCAGGCCCGCCGCAACGAGGCGAGTCGCGAGGTCGGCAAGGCCAAGGGCCGGGGCGAGAACGCCGACGCCCTGATCGCCGAGGTCGCCGCGCTCAAGGAGCGGATCGCCAGCGGCGAGGCGACCGCCCTGGCCGTGGAGCAGGAGCTGGACGCGCTGCTGAGCCAGCTGCCCAACCTGCCCGCCGACGAGGTGCCGGACGGCCCGGACGAGACAGCGAACGTGGTCGTCCGTGCCCATGGCGAGCCGGCCCGTCTGAACGTCGCGTCGCCCCAGCATTTCGAGGTGGGCGAGCGCCTGGGGCTGATGGATTTCGAGAGCGCGGCGCACTTGTCCGGCGCCCGTTTCGTCGTGCTGAAGGGCCAGCTGGCGCGGCTTGAGCGGGCGCTGTCCAGCTTCATGCTGGACCTGCACACGACCGAGTTCGGCTATGCCGAGATGCAGGTCCCGCTGATGGTGCGGGAGGAGGCGCTCTATGGCACCGGCCAGCTGCCCAAGTTCGCCGACGACCTGTTCAGGACGACGGCCGGGCATTGGCTGATCCCGACGGCCGAGGTGTCGCTGACCAACCTGGTGCGCGAGCAGATCGTGGAGGAGGGCACGCTGCCCCGCCGCTACACCGCGCTGACGCCGTGCTTCCGGGCCGAGGCGGGGGCCGCGGGGCGGGATACACGGGGCATGATCCGGCAGCACCAGTTCTACAAGGTCGAGCTGGTCAGCGTGACCACGCCCGATCAGTCGGAGGCGGAGCACGAGCGCATGGTGGCCTGCGCCGAGGAGGTGTTGAAGCGTCTGGGCCTGACCTGGCGCGTGATGCTGCTGTCGGCCGGCGACATGGGCTTCTCGGCGCGCAAGACCTATGACATCGAGGTCTGGCTGCCCGGGCAGCAGGCCTTTCGCGAGATTTCGAGCTGCTCCAATTGTGGCGACTTCCAGGCCCGGCGCATGGCCGCCCGCTTTCGCCCGGCCGAGGGTAAGGGCACGCGCTTCCTGCATACGCTCAACGGCTCTGGCCTCGCCGTCGGGCGGACCCTGGTCGCGGTATTGGAGAACTATGTCCAGGCGGACGGATCGGTGACTGTGCCCGAGGTGTTGCGGCCCTATATGGGCGGCCTTGAGCACATCAGCCCCGTCGGAACCGAGTGAGGACGCGCGTGGCCGAAACCCCCTTGCGGATCCTGTGCGTCAACGACGACGGCATCCATGCGCCGGGCCTGAAGATCCTGGAGAAGATCGCCCGCGCTCTGACCAGCGACGTCTGGGTCGTGGCGCCGGAGACGGAGATGAGCGGCGCCGGGCATTCCCTGACGCTGGCGTCGCCCATCCGCATGCGCAAGATCAAGGCCAAGCGCTTCGCCGTGACCGGCACGCCGACCGATTGCGTCCTGATGGCGGTGGCCGAGGTGATGGGCAAGCGTCGCCCGGACCTGGTCCTGTCGGGCGTCAATCGCGGCGCCAACCTGGGCGAGGACGTGACCTATTCGGGCACGGTGGCCGGCGCCATCGAGGGGACGCTGCTGGGCATCCGCTCGATCGCCCTGAGCCAGACCTATGGCCTGGCCGAGGATGGCCCCCGCGTGCCGTGGGAAACCGCGCTGGCCCACGGACCCCAGGTCGTCCGCACCCTGCTGCAGGCGGATTGGCCGCGCGACATCGTGATGAACGTGAACTTCCCCGACCGCCCGCCCGACGGGATCGCTGGGATCGAGGTGACGACGCAGGGGCGGCGCGAGCAGAGCGAGATCGCGATCAGCAAGCGGACCGACGCGCGCGGCTTCCACTACTACTGGATGGGCTTCAAGCGCGTGCCGTTCCGGGCCGCCGACGGCACCGACCTGGGCGCCATCCAGGCGGGCCGCATTGCCGTCACGCCGCTGCACCTCGACCTCAGCCATCATGCGACGCTCGACGGGCTGAAGCGCGCCTTCGGCACCGGTCCAGCCTGAGGCCTGGGGCAGGACTGCCGCCGTGCCGATCACGGTCCCCGGCGACGACGCCAAGATCCGGCTGATCCTGTCGCTGCGCCTGCAGGGGATCAACGACACGGCGATCCTGTCGGCGATCGAGCGCCTGCCGCGGGAGGAATTCGTCCCCACCGCACTGTCGCATCGGGCATGGGACGACGCCGCGCTGCCCATCGCCGCGCACCAGACGATCAGCCAGCCGTTCATCGTCGCCTTCATGACCCAGGCGCTGCGCCTGCAGAAGCGCCACACGGTCCTGGAGATCGGCACCGGCTCGGGCTACCAGGCGGCCCTGCTCGCCGAATTCGCCCGCCGGGTCTACACGATCGAGCGCCACCGCACCCTGCGCGAGGGGGCGGAGGCCAAGTTCCAGGCGCTGAAGCTAAGCAATATCGTGACCCGGCTTGGCGACGGGACCAAGGGCTGGCCCCAGGCGGCCCCCTTCGACCGCGTCCTGGTCACGGCGGCCGGCCCCAGCGTGCCGCAGCCCCTGCTGGACCAGCTGGCCCCCGGGGGCGTCCTGGTGGCGCCCGTGGGGCCCGATCCCGATCACCAGCACATCATCCGCATGACGGCGACCGACGACGGCTTCGTGACAGAGACGCTGATGCCGGTGCGCTTCGTGCCGCTGGTCGAGGGCCTGCCCGGCTGAGGCCGTCGGGAGGGCGCCGTGCTGCAACGCACGTTGACCGTCCGCCGCCGCTTCCTAGAGTGAGGCCATGTCGAGTGCCCTGACCCTTCGAGTCGCTGCCGCCAGGCTTGCCGTGTGCGCGGGGCTGGTCCTCGGTGTCGCTGCCTGCACCTATGACGCAAGCCGCCATCCGCCGACCACGACGGTCAGTTCCGGCGTGGGCGAGGGGGCCCCATCTGCGGGACCGCGCCCCGGCCCTGCCGGGGGCGAGGTCGTGGTCCAGCCCGGCGACAGCCTGTCCCGGATCGCGGCGCGCCTGGATATCCCGCTGTCCGCGCTGATGGCCGCCAACAGCGAAATCGCGCCGCCCTACCGGATCTTTCCCGGCCAGCGCATCCGTCTGCCGGGTGCGGCACCGGTACCGGTGCCGGTCGTTGCCCAATCCGGCCCCGTTGCCGCGCCCGTTGTCGCGCGCCCCTCCATGCCGGCGCCTTCGATCGCCGCGACACCCCTGGCGCCGCCGACACGGCTGGGCGCGCCGCTGGCCCCCATGCCAGCGCAGCAGGCGTCCGCCCGCCCGCCACCCGTGCTGGAGCCGGGCGACCTGCCGGGGCCTGGCGAGGATGTGCCGCCTTTGGCCGGACCTGCGGGCGTGGGCGCCACCCTGGCGGCCCTGCCGGTGCCACGGGCAAGGCCAACCCCGCCAGAGGGGACGCCCGAGGGCGGGACCTCTGCCGCGGCAGGCCTGCCGGCGACGCCGCCGCGCAGCGCGACCACCTTCCTGTGGCCGGTGCAGGGGCCGATCATCTCGGCCTTCGGACCCAAGCCGGACGGGCTGCACAATGACGGGATCAACATCAAGGCCGACGCGGGCACGCCGGTGAAGGCCGCGGAGGCCGGCGTCGTGGTCTATGCCGGCAACGAGCTGCGCGGTTTCGGCAACCTGATCCTGATCCGGCACGAGGGCGGCTGGGTCACCGCCTATGGCCACAATGAACGGCTGCTGGTCGCGCGGGGCGATGTCGTCTCGCGCGGGCAGGCCATCGCGCGGGTCGGCCGAACCGGCACGGTGACGACGCCCCAACTGCACTTCGAGATCCGCAAGGGACGCGAGACCGTCGATCCCACCAAGTACCTGGCGTCCTGAACCGAAGCCCTCAGCGGGTCAGGACGGCGGCGGCTGCCTTGGTTTCGACCACAGCCTTGGCGGTGTCGGCGATGGCCGCGTTGAGTTCGTCCATGTTGCGTCCGATGGCGGCCGCGGCGCGGGCCGCGTCGGCGGACTGCGCGGACATGCTGTGGGTCACGCTGCCCTGCTGCTCGATTGCCGTGGCGGTCGTGGTGACATCCTGGCGCAGCGCCTCGATCGCGTCGCGGATGCCGGAAAGGGCCTGCACCACCTCGCCAGAGGCACCCTGCATGGTCTCGATCTCGCCGGCGATCTGGCCCGTGGCGTCGGCGGCCTGCCGGGCCAGGCGCTTGACCTCGCTGGCGACGACGGCGAAGCCCTTGCCGGCTTCGCCCGCGCGCGCCGACTCGATCGTGGCGTTGAGCGCCAGCAGATTGATCTGCCCCGCGATGCCGCGGATCAGCTCGACGATCGAACCCATGGCACGGGCCGTGTCCGCCAGCCGCGCGGTCGCGGCGTTGGCGCTCAGCGTGCGCTGCGCGGCATCGTCGGATGCGCTGCGCGAGCGCCCCATCGTGCGCGCGATCTCCTGGATCGACCGGTCCAACTGGCCGGCCGAGGCGGCAAGCGACTCGACCAGCCCGGCAGCACTGTCGGCCGACCGGGCCGTGGCCGCGACGCGGGCCGTGGACAGGTCCATGGCCTGATCGATTGCCCCGAAATTGCGTTCGATCAACTGGCTCAGATTGGCCAGCAAGGTCACTTCCGGGGTGACGTCCGTCGCGAACTTGACCACCTTCCAGGGCCGCTGGTCCAGGTCCAGGATCGGGTTATAGGTCGCGTCGATCCACACCGGGCGGCCGTCGCGGGCGCGGCGCCTGAAGCGACCTGCCTGGAAGGTGCCCTGGCGCAGCGTCTGCCAGAAGGCGCCGTATTCCGGCGCCTGGGCCGCCTCGGCATCCATGAAGATGCGATGGTGCCGGCCCCGGATGTCGTCGAGCGCATAGCCCATCACGCGCAGGAAGTTGCTGTTGGCATCCAGCACCGTGCCGTCCAGGTCGAATTCGATCACCGCCTGCGACTTCAGCATGGCGTTGGCCTTGCCCACCAGGTCGGCATAGACCAGCTTCTGGGCCGTGACGTCGGTTGCGTACTTCACGATCCGCTCAAGCCGCCCGGCGCCGTCGCGGATCGGGTTGTAGGATCCCTCGATCCAGACCGGGCGGCCCGACTGGGTGATGCGGCGGAACTGACCGGTCTGCGCCTCGCCGCGGGAAAGCCGGGCCCAGAAATCCTGGTAGGTGGGGCTGGCGGCCTCCTCCGCAGTCACGAACATGCGGTGGTGGCGCCCCTCCACATCGGCCGCGGCATAGCCCATCAGGTTCAGGAAATTCTGGTTGGCGCGCAGAATCCTCCCGTCGGGCCGGAACTCGATCAGGGCCAGTGTGCTGTCCAGGGCGGCAACCCAACGTTGCAGGCCATCCAGCCGCCCGCCATGGTCCTGACCGGGGGCGTGGTCCATATCGACCGCGTGCCCGTCAGTTGCCCCGTCTGAAGGAATTTTGCTGATGGTCGACAGACCAAGCCATGATTTCAACACGGGTCTTCCTCGGGTTCTCCCAGGTTCCGATTCAAGACTTGATGCATTAATGCGTGATTAAGATTGGATTACGGACATATACGGAGGTGGACGCACAGTCTGCGTGGTGTGTTTGCCTGAAAGGCAGTGACATCGTCGCGCGTCCTTCGGGATGGCCATTCGGATTTCCTCAGGATGACAATTGTTGGCAAAACAGAAATTGCCCGTGGTCCTCATGGCTTGTTGAGGCACGAGCCTAGCGGGCCAGGATGCTCGCCGCCTCCTTGGTCTCGGCGACTGCCTGGCCGGTCTGGGTGATCGCCGACGCCACCTCGACCATGTTGTCGGTGATCGTGGCGACCGCGCGCTGGGCCTGGTTGGCGCGCACGGCCATGTCCTGGGTGACCGCGTTCTGTTCGTCGATCGCCCCAGCCGTGCTGGCGACCAGGGCGTGCAGGCCCTCGATGGCGCCGCGGATGCCGGTCAGGGCGTGGACCACTTCGCCCGAGACCTGCTGCATGGTCTCGATCTCGCCGGCGATCTGGCCCGTGGCGTCGGCGGCCTGCCGGGCCAGGCGCTTGACCTCGCTGGCGACGACGGCGAAGCCCTTGCCGGCCTCGCCCGCGCGGGCCGACTCGATCGTGGCGTTGAGCGCCAGCAGGTTGATCTGGCCTGCGATGCCGCGGATCAGCTCGACGATCGAGGACATCGCATGGGCGGTATCGGCCAGGCGGGTCGTCACCTCGTTCGCGCGGTCGGTGCGGGCCAGCGCCTCGTCCGCCGCCAGGCGCGACCGGCTCATGGTCGTGGCGATCTCGTTGATCGACGCAGCCATCTCGTCCACCGATGCGGCCAGCGACTGGACGAACTCGTCAGCGGCGCCGGCGGCATCGCGCGTCGTGGAGATGCGTTCGACGCAGCGCCGCATGGCATTGTCGATCGCGCCGAAATTGCGATCGATCAGGGTCTTCAGGTCGGTGAGCAGGGCAACCTGGTCGGTAATGTCGGTGGCGAACTTGACGACCTTGGTCGGCTTGCCGTCCAGGTCGAAGGTCGCGTTGTAGCTGCCCTCGATCCAGATCGGGCGGCCGCCCTTGGCCAGGCGTCGGAACTGCCCCGTGCGGAACGAGCCGTCGGCCAGATTGCGCCAGAACTCCTTGTAGTCGGGCGCGGCCGCGGCCTCGGGCTCGACGAACATGCTGTGGTGCCGGCCCTTTACCTCATCCAGGGAATAGCCAAGGACGTTCAGGAAATTGTCGTTGGCATCCAGGATGCGGCCCTGCAGGTCGAACTCGATCACCGCCTGCGACCGGCTGATCGCATTGGCCTTGCCCAGCAGGTCGGCGAAGCGGAGCTTTTCCTGCGTCACGTCGCTGGCGTATTTGACGATCCGGTCCAGGCTGCCGTCGGCGGCAAAGACGGGATTGTAGGATCCCTCGATCCAGACCGGCGTGCCCGCCTTGGTCACCCGCTTGAACTGCCCCGTCTGGGGTCTTCCGCGCGCCAGGTCCTGCCAGAAGGCGCGGTAGGCGTCGCTTTCGGCGTCCTCGGCCGTCACGAACATCCGGTGATGGCGGCCGACCACGTCCTCCGCTTCGTAACCCAGCAGGGACAGCAGGTTGTGGTTCGCACGGAGGATTGTCCCGTCGGCCTTGAACTCGATCAGGGCGAGTGTGCATTCAACGGCCGCGGCCCACCGCTTCATGGCATCAAGCTCGGCCCGCGTGCGCGCCAGGTCTCCAGCCAAATCGATCTGAGTCGACAGTTCAGGATTGTCGACACCAGACACAGGACTGGTCTCGGATCGTCTCCATTTCATCAGCGACTTCACGGCGTCTATCCCCTCGGACCGGCTATTGGCGGTGAGGTTGCCGATGCTCAAGTTAAGCGTGACTTAAATCAGACGTCAAAATTCGCTGCGACAGATGACTTGGCCGGGCGGCCTCGCGCGTCAGGGCAGGCGGGTGCCTGTGCGCCCGGCAATGTCCTGGATGAACTGCCAAGCCACGCGGCCGGATCGCGCCCCCCGCGTGGTCGCCCATTCCAGCGCCTCGGCCCGCAGGCGGTCCTCCGCCACCGGCAGCGCCAGCCACGCCGCATAGCCGCGCACCATCTGCAGGTAGTCCGCCTGGGAGCAGGAATGAAAGCCCAGCCACAGGCCGAAGCGGTCGGAGAGGGAGACCTTCTCCTCAACCGCCTCGCCCGGATTGATGGCGGTTGCGCGTTCGTTGTCGACCATCTCGCGCGGCATCAGGTGACGCCGGTTGGACGTGGCATAGAGCAGGACGTTGGCCGGCCGCCCCTCGATCCCACCGTCCAGGATCGCCTTCAGGGACTTGTAGGCGACATCGTCGTCGTCGAACGAAAGATCGTCACAGAACAGCAGGCAGCGCCGGTCCTGTCCGCGCAGCAGGCGCATCAGGTCGGGCAGGCTGGCAATGTCCTCGCGGTGGATCTCGATCAGGGTAAGGGCGCCCGGCGTCTCGCGACAGATGGCGCCGTGCACGGCCTTGACCAGGCTGGACTTGCCCATGCCGCGGGCGCCCCACAGCAGCGCGTTGTTGGCGGGGAGGCCGGCGGCGAAGCGCCGCGTATTCTCCAGCAGGATGTCGCGCACGCGGTCGACCGCCACGATCAGGTCCAGGTCGACGGCGCTGACCTTGGCCACCGGCTCCAACCGGCCGCTGTCGCCGCGGGCCGCATCGGCGGGACTGCCTGCGTGCCAGACGAAGGCGTCGGCTCCGGCCAGGCTGGGGGAACGGGGCGGGGCCGGCGCCAGGCGCTCCAGCGCCGCGGCAATGCGTTCCAGAAGGGCGTGGGTCGCTGCGGTATCGGTCATGGCGCGGCAGACTACAGCCGCCGGTGACGATTCGCATGGCGCTCGTGGGGAAGCAGCGCGGGACGCGGGCTTGCGTCCTGGAACCGCATTTGCATCCACAGGGCGCCGCCGCTATGGTCCCGCGCCAGTCTCGTTGCGGGTGCGTTGGCGATCACGCTGGCCGAATTTCCTTGTCGCAAGGTGCTTTCATGCTGATTTCATCGGCCTATGCCCAGGCAGCCGGGGGCGCGCCGGGTGGTTCCGATTTCCTGATCCAGCTGCTGCCGCTGGTCCTGATCTTCGTCGTCTTCTATTTCCTGCTGATCCGGCCGCAGCAGAAGCGCGTCAAGGAACACCGGGCCCTGGTCGAGGGCGTGCGTCGCGGCGACGTGGTCGTGACCTCGGGCGGGATCGTCGGCAAGATCGCCAAGGTCGAGGAGGGCGAGGTCCTGGTCGAGATCGCGGAGGGCGTGCGCATCCGCGTGGTCAAGGCGACGCTGAGCGAGGTGCGCAGCCGGACCCAGCCCGCCGGTGCCGCCGACGAGCCGCCGGCCGAGAGCAAGACCATCCCGCCCAAGAAGCGCTGATCCGGGACCCCACCCCGTGACCCGCTATCCCCGCTGGCAGCTCGTCCTCTACGGACTGATCATCCTCCTGGGCATCGCCTTTGCGGCGCCCAACCTGCTGACGCGCGAACAGGCGCAGTCGCTCCCCTCGTGGCTGCCGCGGCACCAGCTGGCGCTGGGCCTGGACCTGTCGGGTGGCGCGCACCTGATGCTGGCGGTCGATACCAAGGTCGTTGCCCAGGACCGGCTTGAGAGCCTGGTCGACAGCGTCCGCAGCACGCTGCGGGATGCACGCATCAACTATACGGGCCTTGGCATTCGCGACGGCGGCGTGGTCGTCACGGTGGCGCGGGAGGACCAGCGGGCGGCGGCCCAGGCGGCGTTCGAGACCCTGGTACAGCCGACCGGCAACGCCCTGCTGGGGACACAGCGCAAGGACGTCGACCTGAGCGTCGGGACCGACGGCCAGTTCCGGCTGGCGCCGACCGAAGAATCGCTGCGCGAGCGGGCCCACGCCGCGGTCGACCAGAGCCTGGAGATCGTGCGCCGCCGCATCGACGAGACAGGCGTCGCCGAACCCACCATCTCGCGCCAGGGTGACGACCAGATCGTGGTCCAGTTGCCGGGCGTGCAGGATCCCGGACGGATCAAGGCCCTGCTGGGCACGACGGCCAAGCTGACCTTCCAGATGGTCGACACGACGGTCACGCAGGCCGAGCTGGCGGCGGGCCGGGCGCCGCCCGGCACCGTGATCATGCCGGCCGACACGACCCGGGCGGGTCCGGGCGCGCAGCAGTCCTATGCCGTGCAGCGCCGCGTCCTGGTCAGCGGCGACATGCTGGTCGACGCGCAGCCCGGCTTCGATCCCCGCACGGGCGAGCCGATGGTCAGCTTCCGCTTCAACGGGGAAGGGGCCAAGCGGTTCGGCGACGCGACGCGCGCCAATGTGAACAAGCCGTTCGCCATCGTCCTCGACAACAAGGTGATCTCCGCCCCCGTGATCCGCGAGCCGATCCTGGGCGGATCGGGCCAGATATCCGGCAGCTTCACGTCGCAGGGGGCCAACGACCTGGCCGTGCTATTGCGCGCGGGAGCGCTGCCGGCGCCGCTGCAGGTGATCGAGGAGCGCACGGTCGGCGCCGACCTGGGGGCTGATTCGATCAATGCCGGCGTCACCACCGGCATCATCGGCATGGCGCTGGTCGTCGCCTTCATCGTCTTCCTTTATGGCGGCTATGGCCTGATCGCCAACCTGGCCTTGCTGCTGAACCTGATCCTGACGATTGCCATCCTTTCGGTCCTGGGGGCGACGCTGACATTGCCCGGCATTGCCGGCCTGGTCCTCTCGATCGGCATCGCGGTCGACGCCAACGTCCTGATCAACGAGCGCATCCGCGAGGAGACACGGGCTGGCAAGGGGGCGCTGGCGGCACTCGATGCCGGCTTCTCCCGCGCCTACGCGACGATCATCGATTCGAACGTCACGACGCTGATCGCGACGACGCTGCTGTTCTTCTTCGGTGCAGGCCCGGTCCGCGGCTTTGCGGTGACGATCGGCATCGGCATCGCCACCTCCATGTTCACGGCCGTCACGGTCGTGCGCATCGTCATGGTGTGGTGGGTACGCCGCCAGCGCCTGAAGACGCTGAACCTGGATCCGCCGCTGTTCCACATCATTCCGGACAACACGAAGATCCGCTTCATGCGCGGCCGCTTCGCCGGGATCATCGTGTCGGCCGTGTTGTCGATCGCATCCGTCGTGCTGTTCTTCACGCCGGGCCTCAATTACGGCATCGACTTTGTCGGTGGGACCACCGTCGAATTGCGGACCGAGGGGCCGGCCGACCTGCCGGCCCTGCGCAGCGGCCTCAACACGCTGGGCCTGGGCGAGGTGCAGCTGCAGGGCTTTGGCACGCCCAACGACGTTCTGATCCGCGTGGAGCGGCAGGCGGGCGACGACGCAGCCCAGATGGCGGCCGTGGCGGCGGTCCGGGGCAAGCTGGCCGAGATTGCGCCGACGGGCGAGATCCGGCGCGTCGAAGTCGTGGGGCCCCGCGTCTCGGGCGAGCTGATGACGACCGGTGCGCTGGCCGTCGGCCTCGCCTTTGTCGCCATGCTCTTCTACATCTGGTGGCGGTTCGAATGGCAGTTCGCCATCGGTGCGATCGTCACCATGATCCTGGACCTGACCAAGTGCGTGGGCTTCTTCGCGATCACAGGCCTAGACTTCAACCTGGTCGCGATCGCGGCCCTGCTGACGCTGATCGGCTATTCGGTCAACGACAAGGTCGTGATCTATGACCGGATGCGCGAGAACCTGCGCAAGTACAAGACGATGCCCCTGCGGGACCTGATCGACCTGTCGATCAACCAGGTCCTGGTGCGAAGCGTCTACAACTCTGCGACGGCGTTCCTGGCCATGCTGCCCATGGGCCTGATCGGTGGTGCCGCGGTCGAAAGCTTCGCGATCCCGCTGCTGTTCGGCATCATCGTGGGCACAAGCTCCTCGATCTTCATCGCGGCACCGATCCTGCTCTTCCTGGGCGAGGGCCGGCTGCGGCGCGGGACCGAGGCAGCCCAGCCGCCGGCCGCTCCAGTGGCTGGCGCGGCGCCTGCGGGCCCCCCGGGCGGCGCCCTGCCCAACGCCTGAGGGGAAGGCGCCCGTCATGGCCCAGATGGTGGAGACGCGCCCCGGCGCGCCCCAGGTGATCCAGCGCTATGGCGCAGGCGCCTTCACCATCGGCTATGTCGCCTGGACGGGGGCCGTGCTGGTGATGCCGGAGCGGACGCTGGCCCTGGCTGCGACACGGCTGGAGGACCTGGACGCCGACCAGGTGCTGGCCGGTCTGGCGGGCCTGCGCGTCGATGTCGTGCTGGTCGGCACGGGCGCCGATTTCCACCTGCTTCCCCAAGCCTTCCGCGCGCGGGCCGCGCAGATCGGCCTGCCAGTCGAGGGCATGGGGACCGGCGCCGCATGCCGCACCTACAATGTTATGCTGGGTGAGAACCGGAGCGTGGCTGCGGCCCTGCTGCCGACGCCCTGATCGGGGCGGTCCTGGCGCGCGAGCCCCATATCGCCAGCGGCGACGACCTGGCCGCGCGGGATGCCGCATTGGCCGCCCAGGTGCAGGAAGGCGACCGCGAGCGATGGCTGAGCGCGCTGTTCGCGCCTGAGCCGCTGCGCCCGCGCCTGATGGCGCTCTATGCCTTCAACCTGGAACTGGCGCGCATCCCCGAGCAGGTCAGCCAGCCCATGCTGGGCGAGATCCGCTTCCAATGGTGGCGCGAGGCCCTGGCCGAGGCTGCCCAGGGCCGCGTCCGACGCCACCCGGTGGTGGAGGCGCTGGCCAGCCTGCAGGCCCAGGGCCTGGTCGACGACGATGCGGCGGAGCGGATCATCGCGGCCCGGGCGCGCGACCTGTATCCCGACGAGGTGGCGGATGCCGCGGCGGTCGCCGACCTGGCGCGGGCGACCGGTGGCGCGCTGACGCTGTGGGCCGCGCGCCTGCTGCATCCGGCCGCCGATGCCGAAGCGGCGGAGGCGGCTGGCACCGCCTATGCCCTGGCCGGGCTGGTCCGGCGCCTGCCGCACGACCTGGCGGCTGACCGCCGGCAGTTCGCCGGCGGCGCCAACCTGGTGCCAACGGCGCGCGACCTGGCCGCGCGGGCCGAGGCGGCGCTGGCCACGGCCCGCGGGCGCCGCCGGCATGTGCCGCGGGCGACGATGCCGGCGATGCTGGTCGCCAGCCTGGCGGCGCTGCACCTGAAGCGGATCGCCCGTGCCGGCTTCGATCCCGCGGCGCTGCCGCCCTTGCCGCCGCTGGCACCGTCGCTTCGCCTGTTGCGTGCGAGCCTGACGCGGCGCTGGTAGCCGGGGCCTAACACATCGTGGGCGAGGCGGCCCAGGCCCGCGGCCGCATCAGGCTGCGGGGCGGCGGTCCAGCCAGGAGTCGATGGCGGCCAGGGCGCGGGTCGACAGCGCGGCCTTGCGGTCCTTGCCGCGGAAGCGTCCCTCGATCGGCGGGAACAGGCCGAAATTGCAGTTCATCGGCTGGAACGTCGCGGCATCGGCGCCGCCCGTCACGTGGGCCAGCAGGGCGCCCAGCGCTGTCGTCGGCGGCGGCGGCTGCAGCGCCCCGCCCAGCCGCTCGGCCGCGGCGAAGCGGCCGGCCAGCAGCCCGATGGCCGCACTCTCCACATAGCCCTCCACGCCCGTGATCTGCCCCGCGAAGCGCAGGCGCGGCTCCGCCTTCAGGCGCAGGGCACCGTCCAGGACGCGCGGCGAGTTGATGAACGTGTTGCGGTGCAGGCCGCCCAGGCGCGCGAATTCCGCGTTCTGGAGGCCCGGGATGGTGCGGAAGATTCGCACCTGCTCGGCATGGCGCAGCTTGGTCTGGAAGCCCACCATGTTCCACAGGGTGCCCAGGGCGTTGTCCTGGCGCAGCTGGACCACGGCATAGGGCTTCGGCCCGCGCGGGTTGGTCAGGCCGATCGGCTTCATCGGGCCAAAGGTCAGCGTCTCGCGGCCCCGCTCGGCCATCACCTCGATCGGCAGGCAGCCTTCGAAATAGGGCGTCCCCTCCCATTCGCGGAACGACACCTTGTCCCCGGCCAGCAGGGCGTCAATGAACGCGTGATACTCATCCCGCGACATCGGGCAATTGATGTAGTCGGACCCTGAGCCCTTGTCCCAGCGGGATTGGAACCAGGCTGTGTCGAAGTCGATTGTGTCGCGATGAATGATGGGCGCGATCGCATCGAAGAAGGCCAGGGACGGCTCCCCCGTGCGGCGCCCGATGGCCTGGGCCAGGCTGTCCGAGGTCAAGGGACCCGAGGCGATGATGACCGAATCCCAGGCGGCATCGGGCTCGGCCACCTCTTCCCGGACCAGGGTCACAAGGGGTTCCGCCTCCAGCGCCGCGGTGATGCCGGCGGCAAAGCCGTCGCGGTCGACCGCCAGGGCCGCACCGGCCGGCACGCGATGGTGATCGGCCTGGGCCAGGACAAGGGAGCCGGCGCGGCGCAATTCCTCGTGCAGGAGGCCCACTGCGTTCCCCGCGGCGTCATCCGACCGGAACGAATTGGAGCAGACGAGTTCGCCCAGCAAGGCGGTCTGGTGCGCGTCCGTGGTGCGCACGGGGCGCATTTCGTGCAGCACCACGGGGACGCCGTGGCGGGCCAGGGCCCAGGCCGCCTCGCTGCCCGCCAAGCCGCCGCCGATCACGTGCACCGGTGTCATGTCACAGCCTTTCGCGCGTTCCGCCCGGCGGTTGTCTTTGTCCGGCGTGCCGCAGATACCGCCGGTAGCGCGTGTGTCAGCCCGCAGATGTTATTGCGTCTGAACCGCGCCGCAGATCATGAACCACTAGGGAAAGTCTCGGTTTGCGGCGCTTAGAATTCGTTACAGAATGGGGGAGGACAATGGCGGCAGATGCCGGTTCGGCGCAAGGGGGACCCCCGCGCGCTCTGCCGCCGGTCCGATGCGGATTATTGACCAGATGATGGCCCCCGTGGAGTCCGACAGAACAGCGCAGGCGGGAACCGCGCAAACCGGGACGATCCAACCGCCGGCCGAGCGGGCGAAGCCTGCCTGGCTGGACCGTACCCTGCGCCTGCGGGCGCTCCTGGTCGAAGTGGAGCCCGAGGACCGGGAGGCGGTCGAGCGGGCCCTGCGTGTTGGCGGATGGAACCCGGAGGTCCGGGCCGTCAGCGGGGCGGAGGCCCTGCGGCGCATGCTGGACCGGGGCGATTTCGACCTGGTCGTCGCCGATGGGCGGGGTGGCGCCGACGATGGCATGATGGTGCGCGCCATGGTGCGCGAGCGGCACGCATCGGCGCCCGTGATCGTGCTGAGCGACGATGCCACCATGCGCGGGCTGAGCGACACGCACGGCTCCGACCTCGCCGAGATCGAGGTCCCGGTCGACGACCTGGACCGCCTGTCGGGCGCCGTCGCCAGGGCGCTGGACCGCGCCCAGCGGCGCACGGCCTCGGGCAGCCAGCAGGTCCGCCTGCAGGCGATCCTGGCCGCCGTCGTCGACGGCATCCTGGTGTTCGATATCGGTGGCTCGATCGAGGCGGCGAACGCCGCCGCCGCACGGCTGTTCGGCCGGCCTATCCGGGACCTGATCGGCCGCAACCTGTCGGTCCTGCTGCAGCCCCCCGGGCCGCCTGGGCGCTCGCCCGCGGCGATCCACGAGGGGGATGAGATGGATCGCATGCTGGGCATGGCCCGGGAGCTGGAGGGCATCCGCGCCGATGGCGGGCGCTTCGCGGCGGAGGTCATCATCTCCGAGATCCCGCTGGAGGACAGCCGCCGCTATACCGCCGTGGTACGCGACGTCTCCGAACGCCGCGCCGCGCAGGAGGAACTGATCACCGCGCGCGACGAGGCGCGCCGCTCGAACCAGGCCAAGTCGGAATTCCTGGCCAACATGAGCCATGAATTGCGGACCCCCCTCAACGCGATCATCGGCTTCACCGAGATGCTGGAAGGCAGTTTCGCCGGACCGCTGTCGCCCAAGCAGGCCGAGTATGTCGGCGACGTCCTGGGCAGCGCCAAGCACCTGCTGTCGATCATCAACGAACTGCTCGACCTGGCCCGCATCGACACCGGCGCTGCGTCGCTGGAGGAGTCGGTGATCGATCCGCTGAACGTCGTATCCGGCGCCGCGCGGTTCCTGGACTATGCCATGACGGAAAAGCGGCTGGCCTTCTCGGTCGCGTCCTCGGCCCCCGTCCAGCTGCGCTGCGACGAGCGACGCATGCGGCAGATGGTGATCAACCTCCTGTCCAATGCGGTGAAGTTCACGCCCTCCCACGGGCGGATCGAGGCGCGCCTGAACCTGAAGGACGACGGCGCACTGGAACTCAGCGTGGCGGACAGCGGGATCGGCATCGCGCCGACCGACATCGCCCTGGCGCTGGCGCCCTTTGGGCAGATCTCAAGCCCCTATAGCCGGCAGCACCAGGGCACCGGCCTGGGCCTGCCCCTGACCCGGCGGCTGATCGAGATGCACCAGGGCTCGCTGCGGATCGACAGCCAGGCCGGCCGCGGCACTCAGGTGACCCTGCGTTTTCCCCCCGACCGCGTCGTGCCCGTCCGCCCGCGCACCTGAGCGCGTCCATCGGCAGCTGACGCGACCGGCCGCCCTTCGAAAGGGTTGGGGCCGGTGCCCCGCACCCCATCACGGCTGCACTCCAGGACGCCAAGTCCTCTTCAGGCGTGGCCCCAAGGCTCGGCCGCCGCAGCACAGGGCGCGAATCGTGGACCCCAGAAGAGCCGGGCGTCACCTTGCAGGGTGACGCCCGGCCTGTATCAGCCGCCGAAGCTGCGCTGCCACCAGCCCCGACGGGGCGGCGCCTTGGGCGCTTCCGGCTGGGGCGGTTCGACCGGGGCAGGCGCAACGGCCTCCGCGGGCTCGGGCACTGGCTGCACTTCGACGGCGGCGGCTTCCGCCGGAGCGGGCGCATCCGCCGGGGTGCTGTCGGCCTCAACCACTTCAGGCGCCGCAGCGTCTGTGGCAGTGGGCTCGGCCGCGACCGCCTCCGGTACCGCGGAGTCATTCCCGGCGGCGTCCGACGCGGGCTCTGCCACCGGGGTGTCGGCCACGGCCGCCTCGACCGCAGGCGCTTCCACCTCCGGGGCCTCGAGCGCAGGGGCCTCGACCGCAGGGGCTGCGGTCGGCGCCGCCAAGCCAGCCCCGTCCGGTGCGTCCTCGATCAGGACGGCGACGGCTTCGCTCACCTCGATCGTGGGCAGGTCACTCTCGTCTGCGGGAGAAGCGGCCGTCGGTGCCTCACCCAGGTCAGGCCAGCTTTCGTCGTGCGGGACGACGGCAACGACCGACTCGTCGGGCCAGGCGCGCGGCTGTCGGCCGTTGGTCGTGCCGTTTGCCTCGCCTTCGCCGGTGCCATTGCGGCGGCCACCCCGGCGGCTCCGGCGGCGGCGGCGGCGCTCCGGTTCGCCGGCAGCGGCCCCATCGCCTTCGGCGGCCGTTTCGGTGGCGCCATCCTCGTCCTGAGCCGTGGCGTCACCGGTCGTCTCGCGGGACGGGCGTTCGGTGCTGGCGTCCTCGTCCTCGTCCTCGGCGCCACGGGCCGTGGTCTCACTCTCGCTTCCCGCATCGGCCCGGCCGCCGCGGCGCCGGCGGCGACGACGGCGCTGCCGGTCCTCGCTCTGGGCATCGCCCGAACGACTCTCGCCGGATCGACCCTCACCGGACCGACCCTCACCGGACCGCCCTTCGGCTCGCTCGCCCGCACCGCGGCTTTCGGCGGCGTCCTCCGCGGCATCGTCGGCGTCCAGCGCCACGGCGTCGTCGACCGGCTCGTCCTCATCGTCATAGTCGATCATCGGCACGGCGCCGTGGCGGATCGCCACCGGCGGCGGTGCGTCGGTGCGCGGCCGCAGGCGCTCCAGGCGGAAGGCCGGCGGGATCAGCGCGGGATCCGCGTCGACCATCACCTCCAGGCCATAGCGCTCCTCGATCGCCCGCAGGGCGCTGCGCTTCTGGTTCAGGATGTAGAGCGCGATGGGTGTGGCGCAGCGCACCGTGATGGCGGCCGACCGCTCCCGCACGCCCTCGTCCTCCACCGCGCGCAGCACGTGCAGGGCGGAGGATTCGATGGAGCGAACGCGGCCGACGCCCGCGCAGTGCGGGCAGACGTCGGTCGACGCTTCCATCAGGCCGGGATGCAGGCGCTGGCGTGACAGTTCCAGCAGGCCAAAGGGTGAGATGCGGCCGATCTGGATGCGCGCGCGATCGGCCTTCAGGCTTTCCTTCAGGCGCTTCTCGACGGACCGGTTGTTGCGCGCGTCCTCCATGTCGATGAAGTCGATGACGATCAGGCCGGCCAGGTCACGCAGGCGCAACTGCCGGGCGATCTCCTCGGACGCCTCAAGGTTCGTCTTGGTCGCCGTCTCCTCGATATTGTGTTCGCGGGTCGACCGGCCGGAATTGACGTCGATCGCAACCAGCGCCTCTGTCTGGTTGATGACGATATAGCCACCCGACTTCAACTGGACGACGGGGTTGAACATCAGGTCCAGCTGCTGCTCCACCTGGAAGCGGTGGAACAGCGGCACCCGCTCGCGATAGGGCTGGACATTGCGCGCGTGGCTGGGGATCAGCATGCGCATGAAGTCCTTGGCTTGGCGGTAGGCCTCCTCGCCCTCGACCAGGATCTCCTCGATGTCCTTGGAATACATGTCGCGGATGACCCGCTTGATCAGGTCACCCTCCTCGTAGACCAGGGCGGGCGCGGTGGACTGCAGGGTCAGCTGGCGCACCGAATCCCACAGGCGCAGGAGGTATTCGAAGTCGCGCTTGATCTCGGGCTTGGTGCGGTTCAGGCCGGCAGTACGGACGATGACGCCCATGCCGTCCTGGATGTCCAGGTCGGCCGTGATCTCCTTCAGCCGCTTGCGATCGGCCGGATTGACGATCTTGCGGCTAATCCCGCCCCCGCGCGAGGTATTCGGCATCAGCACGCAATAGCGGCCGGCCAGCGAGATGTAGGTGGTCAGCGCCGCGCCCTTGTTGCCGCGCTCTTCCTTGACGACCTGGACCAGCAGGATCTGCCGGCGCTTGATGACTTCCTGGATCTTGTACGAGCGGACCGACCGGAAACGCGGGCGCCGCGCGGGCCGGGCCTCGCTGGAGCCGGAGTCCCCGTCGTCCTGGTCGTCGTCGTCCTGCTCGTCCGTGACCTCAGCATTGCGCGCCTGGACGTCCGCGACGTCGCCCTCGTCCCCGGCGGCGCCATCCTCGCCGGTCGCCTCGGCCTCAGGGGCAGCGTCAACCGAAGTGTCCGTTCCGGCATCCGGTTCGGCGGGGGCCGACTCGGCAGTCGGGCCTTCCGCCGTGGTGTCGTCGGCGGCCGGCACTTCGGCCTGCGCGACGGGCTCGGCCGCCGCCGTCGCGGTCGCCTCCGGCACGGCCTCGGGCTCCGCGTCGGGCCCGGATTCGGGCACGGCCTCGGCGACGGGACCCTCGAGCACCGGTTCTGGCGCGTGGTCGACGTTCAGCGCGAGCGAGGGGCGGCGGGGTGCGTCCGCCGGCTCGTCGTCTTCACCCCCGGTCGCGGCGGCGGCCGTGCTGCTTTCCCCGGTCGCGGCAGAATCGCCCTCGTCGGCGAGGTTGTCGGAGCCTCCGTCGATGGTCTCGGTCTCGTCCTCGCCCTCGACCGTCTCGATATGGCTGTCGAACTCGTCGTCGTCGGCGGACGCGGTCTGGCCGGCGGCCTCCTGCTCGCTGCGGCGGCGCGCACGGGCCTGCTCCGCCCGATCAGCCTCGGCCTCGGCACGGGCCGCGTCCTCGGCCTGCTGGGCCAGGAGGGCCTGCCGGTCGGCGATGGGGATCTGATAGTAGTCGGGGTGGATCTCGCTGAAGGCCAGGAAGCCGTGGCGATTGCCGCCATACTCGACGAACGCCGCCTGCAGCGACGGTTCGACCCGGGTTACCTTGGCGAGATAGATATTGCCCTTGAGCTGCTTCTTGGTTGCGGATTCGAAATCGAAATCTTCAATGCGGTTGCCACGGACGACCACGACCCGGGTCTCTTCCGGGTGGGTCGCATCGATCAGCATACGGGTGGTCATCGAACGGGTCTCCGCGACGCGCCCACAGGCCCCATGGGGGCCGGGCCGGCGTCGCTTGGCGTGTGTGTGTGCGGAGGCGGGGAACGCCAGGGCGCATCCGCAACCGGCCTGAAGCCGGCAACGGGCAACCAGGGCGCAGACCCCAAGGGTTCGGCAAGGCGGCCGGCATCAGGGCGCGCGCGGTGCGCACGCCAATCCACAATCCGTCAGTGCCCGCTTGGCGTGCACCGATCGACAGTCGAGCCGGGCGCGGACGAACCGCGCCACAGCCGAAGTCCGGCCGACAGCGTGAAAGGGTGGAGCTTCGTTCCGTCACTGCGTTGACCGATCGGCGCCCGCAGGGGCGCCTGACCGAGGGCCAGAGCCAGTCAAGGCAAAGCCGGTCAATACATGCCTGTCGCCCTGATCCGACCGCCGCGGGGCCGATGGCTTTGCGGCATGCTTCGAAAGGGCGACTCGAAGTCCTTGCTTAGTCACGGACGGGGATCATAGGCGCAAGGTCGCCTGCCGACAATCGCCACGAGCACGGCAGCCCTCCGCTCCGGACAGGGCTGCCGTGCTCGTGGCACGTCGGGCGTCCATTTCGCTGGTGCACAATGGCCACAGCGCAGCCACATTTGGGGTTCAAAGCTGCGGGTGCTGGAGCCTTACGGAAGACGGGAGCATTAGTTTGCGTGGTGAGATCCGCCAGGGTCAGCCCCATCAGGTTCAAGCCAAAGCGACGAAACGACCCCGCATGCGCGTTCTTGGTTACCTGTTCGGCACGCTGATGATCCTCCTGGTCGCAGGCGTGCTCGGCACCCTCTATGTCCTGCACCATTTCGGGCAGGACCTCCCCGATTATCGTCAGTTGGCGACCTATGAGCCGCCGGTGACCACGCGCGTGCACGCCGCCGACGGCAGCGTGATCGCCGAGTTCGCGCGCGAGCGCCGCCTGTTCGTGCCGATCACCGCGATCCCGCAACGCGTCATCCGCGCTTTTCTCTCGGCCGAGGACAAGGGCTTCTACGAGCATGCCGGGATCGACATCCCAGGCATCATCAACGCGGCGCTGACCAACATGCGCAACCCGGATCGCCGGCCGATCGGGGCGTCGACGATCACGCAGCAGGTCGCCAAGAACTTCCTCCTGGGCAACGAGGTCAGCATGACCCGCAAGCTCAAGGAGGCGATCCTGGCCTTCCGCATCGAGCGCGCGTTCACCAAGGACCGCATCCTGGAGCTTTACCTGAACCAGATCTATCTGGGGCAGGGCTCCTATGGCGTAGCGGCCGCGGCGCTCAACTATTTCGACAAGGCGCTCGACGATCTCACGGTGGCGGAAGCCGCCTATCTCGCGGCGCTGCCCAAGGCGCCCAACAACTACCATCCCGTGCGCGAGCGCGAGGCGGCGGTCGCGCGGCGCAACTGGGTCCTGGACCGCATGCGCCTGGACGGCGCCGTGACGCAGGAAGAGTGGGAGCAGGCGCGGACCGCCGACCTGGGCGTGCGGCCGCGCACCGCGATGGCCTCTACCCAGGCCGACTATTTCGCCGAGGAAGTCCGGCGCGAGGTCATGGCCCAGTTCGACGAGAAGACGCTCTACGAGGGCGGCCTTTCGGTGCGGACGACGCTTGACCCGCACATGCAGGCGATTGCGGACCGGGCCCTGCGCCAGGGCCTGATCGCCTATGACCGGAGGCATGGCTGGCGCGGCCCCCTGGGTCATGTCGAGCCGGGCGAGGGCTGGCAGGAGCGGCTGGCCCAGGAACCCCCGCTGCCCGCCCTCGACGCGCCCGGCATCGGCCCCTGGCAGCGCGCCATGGTGCTGGAGGCCGGCCGCTCGCTGAAACTCGGCTTCAGCGACGGGACGCAAGGCACGATTGCCGCGGCGGACATGGCCTGGGCCGGACGCACGGGACTGAAGGCGGGCGACCTGGTCGCGGTCGAGGCCAAGGATCCCGAGACGCGGGCCTTCGCGCTGCGCCAGATCCCGGCGGTGCGCGGCGCGCTGGTCGCCATGGATCCGCACACCGGCCGCGTCGTCGCCATGGTGGGCGGCTGGTCCTATGCGGAAAGCGAGTTCAACCGCGCGACCCAGGCGCTGCGCCAGCCTGGCTCCTCGTTCAAACCGTTCGTCTATGCGACGGCACTGGAACAGGGCTTCACACCGTCGAGCCTGGTCCTGGACGGCCCGTTCGTGGCCAGCCAGGGGCCCGGCCTGCCGCTGTGGCGCCCGGCCAATTACAGCCATGACTTCCTGGGCCCCGCCACCCTGCGCGTCGGCCTGGCCAAGTCGCGCAACCTCATGACGGTGCGCCTGGCGCACTATATCGGCATGGAGAACGTGGCCGACCTGGTCGCGCGCATGGGGGTGATGGACCGCATGGTGCCCCGCCTGTCGATGTCGCTGGGGGCCGGCGAGTCGACGGTCCTGCGCATGACGACGGGCTATGCCGAGTTCGTGAATGGCGGCAAGCGCATCGTCCCCACCCTGATCGACCGCATCCAGGATCGCCGCGGCCGTACGATCTACCGCCATGACGACCGGCCGTGCGACGGGTGTACCGGCACGACCTGGTACGGCCAGGACGTGCCTGGCATTCCCGACGTTCGGGCCCAGGTCATCAGCGCGGCCAGTGCGTATCAGATCACCTCGATGCTGCAGGGCGTGGTCGACCGCGGCACCGGCGGGACGGTGCGCGCCGTCGGCAAGCCGCTGGGCGGCAAGACGGGCACCTCCAACGATGCCAAGGATGTCTGGTTCGTGGGCTTCTCCCCCGACCTGGCGGTTGGCGTCTATGTCGGTTTCGACCAGCCCAAGTCGCTGGGCGGGCGCGAAACGGGCGGATCCGTTGCCGCACCGATTTTCCGCGACTTCATGAAGGAGGCGCTGGCCGACGCACCGGCGATCCCCTTCCGCATTCCGCCTGGCGTGCGCCTGGTGCGTGTCGATCCTGGCAGCGGCCTGCCCGTCACGTCGGGCGGCATCCTGGAGGCCTTCAAGCCGGGCACGGAGCCGTTCGGCGAACGCAACATCCTGGACGGCAGCGAGAACCTGTCCATGTTGGGCGGTGACGAGAACGATTTCGACCTGGGACCCGGCCCGGACGTCAATTCCGGCGTCGACCTGCTCGACACCTCCGCCGCGACGGGTGGTCTCTACTAGCCCTGCCTGAGCCGACCCTCCCACTCGGCGCATGTCTGTTCGTTAACGCAGGCGCTTGAAGCGGGCGGGGGAGGGGCGTAGGGTCCGCCGCCATGCGTGCTTCCATCGAAAACCTCTCCTCAGAGATCAAGCAGTCGCTCGAACTGCTGAGGAGGCATCTTTGACTGGGACGAAGCCCTTATTCGTCTCGATGAACTGAACGCCCGGGCCGAGGATCCCAAGCTCTGGGACGATCCGGAGACGGCGCAGAAGCTGATGCGCGAGCGGACCAAGCTCGAATCGGCGATCGGCGGGACCCGCTCCATCCAGACCGAGCTGGCCGACACGCTCGAACTGGCCGAGATGGCGGATGCCGAGGGGGACGATTCCCTCCTGGACGAGGCGGAGCGCGCGCTGAAGGCGCTGGCCGCGCGCGCCAAGGAGCAGGAGCTGGCGGCGCTGCTCTCGGGCGAGGCGGACGGTAACGACTGCTGGCTGGACGTCAATGCCGGCGCCGGCGGGACCGAGAGCCAGGACTGGGCCCTGATGCTGCTGCGCATGTATACGCGCTGGGCCGAGGCGCGCGGCTTCAAGACCGAGCTTGTGAACGAGACGCCAGGGGAACAGGCGGGCATCAAGTCGGCGACGATCCTGATCAAGGGCGCCGATTCCTATGGCTGGCTGAAGACGGAATCGGGCGTGCACCGCCTAGTCCGCATTTCGCCCTTCGATTCGAACCAGCGGCGCCAGACCAGCTTTGCCAGCGTCTGGGTCTATCCGGTGGTGGACGACACGATCGAGGTCGAGATCCTGGACAAGGATCTGCGCGTCGATACCTATCGCGCGTCCGGTTCCGGCGGCCAGCACGTCAACAAGACCGACAGCGCGGTGCGCCTGACCCATATGCCGACCGGTATCGTGGTGGCATGCCAGTCCGAACGCTCGCAGCACAAGAACCGCGCCCAGGCCATGTCGATGCTGAAGGCCCGGATCTATGAGGCCGAGCTGAAGAAGCGCGAGGCCGCGGCCCAGGCGCTGGAGGATACCAAGTCGGACATCGGCTGGGGCCACCAGCTGCGGTCCTATGTCCTTCAGCCATACCAGATGGTGAAGGACCTGCGCACCGGCGTGGAGACATCGGACACCCAGGGCGTCCTGAACGGCGACATCGACGCCTTCCTGGCCGCAGCCCTGGCCCAGCGCGTGGAGGGCGGGGGCGCCACCACCGTCTCGGACCTGGACTGATCGAAGGCTGGTGGCAGTGAGCGGCTCCCCTTTCCCGCTCATCTCCGCGATGTCGGGGATCCAGAGCCGCTGGCGCTGGCCTGTGTTGCCCGTGGATCCGCGCATGCGCGAGGATGAGCGGCGAGGGGTTGCACGGTTTCTTCCGTTCCCTGGCCGCATCGAAGGGATGGGCTAGGACGGTGGCAGCGGGGTACGCACGGGACCTGGACTCCAGCCCTCGCCCGTTCCGCGGCTGGTGGGTCGTTGGCGGCGCCTTCGTCGTGCTGTGCACCACGGCGGGCCTGTGCTTCTACAACCTGTCGGTCTATCTGCAGAGCTTCATCGAGGCGCGCGGCTTCTCGGTCACTGCGGTCTCAGGCGCCACCAGCGTCTTCTTCGTCGCCAGCGGCATTTCCGGCCTCTTCATCGCCCGACTGATCGAGCGCCACGACGTGCGCCTGGTCATGGTCCCGGGCGCGCTGCTCTGCGCCGCGATATTCTCCGCGACATCCCTGGTTCAGACGGCGTGGCAGCTTTATGCCTTCTACGCATTGCTGGGCGTGGCTTATTCGGCGACGGCCCTGGTGCCCTGTACCACCGCACTGACGCGCTGGTTCGTCCGGCGGCGGACCTTGGCCCTGGCCTTTGCCTTCACCGGCCTGTCGCTGGGCGGGATCACGCTGACGCCGCTCTGCGTCTGGGTGATCGGCGAGATCGGCATCGACATGGCGGGTCCCGTCATGGGCCTGATCTTCCTGGTCGGCGTCGTGCCGCCCGCGCTGATCCTGATCCGCTCGCGGCCAGAGGATCTGGGGCAGGGGCCGGATGGCGATCCGCCGCGCCCGGCGGCAGTCGGCGACGCCGCGGGCGTGCTGTTCGACGAGGCGGTGCGCAGCCGCTTCTTCATCGGCATGGCGATCACCTACATCCTGTCGATGACCGCCCAGGTCGGCGGCATATCGCACCTGTTCCGCCTGGCCGCCACGCGCAGCGACGATGCGCACGGGGCCATGGCGGTGGCGGCCCTGGCGGGAACCAGCGTGGTGGGCCGCCTGGTCGCCGGCTGGCTGATGCCGAAACTCTCGATGCAGCCCTTCACGATCGCCCTGATCGCGACGCAGGGGTTGTCGCTGCTGCTGCTGTGCGTGGCCGACCAGGGCTGGAGCCTCGTGGCCAGTGCCGCCCTGTTCGGCGCGACGATCGGCAACATCATGATGATGCAGCCCCTGCTGATCGGACAGGCGTTCGGTGCCCGCGCCTATGCCCGCATCTTCGCCTTTGCCCAGCTCATCATGACGCTGGGCGCGGCATCGGGGCCTGCGCTGATCGGCGCGCTCTACGATCATTTCGGCGGCTACACGGTGGCCTATGCCCTGGCTGCCGGATGCTCGATCGTCGGCGCCGTCGTTCTCGCCGCCGCAGGTCGCCCCGCGCGCTCGTTCTGAGGGGTGCATCGATGTCCCTTCTCGTGAACATCGATGTGCCCGACCTGGAGGTGGCGGTGCGGTTCTACACCCAGGCCTTCGGCCTGCGCGTGACGCGCCGCTTCGGGGCAGGGGGCGCGGAGCTTTCGGGCTGGGCCGCACCCGTCTACCTGCTCGTCAAGGCGCCGGGCAGTGTCGGTGCCGGCAGCGAGGCGCGCCGCTATGAGCGCCATTGGACGCCCGTGCACTTGGATGTGGTGGTCGAGGACATCGACGCGGCTCTGGCCCGTGCCCTGGAGGCGGGGGCGGTTCTTGAGCGGCCGGTGAGCACGGACGTGTGGGGACGCCTGGCGGTCCTGGCCGATCCCTTCGGCCATGGCCTGTGCCTGGTCCAGTTCCTGAACCGCGGCTATGACGAGGTGTCGGAGCGGGTGGGCGGCTGCTGCTGAGCAGACGCCCCGCCTTCGATCCCTCCCCCTTGTGGGGGAGGGGTATGGGGCCGCTCAGTCGGCGCTGGTGGCCTTGAGCGTGGGGCGGCGGACCAGGTCGAGCAGCGGGCGCTGCAGCTGGTCGTTGGCGGCCACGACGGCCTGGCGGTTGAACATCTCCTCGCCGCCCTGGTCGTCGGTGACATAGCCGCCGGCCTCGCGCACCATCAGGATGCCGGCCGCAATGTCCCAGGCCTGAATCGGGCATTCCCAATAGCCCTCGTACCGGCCGGCCGCGACATAGGCGAGGTCGAGGGCGGCGGAGCCCATGCGACGAATGCCTGCGACCTCGCGCATGATCGTCGCCAGTTCCAGCAGGAACGGCTTGTGACGCTCCTTCCCCCGGAAGGGGATGCCGGTCGCGAACAGGGCTTCCGACAGCGCGGTGCGGCCGGAGACGCGCAGGCGACGCTCGTTGAGGTAGGCGCCGCGCCCCTTCTCGGTCCAGTAGAGCTCGTCGGTGATCGGGTTCAGGATCACGCCGGCGATCACGTCGCCATCGCGCTCCAGGGCGATCGAGATGCAGAAATGCGGGATGCCGTGCAGGAAGTTGGTCGTGCCGTCGAGCGGATCGACGATCCAGCGATGACTGCGGTCGGTGCCTTCCTCGACCCCGCTTTCCTCCATCAGGAAGCCGAAGCCGGGCCTGGCCTTCGCCAGTTCCGCCTTGATGATGCGTTCAGCCTTGAGGTCGGCCGTTGAGACGAAGTCGGCGGGTCCCTTCTTGGAGACCTGGAGGTTCTCAACCTCCCCGAAATCGCGGGTCAGGCCGCGCGCCGCCTTCTGGGCGGCGCCGACCATGACGTTGATGAGTGCGGAGCGTAGGGCCATGGGGGGCGGGACCGTATCAGGTGCGGTTGCGGCGGTCGAGGCCGCGCGCGATCGCCGCCTCAAGCTGACGCACCGCGTCGGCCGGGCCTGCGGGATGGCCGAAGACCCCGGCGGAGACGGCCAGGAAGTCGGCGCCGGCCGCGGCCACGTCCTCGGCATTGTCGGGGCCGATGCCGCCGATCGCGACGCAGGGCACGGTCATCATCTCCTGCCACCACGTGAACAGGTCGAGCGATGCGCGCGTCTTGGCCACCTTCGTCGTCGTCGGATAGACGGCGCCGAAAGCGACATAGTCGGCGCCGGCGTCCGCCGCCTCGATCGCGCGATCCTTGCTGTCATAGGCGCTGGCGCCGATCATCGCCCTCGACCCCAGCAGCTTGCGCGCCTGGGCCACGGGCATGTCGTCCTCGCCCACATGGACGCCGTCGGCGCCCATCCGGCCGGCGAGGTCGGGCCTGTCGTTGAGAATGAGGGCGACCCCGCGATCCTGGATCAGCGGGGCCAGCCACATGCCGGCGTCGACCACCGCGGCATCGCTGGCACCCTTCAGGCGCAGCTGAACCGCGGCAACGTCGCCGGCGTCCAGCGCCGCCTCGAGCTGGAGCGCAAAGGCCCGTGGCTCGAACGCGGGCGGGGTGATGAGGTAGAGCCGGCACTGCGGCCCCTCATCCTCCGCCGGGTGCGCTGGAGACTTCGCCATGGTCAGGCCGTCTCGCCCAGGTAGATCTTCACCAGGGTGTCGAGCAGCTTGTGCGCGTCTTCCCTGCTGCGCTGGAAGGTATTGCGGCCGATGATCGAGCCGTTGCCGCCGCCGGCCAGGATGGCGCGGGCGTCATCGAACACCGAATCCTCGGACTTGGTCGCACCGCCGGAGAAGACGACGATGCGGCGGCCGCCGAAGCAGGCCTGCACCACGTGCTTCACCCGCGCCGCCTGGGACGAGGCATCGATCTTCTGCGCCTCATAGACCTTCTTGGCCTCGGCCTGCTCGATATGGGCGCTCGGCAGCTTGACCTTGATGATGTGGGCGCCGAGCAGGGCGGCCATGTGCGCGGCATAGGCCACGACGTCGAAGCCGGTCTCGCCCTCCTTGGAGATGGTGCCGCCACGCGGATAGGACCACATGACGACGGCCAGGCCCGCGGCCTTGGCCTCGGCCGTCAGCTCGCGGATCTCCTCCATCTGGTCGAACGCCGCGTCCGAGCCCGGATAGATCGTGAAGCCGATGGCAGAGCAGCCCAGGCGCAGGGCGTCGTCGATCGACGCCGTCACCGCCTGGTCCGCATCCTCCTTCGCCCGCGACATGGAGTTGGAAGAGTTCATCTTCAGGATCAGCGGGACCTGGCCGGCGAAGGTGTCGGCGCCCGCTTCGATCATGCCCAGGACCGAGGCATAGGCCGACAGGCCCGCGTCGATCGCCATCTGGAAGTGATAGCGCGGATCATAGGCCGCTGGGTTGGGCGCGAAGGAGCGCGCCGGACCATGCTCGAAGCCCTGGTCCACGGGCAGGATCACCAGCTGGCCCGTGCCGCCCAGGCGGCCATGGCCCAGGATGCGGGCCAGGTTCGCCTTGGTGCCCGGGTTGTCGCTCTCGTACCAGGAGAGGATTTCCTTCACCTTCGGGGTGATCTTCAGCGACATGACATCTCCTCAACGTTCAACGGGTGGACCGGCCTCAGCGAGGCCAGTCGACGATGTGATTCTCCAGGTCCCATTCGGGGACCTTCTGCTCCGACACGATGCGCCGGCGAACGGATTGCCGGGCCTTGTGCACGCTTTCCGGATCACCGCTGACCAGCGGGTGCCAGGCCGGCAGGTCTGCGCCCTCGCTCAGCAGGCGATAGGCGCAGGTCGACGGCATGAAGCGCAGCTCCGAAATCGTCTCCGGCGTCAGGATCACGCATTCCGGGACGTATCGCTTGCGCGTCTCGTACTTGCGACAGCGACAGGTCTTGTGATCCAGCAGGCGACAGGCCACGTCCGTGAACTCGATCACGCCCGTGTCCACGTCCTCCAGCTTGACCAGGCAGCACTTGCCGCAGCCGTCGCACAGGGACTCCCACTCGGCCCGGCTCATTTCCTGAAGCGGGACGCGGCGCCAGAAAGGCTCGCTGCCCCCGTCCCCTGAGCCGGCGCCGTCCACGGCCGGGGCCTGCTATTTCGCGGACCGGAGAGCCTCGACGCCCGGCAGGGCCTTGCCCTCCAGCCATTCGAGGAAGGCACCGCCCGCGGTCGAGATGTACGAAAAATCGTCCGCCGCACCGGCATGGTTCAGCGCCGCCACGGTGTCTCCGCCGCCAGCGACGGAGCGCAGCGAGCCGGCCCTGGTCAGCTTCGCCGCGGCCTGGGCTGCGCCGTTGGTGCCCTGGTCGAACGGGGCGATCTCGAACGCGCCCAGTGGGCCGTTCCACACCAGCGTCCTGGACCCTGCGAACCGCTCCTCGACGGCTGCGACCGATCCGGGCCCAACGTCCAGGATCATGGCGTCGGCCGGAACCTGGCCAACGGGAACGACATCCGACGCGGCGCCGGCCTTGAACTCGCGCGCGACGACGGCATCGACGGGCAGAACAATGGCGCAGTTCGCGGCCTTGGCCTTGTCCAGGATGGCGCGGGCGGTGTCGGCCAGGTCGCGCTCGCACAGCGACTTGCCGACCTCGACCCCCTGTGCGTACAGGAAGGTATTGGCCATGCCGCCGCCGATCACCAAAGCGTCGACCTTCGCCACCAGGTTCGACAGCACGTCCAGCTTGCTCGACACCTTGGCACCGCCGACCAGGGCGACGACCGGCCGGGTCGGCTGGCCCAGGGCCGCTTCCAGCGCCTCAAGCTCCGCCGTCATCGACAGGCCGGCGGCCGAAGGCAGGATGTGCGTCAGGCCCTCGGTCGAGGCGTGCGCGCGGTGGGCACAGGAAAAGGCGTCGTTGACATAGCCCTGCGCGCCCTGGGCCATCGCCTTGGCAAGGGCGGCGTCGTTCTTCTCCTCGCCCGCGTGGAAGCGGGTGTTCTCCGCCAACACCACGCCGCCATCCTCGGGCGAGGGGACGGCCGTGCAGTCGGGCGCGAAGCCGACCGGCTGGCCCAAGGCCTCGGCCAGGGCCGGCACCACCGGCTTCAGCGAGTACTTGGGCTCAACCCCGCCTTTGGGCCGGCCGAAATGGGCCAGCACGATGACCCGGGCCCCGGCATCGGCCAGGCGGCGCAGGGTGGGGACGACGGCGTCGATGCGCGTCGCGTCCGTCACCCGGCCGTCGGCCATCGGCACGTTGAGGTCGGCCCGGACCAGGATCCGCTTGCCGCGAAAGCCGCCCAGCTGCTGCTCCAGGTCGTCGAGGGTACGGAACGCCGCCACGGGGATCAGCCCAGCTTGCCCAGCGCCACCGCAGTATCGGACATGCGGTTGGAGAAGCCCCACTCGTTGTCGTACCACGACAGGACGCGGACCAGCGTACCGTCGATGACCTGGGTCTGGGTCACGTCGAAGGTCGAGCTGTGGGCGTCGTGGTTGAAGTCGATCGACACGGCCGGGCCGTCGTTCACGCCCAGCACGCCCTTCAGACGGCCATTGGCGGCGGCGACGATGGCGGCGTTGATCTCCTTCGCGTCGGTCTTGCGGCCGGCGTCGAAGACCAGGTCGATCATCGACACGTTCGGGGTCGGCACGCGCACGGCGGTGCCGTCCAGCTTGCCGTTCAGCTCCGGCAGGACCAGGCCCACGGCCTTGGCCGCACCGGTGGAGGTCGGGATCATCGACAGCGCGGCGGCGCGGGCGCGGCGCAGGTCCTTGTGCAGAGTGTCAAGCACCGGCTGGTCGCCCGTATAGGCGTGCAC
Organism: Zavarzinia sp. CC-PAN008; assembly: GCF_051903925.1. Lineage (GTDB taxonomy): Bacteria > Pseudomonadota > Alphaproteobacteria > Zavarziniales > Zavarziniaceae. Next base: position 2,847,205 of record NZ_CP173678.1, read on the forward strand.
CGTGGTCATGAAGCCGCGGACGATGCCGACCGTCTCGTGCAGGACCTGGGCGACCGGCGCCAGGCAGTTCGTGGTGCACGAGGCGTTGGAGACGATCTTGTGCTCCGGCTTCAGCTTGTCGTGGTTGACGCCATAGACGACCGTCAGGTCGGCCTCCTCGCCGGGGGCCGAGATCAGGACGCGCTTGGCGCCGGCGTCGAGATGGGCGGCCGCCTTGGCCCGCGCCGTGAACAGGCCCGTGCACTCCAGCGCGACGTCGACGCCCAGTTCCTTCCAGGGCAGCTTGGCGGGATCGCGCTCGGCGGTCACCTTGATGGGGCCGCGGCCGATGTCGAAGCTGTCGCCCGAAACCTTGATCTCGCCCGGGAAGCGGCCGTGCACCGAATCCCGGCCCAGCAGGTAGGCGTTGCTCTCGACCGGCCCCAGGTCGTTCACGCCGACGACCTCGATGTCCTTGCGACCCTGCTCGTGGATCGCGCGCAGCACCAGGCGGCCGATGCGGCCGAAGCCGTTGATTGCAACGCGCACAGTCATTCCACGTCTCCCTTGTTCAGTACTGCCCGCGCCGCCGCCACGACGGCGTCCGCGGTAATGCCAAAATGACGGTAGAGGTCTTTCTCGGGCGCCGAGGCGCCGAAGCCGGTCATGCCGATGAAGCAACCCTCCTCGCCGATCCAGCGTTCCCAGCCCTGGGCGATGCCAGCTTCGATCGCGATGCGCGGGGCCGTCCCCAGGATCGCCCTGCGCACGTCCGCCGGCTGCTCCGCCAGCAGGTCAAGGCAGGGGGCGGACACGACGCGCGCGGCGATGCCCGACGCCGCCAGGCGCTTCTGCGCCTCGACCGCGATGCCAACTTCCGAGCCGGTCGCGATCAGCGTCACCTGCGCCTCGCCGTCGGCCGGGACCAGTTCATAGGCGCCGGCGGCGGAGCGGTTCGTGGCGACATCCGTGCGCACGGGCGTCAGGTTCTGCCGGCTGAGAGCGAGGACGGTCGGCCGCTTGTCGTTGCGCAGCGCCAGCGCCCAGGCCTCCGCCGTCTCCACCGCGTCGGCGGGGCGGAAGACCAGCAGGTTGGGGATCGCGCGCAGCGCCGCCAGGTGCTCGACCGGCTGGTGCGTCGGACCATCCTCGCCCAGGCCGATCGAATCGTGGGTGAAGACATAGACGACGCGGATGCCCATCAGCGCCGACAGGCGAACCGAGGGACGGCAATAGTCGCTGAACACCAGGAACGTGCCGCCATAGGGCACGACGCCGCCATGCAGCGCCATGCCGTTCATGGCAGCGGCCATGGCATGTTCGCGGATGCCATAGTGCAGGTAGCGCCCGCCATAATTGGCGGCGTCCAGCACCGGGGTCGCCTTGGTCTTCGTGTTGTTCGAGCCCGTCAGATCGGCGGAGCCACCCAGCAGGTCGGGCAGCGCCTCGGTCAGGACTTCCAGCACCAGTTCCGAGGCCCTTCGGCTCGCGATCAGCGGCTTCTCGGCCGCGAACTTCTCGGCGATCGGTCGAACCGCCTCGTCCGGGTCGGGCAGGGCACCCGCATTGGCCGCGCTGAAAGTCGCCCGCTCGGCGGAGGTGGCAAGGCGGGCGGCCCAGGCGCCCGAATCCGTGGCACCGCGACGCCCGGCCTTGGCCCAGGCCGCACGGACGTCGTCCGGCACCTCGAACGGGGCGTGGGGCCAGCCCAGCTTGTCGCGCGTACCCTGGATCTCGGCGGCGCCAAGCGGGCTGCCATGGGTCGACGACGAGCCCGCCTTGGTGGGCGCGCCGTAGCCGATGACGGTGCGGCAGGCGATCAGGCTGGGCGCGTCGCTGGTCTGGGCGCGGGCCAGGGCGGCAGCCACTGCGCCGGGGTCGTGCCCGTCGACCGCCTCGACCGCCCAGCCGGCGGCGCGGAAGCGCGCAAGCTGGTCTTCCGAGGTGGTCAGGGACGTGGGCCCGTCGATCGAGATGCCGTTGTCGTCGAACAGGACGACCAGGCGGCTCAGCTTCAGGTGCCCGGCCAGGGTGATCGCTTCCTGCGCGATGCCTTCCATCAGGCAGCCGTCGCCGGCGATCACATAGGTGCGATGGTCGACCAGGTCAGCGCCGAAGCGCGCGGCGAGGTGACGTTCAGCGATGGCCATGCCGACCGCGTTGGCCAGGCCCTGGCCCAGCGGCCCGGTCGTCGTCTCGATTCCCGCGGCGTGGCCGTATTCCGGGTGCCCGGCGGCCGGGCTGCCCAGCTTGCGGAAGCTCTTCAGCGCTTCCGCATCCATGCCGGGATAGCCGGTCAGATGGAGCAGCGCATAGAGCAGCATCGAACCGTGACCAGCGGACAGCACGAAGCGGTCGCGGTCCGGCCAATCCGGCCACTGGGGATCGAACTTGAGGAACTGCGTGAAGAGGACCGTCGCCACGTCGGCCATGCCCATGGGCATGCCTGGGTGACCGGACTTGGCCGCTTCGACGGAGTCCATCGCGAGGGCACGGATGGCGTTGGCCATCTGTGCGGGGGGCGGCGCGGAATGGCCGTGATGTGCTGCTTCTGGCATCGTGAAATTGGCGCAGAGCGAGGATCGCCGCGCGGGGGCGGACAATGGCCGCCGGGACCCGTCGAGTCAAGCCCGCGGGCGCGGGTGCATGGCAGAACGGGGGCGCCCGCATCGCGTTGACGCCGCCCGCACCATCACCCTATCGTGATGCTGCGGAAGATCAAGAGCTTGGGGGACAATGCTCAAGCGTGGCTGCGCCGGGTCGATGGGACCGGGTGCGCGGGGACCGGGTGTGCTGGGAGCGGGGGTTGCTGCATGAGCGGGCTTGAAGACGCCGCCGTCAGGTTGGCGGACGTGCTTGAGCGGCTGGAGGCGAACATCGCGCGGGCGGGGACGTCGGGCTTTGCCGGCCTGAAGGCCGAGAACCAGCGCCTTGCGCGGGAGGTCGAGGCCCTGCGCAACGAGAACCGCGAACTGAAGGACGCCACGGAGCAGGTGGCCCGCCGCCTGGACGGCGCCATCGGCGAGATCGACGCCCTGCTGGGCAGCTAGCCGCCCGGGCCCCGGTCCCCAACCCGGGGGCAACAGACTGAAGACAGCGGCCGGCGGGGCGTGGTCCCGCGGGCCGCCGAGAGGTTTTGCAGATGGCGAATGTCACCCTGACCGTCCATGGCCGCAGCTATGTCATCGGGTGCCAGGCGGGGGAGGAGCCCCGCCTGCACGCGCTGGCCGCCGAGATCGACGAGCGCATCCAGCAGATCGTGGCGGGGCTTGGTGCCCAATCGGACGCGCAGCTGCTGCTGACCGCGGCCCTGATGCTGGCGGACGAGCGACAGGACGCGATCGAGGCGCTGGAGGAGGCGCATGCCGACCGCGACGCGGCGCGCGCCGACAGCCAGGCAGAGGCGGCGGAGGTGCTGGACGCCGCCAGCCAGCGCATCGCGGCGATTGCGGAACGGCTCGAGGCCCCCTAGATTGAAGGACGGCGGGCACTGCCCGGTGCGTCAGGCATTACAACCCTGGGGCCAATAACCCGATCTCAAGGGTGCTGTCCCTTCCGGAGCCTTGGTTCCGGGATACGGTACCCGACCTGCTAGGCAGGCCACAGAGGTCGTCAGCGCCAACGGCCGAATGGTGGTCCCGCCACCCCATTTCCGTTTCTGACCCTTAGACCGCTCATCCCCGCGAAGGCGGGGATCCAGGGCCACCAGGACCTGCGCTTGTGGCGCTTGATCCCCGCCTTCGCCGGGATGGGCGGGGAGATGCTGGACTTCAATGACTCTTGATCGGGTACCCGCGGACACGTCGGACGTCGCGGCCGCCAAGGTTGCGCTGAGGGTGACCGCCCGTGCCGCGCGCAAGGACCTGCTGCATGGGCGGGCAGGGGCTGCGGCGGCTGCGGCGGGGCATTTCCTGGTGCATATCCCGATGGCCCACGGTGCGGTCGTATCGGCCTATCTGCCTCGGGCAGACGAGTTCGACCCTTTGCCGCTGGTCGCCAGCCTGCTGGCGCGCGGCCATGTCGTGGTCATGCCGGTGGTGGCGGCCCGGGCCCAGCCGCTGGTCTTCCGCCGCTGGACGCCGCAGACAGCGACCGTCGCAGGCGCCATGGCGATCGCCGAGCCTGGTCCAGACAGTCCGGAACTGGTGCCCGATGTGCTGATCGTGCCGCTTCTGCAGTTCGATGCACAGGGCTGGCGCCTGGGCTATGGCGGGGGCTATTACGACAGGACCCTGCAACACCTGCGCCGCCATCAGCCGCGCACGTTGGCCATCGGCCTGGGTTTTGCCGGGCAGGAGGTGGCGTCGGTCCCGCATGATGCGCTGGACCAGCGGCTGGACTGGATCGTGACGGAAGCCGGCGCCCGCCCGGTTGCCGCGAAGGGGGCAAGGCATGAAGGTGATCTTCCTGGGGGACGTCGTGGGCCGGTCCGGCCGTGACGCGGTCAAGCGGCACCTGCCCGAGGTGCGGCGCACCCTGAAGGCCGATTTCGTCATCGCCAATGGCGAGAACGCCGCCGCCGGCTTCGGCATTACCAAGGACACCGCCACCGACCTGCACAATGCCGGGGTCGACGTCATCACGACCGGCAATCACGTCTGGGACCAGCGCGACGCGATCGGCTACATCGCCCAGGACACCCGCCTGCTGCGGCCGCGGAACTTCCCGCCCGGTGCGCCCGGGCGCGGTGCCGGCGCCTACCAGACGCAAGGCGGGGCCAGGATCGTCGTCATCAACCTGATGGGCCGGGTGTTCATGGACGCCCTCGACGACCCGTTCCAGTCGGTGGAGGCGGAGATGGCGCGCCTGTCGTTGGGTGGGTCGGCCCAGGCCATCGTGGTCGACATGCATGCCGAGGCGACCAGCGAGAAGATGGCGATGGGTCACTTCCTGGATGGCCGCGTCAGCCTGGTGGTGGGGACGCACAGCCACGTGCCCACGGCCGACGCCCAGATCCTGCCGGGCGGCACGGCCTACCAGACCGATGCCGGCATGTGCGGGGACTATGACTCGGTGATCGGGATGCAGAAGGCCGAGCCGATCAACCGCTTCACCCGCAAGATCCCCGGCGGCCGCTGGGAGGCCGCGAACGGCGAAGGTACGATGTGCGGTCTGCTGCTGGAGACGGACGACCGCACCGGCCTGGCCCGCCGGATTGAACCGATCCGCCTGGGCGGCCGCCTGTCGCAGGCGGTGCCCCAGGCCGTGCCTGCCGCGTAGGTGTCCGACACCGCTTGTTAACCTTGTCCGCCCGAGACTGGCGCCAGCGGCGCTCTGGCGATCAGGGACTGGATTCGGACGAGTGAGCAGCACGACGACCACAGTGGTGGCCGAGGCAGGGCAGGGTGCCGCCAATCCGATGGCGGTGCCGGCCTACCGTTCGTCCAGCTACAACTTCAAGCAAGTCAGCGTCCTGGTCGCCGACAACAACGCCTTCCTGCGCAGCATCGTCGGCAACCTGTGCCGCACCTATGGCTTCAAGCAGATCTATGAGTGTCCTGACGCGGGCGATGCGATCGGCCGCCTGAAGATGTCCAAGATCGACATCGTCCTGACCGAATGGGACATGCCCGGCATCACGGGCGAAGCCTTCATCCGCGCGATCCGCGCCGGCGAGGCGGGCCCCAACGCCTTCCTGCCGATCATCCTGCTGACCGGCCAGACCGACCGCGTGACGGTGCGCAAGGCCCGCGATTCCGGCGTGACGGAGGTCCTGGCCAAGCCGATCTCGGCGCGCACGCTGCTCGATCGCCTGATCTATGTGGTCGAGCATCCACGCGATTTCATCCGCACGACCTCGGGCACGTTCTTCGGTCCGGACCGTCGGCGCCATGTCAAGGCGGTGCACGAGGGCCAGGAGCGGCGCGCCGGGGTCGAGCCGCCGCGCATGCCGAGCGAAGTGTCGTGGAACATGGCCCCCGAAGAGGTCGAGGCCGAATTCCAGGGAAGGAAGGGCTGATGCCGAACCAAAGCCCCCCCGCCTTCCAGCGGATCCGCGTGCCCAATACGTTGAAGGCAAAGGTCAAGAACGTGCCGGGTGGCCAGAGCGTCGACGCGCTGGTGGCCGCCGGCGACCTGATCCTGGCGCAGCAGGAGGAGGCCTATGACGGCCTGACCCGCGCCGACCTGGAGGTGCTGGGCGGCGCCCTGGCCCTGCTGCCTGGAGCCGTGGGCGAGGATCGCGCCTTGGTCCTGGAGCAGATGCTGGAGCGCTTCTACGCGGTCAAGAGCCAGTCGGGCACGTTTGGCCGGCCGCTGCTGTCGGCGGTGGCCGATATCGGCTGTGTCCTCGTGTCTGCCCTGCGCGAGCCGGGCCGCGTCGTGCCCCAGGCAAAGCCGGTCGTGGCGGCCCTGACGGTCATCGTCCGCTCCCTGGAACTTGCCCATGCGGAGGGGGCGCGGCCCCTGAACACGACGACCGATCCTCTGCTGATCGGCCAGCTTCGCCGCCTGGTCCAGGCCTGCGTGACGCCGCAGGCCTGAACCCCCCACCTGCCGATGCCGCCCTGCGCTTCAGGGCGAACCGGCGGCCGGGCTGTCGACCCGAACGACTTCGATCCGGGCGGAGTCGACAGGCGCCTGGGAATGGTCCTCCGGCCCCGAATAGGTCAGGCAGAACAGCGTGTGCCCATCGGCCCCGCCCAGCTGGCAGGCGACGGCGCGGCGGCCTGGCGTCTCGACCCGGTGGGTGACCGCACCGCCCTCGACGACGCGGACAAAGGCATCGCTGCCATAGAGGCTGACCCAGATGCCGCCATCGGTGTCCAGGCAGATGCCATCGGGCGTGCCGTCGCCCAGGTCGGCGAAGACGCGGCGGTCCGACAGGTGGCCGGCCTCGTCCACCGAGAAGGCGGTCAGCCGTCGGCCGAAGCTTTCGGCGACAACGATCTGTTGCCCGCCGTTCATCATCACCATCCCGTTCGGGAACAGCAGGTCGCCGGCGACGACCTCCACCTTGCCGTCGGGATGGACCAGCAGCAGGTCGGTGCCGACCGGCTCCTCCTTCAGGTAGTCGAAGCCGAAATTGCCGATATAGGCGCGGCCCGAGATATCCATGACCAGGTCGTTGATCGGTGCGCGCACGAACGACGACAGGTCCGCGACGCGGGTCAGCCGGCCGTCGACCAGGCGCATCAGCGTGCGGTCGTCCATCGAGACGATGAGCGCGCTGCCGTCGGCGCCGAAGCCGATGCCCGACGGCTTTCCGGGGACGTCGGCCATCTTCTCGCGCGTGCCGTCCTCGGCCACGGCCCATACGGCCCGCCCCCACATGTCGGACAGCCACAGCCGCTTGCCATGCCAGCGCGGCCCTTCCAGGAAAATGAAGTCCCCGGCCAGCACGTCCGTCTTCGTGATGATCTTGGGCGCCATGCCAATCCTCCCTGTGTGTGCCGGCCATTGTCGGCGGCCATTGCTTGGCCGCGATGATGCCTGTGACCCGCCCCAACCGGAAGGGCGGGCGCAAGATCCATGGCACCGCCAGGCACGGCGTGGTCGCACCGCGCCCAACTGCTGCCATATTGCGGCGGCTATCCTCCGGCCCTGGGTTCCCGGCGATTCATGTCTTGTGGTATGAGCGCCGAATCCGGCCGTTGGGCCAGGGGTGTGGCCAGGTTTGCGGCGTCCGGTGGTCTGGCGGCGACGGATGTCGGCGGCCGGATCCCGACCAGACCCGACATGGACCAGATTCAACAGGCGGCCAAGTTCCGAGAGGCGGCATGGCAGGGCATTCCCAATTCAAGAACATCATGTTCCGCAAGGGCGCGCAGGATGCGAAGCGCGCCAAGCTGTTCTCCAAGCTGGGCCGGGAAATCACGGTCGCGGCCAAGAGCGGCCTGCCCGAACCTGACAAGAACCCGCGCCTGCGGGCGGCCATCCTGGCCGCGCGCAAGGAGAACATGCCGCGCGACAACATCGATCGCGCGATCAAGCGCAGCCAGGGTGGCGACGCCGACAATTACGAGGAGGTCCGTTACGAGGGCTTTGGCCCCGGCGGTACCGCGATCATTGTGGAGGCGCTGACCGACAACCGGAACCGGACCGCCGCCGAACTGCGCTCCAACTTCACCAAGCACGGCGGCAACATGGGTGCGACCGGCAGCGTCGCCCATATGTTCGCGCGCGTGGGCCAAGTCCTCTACCCCCTCGACGTGGCGGGCGAGGAAGCGGTGCTGGAGGCTGCGCTTGAGGCCGGGGCCGAGGACGTGGCCAGCACCGAGGATGGCCACGAGATCGTCACCGGCGCCGAATCGCTGGGCGAAGTGCGCGACGCGCTGGAAGCGAAGTTCGGCCCGGCCCAGTCGGCCAAGCTGGTGTGGAAGCCGGGCAACACCGTGACGGTGGGCGAGGACGACGCCCAGACGCTGCTGAAGCTGCTGGACATCCTGGACGACAATGACGACGTGCAGCAGGTCTTCGCCAACTACGACATCCCGGAATCGGTGATGGAGAAGTTCGGCTGACCGGCCAGCGCGGCATAGCGGGGTACGGCCCGTGCGCCTGATCGGCCTGGACCCCGGCCTGCGCCGGACGGGATGGGGTGTGATCGACATGACCGGCAGCCGGCTGGCCCATGTCGCGCACGGCACCGTCACGTCCGACGACGCGGCCGACCTGGCGGTGCGCCTGCGCCAGATCCATGACGGCGTGGTGGCCGTCATCGCGGAGCAGCGCCCCGATCAGGCCGCGGTGGAGGAGACGTTCGTCAATCGCAATCCCGCCAGCACGCTGAAGCTGGGCCAGGTGCGGGGCGTCGTCATGCTGGCGCCGGCGCTGGCCGGCCTGCCAGTTGCCGAGTACGCGCCGACGCGGGTCAAGCAGGCCGTTGTCGGCACCGGCCGGGCCGACAAGGACCAGATCCGGGCGATGCTGAAGGTCCTGCTGCCGGCGGTCGAGATCGCGGGCGCCGATGCGGCGGACGCGCTCGCCATCGCCATCTGCCACGCCCATCATTCCGGACCCCAGGCGCGTGTGGCGGTAGCCCTGGCGGCCACGCGGCCGGCGGCGGGCAAAGCGGCGCCGCGGGTGCGGGTGGCCGTGCGATGATCGCCAAGCTATCGGGCCGTGTCGATTCGCTGGGCGAGGACTGGGTGATCCTGGACGTGGGCGGTGTCGGCTACCTGGTCCATGCGACGCCCCGCACCCTGCAGGCACTGGGCGGCGCGGGGACGGCGGCGTCGCTTGCGATCGAGACCCAGGTGCGCGAGGACGCAATCACGCTCTACGGCTTCCGCGACGCGGCCGAGGCGCAATGGTTCCGCTTGCTGCAGACCGTGCAGGGCGTGGGGGCCAAGGTCGCATTGTCGCTGCTGGGCCTGCTGCGCCCGGACGAACTGACACGCGCCGTGGGCATGCAGGACAAGGCCGCCCTGACGCGCGCCAGCGGCGTGGGCGCCAGACTGGCCCAGCGCATCATCGTCGAATTGTCGGGCCGCATGCCGGCCGACCTTGCCGTGTCGGCGCTGGCGGTGGTGCCGTCGGGCGGGGCCGCGGCGGAGGCGGTGTCCGCCCTGGTCAACCTGGGCTATCGCCCGGTCGAGGCATCGACCGCGGTGGCGGCGGCCGGCGCCGTGCTGGGCGAGGCCGCGGCCGTCGATGCGCTGATCCGCGCCGGGCTCAAGGAACTCGCCCGATGACGGCGGAGGCGCAGCGCCTGGTCAGTGCCGACAGTGCCGCGGGCGACCTGGATGCGCCCCTGCGGCCGCAGACGCTGAAGGAATTCACAGGCCAGGCCCGTGCCCGGGAGAACCTGGCCGTGTTCATCGCCTCCGCCAAGGGGCGGGGAGAGGCGCTGGACCATGTCCTGCTGCATGGGCCGCCGGGCCTGGGCAAGACGACGCTGGCGCAGATCGTGGCGCGGGAGCTGGGCGTCGGCTTCCGCTCGACGTCCGGCCCCGTGATCCTGAAGCCGGGTGACCTGGCGGCACAGCTGACCGTGCTCGAGCCGCGCGACGTCCTGTTCATCGACGAGATCCACCGCCTGTCGCCGGTGGTGGAGGAGATCCTCTATCCGGCGATGGAGGACTTCCAGCTCGACCTGATGATCGGGGAGGGGCCGGCCGCCCGCTCGATCAAGATCGACCTGCCCCGCTTCACCTTGATCGGGGCGACGACCCGCTCCGGCCTGCTGACCACGCCGCTGCGCGACCGCTTCGGCATTCCCGTGCGCCTCAACTTCTACGAGGTCGAGGAGCTGGAACTGATCGTGCGGCGCGGCGCCCGCCTGATGGGCCTGGCCATGGCACCAGACGGCGCGCGCGAAGTCGCACGGCGGGCGCGTGGCACGCCGCGCATCGCCGGCCGCCTGCTGCGGCGGGTGCGCGACTTCGCTGCGTACGAGGGAGCGGAGGTGATCGACGCCGCCGTGGCCGACCGGGCGCTGCAACGGCTGGAAGTCGATGCCCGCGGGCTGGACGCGATGGATCATCGCTACCTGCGGGCGATCGCGCTCGACTATGGCGGCGGCCCCGTGGGGGTCGAGACGATGGCCGCCGCGCTGTCCGAGCCGCGCGATGCGATCGAGGAGATCATCGAGCCCTACCTGATCCAGCAGGGCCTGGTCCAGCGCACCCCCCGCGGCCGGCTGCTGACCCATCATGCCTTCCGCCACCTGGGCCTGGCCGTGCCGCGCGCGTTGCCGCAGCTCGACCTCCTCGACGGGGAGGGCGGCGATGACTGAGGGCGCCCAGCAGCCGCTGGCCGGCGCGATCCACGGTGCGGAACATGTGCTGCCCCTGCGTGTCTATTGGGAGGACACGGATGCCGGGGGTGTCGTCTATCACGCCAACTACCTGCGGTTCATGGAACGCGCGCGCAGCGACCTGATGCGCCTGGCGGGCTATGGCCAGCGCGATCTGGCCGAGGCCGAGGACCGCGTCGCCTTCGTCGTGCGCAGTTGCGCGATCGACTATCTGCGTCCCGCCCGGCTGGACGACGCGCTGACGGTGCACAGCCGCTTCACCGCGGTCGGCGGCGCCACGATCGAGGCACAGCAATGCGTGCGGCGCGCGGGACAGGACCTGGCCCGTGCCACGTTCCGCATCGGCTGCATTGGCAGCGACGGGCGGGCGCGGCGCCTGCCCGCGACGATGCGCCAGCGGCTGGTATCGTTTTCCACACTTGATTCAAGCCAACCTTCTTCACGTCAGGGCGACCATGCCGCTTAAAACCCTGTCCCAGGCGATTCCCGCGACGCCTCCCTCGTCCCTTCCGCCGGAAGGCCTGACCGAAACGGCCCTGGACGGCAGCGCCGCGGCGCCCGACATGTCGCCCTGGGGCCTGTTCATGCAGGCCGACATCGTCGTGAAGGCGGTGGTGGTCCTGCTGATCCTGGCTTCGTTCTGGAGCTGGGCCATCATTTTCGACAAATGGCGCCGCGTGCGCCGGGTCGAGGCGCAGGCCGATGCGTTCGAGGAGGAGTTCTGGTCGGGCGCCTCGCTCGACGACCTCTATGACCGGATCGGCTCGCGGCCGGAGCACCCGATGGCCCTGCTCTTCGCCGCCGCGATGCGCGAATGGCGCCGTTCGGTCGACCGTACGGGGCAGCCCGGTGGGGTGATCGGCCCCGGCGTCCAGGAGCGCATTTCTAAGGTCATGCGCGTCGCCTTGAACCGCGAGCTCGAGGACCTGGAGAAGTACCTGGGCTTCCTGGCGACGGTCGGTTCCACCGCCCCGTTCATCGGCCTGTTCGGTACCGTCTGGGGCATCATGAACAGCTTCTCGGCCATCGCCGTCAGCAAGACGACGAGCCTGGCGGTCGTCGCCCCCGGCATCGCGGAGGCGCTGTTCGCAACCGCCATCGGCCTGGTGGCGGCGATACCCGCGGTCATGGCCTATAACAAGTTCTCCGCCGATATCGGGCGGTTTGCCGGCCGGCTGGAAGGCTTCTCCGACGAGTTCCAGGCGATCCTGTCGCGCCAGCTCGACGAAAGGAACGCCTGATGGCCGGTGGCATCATCTCCTCTGGCCGGGGTCGCGGCCGCCGTGGCGGCCGGCCGATGAGCGACATCAACGTGACGCCCATGGTCGACGTCATGCTGGTGCTGCTCATCGTCTTCATGGTGGCAGCACCGCTGCTGACCGTGGGCGTGCCCGTCGACCTGCCCGAAAGCTCGGCCGAGACCCTGCCACAGGAGGAAAAGCCGCTGACCATCTCGGTCGATTCCGCGGGCAAGGTCTTCCTGCAGGAGGAGGAGGTGACGATGGCCGACCTGATCCCACGGCTGCGCGCCATCTCCGGGGCCGCCCAGGCAGCACCCGGCGGCGAGCAGCCGCGCATCTTCGTGCGCGGCGACCGCGCCATCAACTACGGCACCGTCATGCAGGTGATGGGCCTGATCAACGCGGCAGGCTTCACCCGCGTGTCTCTTGTCGCTGAAGCAGCGGTCAACGTTCCCGCGGAGTAGTGTCCATGCGTCGCAGCGCCGCCATATCGGGGGGACTGCATCTTTTCCTGCTCGCACTCGCCGTGTTCGGGCTGCCGCTGCTTCAGCCTGAACGGCTGGAGGCGCAGCCCAGCATCGCGGTCGACATCGTGAACATCGCGGACATCACCAACCCGCCGCCGCCGCAGCGCGCACCCAATCCGGTGCCGGTGCCGAACGCGAAGCCGCGCGAGCCGGAGCCCGACGCGCAGGCCGAGGCCGTGCCCGCGCCGCCGCCGCCGCCCGCTCCCGCCCCGCCGACACCGGTCGAGACGCAAGCGCCCGAGCCGCCGCCGCCGACCCCGCCCGCACCGCAAGTGGCGGAGGCGCCGCGCCCGCGCCCGGCGACTCCGCCGCCCGAGCCGGTCCAGGCGGCCGTGCCGCCGCCCACGCCGACCCCGGCGCCGCCGCCTCCGCCGGCCGCCAGGCCCAGCGCCACGCCGCCGGCGCCCGAGCCGCCGCCCGAGCAGCAGATGGCGGCTTTGAGCCCGCCGGAGGAGACGCCGCCGCCTGAGCCCGAGCCGACCCCGGCGCAGGAGGCCGCCGCCGCCGCCCCGCGTCCGACGCCGCCCGTGCCACGGACCAAGCCGACCCCGCCGCCGCCCGAGCAGCAGGTGGCGGAGGTCGAGCCGCAGCAGCCCCGGCGCCAGCGCCAGCGCGAACAGGCGACCGATGCCCTGGACGACATCGCGGCCCTGCTGTCGCAGAGCCCGTCCGCCGCACCGGCGCCGGAGCAGACCGAGCGCTATGACGAGCCGAACCGCGTCGAATCCAACCTGAACCGGGCCGATGCGCCGCTCAGCGCGACCGTGCTCGACGCCCTGCGCGGCGCGATCAACGAGAACTGGAACCCCAACGTGGGGGGCCTGGACGCTGAACAGCAGATCGTGAAGCTGCGGGTCCGGCTGAACCAGAACGGGACCCTGGCGGGCCCGGTGCAGATCATGAACGACCGGCCCGGGGCGGCGTTCACGGCCGCGAAGCAGGCAGCGCGTGCCGCCGTCATGCAGACCTTCAGGCGGCCTTATCCGCTGCCGCCCGAGAGCTATGACACCTGGAGCGAGTTGATTCTCACCTTCGACCCAAGCAAAGCATTGGGCATTCAGTGAGGCCTTCGATCATGCGTGCTTACGGAGTTCCGTCGCAGGACGGGTTGAACGGGTGGACGTTGGCCCGGCTGGGGCGGATGGCCGTCGCCTGCGTCGTTGCCGTTTCGACGGCCCTGGGCCTGGCGGGGCCGGTCGGCGCCCAGACCGAACTGCTCATCGACGATCCCAACTTCAAGCCGATCCCGATCGCGATCCCGCAATTCGCCGGCGGCGGTCAGCTGGCCAGCGGCATTCCTGGCGTGGTTGCGGCCGACCTGCAGAATTCCGGCCTGTTCGAGGTGGTCAATCCGGCGTCCTACATCCAGTCGCCGGACGCGCTGCAGGCCGGTCCCCGGTTCGAAGACTGGGCCGTGATCAACGCCCAGGCCCTGGTCAGCGGCAACGCCATCGGCCAGGCGGATGGCCGCACCCGCGTTGAATTCCGCCTGTGGGACGTCTATGCGCAGACACAGCTGACCGGCTATGCCTATGTCACGACCAATGACAACTGGCGGCGCATCGGCCACCTGATCGCCGACCAGATCTACAAGGCGCTGACGGGCGAGGAAGGGTATTTCGACACCCGCATCGTCTACATCGCCGAGAGCGGCCCCTCCACCCGCCGGGTGAAGCGCCTGGCGATCATGGACCAGGACGGGGAAAACAATCGCTACCTGACCAACGGCAACGACCTGGTGCTGACGCCCCGGTTCTCGCCGAACAGCCAGGAAATCACCTACATGTCGTACTTCAACAACCGGCCGCGTGTGTACCTGTTCGACATCGGGACGGGCCGGCAGGAAGTACTTGGCGACTTCCCCGGCATGACCTATGCGCCGCGTTTTTCTCCTGACGGGTCAAAGGTGATCATGTCGATGGCCCAGGACGGCGACAGCAGCCTCTATGTCATGGACCTGTCGACACGGCGGGTCAGCCGCCTGACCAACACGCCGGGGGTCATCGACACCTCCCCCAGCTATTCGCCGGACGGGTCGCAGATCGTCTTCAATTCGGACCGCGGCGGCAGCCAGCAGCTCTATGTGATGGGGGCCGGCGGCGGCGGGGCCACGCGCATCAGCTTTGGCAGCGGCCGCTATGCGACGCCCGTCTGGTCGCCGCGCGGCGACCTGATCGCCTTCACGCGGATGGGCGGGGGTGGCTTCCAGATCGGCGTGATGAAGCCCGACGGCAGCGGCGAGCGGATCCTGTCCCAGGGCACCGGCGCCGTGCAGGAGGGGCCGACCTGGGCGCCCAATGGCCGCGTCCTGATGTTCTATCGGGGCTCTAAGCTGGTCTCGATCGACATATCGGGCCGCATTCCCGAATGGGTCCGGTCCAAGCCGGCCGGCGGCGCGTCGGACCCCGCCTGGTCGCCGCTGCTCCAGTAGCGGCGGTCGCGGACAAACTGCACCGCAAGTGACAGCCGGCACAGCGGGCGCGAAAACCATTGACAAGCCGATGGACTTCGCGCCTGCGAAAAGCTACTCTTATGGCCCCAACAAAATGGTGCGTTCGCTTAATGAAACGCACCGGTAGCGGGAGTCACAGCATTATGCAGTTCACCAAGTCCGGTTCCAAGCTGGTCGGCCTTCTCGCTGTCCTGGCCCTGGTCGCGGCCTGCGAGTCCACCCCGGCAAGCTCCGACAACACCGGTGGCAGCGGCGGTCCGGTCACCCAGTCCCCGCCGCCGTCGCCGCCGCCCCCGATGGCGGGTGGCCCGATCCCCGGCAGCGCCCAGGATTTCGAGGTCAATGTCGGCGACCGCGTGTTCTTCGACTTCGACCGTTCCGACCTGACGCCGGAAGGCCAGGCAACCCTGCAGCGCCAGGCCGCCTGGCTGCAGCAGTATCCGCAGGTCGTCGCCACGATCGAGGGCCACACCGACGAGCGCGGCACGCGTGAGTACAACCTGGGCCTGGGCGAGCGTCGCGCGAACTCCGCGAAGCGCTTCCTCGTCTCGCAGGGCATCGACTCCAGCCGGCTGAGCGTCATCAGCTATGGCAAGGAGCGTCCGGCGGTCGATGGCTCGGGTGAGGCCGTGTACGCCCAGAACCGCCGTGCGGTCACGGTGGTCGGCAACACCGTCACCCAGTAAGGGACCCGGCATCGGGCAGATCGTGGGTGTGGGGCGCCTGGCGTCCCCACCCTGATCCCGCCCGGCGGGGCTTTCTGGCACCGCATGACCGTGTCGTTGAGTCTTCAGCGCCCGCCGGCCAGCCCGGCGGGCGCTGTCGTTTCGGCGTCGTCGCCGCGTTGCCGGGGCCAAAGCGGCATCGCGCCGTCTTGCCCTGCGCCCGCCGCCCTGCTGTCATGGGCGCGCCGGGATGTGGCGCGTGCCCTCGGCCCGCGTCACACCTCCATTCCGCCGCAATCTTGCGTGATCCTCTGCCCATGTCCTTTTCGATTCGGCCTGCCATGGTTCGCCCCGTGCTGATCCGCGTTGCCCTGTCCGGCATGCTGTCCCTGTCGGCCCTGTGCGTGGCGGGGCTGCCCGGCATGGCGCCCCCCGCCGCCGCACAGAGCTATGAGCTGCAGGACCTGCGCTTCCAGGTGCAGCAGCTCCAGGCCCAGCTTGAGACGCTCCAGCGCCAGGCCTATGGCGGCGCCCAGATGGGTGGCGCGCCAGCCCTGGGCGGCGCCGGCGGCAATGTGGAGGTCCGGCTGAGCAAGCTGGAGACCATGTACCGCGAGCTGAACGGCCGGATCGAGGAAATGGGCTTCCAGATCAAGCGCCTGGGCGATCGGATCGATGTCGCGCAGAAGGACGTCGACTTGCGCCTGTCGGCGTTGGAGGGGGGCGGCGGCGCGTCCGCGGCGGGCGTCGACGTGGCCTCCGCGGACGCAGCGCGCCCCGCGAACGACGCGGCGGGCATGGCGGCCAGCGATGGTGGCGGCGCCCCCCCGCCCGACGGCGGAATGGGGACGCTGGGCACGCTGCGCGGCAATCCGGACGAGGTCGCGCCCCCGCCACCGCTTGCGGGCCGTTCGACCCAGACCGCCGCCCTCAGCCCACGCGACCAGTACAACGCGGCCATGGCGCTGCTGCGGCAGGGCGACTACGCCGCGGCGGAGTCGGGCTTTTCCGACTTTCTCAGCCTCTACCCGGACGACGGCCTGGCACCCAATGCGCAGTACTGGCTGGGCGAGAGCCACTACGTCCGCGGCGATTACGAGGCGGCGGCGGCGACCTTCCTGGGCTCCGTGAAGCAGTATCCCAGCGGGGCCAAGGCCCCCGACAGCATGCTGAAGCTGGGCATGAGCCTGATCGAGATGGGGCAGGCCCGCGAAGCCTGCGCGGCCCTGGGCGAGATCGGCAGCCGCTATCCCGATGCCTCCACCGCGATCAAGCAGCGCGTCCAGCGCGAGCGCCAGCGCGCCGGGTGCAGCTGAGGCGGGCCAGCGGCCTGCCAGACCCGGCAGGCGAGCCGGTCGCGGCCGCGACACAGCGGCCGCTGGATGATGCCCGGTTCGCGGCAGCTCTGGCGCCGCTGGTGCCGGACGACCCGCGGCGCGTGGCGGTCGCGGTCTCGGGCGGTGCGGACAGTGTCGCCCTACTGCTTCTGATGGCGCGGTGGGCCTCGACGCGTCGCGTGGCGCTGGTCGTGCTCAGTGTCGATCATTGCCTGCGCTCCGAATCAGGTGCCGAGGCGCGCTGGGTCGCCGATCTGGCAAGGCGCCTGGACCTGCCCTGCGAGATCCTGGCCTGGACAGCGCCGAAGCCGGCCAGTGGCCTGCCCGCGGCGGCGCGGGCGGCGCGCTATCGCCTGCTGCTCGAGGGGTGTCGCCGGCATGGTGCGGCGCACCTGGCCCTGGCCCATCACCGGGACGACCAGGCGGAAACGGTCCTGCTGAACCTGGGACGGGGCAGCGGGGTTGACGGACTGGCCGCCATGCCGGCCTTGCGCCGGGTCCATGGGATCGCCCTGCTGCGACCCTTGCTGGACGTCGACAAGGCGTGCCTGCGTGCCACCCTTCGCGCGGCGGGCCAGGACTGGCTGGAGGATCCGACCAATCGCGATCCGCGCTTCCTGCGGCCTCGCCTGCGCGAGGTGGCGCCGGCGCTGGCGGCGGCGGGCGTGACGCCGGCGCGGATCGCCGGCACGGCGCGGCGCATGGCGCGGGCGCGGGCGGCCCTGGAGGCGGCGACCGACGCCCTTTCGGTGCAGGCGGCACGCCGCGCGGCCCAGGGCCATGTCCTGCTTCACCGCCGCGCGCTGGCGGCAGCACCTGATGAAATCGCGCTGCGCCTGCTGGCCCGCCTGATCCGCGGCATCTCCGGCGCCGTAGCCTTGCGGGAGGAACGACTTGAGCGTCTGCTCGCCTGGGTGCAGGCCGGTCCTGGGTCGGGTGGGCGGACACTGGGCGGCTGCCGCGTGGTGGCGCGCCGGGACGAGCTTCTCCTTTGCCGCGAACTGGCGGCGGTGGGTCCCGACGTGGCGCTGGCGCCGGGGGACCGGGCGGTCTGGGACGGGCGCTTCGTCGTGGCGTTGGCGCCCGACGCGGCCCCTGGCGTGGTACGGCCGCTGGGGCCGCGGGCGGCGGCGCCGGGTGCGGCGGCACTGCCCGGCGTTGTGCGGGCGGGCCTTCCGGCCTTGTGGTCGGGTGACCGCCTCGTGGCGGCCCCGCTGGCCGGATTGGCGGGTGGCGGCTTCGACGCGACGCTGCTGGAGCCCGCTGGAGGTGGAAATATCGTGGGCGAGGCGGTCCAGGACGATATGGTGAGTTGTCTGGCCCGCACTTCAGCTTATCTTTACGGTGACGGGTGCAGCATCGTGGCGAGCCCGCCGACGCTCAATGTGGCCTGTGGGTAAGGAAAGACCGAGATCGTGAACATTCCTGGTCGCAATCTGGCGCTTTGGGTGATCATCGCCCTGCTCCTGTTCGCGTTGTTCAACCTGTTCCAGACCAGTGCCGGGCGCAGCGCGCCAGGAGCCCTGGCCTATACCGATTTCCTGGCCGAGGTTGAGAACGGCCGGGTCCAGGAAGTGACGATCCAGGGCAAGACCATCCGCGGCGTCTATTCCGACCAGCGCCAGTTCCAGACCTATCTGCCCGACGATCCGGGCCTGGTGGAGCGGCTGACGACGGCAGGCGTGCGCATCAAGGCCGAGGCACCGGACGAAGGCGGCCCGACCCTGGTCGACATCCTGGTGTCCTGGTTCCCGATGTTGCTGCTTATCGGCGTGTGGGTCTTCTTCATGCGCCAGATGCAGTCGGGCGGCGGCAAGGCCATGGGCTTCGGCAAGTCCAAGGCCCGCCTGCTGACCGAGCGGCAGGGCCGCGTCACCTTCGACGACGTGGCCGGCATCGACGAGGCCAAGGAGGAACTGGAGGAGATCGTCGAGTTCCTGAAGGACCCGCAGAAGTTCCAGCGCCTGGGCGGCCGCATTCCCAAGGGCGCGCTGCTGGTCGGCCCGCCGGGCACCGGCAAGACGCTGCTGGCGCGTGCCATCGCGGGCGAGGCGAACGTGCCGTTCTTCACCATCTCGGGCTCCGACTTCGTCGAGATGTTCGTAGGCGTCGGCGCTTCCCGCGTGCGCGACATGTTCGAGCAGGCGAAGAAGAACGCGCCCTGCATCATCTTCATCGACGAGATCGACGCCGTCGGCCGCCATCGCGGCGCGGGCCTGGGCGGCGGCAATGACGAGCGCGAGCAGACGCTGAACCAGCTCCTGGTCGAGATGGACGGCTTCGAGTCGAATGAGGGCGTCATCCTGATCGCGGCCACCAACCGGCCCGACGTGCTGGATCCGGCCCTGTTGCGGCCGGGCCGCTTCGATCGCCAGGTCGTGGTGCCCAATCCCGACATCATGGGCCGCGAGAAGATCCTGAAGGTCCATATGCGCAAGGTGCCGCTGGGCCCGGACGTCGACGCCCGCACCATCGCGCGCGGCACGCCCGGCTTCTCTGGCGCGGACCTTGCCAATCTGGTGAACGAGGCTGCCTTGCTGGCCGCCCGCCGCGGCAAGCGGATCGTGACCATGGCCGATTTCGAGGCGGCCAAGGATCGCGTCCTGATGGGTGCCGAGCGTCGCTCGATGGTGATGAGCGAGCAGGAAAAGCGCCTGACCGCCTATCACGAGGCGGGCCACGCCCTGGTCGGCATGCATGTCCCGGCGCACGATCCCGTGCACAAGGTGACGATCATCCCGCGCGGCCGTGCACTGGGCGTGACCATGTCCCTGCCCGAGAAGGACCGCTATGGCTGGTCGGTCAAGGAACTGACGTCCAAGATCGCGATGATGTTCGGCGGTCGCGCCGCGGAAGAACTGATCTTCGGCGCCGAGAACGTGACCACGGGCGCCTCGGACGACATCCGGCAGGCCACGAACCTGGCGCGCCGCATGGTCACCGAATGGGGCATGAGCACCAAGCTGGGGCGCCTGCGCTATAGCGAGAACGAGGAAGAGGTGTTCCTCGGCCACTCCGTGACGCAGCGCAAGAACATCTCCGACGCGACGGCACACCTGATCGACGATGAGATCCGCCGCATTGTCGACGATGGCGAGAAGCTGGCGTTCCAGATCCTGGCCGAGCGGATGGACGATCTCCACACGCTGGCCAAGGGCCTGCTGGAGTACGAGACGCTGTCGGGCGAAGAGATCCGCACCCTGCTGAAGGGCGAGCCGATCCATCGCGAGACGACGCCGGAGCCGCCGTCCGAGCCCGGCAAGGGCTCTGCCGTGCCGCCGGCCGGGTCGTCGGGCACGCGGCGCCCCAATCCGGGCGACCTCTCGCCAGAGCCCCAGCCCGGCGTCTGAGCCCCGCTGCATCGCCAAATGGAAACGGCCCCGGAGGAAACTCCGGGGCCGTTTTCGTATGCGTCGCCGTCAGGCTTTGGCAGGCCGGGCGCTAGGGGCGGGTGATGACCTTGTAGCCATAGGTGTTCTTGTGCCCGGCCGCCTTGGGCGGGTTCCAGCCATGGCCGTCGAGTACCGCGCTGTACCCGTCGCGGATCGCGGCATCGGCCAGCGTCTCGAACGGCTTGTAGAGGTGATGCTCCTGCCCCTCGTTGATGAAGGGCGAGTTCACGATCGTGTTGTAGGAACAGTGCAGCAGCGTGCGCGGCCGGTTCGACGGATTGGGACCGGAGGCATGCAGCGTGTTGCCATGGAAGAAGCAGGCATCGCCCGGCTCCATGACCATCGGCACGGTCTCGCATTGCTGCAGCACCAGCTCCAGGCGCTCGGGGTCAAAGGCCACGGATTCGCCCACCGCCTTGTGGTCGACCCGGCCCAGAAGGTGCGAGCGGCGGACCAGCTTCATGCAGCCATTGTTCTCGTCCACCGGGTCGACGGCGACGGTGACGGTCAGCATGTCGGGCCAGAGGGCACCCTCGTTGTACCAATAGGGGTAGTCCTGGTGCCAGTCCCAGCGCCCCTTGGTGTTGGGCGCCTTCATCGAAAGCTTGGAATGCCAGTGATAGACCGGCGCTCCCAGAAGGGCGGCCGAGTTCTCGATCATGCGGGCGATGAAGGGCACGCGGCCAAGCCAGGTCGGTCCCGGTTCGGTCCAGCCGATGACCTCCTGCGGGTTGCCGTCGCTGTCAGCGACGGCCCGCAGCTTGCCACCGATCGTGGGGTCCGCCAGGCACGCCTGGCGCAGCGGCTCGATCTCCTCGCGGGAGAGGAACTGCTTCACGATCACATAGCCGTCGCGGTGAAAGGCCGCGATCTCCTCGGCCGTCAACGGGCGCTCGGTTGCGGGCGCCGCATCCGGTGGGGTGACGGGGGCGGTTGCTGCCGGCATGACGACTTCCTTCTCAGGCCCGAAAGGTGACGGCATACTGTACACAACGCGGTCGCACCTGCAATTGTGCGTCTGCGAAAACCGGTGAAGGGCCCGCACGACTCCATGGTCGCATCTCCAGAACCCCATGCCACGCAGCAGGTGCGCATTCCGCTGGCCGATGGCTGCGTGTTGCACGGCCGGCTGTGGCTGCCCGATGGCGATGCACCGGCGCCCTTGATCCTGGAATGGATTCCCTACCGCCAGTCGGATGCGACCGCGGTCGGTGATTCGATGCTGCATGGCTGGTTCGCCGGCCATGGCCTGGCCTGCCTGCGGGTCGACATCCGGGGCAGCGGCAATTCCGGCGGGATCCTGCAGGACGAGTACGTGGCGCAGGAGCAGGATGATGCCGTCGCGGTGATCGCCTGGGCCGCGGCGCAGCCCTGGTGCACGGGTGCGGTCGGCATGATCGGCATCTCGTGGGGGGGCTTCGCCGCGCTCCAGGTGGCGGCGCGCCGCCCGCCGGCCCTGAAGGCGATCATCACCGCCTGCTCCACGGATGACCGGCATGCGGACGATGTGCACTTCATGGGTGGGGCGCTGCTCAATGACGGGTTGTCCTGGGGCTCCGGCCTGTTCGGGCAATTGTTGCGGCCACCCGATCCCGCCCATGCGGGTCCCGGCTGGCGCGACGTGTGGCTGCAGAGGATGGCGGCGCTGGAACCGCCGCTGGCGACCTGGCTGGCGCATCCCGTGCGCGACGCCTACTGGCGCCACGGCTCGGTGGCGGAGGACTATGCCGCGATCGCCTGTCCGGTGATGGCGGTGGGCGGCTGGACGGATGGGTATTGCAACGCAATCCTGCGGCTGCTGGCGGGGCTTGAGGTTCCGCGTCAGGGGCTGATCGGACCCTGGACGCATGTCTACCCCAACTGGGGCGTGCCGGGACCGGCGATCGGCTTCCTTCGCCATGCCTTGCGCTGGTGGCGGCGCTGGCTGCTGGACGAGCCGAACGGCATTGATGCGGAGCCGATGCTGACGGCCTGGCTGGGCCGCGACCTGGTGCCGGATCCGCAGGCCATGACGCTGGGCGGGCACTGGCTGCGGATCCCGCATTGGCCAGCACCGGCGGAGCGGGTGGTCCTGCATGGCGGCGAAGGCACCCTGGCGCCGCACGCGGAGAACGCGCTGCCACCGGTGCTGGTCGATACGCCCCAGTACTGCGGTGGTGCCGGCGGCGAATGGTGCCCACTCGATGGCGGCGGCTCCGCGCCCGAGTTCCAGGCCGACCAGCGCCTGGACGACGGCTTGTCCGTCACTTTCGACAGCGTGCCGCTCGGCGCCGACCAGGACGTGCTGGGCCGCCCGGTCCTGGAGCTCGACATTGCCATGACGGGCGAGACGGCGCTGCTGGCCGCCCGCCTGTGCGAGGTGCGCGACGATGGCACGTCCGCCCGCGTCACGTTCGGCCTGCTGCGTGTCAGCCGCCCGCCGGACGTGGCGGCCGGCGCCCGCTTCCCCCTCCGGCTGGAGCTCAAGGCGGCCGGCTATCGCCTGGCCAGGGGCCGCAGGGTGCGGCTGGCGCTGTCCAACGCCTATTGGCCGATGGCCTGGCCCGAGGCGCGGGCCTGCCCGCTGACGGTGTGGCCGGGCAGCATCCGGCTGGAGCTGCCGCAGCCCCCCGCCGGGACCGAGGCGGCCGACCCTGGCTTTGGACCCCCGGAGGAGGGGACGCCCCTGGCGCATCGCGTGCTGGAGCGCGAGGAGGCAACGCGCATCGCGTCCTGGAACCAGGGCAGCGGGCGCCACGAACTGGTCGTGAGCTATCGCCGCCGCACGCTGGAGCTGGGCGAACTGGTCTTCGGCGGCAGCGGCGAGGAACGCTACGGCGTCGACGCGCGCGATCCCGCCGGCGCCAGCGCCAGCTTCGTGCGGCGCAACCATTTTCGCCGGCCCGGCTGGGCCGTGCGCACCCAGGCAACGACCCGCGTCACGCGCGAGGAAGGCCGCTTCCGCCTTCAGGCCAGCGTGGCCGCCTATGAGTCTGAGGGTCGGGGATCCGTCGAGCGGCGGGTCTTCCTGCGGGCCTGGGACATGTTGATCGATCCAGAGGAGGACAAGGCATGAGTTCTGGCCGAGGTGTGACTGCAGGGGGCGTGTTCGGGGCAGGCGTCCCCGAGCAGCCCTTTTCCGCGGACGTGTTTTCAGGCGTCCGCCGCCCGCTGCTGGAGGCCGAGACCCTGCCGCCCTGGTGCTATACCGATCCCGGCTTCTACCGGCGCGAGGTGGAGCGCGTGTTCGGGCGGGCCTGGAACTTTGCCGGCCGCGCCGACCTGCTGAAGGAGCAGGGCAGCTACATCACCCTGGACTTCTGCGGCGTGCCCCTGGTCATGATCCGCGATCGCGACGGCACGATCCGCTGCCTGGCCAATTCCTGCCGCCACCGCGGCGCCCGCCTGGTCGAGGGGGAGGGGCGCATCAATGCCCTGTCCTGCCCCTATCACGCCTGGGGCTATGGCCTGGATGGGCACTTGCGCGTGGCGCCGCAGATGGATGACACGAAGGGCTTCTGCCTGGAGAACCACAACCTGGTCGGCTTCCGGGTGGAAACCTGGGGTGGCTTCCTGTTCTTCACCTTCGATCCCGATGCGCCGCCGCTGCTGCAGTGGCTGGGCGACCTGCCCGAACGCCTCGCGGCCTATGACCTGGAGAGCCTGGTCACGGTCAAGCGCGACTTCTGGGACCTGGAGTGCAACTGGAAGATCTATATCGAGAACGCGATGGAGTCGTATCATGTGCCTGTCGTGCACGCGAAGACGATCCAGTTGCAGAAGCGCGACATCAACCCGCCCGTCTATGGCGTCGGCGAATGGGCGGCGCTTTATACGCGGCACACCGGCAGCCGGGCCCTGGAGCAGGGCGATACCGGCTTTCCCTACCTGCCGAACCTGACGGGCATGAGTGCTGAGGGCACCTACTACGTGATGCTCTACCCCTCGACCATGCTGGCGCTGACCTTCGACACGGTGTGGTGGCTGGAGCTGCATCCGCTGGGTCCCACGCGCACGCGCCTGATCGCCGGCTACTGCTTTGCCAAGGAGACGATCGCCCGGCCCGACTTCGACAGCGTAGTGCAGCGCTACTACAAGCGCTGGGGCCGTTCCATCCCGGAGGACAACGACATCTCGGTGATCCAGCAGGCGGGACTGAATTCCCCCTTCGCCCAGCCGGGCCGCTACTCGGCGCTGGAACCGCTGGTCCACGACCTGGCCAACTGGGTCCTTGACCGCGTCGTGGACCAGCGGCCGGCCACCGCAGGAGAGCGCGCAGCATGAGCGCCATCGCAACGGTTCTCGTCTCCCATGTGCCCACGCAGCACGAGATGTTCCACGTGTCGCCCGAGCGGATCGCCGCGGCCAAGGCGCGGGCAGGAAGCGCGGCCGAGGGGATCGAGTTCGTGATCGCGGATGCCGGGTCGGATGCGTTTCGCGCAGCCCTGCCGCAGGCGGACGCCGTGATCGGCTGGAACTTCGCGACCCGCGACCTGGCGGCGGCACCACGGCTGAAGCTGGTGCAGCTCACCAGCGCGGGCCTGGACCACCTGCTGCCGCTGGACTGGCTGCCGGCGGGGGCGACGATCATCAATGCCAGTGGCATCCACGCCCGCAAGGCCGAGGAATGGGGGATGATGGCGCTGCTGGCGCTCAACATCCACGTCCCGCACTTCACCCATGCCGCCCGCAGTGGGGCCTGGTCCCGCCGCTTCGAGCCGGCAATTTTGGGACGGCCGGTGCTGGTGCTGGGCACCGGCGGCATCGGTGCTGCCATCGGGCGCGGGGCACAGCGTCTGGGCTGCGTGGTCACGGGCCTCAGCCGGTCGGGCTCGCCCGTCGCGGGCTTCGATCGCGTGGCCCCCATGAGTGCCCTGATGGCTGAACTGCCAAAGGCTGACTTCGTCGTGCTGGCCCTGCCGCTGACGCCCCAGACGCGCGACATGTTCGGTGCCGAGCAGTTCGCCGCGCTGAAGCGGGGGGCCGGCTTTGCCAATATCGGGCGCGGTGCCCTTGTCGACCAGGCGGCATTGATCGCCGCGCTGCAGTCGGATCACCTGTCGGGTGCCGTCCTGGACGTGACCCGGCCCGAACCAGCACCGCCGGGCGATCCATTATGGCAGGCGCCCAACCTGATCGTGACACCTCACATCTCGTGCGACGACCCGCTGACCTATACGCCAGAGGTGCTGGACCTGTTCTTTACCAATGTCGCCCGCCTGGCGGCCGGCCAGGACCTGCTGAACCGCGTGGACCCGGCAATGGGGTACTGAGGACGGTCGCTTGGCGGCGACACCGTCCGCGCATCAGTGCGCGGACGGTGTCGCCGCATTGCGGCCGATCGCGGGCAGGCCACCCAGCACCAGCGCCACGGCCATGTCGGCGACGGCGTCGGGGGCGAGCGGCCCGTCCGGCCGGTACCAGATATGGGTCCAGTTGATCAGGCCGAAATAGAGCATGGCCAGCGGCCGGCGCTGCTCGGCCCTTCGCGCAGCCTCGGGCAGGAGGGCGGTCAGGATCTCCTCCACCAGGGCGATCAGGTCGCGCTGGCGCTCCACGATGTCGGCCCGGCGCGGCGGGTCCAGCTGGTCGAGGTCGTTCAGCAGGACCTTGTGCCGGTCGGCGGCACCGACATAGGCCGTCATGAACGCATGAGTCAGGCGTCGCAGTCGGGCATCGGGCGGCAGGGCCGGGTCGCGCGCGGCAGTGCTCGCCTTGGCCAGCGCCTCCAGATGGGTGCGCATGACGTCGTAGAGGATATCCTCCTTGGCGCCGTAATAGTGATAGATCAGCGACTTGGACATGCCGCAGGCAGCCGACAGGTCCGCCACCGACGTGCCCAGGAAGCCTCGGCTGGCGAACAGGCCGGCCGCTGCCTCGACGATCGCCTCAAGCCTTTGTCCATAATCGGCTGCCTGTGTCCGCGCCATGCCGGCTCCCGCCGCCTGTTCCCGATCGAATCGCGCACGATCCTAAAGGATCCCGCCCCTCAGTGCGGGGCAAACGGGAACAGGATCGGCACCAGCGTGACGCACACCCCCAGGGTGATCAGGGTGAAGGGCACGCCCACCTTCACGAAGTCCATGAAGCCGTAATTGCCGGGCCCCACGACAAGCGTATTCACGGGTGAGGAAACCGGCGTCATGAACGCGGCCGATGCCGCCAGTGCGACTGTCATCGCGAAGGGGTAGGGCGAGGCATCCAGCACACCGGCCAGCGCGATGGCGACGGGCGCCATCAGGACGGCTGTCGCCGTGTTCGAAATGAACAGGCCCAGCACCGCGGTCAGCAGGAACAGCGCCGCCAGGACGACGCGGGGCGCCGCACCGCCCACCGCTGCGACCAGTGCGTCCGCGGCAAGTCCGACGCCGCCGGTCGCCTGGAGCGCAGCGGAGAAGGGCAGCATGCCGACGATGAGCACCAGCGTCTGCCAGTGGATGGAGCGATAGGCGGAGGTCATGTCGATGCAGCCGGCCAGCCCGAACAGCAGGCAGCCGATCAGGGCAGCCAGGACATTCGGCACCACGCCGCTGGCCATCAGGCCCACCGTCAGCACCAGGATCGCCAAGGCATGGGGGGCGCGGTCGGGCCGGGCAACGATGTCGTCGTGCTCGACCGGCATGTTCAGCAGGATCAGCCGGTCAGCACTCTGTGGCAGGCGGCGGATCGAACGCCACGGCCCGATGACCAGCAGGGCATCGCCCGGACGCAGGGCGACGTCGGTGACTGTGCCCGCGTGCGGCGTGCTGCCCCGGCGCAGGCCGATCACGGCCAGGTCGTGGGTGGAGCGGAACTTCGCCTCCACGACCGAGCGGCCGACAAGGCGGGACTCGGGTGGCACCAGTACCTCTGCCATGCCGATCGCCTGGGCCCTGTCCTGGAAGTAGCCGGCCTCCAGCGCCAGCGGCCGCAGGCCGAAGCGCTCGACCACGGCCGCCATGTCGCTCCCCGGCTGCCGCGAATCGATCAGCAGGACGTCGCCCGCCTCCAGCCGCAGGCTGGCCTCCGGCCGCAACAGCGTGCTGCCGAAACGTGTCGCACGCTCCAGCGCCACGATGTTGATCCCGGCACTGCCCCGCAGGTCCAACTCGCGCAGTTCGCGACCCGCCAGGAGCGATGCCGGGCCGATGGCCAGGCGATAGTCCCGCCCGCGCAGGCCATAGGCCTCGACGAAGTCGCGCAAGGTCGGCCGGCCCGAGTCCGCCTGCGGCGCGGCACCATCGCCCAGCATTCGGCGCGCCAGCAGCATGTAGCCGATCGCCAGGATCAGCAGCGGCACGCCAAAAGGCGTGAAGGCAAAGAAGCCGAAGCCGGCCTGCCCCTCGCGCACCAGTTCACCATGGACGACCAGGTTGGGCGCGGTCGCGACCAGGGTCATCATTCCGCTCAGCAGGGCGGCCATGGACAGCGGCATCATCAGGCGCCGTGCGGCGATCCCGGCATTGCGGGCGATACGCAGCACGATGGGGACAAAGATCGCGACGACGCCCGTCGAACTCATGAAGGCCCCGATGCCGGCCACGCTGATCATCAGCAGCGCGATCAGCCGGCCCTCGCTCCGGCCGGCCCGACGCACCAGCCAGTCCCCCAGCTTCTGGGCGACGCCGGTGCGGACCAGGGCCTCCCCCACCACGAACAGCGCGGCGATCAGGATCACGTTGGGATCGGAGAACCCGGCCAGGGCCTGTGGCACCGTCACCAGCCCCGCCAGCGGCAGGGCCACCACCATCAGCAGCGCGACAACGTCCATGCGCGGCCGACCGAACGCGAACATGGCGATGGCTGCCGCCAGGAGAACCAGGACAAGGGCAAGATCGGACATCCATCCGCCCTAGCAGATCGCAGCCCGCGGACCAAGCCACTGCGCAGGCAAAGTGCCTGGTACCGATGGTTGCGGCTGCATCGGACGGCGCCACCTGCCTATACTCCGCGCAACAACGAAAGGGGAGGCAGGCATGGCACGGCTTCAGGGCAAGGTTGCGCTCGTGACTGGTGGGGCATCCGGCCTGGGCGCGGCCAGCGCCAGGCTGCTGGCAGGCGAAGGCGCCCGCGTGATCCTGAGCGACCTGGCCGAGGACGCGGGCGAGGCGGTTGCCGCCGCCATCCGCGGCGCTGGTGGTGACGCGCTCTTCGAGCCGCAGGACGTCGCCGATGAGGCGCGGTGGGACAGCCTGCTGGCGTCGATCCGCGCGCGCTACGGCGCGCTGCACGTCCTGGTCAACAATGCGGGCATCGTCGGCACCGTCACGGGCGTGCACGAGATGGCGCTGGCGGACTGGCGCCGGACCCTGTCGATCAACCTGGATGGGGTATTCCTGGGCATCCGGCACGGTGTCCCGCTGATGGTGGAGACGGGGGGCGGATCCATCATCAACCTGTCGTCGATCATGGGCCTCGTGGGGGCGGCCGGCGGCTCCGCCTATTGCGCCAGCAAGGGCGGCGTGCGGCTGCTGACAAAGGCTGCCGCGATCGACCTGGCGCCGCTTGGGATCCGCGTCAACTCGATCCATCCAGGCTATATCGAGACGCCGATGGTGCAGCAGATCGTGGCCGGCATGCCCGACAGCAACACCTTCCGCGCGGACCTGGAAACCCGCCACGCCCTGGGCCGCCTGGGCCAGCCCGTCGACATCGCCGAGGCCGTGCTGTTCCTGGCCTCTGATGCGTCCAGGTTCATGACCGGCTCGGAGCTGGTCGTCGACGGCGGCTATACCGCGCAATAGATGCCGCGCCCCCCGCGCTCATGACCATGCCCAGGCGTGGCGTGGCGCGGCGGGGCGCGGCGGGGGCGCCCCCCTGGATCCTGGAGGCGACGGGCGATCATGCCCGCCGCCCCTGCGGCCTAGCGGAAGGCCAGCGGCTCCTGGTCGAAGTCGATGGCCGGGAACTCGGTCCGGTCGGCGTGATAGTCCTGCGAATGCCGCCACAGCGCCTTGGTCCCTGACCGGGGCATGATGGCAGCCGCGCGCTCGACATAGCCGGCATTGAACTCGTCCGTATGGAAGTACGGCCGCAGTTCCATGTCGCGGTCCTCCTCCCGCAGCTGCGGCGTCACCGTGCGCAGGCCCTTCTCCCGCATCGTGTTCAGCATGCGGCAGACCAGCTCGCCCACGACATCGATCCGCAGGGTGTACGATCCCGCACGGAAGTAGCCGATGATCCAGGCGAAGTTGGGCGTGTCGGTGAACATCATGCCGCGATAGGTCACCGTCTTCGTCATGTCGAACGGCGCGTCGTCCTTGGTGATCTCGATGTCGCCGAAGGCACTGACGTTGAAACCGGTTGCCGTCACGATCAGGTCGGCCTCCAGCACGCGGCCCGACTTCAGGCGGATGCCCTCGGGCACGAAGGCGTCGATCTCGTCGGTGACGACGGATGCCTTGCCTTCCTTGATCGCGTTGAAGAAGTCGCCGTCGGGCACGGCGCAGATGCGCTGGCGCCAGGGCTTGTAGGTGGGGACGAAGTCGTCCGTCATTTTGCCGTCCAGCGCCTGGTTGACGCCGGCCAGCAGGTCGCGCGCGGCATCGTCGGGGGTGGCCAGGCACTTGGCGATGAAGTCTTCGTGCTCCAGCTGGATCTGCTTGCGCACGATCTCGTGGATCCACTCCCGCGGGATGTCCAGGCGGCGCAGCTGCGTCGCCAGCGGATACTCGTTGGGCGCCGCCACATAATAGGTGGGTGACCGCTGAAGCTGGACGACATGGGCGGCCGCATCGGCCATGGCGGGGACGACGGTCGCGGCGGTCGCGCCGGAGCCGATCACGACGACGCGCTTGCCGGCATAGTCATAGCCTTCGGGCCAGCGCTGGGGATGGATGATGTCGCCCCGGAACGTGTCCATGCCCGGCCAGTCGGGCGTGAAGCCCTCCAGGTGGCGGTAATAGCCCTGGCACATCCACAGGAAATTGGCCCGCAGCGTGACCGTCTCGCCGTTGTCCCGCTCGGCCGTCACGGTCCAGTGCGCGTGCTCCGTCGACCAGTCGGCCCGGACGACCTTGTGGCGATAGCGGATGCGCTCGGCCAGGTCGTATTCCGCGATCACCTCGCCCATGTACTGCTTGATCGGCTCGCCCCGGGCGAGCGGCGCGCCCTCCCACGGCTTGAAGCTGAAGCCATAGGTGAACAGGTCGCTGTCCGAGCGCGCACCCGGATAGACGTTCGACCACCAGGTGCCGCCATGGCCGTCGAAGGCGTCCAGGATCGCGAAGCTGGCCCAGGGGCTCTGCCGCGTCAGGTGGACGGCCGAGCCGATGCCCGACATGCCCGCCCCCACGATCAGGACGTCCAGGTGTTCGATCCGGGCTTCCTCGCCGGTAAGGGCGTGCGCCGCCGTCTGCTTGTCCATTGCGTCTCCTCTGGATTGGTCCCGTCGGGGGCCGCCGCGCGTCGCCGATCCGGCGCCCTGCGGTCTCTCGCTCCCCAAGCCTGGGTCGCATCGTCGTCGCGCGCGCGAGACAAGGGGAGTGGTTACAGGGCCAAACATGTGGCATTTTGAGCCAATGTCGGACGTGCTCGCACGGCTGCCCATGACCATGGGCTATTTCCGCCTGGTCCACCGGGCCTTTGTCGCCGACAGCGCCCGCGTGCTGGAAGGCACGGGCATCACCCAGGCCGAGCTGGATGACCCGACCGCCGATATCACCGTCTTCCAGCAGGTCCGTCAGGTGGAGAACGTCGCGGCGCTGCATGGGCCCGGCTGGGTGTTCCTTCAGCCCCACATTTGGACCGCCGCCACGTATGGCGCACCTGCCATCGCCGTGATCGCGGCCCCCACGATCGGCGACGGGCTGGCCGTGCTCGCGCGCTATGCGCATGTGCGCACGCCCTGGATCCGCGCCCGCCTGCGGGCCTCGGGCGAGGCGCTGGTTCTGGACTGGGACGTGACGGTCGCCCTGTCGCAGGCGCAATGGCGGCCGATGATGGAGGTGACGTTCCTGATGACCCGGTCGCTGGTGCAGGCCGCGTTGGGGGCAGAGCCGCCCGGTCTGGCCTATGCCTTTGCGGCGCCGCGCCCTGACTATGCCCCGCGCGTTGCAGAGGTGCTGGGCCCGCGTGTGCGCTATGACGCGGCTGCCAACCAGGTGATCGTGCCCCGTGCCCTGGCCGAGGTGCGCTCCATCGCGGCCGACCCGCAGCTCCACCTCTACACGATCGCGGGGCTGGAGGCGCACCTGGCCCGCCTGGACGATCCCTCGATCGTCCACAGCCGGGTCGAGCGGCTGCTCCAGACCATGCCGGACGGGCGCCCGGGGGCCGAGTTCGTGGCGCGCAGCCTGGGCCTGTCCCGGCGCTCCCTCACGCGGCACCTGGGCGCGGCGGGGGTACGCTATCGCGACCTGCTTGACGCCGAACTGCGCGCCCGAGCCATCCGCCTGCGCGGCGCCCGCGTCAGCCGCTACGAGATCGCCGCCCGCCTTGGCTACCAGGACCCCTCAAGCTTCAGTCGCGCCTGGCGCCGCTGGTTCGGGGAGGGGGCCGAATAAGGGGAATGGCGGGTGCCCCGGCATCCCCCGGTTGCGGCGGTAGCGCAAACCGACTTCACTGGTGCCACACGGGCGAGCAGGCAAGGGAACAGGCGGCATCATGCGGACAAGCCTCAGCCACCCGCTGGAGATCGCGGCCGTCCAGGCGCCGGGCGGGCGCGGCCGCATCGGCATCACTTTCTGCCCCGGCAAGAAGCAGCCCGGCGCCTTGACCGGAGCCTGGGACCGAGACCTGGGCCTTGATCTCGATGCCGTGCGCGACTGGGGCGCCGCTGCCGTGCTGACACTCGTCGAGCCGGCGGAGCTCGTGGAACTCGGTGTGCCCGGCCTGGGCGCGGCGGTCGCCGCGCGGCACATGGCGTGGACGCATTTGCCGATCCCCGATGTGACCGCGCCGGGGCCACGATTCGAAGTGGCCTGGCAGGATGCTGGCGAGGGCGTGCGGGCGCTGCTGCGCGACGGCTTCGACATCGTCGTCCATTGCAAGGGCGGCCGCGGTCGCGCCGGCACGGTCGCCGCGCGCCTGCTGGTCGAACTTGGGATGGACCCGGCCGAGGCGATCATCGCCGTACGCCAGGCGCGACAGGGGGCGATCGAGACGCCGGCGCAGGAGCGCCACGTCCTGGCCAGCACCCGCGTCGCGGAGCGCCCGCGGGACCATGGCACCGCCGCCACCGCCGACCGCGCGGCAGGGGCGCTGCTGGGCCTGGCCGTGGGCGACGCCGTGGGCACGACGCTGGAGTTCAAGCCGCGCGATACGTATCCGCCCCTGACCGACATGGTCGGCGGCGGACCGTTCGGCCTCCAGCCGGGCCAGTGGACGGACGACACGGCAATGGCCCTGGCCCTGGGCGACAGCCTGCTGCACGCGCCGATGCTGGACGAGGCCGACCTGATGCGCCGCTTCACCGACTGGTGGCAGCGCGGGGCCTATTCCTGCACGGGCTCCTGCTTCGATATCGGCAATACCGTGAGTACCGCGCTGGCACGCTGGGCGCGGACAGGGGACCCCGTGGCCGGCGCCACCGCGGCCAACACCGCCGGCAATGGCTCCCTGATGCGCCTTGCCCCCGTGGTGCTGCGCCACTGGCGGGATCGCGACACGCTCCGCGACGTCGCCGCCCGGCAGAGTCGCACCACCCACGGCGCAGCCGAGGCCGTCGACGCGTGTGTCGCCTATGCCGACATCCTGGCGGACGCCATCGCGGGCGAGTCCCGCTCCCACGTCCTGCGCAACAGCGATCCCAGCGGCCTCAGCCCAGCGACCACGGCGATCCTGGCGGGCAGTTGGCGCGGCAAGGGGCGCGGCGCCGTCCGCGGCTCCGGCTATGTCAGCCATTCGCTGGAGGCAGCCTTGTGGTCGATCGGGCGCACGACCGACTTCCGCTCGGCCGTCCTGACCGCCGCGAACCTGGGTGAGGATGCCGACACCACGGCGGCGATCGCCGGGCAGCTTGCCGGCGCACTCTATGGCACCTCCGGCATCCCAGCGGACTGGCTGGAGCAGCTGGCCTGGCGCGACCGGATCGAGGCCATGGCCACCCGCCTGTTCACCACCACATAGGGCGGTGGATCCAAACCTGGCAACAATCTGGATGGCGTTGGCGGGGAGGGCGCTCGGCCCCTAACCCCTTGATCCGGTTGGTGGGCGCACAAGGATTCGAACCTTGGACCCGCTGATTAAGAGATTGCTTCAACTCAAGCAATTTCAATAACTTAGCGTCCCGGAATTGTCCAACTCCGCGCCTGATTCCGGCTGAAGTTGGACAGTCCTGCACCCCCGCCTTCAGCCCTGTCGGCTGGGGAAGTAGACGCTGGCCGCCGTCACCGCGGCGCTCAGGAAGTAGGCCAGCAGGTAGCCCCACCAGGGCGTCTCCGGCGGCAGGGTGAGGGGGGCGGTGACGCCGATCGACAGGCCCGAGACGGAGCCCGCAACCGACTTGGCAACGTCGCCGCGGGTCATGCCGCCACCGCCTCGGCCGCGACCGGCTCCAGCACGCAGGCACCATCCCAGCGCCGGCCCGCGACCTGGTGGCGGATCGTGCCGGTGGACGTCGAGTGCGCCTCGACCGTCCCGCCCTTGCCGTTGCTGATCGCGACATGGCCCATCCGCCCCTCGCGTGGCGCGCGCACCAGGAAGGCGCCAGGGGTTTCCATCGCCTCCTCGATCGAGATGCGGCGCAGGCCCGGCCGACCCTTGCGCACGTCGGCCCACCAGCCCCCCGAATAGGGCTCGGCCCGGCGCACGGCGACGTCGTTGCTGACGCAGCCGTACAGCCGCCCCGTCGCCTGGAATGCCGCCCAGCTGGCGAACTCGGCGCAGTCCCAGGGACCGTCCCAATTCTTGTCGTCCAGGGGCACGTCGGCCCCCAGCACATAGGCCTGGTCCAGGCGGCTCTCGGCCGCCGCCAGGATCGCGGCACCGATCGCGGCGGCGCTGGCTGGCCCCGCCTTCCTGCCCTTAGGTTCCATCCTTGTCGTCCTCGCGTCTGCGGCGGAGGCCCCGGACCTCGGCCTTCAGTTCATCCAGCCCACGCATGATGCGAGCCTCCAGGCGTTCGGCCTGGGCGCTCGGGAAGTAGGTTTCGGCGACCTTCAGGTTGATGGCCTGCAGGGCGTCCATGATCCGGCCATGGCGGGTGTTCGCCTGGTCCGTCATCTCGGCCAGCCGGCCCGACACCTGCGTCTGCAGGGCGTCGAGCCGGTCATCGAACTCGCTGAGCCTGGCGTCCGTCCGCTTCTCGCTGTGTCGGAGAGCGGCGAACATCCCGCCCGCCACGGCCACCAGCACGGTCACGGCGATCGACGCCAGCGCCTCCGGGCTCATGGCGCGGCCGCGCCCAGCTGGGCCTTCAGTGCCGCACGGCGAGCCTGCAGGACGGCGATGGCCGGCTCGATATCGTCCAGCTCCGCCTGCGCCATCACCGCGCCGAACACCTCGGCCAGGCTGGTCAGCTCCGCTCCCAGGTTCTCGCGCACGAAGGCCGCGAAGTCAGGCCGCGTCATCACCGTCGACCATGCGCCGTTGACAAAGTCGACGGTCCTGCGGGCCTCGGCCAGCTGCTGCTCGGTCGCGGCTACCGTCGCCTCGGCGTCTTCCGCCGCGCGCGCAGCCCGCTCCTCCGCGCGCGCGGCCGCATCCTCGGCTGTGGCGATCGCCGCTTCGGCCTGGGACCAGGCGCTCTGCACCCGGGCCTCGGCCGCCTCACGCGCAGCTGCGATCTCCGACCCGGCCGTGGCCTGGGCCGCCCGGACCTGCTCAGCCGCCTGGGCCTCGGCCTCGGCGATCGCCGCCTGGGCGCTGGCCTGCATCTCGGCAATCCGCGCCTCGGCCCGCTCGAGGACCCCGCGCGCCTGCGCCACTGCCGCGTCGACCTTGGCGAGCGCATCCTTGACGATCTCCTGCGCCAGGAGTTCGTCCGCGTTGCGCGCCGGGATCCGGTGCGGCAGGCCGTCGACCAGCCAGACCCCGAACAGGGTCCCCGCCGCATCGCGTTCTGAATTCAGGAACTGCATGGCTGGCCCCTAAGTCTGGTAGGCGAAGAAGACGCGCATCTCGGTGGCGGCCGCGAAGGCGGTGTCGTCCACCGTGGCGAAGGAACTGTCGGTCGTGGCGAACAGGCTCAGGGTTGTGCCGCTGGCGCCGGGCAGGCCGAACACGCCGCGCCAGCCGGCAACCCAGGTAAGCCGCTGCGTCCAGGCCGGCACGGGAGAACGCCGCGACGTCGCCGTCACCGTGTAGGGCAGGCCGGTAATCGTCGCTGCTCCGGTGGCGCTGCCCTTCGAGGACAAAAGGAAGACGCCCAGTCCGATCACGATGTTGGCGAACCGGACCGCGACCCCGTCGCGCGACGTGTAGGTGATGCCGGTGTTTGCACCGCCGAAGTTGAGGTCGGGTGTCCAGCCCGTGACGTTGAAGTCGATCGAATCGACGCTGCCGGCGCCGGTCAGGCGGATGAGCTTGTCCGCCGCCCAGGTCAGGGCGTTGATCGCGGCCAGCTTGGTGTCCAGTCCCACGGTCGGCGCGCCCGCCACGCCGTCGCCGTTGCTGACCGTCAGGCCGCTGCCCACCGCCAGCGCCCGGGTCAGCCAGGTATCCAGCGCCGACCGCACCGCCAGCCCCGTCGTGCCCAGGCCTTCGAGGGCGGCCAGGTCGTTGGCCAGGGCCAGCGTCGGATCGCCGGCGATGCCGGCCGGGTTCGCGATCGTGATGCCGGCGGCGGGCGCCACGATCTGCCGCTGGGCCCAGGCGTTCGCCCCCGTACGCGCGGCCAGTCCGGTCGCGGCCAGCGCCTCCAGCGCCGCCAGGTCGTCGGCCAGCGCCAGGGTGGGGTCGCCGGCGATGCCGGCCGGGTTCGTGACCGTGATGCCGGCGGCAGGCGCCACGATCTGCCGCTGCGCCCAGGCGTTCGCCCCCGTACGCGCGGCAAGCCCCGTCGCGGCCAGCGCCTCCAGCGCCGCCAGGTCGTCGGCCAGCGCCAGCGTGGGATTGCCGGCGGCGCCCGTCGGGTTGCTGATCGTGATCCCCGCCGCCGGCGCCGTCAGCGTGCGCTGCGCGAAGGCGTTCGCCCCCGTCCGCGCCAGCATGCCCGCCGTCGCCGACAGGCCGGCCAGCGCCGTCAGGTCGGCATCGGCCGGCTGCCCGCCCAGCGCGGCGAGCGCGGCCCCGGCGCTGGTCTGGCCGGTGCCGCCGCTGGCGATCGGCAGGGCAGAGGCGAGGTTCTGGATGTTGGCGCCCTGGATGAAGCCGCCCGAAATGTCGACGTTGCCGGCGTCCTGTTGGGCCATGGTGCCCAGCTCGAGCAGGCCGCGCCCCTCGGCTGCGTCCTCCGCCGCCAGCATGGCCTCGCCGAACGCGCCGCTGTCCAGCAGGGCCCAGGCATCGTCGCCGGCCCGCTTCGCGACGCCCACGCCCACCAGGCCCTCGAGCGCGACCAGGTCCGGCGTCGGCGCCTCCGGATCGGGGAAGCTCACGGCCAGCTGGTCGAGGAAGCCGGGCGTCGCGATCGTCGTCGTGATCGGCTGGCCATCCGCGTCCCACGCGGCGACGCGGTTGGCGCGGCCGCCGGCGGCGGGCAGGGTCAGGTCGATGTCGGGATCGTCCAGGGCGGGCGCCCGCAGCACGCGGCCGACGTCGCCCTGGACCTGCTGCACCTGCATCACGACCAGGTCCAGCGCGGCCTCGGTCGTGTCGGCCGGGAACGCCCCGCCGTCGACCAGGTCGGTCCCCTGCAGGATCGGCACCACGCGCTCGATCAGCACGATGTCATCGACGGGCAGCGGATCGCTGAACACGACGGCGCCGTCGCCCGCTGTCCAGGCCGGCGTCGGATAGATCTCGTAGTCGCTGCCGCCCGTCGGCGGCGGATGGGCGACCGTCACCTGCAGGTGGGCGACGTCGACCAGCGCGAAGCTGAAGGGGAACTCGGTCGACACCCCGTCGCCGACATGGCGGGCGGGCGCATAGCTGGCATTGACGGTCATCGCACGCCCTCAGAAGCCGCCGCGCGGGATGGCGCGCGACGGGGGAAATAGGAACGTCTGGTTGTTTTCCTTCGCGATCCGCCGTTCCAGGCGCCGCAGGTAGCCGGGCGAGGACGCCTCCTGCAGCCGGTACAGGATCAGGTAGTCGAGTGCGGCGCGCGTGTAGAACAGGTTGACGAGCGGCACCGCGTTGACGCCGAAGCGAATGGCGTTCGCGCCCAGGTCCTGCCCGTCGCGGGCGGCCGAGAGAAGGCCGGCCAGGCTGTCGGCCGTGCCCAGCCAGGGGCCCGCCAGCGTGCCGGCCAGCGAGCCACCGAAGCGGCTGTACTGGCCGAACAGGAAGTCGCCGTAGATGCCGGCGCCGCCGCCCTGGATGAAGGCGGCCGTCCAGGTTGTCCAGTTCGCGGGATCGCGCGGCGTGCGGCCCCGCGACATCTCTTTCGCCGACTGCGAGACATAGCCCAGCAGGGTCGTGCCCACGATCAGCGTCGCCAGGCCGCCCACGTCCGGCCGGATCTTCCCGCCCGTGCCGCCGCGATACAGCTCGCGCGCGACATG